>DAOORA010000072.1:0-20656 GCA_035389045.1 Bacteroidales bacterium | reverse complement strand
CTAAACCGAAATAATCAAGTATCTCGTAGGGAAAAATGCTGTATCCGCTGCCACCAAGGATGATCGGGGCATGGGTGAGACTTTTTAAGGGTTTGATGATGTTTTCATGGATCGGTTCAAGAAAGAATTCGGGCGCTTCAACCGACATGGAATCTACATTTCTGATGCTGCAGCCTATATAATCAGGTCTGAACGAATTGACGATTTCGGGTAATGACGTCCCTTCATCAAACATGGCGTCGTAAACCCTCACCTCATAGTCTTTTTCAATACTCTGTGCTACAATACTTAGTCCGATGGGAGGCACCGGATAGGGTTTTTTTTCCGAGTTTGTAGCTATCAGGAGTACTTTTTTCATAGAAAATAAAAACTCACTTGTCATAATTTCGTGCAAATTTAGTTAAAACTGTCATGTTTTTATGTAAGTTTGTAAACATTAAATACGTATATGAAGGAAGACCTGTTGTATAATATTACTGCTCTTTTTAATTATTGTTTTAATGAGCTACCACTGAATATCTGTCAGTTACCTTCTTCAGGGTCAAGCAGGATTTATTTCAGGGTTATCTCCGCAAAGCATAAAGTTCTTGCTGCCTATAACACCGACAAAAAGGAAAACGCCGCTTTTTTATCTTTTACCAGGCATTTTGAAAAATACAAACTTCCTGTTCCGAAGATATTTTGTGAAGACAAGGTTCATGATCTTTACCTCCTTGAGGACCTGGGTGACGAAACGCTTTTTTTCAATCTTGAACGTCATCGTGATGAGGGTTTCTCTCAAAACACACGTACTCTGTATAAAAATGTGCTGGATCATTTACTTCGTTTTCAGCTTGATGCGTCCGGTGATTTGGATTATTCCGTTTGTTATCCCCGTAACGCTTTCGATAAGCAGTCCATGATGTGGGACCTGAATTATTTCAAATATTATTTTCTGAAGCTGGCTCAGATAGGATTTGACGAGCAAAAGCTCGAGGATGATTTTAATGTTTTTACGGATTATTTGCTGACAGCCGGTTCGGACCATTTTATGTACCGTGATTTTCAGTCGCGCAACATTATGATCTTTGATGAAAAGCTATATTTTATTGATTATCAGGGTGGCCGCAAGGGTGCGCTGCAATATGATGTGGCTTCTTTGTTGTATGATGCCAAAGCTGATATTCCCCAGCAGGTGCGGGAAGATCTTCTGGAATATTACATAGAAGAACTCAGTAAGAGGGTATCTGTTAATAAAAGTGAGTTCATTACGCACTATTACGGCTTTGTCCTGATACGTATCATGCAGGCTATGGGAGCTTATGGCTTCCGGGGATATTATGAGAAAAAATTACATTTTCTGAAGAGCATACCTTATGCGGTGGCCAACCTCAGATGGATCATTGAAAATATTACGTTGCCGGTAAAAACGGATGCCCTTTCGGATGTTTTCAGACAAATAGTTGAAGCCGGACACTTGAATAAATATGCCTATGAAAAACCTGAGAAACTCACGGTATACATAAACAGTTTTTCATTTAAAAAAGGCTATCCGGCCGATTTAAGCGGGCATGGAGGCGGCTTTGTGTTCGATTGCCGTGCACTGCCTAACCCTGGCAGGTATGATGAATTCAAAGACCTTAACGGCAAAGACCGGCCGGTGATTGAATACCTTGAAATAAAGCATGAAACGGAGATATTCTTCGAAAATGTAAGCCGGCTTATTGAGCACTCGTTGGAGAACTATCTCGCGAGGGGTTTTAGCGGTCTTACGGTGAGTTTCGGTTGTACCGGAGGGCAGCATCGCTCGGTATATTTTGCTGAACGTCTTGCTAAATTTGTTAAAAAATCCTTCGATGTGGAAATCGTTCTGAATCATAATGAACAAAAATCAGTACCATGAAAGCAATGATATTAGCCGCGGGGAAGGGTACCCGACTGGGAAAACTTACTGAAGATAAACCCAAAGCCCTGGTGCTTGTCAACGGGAAACCCATGATTGAACATGTGATAGAAAATCTGAAATGTTTTGGAATCTCTGAGATAATCATCAATGTACATCATTTTGCAGGACAGATCATAGATTTTCTGAAGCAAAATAAAAATTTCGGGATACGTATTGAGGTTTCTGACGAACGCGATGCCTTACTCGATACGGGAGGCGGCCTGATGAAAGCCTCTTATTTTTTTGACGACGGCAAACCCTTTCTGGTGCATAATGTTGATGTGCTTTCCAAAACCGATCTTCATAGACTAGAAATGTATCACTCCCGTATTAAATCATTAGCTACGCTGGTTGTAAAAAAACGAGATACTGCCCGTTATCTTCTGATTGATAAAAATCAGGTGCTGTGCGGGTGGATAAACAAAGCAAAAGGCGAAAAAATCGTGGTGCGCTACGGGGAAAAACTTACCGAAGCCGCATTCAGCGGTATTCAGATGCTTAATCCTGAAATATTCAGAGTCTGTACCAAAAAAGGGAAATTCTCGCTTACCGACCTGTACCTGGATATTGCTGAAGATCATAAAATTGTGGTATACAACGATAATGCTCTGTGGTTTGATATCGGTAAGCCGGAGCGCATAGGGGAGGCTGAGAAGATCTTTTTCGGTGAATAAAACAACTTCAGGTTTCTAAAACGCTGGATAAAATCCATAGCAACGATTTTTTTGCTTAAAGTTCTTGTAATCTCTATACAAGGAATTGTGTCATGATTCATTTCCTGTTTGATTTAATTAAAATAATGTTTTGTTAAAAATTTGTTTTTAAACTAATATATGTTTAAATTTGTACAAACTAATATGTACATTAACATTTAGTTATATATACGAAATGGTATATTCGATATGTTGAATTTATTACCACATGTAAAATGAAGTGTTATAAATACAATTTTAATATGGAGGAATCATTATGAACCATTCAAATTACACAATTATTAAAAACATTGTTATTCTAATAGCACTATTTGCTGCTATTATAGGGCTTATCAGCATTAATTCTTATGCGGAAGTCAAAGTTCAGGGGACTCCTGATCAGCAGAAGGAATTGGCTGACTGGTTATCGAAATCACTTGGAACTACGGTCACCATTGACACAACCACCGGCGTCATGTCTATTGATACCGGAGGCAATGCTTCAGCGACGCGGTTAAGGAACATGATTAACGATACATCAGTCAGTGTCACACTTCAGATAGTTGATAATAGTCCCCAGGTTTTTCTTGGGGGCTTTCAGCCCGGTGTTGGCGGGGTTTCTACAGGAACGCAGCTGATAGATATTGATGATCTTGAAAATATGGGAAATGTTAATGATTCCAACGGATTCACACCGGATATGGTGCTGATGCACGAGATAACAGAAGTATTTACATCGGTGAGGGATAGCCTGACCTATGAAGATGCACATGAAAACGGCATTACTGCCGAGGAAGAAGAGATGGGTGCTCATGGCGTTACACATGCCGGCGAACGGGTGATATGGAAGGGTGATACTATTTTTCTAAAGATCCGCCGTTCTGATGGGACTTATATTGTGGTCGGTTCAAAAGGTTGGGGTTTAAATCCTGAGTTTATGTGGTACAAAGAAAAAGTTCCCTGCAAATTCGACAGCGGATTGATTGCCATTGCTGACCCGGGTAATAATTTTCCTGTCCTTACCTATCAGAGTGATTTTAGTCATTCGGTACTGATTAATAACCTGGAAATGATTCCGGGCAATCCCACAGCAACAGCATTCGACGGTAACGGTAATATTTACATTACCGAAGATTTGCCTTATAACGACCAGATACGAGTTTATAATCAGGCCGGTACACTGATAAATATGTATTCAGGTCCTGAGTTGATAGATCCAAAAGGTATCGATATTGACAAGGAAACAGGTGAAATATTTGTGGCTGCCCGGGGACATGTACTACGATATAACGCTGATTTTATGCTGATGGGGGAATATTTCCTGATGATATTGAATTTCCGTCCGACAGATGTAGCAGTCTTTCGTAACAAACCTCGGCAATGTTTATATTCGGACGGGACCATCTATGATATTTTTGTAACCGATAGTGCAACCCGGCAGGTTTATCGCTTTAATACCAGCCTTGATATGGGTACCGGAAGTCATCATGGTGCTTTCGGGCTTCCACATTTAAATGACCCCGAAGGAATTTTTGTGGATTCCTGGTGGAATGTCTGGGTGGCTAGTACCGGGAATCACAGGATATACACTTTTACTATTGATGGCCAATTGATTCCGCATAACGGACATCCTTATTTTATCGAAGACCCGATTATGAATTTCAACGATATGCAAATGGTTGACCACCATGGATTGTATGCAGTGGGGGGGAGCGACTACATGATAGGCCTTCCGGGTATGATACGCTATGATTATGAGGGAAATCCTTTAAATTTTTATGGCTTAGGCTTTTTGAACAATCCGGCCTCACTGGCTATTGCTTTCTTTCCAAATACAGCCAATTTGATTGCCGTGCCCGATCCTTGTCCGTATAGAGATTCACTTATCGTATCACCTGCACAGGATATGGTTGTCATGTGTGATCCCCTTATAAATATGGCACAATTGAATACATGGCTCGAATCTAATGGTGGCGCTGTTGCCGACTCTACACTTGATACGGTCTTTTGGAGCAATAATTATACTGGTTTTACTTATACTTGTGGAAAAACAGGTTATGCAACAGTGACTTTTACAGCAACGGATATTTGCGGAAATAAATCGGAGACCACAGCCACTTTTACTATTGTTGATCTGATGCCTCCCCTGATCGCTTGTCCGCCCGACCAGATCAGAACGGCCAACCCGGCCGACCTTATCTATACGGTTGTTGGCGATGAATTTGATCCGTTGGATTGCTTTGATATTTGTTGTAAAGTAATTCCTTATAATTCTCTCAATGGTGATAGTACTCTGGCAGGTATGGCGCTTCCGCTGGGGCTTACAACAATCGACTGGATGGCAATGGATTCATGCGGAAATGTAGCGCATTGCCTGTTTAATGTCACGGTAAATCCTCCCGGAGCTGCCATCGGCGGCAGGACACGTTATGCAGGCAAGGCCAATGCAGGCAACCCCGCACCTAATCCTCCGACTTATAATCCTGCAATTTACAATATCGATAACGTTATCGTTATACTCAGATCATTATATGACGGAGTTGAATTGGCCCGGGATACCAGTGATGTACACGGATTTTATGAATTCACAAGCATTCCGAATGGAGAATACATCCTTTCCTATGATAAATACACCGCCGACAGCATGCAGGCCGGCAATGGAATAGATGCGATAGATGTAACCATGCTTAAGTATTATATTGGAGTAGATACGATTACTGATCCCTCCAGGAATTTCTCAGCAAAATATAAGAAAGCCGGCGATGTTGATAATAATTCAGCGATAAATGCCATAGATATTTCAAGGATCAAAGCAAAGATTGGTGCGCCATACAATCCGCTCAGAAACTTCCCGAAAGGCAACTGGGTGGCTTTGGATACGGTCATAATCGTTGCTGCTACGGGCTTGGTTGTTGACCTGAAAACGATCTGCTACGGTGATTATAATGCTTCAAGCAGCAAATACCGCGATTCTGCGGATAACTGGAGCGGAGTTAAGTCAATACCCGCTGATATCATTTTCCGTTCGGATGAGTATATTACCGTGAATGATGCCGCCTATTTTGAAATTCCCTTGCGTATGAGCACAAAAATGAATGAATTCTCGGCCATGGGACTGGAATTAAGTTACCCAACTGATAAATTCAAACTCGTAAGGGTCACTATGCCTAATACCACAGATAAAAACGGAACAGTAAAGATCAATCCTTCACTGGAGGAGATCATCGCTGATGATAACGATCTCCTCGTAACAGATGAAAACGGCGTCATAAGGGTGGTTTTTGCTACCACAAATCACTTTGATGTTGCGGCAAATGATGAAATTATAACATTAGGCTTCAGCCCGCTGAAAAATCATGATGCAGGGGAAATAGAATTTGAACTGTCGGGAACGGGCATAATAGGCAACCAGTATGGACAGGAGAATGATGAAGCTTATCTGATAATGCCCAGAATATTTGTCCGGGGCAACAATAGCACGGATGGATTTGTTTTTGCCGGACATCCTAATCCATTCAATGGCGAGGTCACTTTATCATACGCTATTCCTGATAACGGAACCGTTCGGCTAAGTGTGTATAATGCAATTGGAGAAATGGTGTCTGAACTTGTGAATGCATTGCAGAGCAGTGGAAATCACACTTTAGTGTTTTCAGGCAAGGACCTGCCTGCAGGTATGTATGCATTTAAGTTGGAATTTACCGGAAAAGATCAGTCAAAATCAATACTATTGAATTTGATTCATTGATCCGGACAGTTGATCTTTTTATCTCTCTACGGTATCGTTTTGCAGCGAAATGCTGTAAATCAGGTTGTTCTCTATATTTCATGAGCTCAGATGAATGTAGTGACAAGACGATGCAGGGTGGTTTATGCCATAGTTTGAAAATATTTGCCGGGGTTCCTGAGAGTTTATTAATATTGCAAAAGAATCTGAAATATTAATACGTGAAAATAGCGGTCATTGGCGGTGGCGCAGCGGGTTTTTTTTCGGCTTTAGCCGTTAAAGAGAACTTCCCGTTTGCCGAAGTAGTAATTTTCGAAAAATTGCAGCGGGTATTGTACAAAGTGAAAATCTCCGGAGGCGGGAGATGTAATGTAACCCATGCCTGCAGTACTGTCGATGAGTTATGTGATGGCTATCCCCGCGGAGGCAGAAATCTGAAAAAGATCTTTCATGTTTTTAACAACAATGATGTAATGAGCTGGTTTGAGGTGAGGGGTGTACCATTGGTTATTCAGGATGACGGATGTGTCTTTCCGGCATCACAAAGTTCATCAAGCATTATTGATTGTTTTTATAGGGAAACGAAACGTATGGGTATTGAAATCAGAAAAGGTGCCGGCATCAAAGCTGTCAGGCCGGTGGAAAACAGTCTGGAAGTGATATTCGAAAAGGATGGATCCTCCCCGCTGATTTTTGATAAGGTGATCGTGACCACCGGAGGTTCCCCCCGGAAAAGCGGTTTGCTGTGGCTGGAAAATCTGGGCCATGAGATTTCAGATCCTGTGCCTTCCCTGTTTACTTTTAATATGCCTGATGAGCCTGTTACCTGCCTGATGGGTGTTGTGGTTGAAAACACTATGGTGAGCATACAGGGAACCAACCTGAAGTCGGAAGGGCCTTTGCTCATCACGCACTGGGGCATGAGCGGGCCGGCGGTTATAAATCTGTCATCTTACGGAGCTAGGATATTACATGAAAAGGGATATGATTTTAAAATTCAGGTGAACTGGGTTAACGAACGAAATAACGATACGGTGTCAAATGAGTTAAAATGCATCGCTGCAATACATACCGATAAAATTATATCTAACTACCGACCATATGCATTACCGGCAAGGTTGTGGAATTATCTGGTTGAAAAATGCGGACTTTCAGGAAAAATGACGTGGGGAGGGCTGGGCAGAAAAGGGATGAACCAGCTAAGCAGTGTGCTTACCAACGACGTTTATTCCGTTAAAGGGCAGACAACTTTCCGAGAAGAATTTGTGACCTGCGGAGGTGTCAGCCTGGGTAGTATTGACATGAAAACCATGCAGAGCCGGGTTTGCCGGAACCTGTATTTTGCGGGTGAAATACTTGATATTGATGGCATTACCGGAGGATATAATTTTCAGTGTGCCTGGACAACTGGATTTATTGCGGCAAAGCTGAAATAAAACCGGCTTTTTAATATATTTATTTACCATTTATTTGTTAAGTCGAGAGTTAATCGTTATGATTAGAATGCAACACGCTGTGCGGTTTCAGGTTAGATCACGAGGTGTTTTTTCAATTTAGCGGAAATGATTATTTTTGGTTTTTATTTATAATGAAAATTCTAAACAGTCTATATTTCTGGATAATTCTATTGCTGATCCTGATAGCCCCTTTATTTTTTCTGTCTTTTTTTGTTTATCCCTCTGCTGACGATTACAGTGTTTTTAATTTAACACAGCAACATGGTTACTTTGCATACCAGAAATACATTTATCTGAACTGGACAGGGCGTTATTCGGCTAACTTCCTCGAAGCACTTAACCCACTGAGATGTATAATTATATACCGAATGATTCCGCCGGTGCTACTGACGTTGCTATTTCTCTCTGGTTATTATTTTTTTTGCACACTGCTGAATAGTTTTCTGAAGAAGCAGGAAATGTTTTTGTTTTCGCTTGTATTTTTTGTGTTGTATATCAACACATTTCCATCAACCGGTGAAGGTATCTACTGGTATCCGGCAGGTGTGGAATATCTGCTGGCAAATGCTTTTACCTTATTTTTTCTGGCAATTCTCATCAGGATTATACACAGTCCCCGGAAACATAAGATACCTCTTGCCATCCTGTTGATTTTACTTGCTTTTGTCATCATAGGACTTAATGAAATCAGCATGGTTTTGATCTGTGGCATACTTCTACTGTTTTGGTCCGGAAGTACCTATGTCAACCGAAAAATCTCAATTACGATGACTTTAGTACTCGTATATGCACTGGTATTCGCATTCGCTGAGATACTGGCGCCGGGCAATTATGTCCGCATGTCGGTTTTTTCAGGGTCAATGAATTACGTGCAGAGCATCATCAGCTCATGCATCGCTGTGGCTAAAATGCTCGGATTGCATTTTCAAAGCCCGCCCTTTGTATTGCTTACCATCATTGTTATTCCTTTTATTGTTCAGGTGATACGGAAAAATAGTATTCGTTACCGGTACCTGATAAATCCTTGGGTACTGTCTGTGTTTTCTCTGCTGACACTGGTAGTGTTATACATTCCGGGGTTTCTGAGCATGGGGATCAATCCGCCTGTGCGCGTCCATGCCCTGATTTCTTTTGTTTTTATGATGTTATGGTTCATCAACATGGTTAATCTTTGTCATTTTTTTGTACGAAAAAAAATCACAATACCTGTTTTTCCCGATATATTGAAAAGAATATTGCTGGTTTGCATCGTACTTTTTGCCATATCCGATTTCTTTAAGGAGCCAGGCGGGAAGTATTATTTCAGGAACAACATTACGCGGGCATACTATGATTTGTTTTTTAAGGTGGCCGGATATAAAACAGAAATGGAATCCCGGTATATAAAGATTAAGGAGGCCACAAATACCGGAAATCTTGATCTGCAGGCTGATGCATTACAAAGTATACCGCAAACCATATTTTTTACGGACATACAATCGGATACATCCTATTGGATAAACAGGGATTATGCCGAATATTACAGTTTAAAAACAATAGCAATAAAAAAATAACATGGAATTTCTCAGGAAAACTGCCGGGTATCTTTTCGATAAATATGCCGATAATTTCGGTGAATTACAAATAATACTTCCTAACCGCCGTGCCGGGCTTTTTCTGAGGAAACACGTTTCAGAGGTCATTGAAAAGCCTGTTTTTCTGCCAAAGATCTCTTCAATACAGGATTTTATTATCGGCCTGTCGGGATTGAACCTGGCCGACGATTTCATTTCTTTGATGGAATTATACAAAAGCTATTCCACTGTAAAAAAATCACAAGCGGAGAGCTTCGATGAATTTCTGAACTGGGGTAATAAATTGTTGCAGGATTTTGATGAGCTTGATCAGCACCTGGCTGATGCAAAATTTGTTTTTTCTTATTTAAAAGAAGATAAAAACCTTGCATTATGGGCTCTTGACCGTAAGCCTCTGAGCGATTTTCAGAAGAACTACCTGGAGTTTTACGGGATGCTTCACGATATTTATCTTGATTTTACAGCACGAATGAAGGCTGCCCGCATGGCTACCTACGGTATGGCCTGCAGACATCTTACCGGCAGGCTGAACGAATCGGATGAACTGCTTAACCGGCATACTGTTGTTGTTTTTGCAGGACTCAATGCCCTGAGCGCTTCGGAAGAATTTGTCGTTAATTGTTTTTATGAGAAGGGAAAAGCCGAATTGCTTTGGGACGGTGATGAATACTATATCAATGATACGGTGCAGGAAGCCGGGAATTTCATCCGGAAATATCTCGGTAAGTGGAATCTGCAAAAAAAACATTGGATCGATAATGATCTTGCGACACAGGAAAAAAGCATCACCATCGTGGCGGTGGCAGGAAAAACAGGACAAGCAAAATATGCGGCAGAGGAAATAAATTCCCTGCTGGAAGAAGGCATCAGCAGCGAACAGATTTCTGTGGTTTTAAATGAGGAAAATCTTTTAATTCCCATGTTGAATTCGGTTCCCGATAGCATTGATAAATTTAATATTACTATGGGATATCCCATGAGGCTTTCATCGGTTTATAATTTTATAGAGATATTGTTTGACCTGCATGAAAATTCGGAACGTTTCCGCAAATTTAAAAATGCTTTAGAACCATTGTTTTATTACAAAGACCTTCAAAAACTGTTTAATCATGCTTTTTTTATTACGGCGGCAGGCAGCAAGGGCAGCCTGCTATCAATACTGAAAGGGCAGGAGCGGATTTTTTACACCCGCAAAGAAATTCATAACCTGCTTTCAAAGAGTATAAATCCGGTATCCGAAGCCGTTGACAATCTTTTTGTTCCCTGGCATCAGCAAGGTTTACCTGCAATCAGATGTCTGACGGAGTTTATTGATTTTATCAAGCAGACTATATTTGTAAAACAAGGTCTGGATGCCGAATTTCTGTTCTCAGCCCTGAAAATCCTTTCGCGCATCCAATCGGCCTGTGAGTCGGCAGATATTCAGCTTACTGTACAAACCCTCCATGTAATGTTCACTCAGTTTGTTTCGCAGACCACAGTTCCTTTTGCGGGTGAGCCTCTTGATGGTTTACAGATCATGGGAATGCTGGAAACCCGCACGCTGGATTTTGATACGGTGTTTTTATTGTCAGTCAATGAGGGTGTGCTGCCCAAAGCCAGATCAGCCACCTCGTTCATTCCTCATGGGATACGTGTTGATTCAAGCCTGCCGACGTACAAGCAAAACGAGGAGATTTTTGCCTACCATTTCTATCACATCATGCAACGAAGCAAAAGGATATATCTTGTTTACAACACACAGGCCGATGATATGGGCGGCGGCGAAAAGAGCCGTTTTATCAACCAGCTGACCTATGAATTACCTGAGAAAAATCCTTTAATAACGATAAAAGAAATGTTTGTGACATTTCCACCGGAGAAGAGTTTGCCCCAACCGATCATCATAAAAAAAGACGAAGAAATCCTCGAAAGGCTCAGGGAGCTTGCAGAAAAAGGGCTTTCACCCTCTGCGCTTAATGTTTTCAGAAAATGCGGACTGCAATATTATTTTAGTTATGTGGCCGGAATATGGGAAAATGAAGAAATAACCGAAACCATAGACAGCAAAGAATTTGGTGACCATATTCATGCAGTGCTCGACCAATTATTTACTTCATTTATCGGGAAGGAACTGACTGAGGATATTATTGATGGATTTTTAAAAACATATGAGGAAATACTTAGGGTAAATTTTGAAAAAGACCTTCCAAAATCATACGACCGCATGAGCGGGAAGAATTTCCTGATTTATAATGTGATAAAGGATTACCTGCGGAAATTCCTTGAAGTACAACGGGATATCGTAAAAGAGAACCGTGAGAACCATATTCTGCATAAAGTTTTATTTACGGAGAAAGATCTTCATTATGCTCTTGAATTGCCTGCCGATAGCTTTGTGAAACAGATACTGCTGAAAGGTTTTGCGGACAGGATAGACCTGATTGGTGATAGATTACAGATCATAGACTATAAATCCGGCAACACAGCGGGTAAAAATTTCAATATTGCCGGTTTACTGAACGATCAACAGGAATATAAAAATGATTATTGTTTTCAGTTGCTTCTGTATTGGTGGCTGTTCAACAGGGAAAACCCTGAAAACCAATATACGGAGCAGCAATGCGGCGTGTGGAGTTTCAGAAATATTGAGGACGGCGTGAAAAACGTGTTTTACTACGAAGACCCTGAAAATACAAGATCCAGACATATAGAATCAATAGGAAACGATCAGCTGGCCGATTTTGAAGATTTGCTCAGAGACCTGCTGATGCGGCTTTTTGATCCTTCTGATGATTTTGTTCAGACGGAGAATACAGACAACTGTTTATTATGCCCGTATGTGCTGATGTGCGGTAAATGATTAGCGCCCGCAAAAACGACCTGGTCAATTTTATAAAGAGAATGTGTTTGCAGTATTGGCGAAAGATTACTGCTCGATCTGCTTTAGTTCAACATTAAGAAGTTTCGCTATTTCAGAGGAATAATAACCGGCCTTTTTTTTATCATCAAGGCTGTCGATGTTGATGGATCCTGTAGGTATTTCCAGGTCTATCCGGTAAGTGGTTGACTTTGTGGATATCGTTTGGCCAAAACCTTTGTGTTTTGTCGTTATCGTTTTAAGAATAACTGCCGTCGCGCCTTCTATGGATTTTTTTCTCAGAGGAATGAAAGGGGTGAAAAGACCTGTCTTGTGTATCAATACTTTCTTGTTGTTGTCGAAAATTGCTTTTGAGCACCAGCCGATAAGAAGCAAGCCAATGAACAGGATGGAGATACCTGCCAGGTACATTTCAATAAAAATAAAAAGCGCGCCTGCTAAAATCACAAAGCCACCGATAAAATAGCGGAACACACCAACTTCTTTCATGCTTTGCGATATAGTGATTATTTGTTCCTGTTGTGCTGTTTTTGAAGACATCTTCATATTAGCAAATATAAATAGATAATTAATAAAAAAATAAATTTAACGGAACTTATTTATTTTTATTACCGTTTTTTGTATGCCATTGGTATAGGCGTAAAACACAGGCCATGTAAGCGGTGCCCTATGTGCTGATGTGCAGGAGTTAAATTAATAATTCATAGCCTTCAACTCAAAATATGCTCTTGGATGCGCACAAACCGGACAGTTTTCAAGAGCTTTTTTGCCTTTGTGCACATAACCGCATTTACGGCATACCCATTCTTGTTCTTCATCGCTTTCAAAAACCCTGTTGTCTTCAACGTTTCTTAATAGTTTCAGAAAGCGGGCTTCATGCTCAGCTTCAATCTTGGCAATGAGTTTAAACGCGGTTGCGATTTTCGGGAAGCCCTCTTCAGCAGCAATCTGAGCAAATAAGGGATATAACTCCGTCCATTCTTCGTTTTCGCCGTTGGCAGCTGATATCAGGTTGTTGTCTGTGGAACTGATGGAGCCTGCAGGATATGTGGCCGTGATCTCAACAGGTCCGCCTTCCAGAAAACGAAAAAATATCTTGGCGTGACATTCTTCCTGCATGGCAGTAATCGTAAATATTTCGGAAATCTGTTCATAACCGTCTTTTTTTGCCTGTTTGGCAAAAAAAGTATAACGGGCTTTGGCCTGCGACTCGCCGGCAAAGGCTTTTAGCAGGTTTTTTTCAGTCTGTGTACCTTTAATGCTCATATTTGTAATAGTTTATTGTGTTTCTTTATAAAACAAAATTACAAAACATTCATAACTTTGTATCCAAGGTGATCATATTCCTGCTTATATGATGAAAAATCCGACTTACCTTTTTGCAGCGGCTGAAAAAGAAGATTTCAGGAAATACCTGGAAGAGAAATCAGCAGCGCATTGCAGTATTTTTATCGTATTGGATGAAAATACTGAAAAATACTGCAAAAAGAAGCTGCTGGAAGATTTTCCCGTCCTTGATAATGCCCGGCAGATAATGGTTAAAAGCGGTGAAAAAAATAAAAACTTTGAAAGTTGTAATAAGATTTGGTTAAAACTAATAACCTATCATGCCGACCGGTGTTCTTTACTGGTTAACCTTGGCGGAGGCGTCATCACCGATCTGGGCGGTTTTGCGGCTTCATCGTACAAAAGGGGAATTTCTTTCTGTAATGTACCAACCACCCTGCTGGGTATGATAGATGCCTCCATCGGCGGCAAAACAGGCCTGGATTATAATGGACTGAAAAATATTATAGGCAGTTTCTCGTTTGCTGAGAAAACATATATCGATCCGGAATTTCTGAGAACACTGCCTGAAAGACATATAAGGTCAGGGTGTGCTGAGTTGCTGAAGATTGCGCTCATCTCTGATAAACGACTCTGGCAAGACCTTAAACTGCGTGATATCAGGGATATTATTGATCGTACTGACCTGATACAAGAGGCTGTCAAACTGAAAGATAAGATCGTGCAGGATGATCCTCTGGAAAAAAACGTACGAAAAAAACTGAGTTTCGGCCATACCATCGGCCATGCCGTTGAGTCATCTTCACTGATGAACGATAAAAAACCCTTGCTTCATGGCGAAGCCGTGGCTATTGGCATGGTTTGCGAAGCCTGGTTGTCCAAAAAGAAAAAGTTACTTTCAGGTGCTGAATTAGACGAAGTAATTTATAAGATATTCCGTTTAACCCTGACCAGAAAGTTCAAAGCTGATGCCACCGGGATCATGGAATTTATCAGAAATGACAAAAAAAATTCCGGGCAAAAGATCAATTTTACATTGCTCAGCAGCATTGGGGAAGCTAAAACGGATAATTTTATTGACGAAAAACTGATCGCAGATTCCCTTGTGTTCTATAATAATCTGCTGTAATATGCTTTATAGGGATTTGTGTATTTGCGATTTACAACTTTTTAAATTGCTGAAGGTCAATGTCTGATGCGCTGGTAGAAATAAAATCGAAAAAGATCAGGAGTTCTGTTACGCTGCCTTCTTCAAAGAGCATAAGTAACCGCCTGCTGGTAATCCAATATCTTTGCAGGGATGGTTTCCGGATTGATAATCTGTCGGACTCAGGTGATACATTGGTACTTCAGGAATGTCTCCGAAATCTCCATGACCGGGAGGTGTTTGATGCCGCTGATGCAGGCACTCCGTTCCGCCTGCTCACTGCGCTTTTTGCTGTCACACCGGGAAAACGTGTACTTACCGGTTCTGCGCGTATGCAAAAGCGCCCTGTCGGCCCACTGGTTGATGCATTGAACAACTTAGGGGCTGAAATTCAGTATGTGGCAGAAAAAGGATATCCTCCCCTGATTATTGACGGAAAGCCGTTGCATGGAGCACGGGTCATAATTGATGCCGGCGTCAGCAGCCAGTTTGTTTCAGCTTTGCTGCTTATTGCGCCTGTGCTGCCTGATGGACTGGAATTAAAACTCAAAAATAATATTGCCTCCCGGCCATACATTGATATGACGCTGGGTCTGATGAAAAGGTCCGGGATCAGTTGCAAATGGCAGGATGATACAATACTAGTTAAACCTCAGCCATACAAGGGTTGTGATTGTGTTGTTGAAGCAGACTGGTCTGCAGCAGCCTTCTGGTACGAGATAGCTGCACTGGCTGAGGAAGCGGAAATTGAACTCTCAGGCTTGCAACATGATTCTTTGCAGGGCGATGCAGCCTTATGTGATATTTTCACGGATTTTGCGGTTCGGACTACCTTTTTGAACAACTCGGTCATCATAAGAAATGATCATAATAAACCTTTCGCTGCGGGATTAGATATGTTTCATAGCCCGGATCTCTTTCCTGCTTTGCTGGTTTCAGCTGCGGCATTAAACGTAAGATGCAGTTTCTCCGGGCTTCGCAACCTGGCATGGAAAGAATCCGATCGTGTAGCAGCTATGGTGGCAGAACTTGAAAGATTTGGGTTTCATTTTTCCACCAACAATAACGATATGTTGCATGTCGAAAAATCAGGCAAATTATCAGCAGCAAAAAATATTGTTTGTAATACTTACAATGACCATCGTATTGCGATGGCGCTGGCGCCTTTGTCGTTGCTTGGATATAAAGTCCTGCTCAGAGACGCTGATTGTGTCGTCAAGTCCTATCCTTCCTATTTTGACGATCTCAAAAAAGCAGGTTTTGATGTAAGAATGTGTTGAAAATGATTATTTTTGAATCAGATTTTATACAATAATGAATATATATACACAATTATCAGAACTTATCAGTCAGAATGAAGAAGTGGTTCTTTGCATTATTACTGAAACTGCGGGATCTTCTCCCCGGAAAGCCGGGTCAAAAATGATCGTATTACCTGATCGTAAGATCATCGGAACTATCGGAGGCGGCAGTATCGAATTTCAGGTCATTGCTGACGCTTTAGAGGTTTTAAGAAACGGTGTCCCGCTGAAAAAAACATATGAACTCGAAGAAGACCTGGCCATGCAATGCGGCGGCACTGTTGAAATATATTTTGAACCCATAAAAAGCAGCCTGGATTTATATATTTTCGGCGCAGGGCATATAGGCCGTGTGGTGGCACGTTATGCCCTGGATTTTGGATTCCGTGTCACGATCTTTGATCAGCGGGAAGGTATTTTTAATGAATTTGACGCTTCACCTTACCATTGTATATGTGAAGAATACTTTGCCGCTATTGAAAAAGCCCGGTTCACAGCAAATACTTTTATTGTCATTGTAACACCCAGGCACGAGTACGATGAGAATATCCTGATCAAACTAGCCAGAAAGCCTTTTGCCTATCTTGGCATGATAGGAAGTCAGCGAAAAGTGGCCCTGGCCCGCAAACATATGCTCGAAAATGAAGGCTTCTCCCATACCGAGACCGATCGTGTTGATATGCCGATAGGGATCAAGTTCAACGCCGAAACACCCGAAGAAATAGCAATAAGCATCATCGCAAAACTAATTGACGTAAAAAACTGTTTAAATAAATAATATGAACAAAGTCAGCTTTGTATTTAATGATAAAATTCAGGAGATAGATTTCAATAATTCGGAATTCCGCCCTACCACCAGTGTACTGAAATACCTCAGGGCGCTGAACGGGTATAAAGGCGTTAAAGAAGGCTGCGGCGAAGGCGACTGCGGGGCTTGTACCGTGGTGCTTGCCGAACAGGATGGAAGCCGTCTTGCCTATTATGCGGTGGACAGTTGTCTTATTTTTCTGCCAATGATACATGGAAAACAACTCATCACTGTTGAAAACCTGGCGGATGCCAAAGGGGGCTTACACCCCGTTCAGAAAGCCATGGTGGAAGTTTATGCCTCACAATGCGGTTTTTGCACTCCGGGATTTGTAATGTCGTTGTTTGCTTTGTACAAAAGCACACTGAAAGCTGATAAAGAAGTGATTCGTGATGCTGTTACCGGTAACCTCTGCCGTTGTACAGGGTATGTGCCAATTATTGAAGCTGCTGAAAGAGCCTGCAGCAACAGGGAAAAAGACATCTTCAGTTCTAAAGAAAAACAAACGGTAAAATTACTGCAACAGATTAATTCCACGGAAACTATTGTTATCAAAACAAAAGGTCAGCGTTATTATAAACCCTTTACCATCTCTGAAGCCCTTGATCTGAAAAGCAGATATCCTTCCGCTCTGATAGTTTCCGGGAATACCGATACCGGGCTCAGGGTTTCCAAAAAACATGAATTGTTGCCCGAAATTATCGATATTTCTTCGGTTAAGGAACTTCAAACCATTACAGAAACAAAGGAAAGTCTTTCGGTGGGCGCAGGTATTACGATGGAGCAACTCAAAATGGCAACAGAGAAAAAGTTTCCGGCCCTGCACAAGATGCTTAGTGTTTTTGGTTCGAAGCAAATCAGGAGCATGGCTACCGTTGGCGGCAACATAGGCTCTGCCTCACCCATTGGCGATTCGCTGCCGGTATTGATGGCTTATGATACCGTGGTAGCTTTGTACGGCAAAAAAGGTTCGCGTGTGATAAAGTTATGTGATTTTATTAAAGGCTACCGAACTACCGATCTGAAGAAAGATGAAATCATTGTTTCTGTCGGTATTCCTTTTCCTGCCAAGGGGCAGATCATCGCTTCCTATAAAGTCTCAAAACGAAAAGACCTTGATATTTCCACATGCAGTGCGGGATTCAGGCTGGAGCTGGACAGTAAAGATAAAACCGTGAAGGACATTGTACTGGTTTATGGCGGCATGGCTGCCACTACCCGGCGTGCCGTGAATACCGAGAAATATCTTTTGGGGAAGAAATGGTTGCCATCGGTAGTGGAAAAAGCAGCGGAACGGCTGTATAAAGAATTTACGCCCCTGTCGGATGCCCGTTCCGGCGAGGAATTTCGCCGTATCGCCGCCCGTAACCTATTATTAAAATTTTATGAAGAAACAACTTCCAGAAAATAACATGAAAAATACTTCAGAAAAGTATCTGTACCATGACAGTGCAGAATTGCATGCAACCGGAAAGGCCGTTTATGTGAACGATATGGAGGTGAGCGGGCAAACGCTTTACGGAAGAGTGGTATACAGCTCTCATGCCCGTGCAGAGATCCTCCGTGTTGATGTGAGTGAGGCCGGGATGGTTAAAGGTGTTCATGCCGTGTTGACGTATAGAGATATCCCAGGCGAAAACCAGATGGGTCCTGTGGCTCACGACGAGCCATGCCTTGCAGTAAAAGAAGTGAATGCCATAGGCCAGGCCGTGGTACTTATTGCTGCTGAAAGCGAAGACATAGCTATCGAAGCCGAAAAGCTGGTAAAGATTTCGTACAAACCCCTTAAACCTCTTCTTGATATTAAAAGTGCGATGGCCGCAGACAGCAAAATTGCGCCCACACGAAAGATAGAACGGGGTGATGTAAAAAAAGCCTTGTCAAAATCCAGGCACAGCCTGTCCGGGGAACTATACACAGGGGCACAGGAACAATGGTATCTTGAAACACAGTCGGCATTATGTGTACCCGGCGAAGGGAGCGAAATGATGGTATATGCCTCGAGCCAGAATCCTGCGGAAACTCAGGCCATCGTGGCCGAAGTCCTTGGAGTTTCAAAAAATGAAGTGGTCTGTGAGGTGAAGCGTATGGGTGGCGGTTTCGGAGGGAAGGAAACACAGGGTAACCATGTGGCCGCCTGGGCAGCGCTGCTGGCAAGGGCAACGGGCCATGCCGTCATGATCCATCTCTTCCGTGACGATGATCAAAAGATCACGGGGAAAAGGCATCCGTTCTGGTCAACGTACACCATAGGTTTTGATGACGAGGGAACCATCACCGCCTACACCGTTGACCTTAATGCGGACGCCGGCCATGCCGCAGACCTCAGTATGGCGATATTGGAACGTGCGATGCTTCATGCCGACAATGCTTATTATATTCCCGATGTTTCAATTACTGCCACGGCCTGGCGTACCAACCATTTTTCAAATACCGCATTCCGCGGTTTCGGAGGCCCGCAGGGCATTGCGGTCATCGAACATGCCATGGACCGTATAGCCAGGTTTTTGAAAAAAGACGCTGCGGAGATCAGGCTGAAAAACTTCTATACGGACTATTCCGGCAATATTACCCCTTATCATCAGAAGGTCGAAAACATCAGGTTGCAAAAAATTTATACTCAGATCGTAAAAAGCGCTGAATACGAAAAAAGAAAAAAAGCCATAGACCTGTTCAACAAAACGAGTAAATACATAAAAAGGGGAATATCATTGACTCCTGTTAAGTTTGGTATATCCTTCACCACATCTTTTCTTAACCAGGCAGGCGCCCTGGTAAATATCTACCGCGATGGCAGCGTACTCGTCAACCATGGCGGAACCGAGATGGGGCAGGGGCTGTATACCAAAATGCGACATATTGCTGCCGCTGAACTCGGTATATCTGCAGGATACATTAAAGTCAATGCGACTAATACGTCCAAGGTCCCGAATACCTCGGCAACAGCGGCATCAAGCGGATCGGACCTGAACGGCGCCGCCGTAAAAAATGCGGTTGACACGCTGAAATCACGACTGACAGCCCTGGCTGCTGCAACAATAAAAAATAAATATGCGGTAAGTAAAATTGACGAAAAAAGGATCATATTCAGCGAAAACAGTGTCTTTGATTCTAAGTTTCCGCAATGTTCCATACCGTTCCCGGAACTGGTAGAAAAGGCGTATATCAGTCAGATAAGCCTCAGCGCGACAGGGTTTTATAAGACTCCCGATATCTATTTCGACAGAGAAAAAGGGAGAGGAAAACCTTTTCATTATTTTTCTTACGGGATGGCAGTGGCTGAAGTGGAAGTGGATGTGCTCACCGGGTCGCATAAACTCATCAGGGCAGACATCCTTCATGATGTGGGCGACAGCCTGAACAAACCCATAGATATGGGGCAGGTTTGCGGGGCATTTATCCAGGGCGTTGGATGGATCACTACCGAAGAAATAAAGTGGGACGATACCGGCCGGCTGCTGACCTGTTCACCGGATACTTATAAGATTCCCACGGTGCAGGACATTCCGGAAATATTCAACATTCACTTGCTCGAAAATGCTGCCAATTACAATACGATCCGTAAAAGCAAGGCGGTAGGCGAGCCTCCTTTCATTCTGGCTTTTTCGGTTTGGATGGCGCTGCGTTATGCGGTGGCCGCTGCCGGAAACCATCAAACCGATCCCGATCTGCCAATTCCGGCCACTAATGAAAAAATAGCGCTGGCTGTGGAAAATATCAGAAATAAAAAATGAGATTTGAAACAGAAGTGGTGCCGGAATAGTGCAGAATTTGTCAATATCCGGTGTGCGCTCGCGTTTGCAACGCGTGCCTGTATGCAAAATTCAAGATTTATTAATGTATCGGTTGGATTCAGCACCTTTCTTTTAACCCGCTCAA
>DAOORA010000071.1:0-23077 GCA_035389045.1 Bacteroidales bacterium | reverse complement strand
AGCAAAAAAGACGCATAAAGATATGAAAAGATAAAATCAAAACAATTTCTTATTCAGACATCACCCTTCTTTCATTTTTAAACAGTATTTTTGACGGCAAAAAGTCATGCGGAAAATATACTGTTTCGGAGAAGCTGTTTATGATATTATTTTTAAAAATGAGAAACCTGTGGAAGCCAAACCGGGAGGGGCTATGCTTAATGTTGCCGTTACGCTCGGACGCCTCGGGCTGCCGGTGTATTTTGTAGGGGATTTTGCCAACGACAGGGTCGGAAACATTATAAAAAAATTTCTGCAGGATAATAATGTAGATACTACTTATATTACCATGTACACCAATGCCAAATCGCGCATTGCACTGGCATTTCTGGATGAAAAAAACAATGCCGATTATTCTTTTTATAAAATCAGGATCGAAGACAAACCATTCATCAACTTCCCAATTCTGCAGCAGGATGATATATTGCTGTATGGCTCCTATTATGCAATAAAACCGGAGATACGGGCTATGGTTTCAGAATTTGTCAGCGCCTGCAGGAATAATAATGCTGTGATTGTGTATGATCCAAATTTCAGACAGGCCCACCTGAAATTACTCGGTCAACTGAAACCCTATATTGAGGAAAATATTTCAAATGCCGATATAACCAAAGGCTCAGATGAAGATTTTAAAAATATTTTTCAGACAGAAGATGCCGAGACAACTTATTCGGTATTAAATAACAAGGGCTGTAAATCAATGATATATACCCGTAACCGTTACGGTGTGGATTTACATACAACGAACTTTCAAAACCACCTTCCGGCGATTGGTGTAAAACCCTTAAGCACAGTAGGTGCAGGCGACACATTCACTGCAGGTATGGCATATTGGCTGTATACAAACCACATTGATAAAATGAAACTGCAGCAGCTTTCGCTGGAGGAATATGAAAAAATGATCACTACGGCCATTGAATTTGCCACGGATGTCTGCAAAAGTTACGATAATTATGTATCTATGGAGTTTGTTTCCAGACTTAAAAATTCATCCGGTTTCCCCTGTGAAAACAAGGATATTCTCTAGTTTTTTTCTTATATTTGCATTAAATCCCTGGCAACGTGGTACAACCATTTTATGAGTTATCACGTCTGGAATAAAAACACCTGTTTAACCAAGTCTTTTTATAAAGAATGCGTTTATTAATTAAATTGAGCATATGAATCCCGGGAAAGAGCTGAAGGAGTTGATAAAATTATGCAGGGACGGGAATTCGTTCGCTCAGGAAAAAATGTATAAAATGTTTTACGGGCAGATGATGAATATTTGTCTTCGGTACGCAAAAAACAGCGATGATGCAGTAGAGATACTGAATACCGGATTCCTGAAAGTTTTTCAGAACATGGAAAAGTACAAAGGAGAAGGCGAATATCTGAATGCCTGGATAAGGAAAGTCATGGTTAATACAGCGCTCGACAAGATCAGGTTTGAAAAAAACCGTTATTATAATACCGTTCCTCTCAATATCAATAATGACTCGGTGCATATTGAGAATGATGCTGTAAGTAAACTCGGTGAAGAAGACCTGATCAGGATGATAGAAGACTTGCCTCCTGCAAGCCGCTCTGTTTTTAATATGTATGTTTTTGAAAATTACAATCATAAAGAAATCGGCGAAATACTGAACATTACCGAAAGCACTTCTCAGTGGCATTTACTCAATGCCCGCCGGATTCTAATGAGCCGAATCCAAAAACTTAAAAAAAAGGAGTCAGTAGTAAATGGATAAAAAAAATCAGATAGACGATTTATTCCGGGAAAGACTAGGCAGTTACGAACCAGAATTTGTTCCTGAGCACTGGCAGATGATGAAATCTGCTATTGTAAATCCACGAAATGCAGGTTTTAAAAACTCCGGAACCAATATCACTAATATTATCATAATCATTTCTGCCATATTCCTTGTTTCTACAGGAATTATTACTTATGTACTCTCTGAAAGAGATCGTCAGACCAATTCAGACGCAGCGCAGCTTGCTTTATATACGCCACCTGCCAATCCTATACTGAAAACTGAATATAATTCAAAAACAGTATCCCCTGCTAATAACAGTGAAAGCAATAATGTTGAGAAATCATCACCGAATGTTTATAAAAGCAGGGTGCAGGATAGGGGTATTTCTTCCGGCAGTCGGGATAATACATCTTTATTAGAGAATAATACAGTAAAGACGTCGAAAAAGAATCCTGTCATTGAAAAGAAAACTGTTCAATTTACTGCGGTTCATGAACCCGCTTCTTCACCTTCCTTTGATAAGACTTTCAACTTTGATCCAAGAGATATTATAAAAGAAGAAGAAATTGTAGAAGTTGAACTGGCAAAATCTGAAATTGTTGATCAAAGTTATGTCAACGGCGTTAAAATTGATCAGAACCTGATTCATCCGAATGAAGACCGGGTAATAAACAATATATCTCAAGCTGTCAATAACGACAATTTAGTAACAGACACCCTGGGTTATTCAAGTGTGATAGATGATTATAATGCAGAAAATGCGTCAGCCGGTAAAAAGCAAAACCGTAAGAATTCGAATGCTGCCAAGAATAAAAATATGGAAGCTGTGCCGGATTATAAAGTTGGCGTGGTGAACAATTTTGCGGTGAATCCTGCCTATACGGGGTTTAATCAACGTCATACCATCAATGTTTCTACAATGGTTTATAAGCCGCTTTATAAGCCGGGTAACGATTTTAATGTGCCTTTTGAATACCGTATCGCCTATGATTTTAATTTCGGAAAGAGGAAAAACTGTGGTATAGGTGCCAATTACAGAAGGTTTATCGGAGGTGCGGAAGGATTAATAGCCGTTGATGTGACTTTTTCATACCGGTTCAACCTGGCGAGATACCATAATTTACGTATTGGGGCTTCACTTTCATACTATTCAAGTGACATCAACAAAGACAACCTGAGTTTTCCCGATATGATTGATGAGAACCATGGCTTTGTGTTTGGCACATCGGAAGTTTTTTCAGGCAGGACCACAAAAAACAATCTTGACCTTGGAGTGGGCGTTTGGTATAGCTGGAAATCATTGTATGTGGGCGTTTCAGCCATTCATCTTACCTCGCCGGATATCGGCGTAATCAGTTCAAACACTATTCCCCGTGAATATCTGCTGGCTGCCGGATACAATTACAAAATCAGCGATAATTTTGGTATGCTTCCTGCCCTGGAATTGAAGTACAATGAAAGAATCTTCAACTTTACTCCGGGCATGTTGTTTACTTACAGGAAATGGTTGTTGTTTGGCACTGAATTTAAGAATCTTACCAATGCAGGGCTGGTCTTAGGGTTTAATATGAAAGATAATGTTATCATAAATATTCATTCCGGAGTGCCTATGAAAAGGGTAATAATGAATAATTTTGGGATTATTGATTATGCCGGCATTAATGTCCGTCTTCAGTTTTAGGTACTGAATTGTCTCAGGTCTGAAATTATGAAAAAATTTTTCAGCATATTTATTTACTTATCGTTGTCAGCAATGTTGTTTTTTTCCTGTAAAAAACAGGATGCGCCATCACCTGAAACTCGCTACGATACACTGAAAGTGAATTCCTCTTATACCGTTCACACCCTGAATGAAAGCACCATCCTTACCCTTGATGCTACCATGACGGATGCCATTACTTATTTCTGGACGCCTGGCGGATATACAACCCCATTGATCAGTATCACTGAAGAAGGTAATTATATTGTGAAAATTGCCACACATTCACAGGAATTCATATTTGAAGTGCTGATTCTTTTCGAAGGCAGCGATTGCTATATTCCAAATTCGTTTACTCCAAACCAGGATGGCGATAATGATACCTGGCATCCTTTTTTCTCAGTGATCAGCCAGGAAAATTATTCCCTGAATATCTATGATAAGGATAACCATAGTATGTTCTTTTCCAACAGCACAAATGCAGCATGGGATGGATATTACAATGGGGTGCTGATGCCGGCTGCCTATTATTATTATGTGGTTACCTACCAGACACTGAGCGGTGAATCCAAAACACGTAACGGAATGATACAGTTGGTGTTATAAATCACCTGATGCAGATTCAGCCATCTGAAATTTTTTTTTTGAATAGAAACAAAACAGGATATCCCTTTATTTATAACTTGAGTTCGGGTTAAGAACATAGTATCTTAATCCGTTAGGATTTAAATATCAATTGAAAACAAATAACAGAAACATTTATTCTCCGTCAGGAGATTAACATTGAATATGGTTTATGTCCTACGGACAAAATATGCTGCACATTTTTGATTTTCTATTGATATGAATTGCTTACGGCAAATACTATCAATTTAATAATCTGTGTTTTGACAAAACAAAAATGATTTATTTATCCCGAACTCAGGTTTATAACTTGACAAGTTTTCTTTGGGTTCTTTTTTTTCCGTTGGTTATATCCATCAGATAAACGCCGGGGCTGAGTTTTCCGACATCAAGTGTTTGGTTCTGTGTGGGTTTTGAAAACACGAGGGAACCAAAGGTGTTATATATATTTATTTGTAATGACTGTTCTCCGGTATCGCCTATGATATGAAGGATATCTGCTGCGGGGTTGGGATATATAATATAATTATCAATAGTCTTGTTTTCTGCAATACCGGCATAAGCCATCCTTACCGCGTTCCATGCATGAATTTTTCCCCATCCCCACCGCAGGCTTCCCGTATCAGGGATGATTCCGGTGCGGATGTCTTCGCGGGCTGTTGTGATAATGATGTCTTTTACCTGCTGGGGTGTAAGAGCCGGATTGGCCTGCAACATCAGTGCCACGATACCGGTGACCATGGGCGACGACATGGATGTCCCCGAGAAGGGTACAAACTGGTATGAGCGTCCTCCGAAGGAAACGGTAGCAGCAGGCGAAGAAAGCGCCTGGTTGGTAAAGGACGAAACAGAGGAAATGGCATTGACCCCGGGAGCAGAAATATCGGGTTTGAGCCTTCCGTCGTAAGTAGGCCCATAACTTGAGAAAGCGGCAATGCTGCCTCCCACGATGTTGCCGTTGGGAAGTTCCAATTCTGACATATGTGCTGCTACCGTGATCACACTTTGCGTACATGCGGGCTCACTGATGCCTGAATAGTAATCACCGTTTTTCCAACCTGTTAACAGCGCATTGAATGGTGATCCCCAGTTGCCGACATCGTTGGTAAGCTCGATGATATTCCAGCAATGGATGGTACCGGCAGGAGCGTTGGCAAAAAGGGCAATTTTATAGAGGGAGGTACGCAGGTTTTGCACACGAAGACGCATGTGCGGACGGTTGTTAAGCGGATTCGCCGAATCGGAGGCAAGGTTATAAAAAACAGTGTCGGAGCCGATAATGATCTGTCCGGTAGTATAAGAGGCTGTATCATCAGAAGAATATACCGGTGTAGCAGCAATGATCTCATTCAGACTGTTCAGGACTTTAATTGAAATATCAAATCTGTTACCCGCTTCGCCCCAAATTGTGACGGATTGTCCCCACATTTTCGGGTAATAACTGTAGTTGTCGAATACGATCTGGGTTTTCATGGTATCGGAGGGGCTGCTGAAGGTGTGTTTTACATGCATATTCACATCCCCGTTGTTGCCGGCGCTTGAAACAAAAACTACCCCGTTGGAGGAATACTGGTTGATGGCCTGGCTAAGCAGCGATGTGCCGTCAAGAGTTCCAGTCCAGTACAATCCCCAGCTCTGGTTAATTACCAGACGCTTGCCTTCACTCTGCGCATAATCGTACATCCAGTTATAGGCATCCAGTACGGCAGCCATATCCACAAGGATAGTGGCCATCAGATAATTTGCTTCAAAGGCAATACCACGGTAAGGGGTTCCGGCGCCGCTTCCTCCGCAAATGCCGGCCACATGAGAGCCGTGGGTGGCCCATTCATAAATATTAAATGTATCGCACTGCGTCAGTAATAGGTTTGTTTCACCCTCAATTTCCGTTCCGTAGGTAAAACCTGCCGGCGGAGGTCCTGCGTTGCGATACTGATCCCAGGCTTTTAATATGCGTGTATGGGACAAGGTGGTGTCGTAAAACATGGGGTTGGTATAATCAAAGCCCCAGTCGGTAATACCTATCAAAACATCTTTTCCTGTAAAAGGCTGAGGCAGCATGATTCCCTTCCATACACTGTCGGTACGGGTATCTTTAATGGCGCGGTTGAGGTTCGGGGCGGCTTTTCCGGCTATCTCAATGTATGAAATGCCCGGAATATATAATTTTTCATTAAAGTCTTCAAGCGGGATACGCAGGGTAACAACATTTCCAATTTGAGATCCTGTGATAATGCCCTGGGATTCAAGTGTTTTTCTGCCAAAATTTCCCATTGTCTTTGCCAGGCATGATACATAATATTTATCCCCGAATTTATATACCGGATATTTTTCCATGATCGTTGCTGTGGCTGACCGATTGATATTGCCGCAAAACTTCATGTCTGCCAAAAACAGCCTCGAATCGGCTGAAAAATACGATTGAGCTGTTGCGCTTAATATCCATATCAGATAAACCGTAATGAAACAGATTTTTTTCATACTGGATTTATTAAAAATTGTGAAAAGATATGAGGTCTGTAAAACTAAAAGGTACGAGATCTATAATAATATGGTATAACTATTTTGTTTCACGTCCTAAGATCACATAAATGGGGAAGTGATCGCTGTAGCCCATCAGGTATTGCCCGCCGGCGGCTGTTCTCCAGGGATACCCCGAAAACGTCCCGGTTTTTTGTTTCAGGAATTGTTCATTGAATATCTTTGCTTTCAGCAATTTGTATGAATTACGATCCGTACCAAGAAATGCGGATGTAAGGATCATCTGATCATAAAGGTCCCAGGAATCACGATACGCATACGAACCTATTCCATCCTGGAAAAGACCAAACATGGGGTTGTATAAATCTCCCTGAGTTATTTTATTAATTTCACCTTTTGCGTTTAAGTGTTTGGCAATGCTGGCATTGTTGGGATTATCGTTAAGGTCGCCCATAATTATCAGTTTGACATTTGGGTTCATCTTAAATAATGAATCGCTGATTTGTTTGGAGAGCAGAGCGGCATCTTTACGTTTGGGAGCGCTGCGTTGTTCACCTCCGCGGCGTGAAGGCCAGTGGTTGACAAGAAAATACATTTCTTCCCCGTCGAGTTTGCCCCACACCAGCAGCTGATCCCTGGTACGCAGTGAGGTGTCTGAAGATTTCAGCGTAAAGGGCTTGCTGCCTTCAAGCGTAAAACGTTTTTTCTGATATAGTAAGGCAACATCAACACCACGGCGGTCTGGAGAATTATATTGAACAATTCCATAGTTTTGGTTTTTTAATGGTTCGCTGTTCGTTAAATCTTCTAATACATACCTGTTTTCAATCTCAGACAATCCTATGATCACAGGGCCACCTGGAACAACCTCCTGGCCTATTTTGGAGATAACTTCCGAAATGCGCTGTAACTTTAAACTGTATTTAGCTGTATTCCAGTTTTGGATTCCGGTGGGTAAAAATTCTGCGTCATCGGTTTTAGGATCATCAATAGTATCATATAAGTTTTCAACATTATAAAAAGCAACGACAGCAATGTTGAGTTTTTTATCCTGGGCATTTAAGGTAATGCTAATTAGAATGATAATAGATAGGTGAATAAGTTTTTTGAACATACAATAATGATTTTTCGAGATGAATTAATTATCAAAATTAGTTATTCTTGTCAAAAAAAGAGCGAAAATATTTTAATAATGGTTTTTTAAGTACCTTTGCCGGAAAATTATTTCGGAAGAATATTATTTAAAGAATAGGTTACCAAATCTTTATCTGTCAAAATACTCTCGTGTATATAATTGTAATAATTTAAAAAAATATATAACTAAGTGATCTTATTATGATGAAAAAGCTGCTTTTAACCTTGCTTGTATTTACGACAGTAATTTGTGTACAAGCTCAAAATGCGATAGTCCGCGGTTTACTTACTGATGTTGAAGGTAAACCCCTGGCAGGAGCTACAGTGAACATCGGCATGCAACGATTGGTTTCAGATGCGGAAGGGAAGTTCTCCGCTGATGGTATTACTTTCGGTAAGAACGATATTACCTTTGAATTGGAAGGATATGGAAGCCAGACCATGAGCATAGATGTGAATTCGCCCGAAATGAATCTGGGCATGATACAAATGAAAGTTAATGGTACGGACAAGTCCCAGGCCACAACGTCCGAAGTTATGACCAGCAACATTGAGTCGGAGGACGAGATCAAAGATCAGTATGTTGCAGGGCTTTTACATTCGTCCAACGATGCTTTTATTTCTGTTGCCGGGTATACCCTAAGCGCCGGATATTTCCGTCCGCGGGGCTATGATAATGAATATTCGGAGGTGATGATCGGAGGGCTTTCACTGAATGATCCTGAAACCGGCCGGCCAAGTTTTTCGGATTGGGGCGGGTTGAACGATGCTACACGATTCAAGGAGAGCGTTTACGGGCTCACACCCGCCAGATTTTCATTCGGAACCATTGCCGGGACGACGGATATGGATGTAAGGGCTTCACACCAGCGCAGGCAGGTAAAAGCTTCTTATGCATTCTCTAACCGTTCATACCAGCATCGTGCCATGATAACAGGCTCAACCGGGCTTATGAAAAACGGATGGGCTGTTACGGCTTCACTTTCCACGCGTCAGGGAAACCATGGTTATGTGGAAGGAACATTTTATGATGCTTACTCCTATTTTCTTTCTGTCGAAAAAAAGATTGGTAAAAGGCATTTTCTTTCTTTTACAGGTTTTGGCGCTCCGGCAAAGAGGGGTATGCAATCTGCTTCTGTTCAGGAAATCTATGATATGCTGGATGATAATTATTATAATCCGAACTGGGGATGGCAGAATGGCGAAGTACGTAACGCCAGGGTAAGAAATTCGCACGAACCGGTGCTTTTACTCACCGATTATTATGATATCAGCGATAAGCTGAAACTAACAACAACATTAGGTTATAGTTTCGGACGTACCGGAACCACGGCACTTAACTGGTACAATTCTGCCGATCCGCGCCCGGATTATTACCGTAATCTGCCCAGCTGGCAGGAAAACATGAGTTTTGAGGATCCCGCCGATCCGGCAACCATGGCTTATATTACGGCAGCATGGCAGAATAACGAAAGTGTGAGCCAGATTAATTGGGACGAACTTTATCAGATCAATTATCTGAGTTATCTCAGCGGCGACCAGGCAAAATACATCATTGAGGAACGCAGGCTTGACCATTCACAAGCCGCCTTGTCCTCACATCTGAATTATGATATTAACAAACATGTATTTTTTAGCGGAGGTTTAAGCGTCAACTTATACAAAAGCCGCAATTATAAAGTCATCAGTGATATGCTCGACGGCATGACGGATGTAAACACCGGTGACGCTTACGAAGGTTACTGGATTGATATTGACCAGTACGCTGAGCGTGACTTTCCGGAAAACACCACCATGCTGCAGAATGATCTGAACAACCCTAACCGAATCATAAGAAAAGGAGATAGCTTTGGTTATGATTACGATATTCACATCAACAAGGCAAACCTTTGGGGAGTAGGGGAATTTACCTTTAACCATTTCGATTTTTATGCAGGTCTGAACATTACCGGGAGCCAGTTCTGGCGTGTCGGAAATATGAAAAACGGCCGGTTTGTTGATGATTCTTATGGCAAATCAGCAAAACATAATTTCTTTGATTATGCCGTGAAGGCAGGGGTAACCTATAAACCAACCGGACGGCATTATATCCTTCTGAATGGCGCTTACATGACTATGGCACCCTCATTCAGTGATATCTATCTGTCACCCAGGATAAGAAATACCGTAGTCCCAGATATCAGGTCAAGGAAAATTTTCAGCGCTGATCTGAGTTATATCATCCGTTATCCCGGTGTCAAAGGACGCATCACAGCCTTCAACACAATGTTCTGGGAAGACACCAAAGTCAGCAGTTTCTACCATGACGACCTTCAGACCTTTGTGAATTTTCTTATGGTGGGAATAAATAAAATTCATCAGGGGATTGAGTTGGGTGTCGAAGTGAAAATCATACCCTCCTTATCGGCAGTGCTTGCAGGCTCTTATGGAAGTTACCGGTATACCAACCGCCCGACGGCCTACATGTCCGTTGAAAATGGCTCACAGCCTGATTCAATCCAGACAATATATTGTAAAAACTTTTATGTAAATGGCACTCCACAGGCTGCAGGTTCATTTGGGCTTAAATACCAGAATCAGCATTTCTGGTATGCGAATCTTAATGCCAACCTGTTTGCCAATAACTGGATTGATTTTAACCCCAGCCGTCGCACAGTGGAAGCTCTTGAAAATATGAGTCCCTACGATCCGCTGATCACAACTATTACAGAACAACAGAAAGCTAACGCAAAACCACAATTCACCTTAGATGCTTCTGTGAGTAAATCATTTAAAATCAATAAATTCTACCTGGGTTTCAATGCCAGTGTGAGCAATATTTTAAATAATCAGAATATGATCACTTCAGGTTATGAACAATCCCGGTTTGATTATGAAAACAAAGATATCAGCAAATTCCCGGCTAAGTATTATTACGGTTATGGCAGAACTTTCTTTTTCATGGTTTCTCTCCGGTATTAACAAAATAAATGTAAACAATAAAATTTAAACATATGAAAACTTTTAAGATGATAAGAAAAATTTTAGTTCTGGCTTTTGCAGCGGTCTTTGCTTTGATAACCGGCTGCAGCAAAGAATTTGATGTGCCCCCGGTACAAATTCCGGTTTTTACGCTGCCAACAGATGCTACGCTCATCAGCATTAAACAACTTAAAGCACGTCATACCGTAGTGGGCGCTCTCGACAGCATCAATGACAATGTTTACGTTGGAGGAAAAGTTATTGGTAATGATGAATCAGGCAATATTTATAAAGGTCTTTATATTCAGGATACCTCAGGCGGATTATATATCGGGCTTGACAAGACCAGTCTTTATAATCTTTATAAAGTCGGTCAGCGTATTTATGTAAAATGCAAAGGACTTTTCTTAGGCGATTATGGCGGAATGACCCAGCTGGGTGCGCCGTATGCCGGTTCAATCGGACGCATACCTGAAATTTCTGTTGAAGAACACCTGCTCCGCGACAGCCTGCCCGGTAATGCCCCGGCTCCTAAGGTGCTGACAATCTCTGACATTACACCGGATCATTATGGGATGCTTATTCAACTCGATGATGTATCCATACTGGAAGCAGGACAGCCTTTTGCATCTACCACCGCTACAACCAACAGGACCATTTCTGATGGCTTGAACACGATTTTGCTCCGTACCAGCAATTATGCCAGTTTTGCAGCCGACCTGATCCCTAACGGGCAGGGATCGATCCGCGGCATTTTAAGTGTTTACAGCGGCGACCTTCAATTATATATCAGAGACCTCAACGACCTTATCGGATTTGACTTTAATGCCCAAATGATAATTAATGAAAGTTTTGCCACAGCAGGATCTCTGGGTACTTTCACACAATTTAGTGTCACTGACCCCGGATATATCTGGACACAATATGTAACTCCCGGCGGAACAACCTGTGCAAAAATGACAAGCTATGGCTCGTCACTTGCCAACGAAGACTGGCTGATCTCACCTTCTATCAATCTTGATCAGTACACCGGAGAAAAGTTAAAGTTCAGTACGGCCATGAAATACGGAACGGTTGGTGATGGCACCTTCAAAGCATATGTTTCGTCGGATTATACCAGTGGCGATCCCAATACTGCAACCTGGACTGAGTTGACCATAGCCAATTTACCTTCAGGTGCAGACTGGAACTTTGTGTCTTCAGGCGATATTGACCTTTCTGCGTTTTCAGGCTCAAATGTCCATATTGGATTTAAATATACCAGTGGCGCCTCTATTCCTACATGGGAGATAACAAGCATAATTCTTACAGGGACTCATAATTAGAATTAAGAGAGTGAAAATAAATCACAAAGAGACTGTCTCAAAAGGGCAGTCTTTTTTGTTGATTAAGTGGTTTGTGTCTTTCAGGATACAACAATAATACATAGAGTGAAAATTTGTAAGGAAGACTTTACTAAGGATAAAATCTGTTTGATTGATTACTCATATAATGGCAAACAGGAACCAGTAATGGGTGATTTATAGGAGGTAATGTGGCTGCCGGATTTTTTTTGGAAGGTTGATCCCTGTCGAAAATTCTTTCTTCAAAGGAACGTGATATAGCAAAGCCTTGAACCTTAAAAAGTATTTTTGCCGGTCAGTACTGATTTTAAACAAGAACTTCCAGACAAAAAAGCGCACTGTATTAGGTTCAACATTTTATAATGTAGTACCGTTTGGCTTCTATTAATTTCAATTCATTTCTTTCGGGCTGTGGCGATACCCAAAAAGCAAAAAAAAACTGCTCCGTTTCCAAAGCAGTTTTAATGAAATTATAAGAATGTTATTGCTTAATGAATTTTCGTGTTCCGGAAATGGAGTTGTCTTTAATGAACGTAACGTAATAAATTCCGCCTGGCAGTTTGGATACATTTAAACTCAATGAATTTCCGGCTATTTCAAAGGTGAGGATATTTTCTCCAAGTGAGTTGAAGATTTTTACTTGGTCAATTCCTTCTATATTCCCGATAAATAATTTTTCTGATGCCGGATTAGGATAAATATTCATTAATTGTGCAGAGGATTCATTAATGCCAACACCGGGATTTACCTGAATATCGGTGATGTCTCTGGGAAAAATTCTAAAATCGTAGTAGTAAAATACGAGGCCGGTAACATCATAATGTGTACCGACTACTGCAGCGGGGAATCCAAAAATAAAATTGCCAATTTCTACGGTATCGGATGATTGTTGTACCTTCCACCAGCCATTAGCATGAACAAAAGTACATTCTGCATCGTTTATATTTACAAGCATGCCCTCGTACATTTCATTTTTCACTGTAGTTGCTGTGACCGGGACAGATGCCGGTAAAAGGTTTCCCGTCGTGATGGTGTAATATTCAGTAATGTTTTTTAATTCCGTGTAGTGGTAATATTCAAATACTGTACCCGTTACTTTGATGCTGTCTCCCAATGCCGGAGCATGTGTGCTGTCATAAATGTAAAGTCCGTTCCATGGGGCGATGCCATTCTGAATAAAATAACCTTTAGAAAAGGACTCTGTTACAATACCGGAAGTGGTTACATTTTGATTCGCATAAGGAGAATCTCCTGATGGCAGCGTTGAATATTGTATATTATAAATACTGATCGTAGGAGCAATGGTATCAATACTAACATCATCGATCTGGATGTGGCCTTTATCAGCGTTGGTACTTCTTATGGAAAAAATAAATTGTGCCGAGTCTGAAGTCGTGTCGACGGTGATAGTTTGTACACAATGTTTCCATCCCAAAGTGTCTAAAAGGATATAAGGATTGTAGGTGTAATATGCGGCGCCTCCTGATCCTGTACCTTTGTAACAACCTGTCCGGATTTCTCCGTGGCCGCGAACCCAAAAGTGGATTTTATAAGTTTTTCCTGCAATTATGCGTGTTCCCTTAGTATCGAAACGTTTGTGATTGGTTGTGATGTTTCTCAACTGGCATGCATAGTTTCCGCCATGAACACTTGGTGTATACTGAAAAACGCTGTCGGGAGAAATACTTGATTTGGATCCGTACCAGTCGGTTGGCAGAATAGGAACCGTTGATGTCCATGTTTCGAACCCGCTCGTGAATGGCTGGGCAAACGAAGAAGCATTGAACAACATCCCCATCAGGGCTGCAAATAAAAACAAGTTAAATTTTTTCATAGATAGGTATTTTGGTTTATGTTGTGATTTAATGGTTTGTAAAATATGTTGTGTCAAAAATATAAAATTATTATGTTTTATTGGTAGTGAATTTTATTTGAAAAATTGCGGCAAATATAAAGGGTATCAATATAAATAAAAAAAGATTTTAATTGATGGGAAAATCACATATGAAATATAACATTTGGCGCATCATAAAAAAAACTGCTCCGTTTCCGAAGCAGCTTTTTTATTTGAAATAAACAGCTTGCTTATTCTTTAATAAATTTGGCTTTACCGGCTATAACATTTTGTTTTAATAAAGTTACCAAATAAATTCCGGACTGCAGGTCGGCCACGTTCAGGCCGGCATAGTTACCGTTGACACTATAAGTAGCCACTGTTTCACCAAGAAGGTTAACGATATTTATTTGTTCGATACCATCAATATCATTGATAAGCAAATTGGCTGAAACAGGATTAGGATAAATGCTGAAAGAAGTTTCATCATTTTCATTGATACCTGTAAGCATAACATCATTAATATCTCTGGGTTCGATACGGAATTCGGAATAGGAGAAATAAACGGGACCGGTGATATCGTAGTTGGTTCCGACCACAGGTGATGGGAAAGCATATAACAGGTTATGTATTTTGCATGTGTCAGCAAGATCACCGGTAGTTGAAACTGTCCACATTCCATAACCGGCATTGGCATCGGTACATTCGGCGTTGGAGATTTTTACCAAAACGCCTTCAAATTTTTCGTCTTTTACGGTAACAGAGGTCACATCAGCGGCGGCAGGTTCGGTAATGCCTGTTGCCAGCACTTCAAAAGCCGAAATATTTTTCAACAGGGTCTGGTTAAAATCTTCATAAACAAGGCCGGTAACACGCACTGAATCACCGCGGTTTACTGTTAGTGTGTTGACAGCATCCAACACCCAGATTCCATTCCATTCCCCTGTACCATCCTGAATAAAATAGCCGGTAAGACATTTTCCGGTGACAATACCCATGGTTGACACGGTCTGGTTGGCATAAGGTGAAACTGCAGGCACGGCAGTGGTATACTGAATGTCGTGGATACTGACATTGGCGGGAGGAAGAGTGGCTATCGTATCGATGGTCACATCATCAACCTGGATATAATCTTTATCCGCCCTGGTATTTCTGACTGATAAAATGAACTGAGCCACTGCGGAAGTGGTATCAACCAAAATGGTTTGTGAACAATGTTTCCAACCCAGAGTATCCAGAAGAATATAGTTGTTGTAAGTATAATAGGTTGATCCTGCTGAGCCGGCTCCTTTGTAGCATCCTGTACGGATTTCGCCGTGACCGCGGACCCAGAAGTCAATCTTATATGTTTTTCCGGCAATTATCGGAGTACCCTGTGTGGTAAAACGCTTATGGGTTGTGGTACTGCTTTTTAACTGGACAGCATAGGTTCCGCCATGGACACTCGAAGTGTATTGAAAAATGCTGTCGGAAGAAATACTTGTTTTTGAGCCAAACCAGTCCGTTGGTGTAATGGGTGCCGTCACTGTCCAATTTTCGAATCCGCTCGTAAAAGGCTGGGCAGAAACATTACTGTACATCAGTCCTATTAGGACCGCAATCATAATGATGTAAATTTTTTTCATGTTTTTTTAATTTAATATTAATAATTATTCAGAAATTTAATAATAACCGGATTTTGAATGAATTTTTTATCGTTTTCTGATTTTGATTTGCAGCAAAAATACAAAATATAATGTTAACCTTAAAACAAAATATAATATTAACCTTAAACATAATATCATAACAAAGTAAAAAACTACCCATCTTTTCCATAACCTTGTAGCCTGATTTATTCACCAATAGACGTTTTCTCGGTATGCCCTAATGGAATTTTTTAAACAAAGATTCACAGAGAATTTCACAGAAGGATGCAGTGAAAATTTGTCTTATTTTTGAATTCTGCAGATTAGAGATCTGTTGGTAATTTTAAATTTTTTTTATTACTATATATTTTTTTTGGAAAATAATATGTAGGTTTGTTACGTTTTTAAAAATAAAATTTTGTGACAGACAGCATAATAATAATTCCTACTTACAACGAACGCGAAAATATTGAGAAAATCATCCGCAAGGTGTTTTCGCTTCCGAAAGATTTTAATGTCCTAATCGTGGAGGATAATTCCCCTGATGGTACTGCCGCCATTGTAAAAAATCTTATGACAGAATTTCCGGAACGTTTATTCATAGAGGAACGCCAGGGAAAACTTGGTTTGGGAACAGCATATATTCATGGATTCAAATGGGCGCTTGCACATAATTATGAATATATTTTTGAGATGGATGCCGATTTTTCGCACAACCCTGATGATCTTATCCGTTTATACGATGCCTGTGCAAAAGATGGCGCCGATATGTCTATAGGGTCCCGCTATATAAACGGGGTGAATGTTGTGAACTGGCCTATGGGAAGGGTTCTTATGTCATATTATGCATCGGCTTATGTTCGCATTATTACAGGGATGAAGATCCGTGATACCACCGCCGGCTTTAAATGCTATACCAAAAAAGTTTTAGAAACAATTGAACTCGACCGGATACATTTCATTGGCTATGCCTTTCAGATCGAAATGAAGTTCACCACCTGGAAACATGGTTTTAAGATCAGGGAAGTTCCCATTATTTTTACTGACCGGACCGAAGGACAGTCCAAAATGAGCAAGGGCATTTTCAAGGAAGCGGTGTTCGGGGTGATTTCTTTAAAAGTCAGAAGCTGGTTTCGTTCCTATAAAAAAGCTGCTTGAGCAGAAAAGGACTTATTGGCGCCCACATATTTTTTTGATTCATGAATTGCAGTTATCTGTTAAAAAATGCATTGGTTGTCAATGAGGGCGAGATAAAAATCAAAGATATTCTGATCCTTGATGGCCTTATAGCCGATTTTGACCGTCAGATAGAACTTTCCGGGGATTATACAGCTCAACACAATATTGAGGTCATTGATGTTACGGGCAAATATGTGATGCCGGGTGTCATTGATGACCAGGTTCATTTTCGTGAGCCGGGGCTGGAGTATAAAGCCGATATCGCTTCTGAATCAGCTGCAGCGGTTGCCGGGGGGGTGACCAGTTTTATGGATATGCCCAATGTGAAACCTCCGACAACAACCATTGCACTTCTGGAACAAAAATATTCCATGGCTGCAGAAAGGTCACATGCCAACTTCTCGTTTTATGTGGGAGCAAACAACGACAATTTTGAAGAACTGAAAAAATTTGATCCGGTGAATAATTGCGGGATAAAAGTTTTTTTGGGATCATCAACAGGGAACTTACTGGTTGATGACCAGGAAACCCTTAAGCAAATATTCAGCCTGCCATTTTTGATTGCAGTACATTCCGAAGATGAAAACACCATCAGAGCCAATTTTGAGTTCTACCGGCAAAAATATGGGGAGAATATCCCCGTGGAATGTCATCCGCTGATCCGTAGTTCCGAAGCCTGCTTCATTTCGACAAAAAAAGTTGTTGAACTTGCCGGAAAAAACAATACCAGGCTTCACATCCTTCATTTGTCAACTGCTGCGGAACTTGCATTGCTGAAGAGTGATCTTCCTCTTTCTCTGAAAAAAATTACTGCAGAGGTCTGCGTACATCATTTATGGTTTAATGATGCTGCTTATCATACATCAGGAACATTGATCAAATGGAACCCTGCCATAAAAACGGAAAGCGACCGTAAGGCATTATTTGAAGCAATTCTTGACGGTACGATTGATGTTGTAGCCACAGATCATGCCCCTCATACGTTGCAGGAAAAAAAGCAATCTTATCTGAAAGCCCCATCGGGAGGACCGTTGGTACAACATGCGCTATTGATGATGCTCGAATTTTACTATAAGAAACAAATCTCGCTCGAAAGGATTGCCGAGCTGATGTGTCATAACCCCGCCATATGCTTTAAAATTGAAAAAAGAGGGTTCATCCGTAAAAATTATCATGCCGATATGGTGGTGTTTGACCTGCAAAAAAATACTGTTGTCGATAATGACAATGTTTTATATAAATGTAAATGGTCGCCATTAGAAGGAGAGTTATTCCATTCAAAAATTTCAAATACCTTTGTCAACGGTCAAATGGCTTATGATGGACAAAAGGTTTCAGAAAAAATAAAAGGGACGAGGCTGCGTTTTAAGCCATAATTGATGCTAATCCTGTTTGTGATGAAAAAATTGCTGGTCATATTGGTTATTGTACTTACGCTTGCAGGATGCTCTGAAGATAAAAGAGCGCAAATACCGCCTCAGGTGATTCCGCCTGAGCGGATGGTGCAGGTATTGGTTGATTTTCACCTTGCAGAGGCATCACTGGCTTGTGCCGGACCTGAAGGCAGGGATGTCGGTTTGCTCAGAGATCAGTATTATTATTTTTTACTCAGGAAACACCATATTAGTTATAAGGAATTCAATGAAAGTCTTCAATATTACTCCTCAAATCTTAAGGAATTGCATCTGATATATGGAGAAGTAGTGACAGAACTGAGCAAAACCCAATCAAAAATTGGCAGTAAAAAAACCGGAATCATTCCCAAAAAAGGCTGGTGAGGTTCTTTATGGTTTAAAATATAGCATTTTTATATGCCAAAGAGAGTTTTCAGGTAGGAGCACTTTCAAAAAAAGTTTGATTTGCGGGGCAGATGACGATCCGAAAAATAGTATCCTATAAAATTACTTGGTATATGTAGCGTTCACTGTATCAATATCTGCCATATCATTAACATAGTATTTCATGGTAAACTTACTGTCATTAATGAGTGTACCGGATCCGTAAACGGTATTGCCGCATATGTTTTGGGAAGGCAATGTCAGGTTGTTGGTGGTAGCAATGGCATAAACTTTTTCGTTTGCTCCGTAGAAATGAAAATTTCCGATCAGGATCTGGGTGCTGTTTGCCTGGTCGAGAGTGACGGTTACATTATATGTCATGCCTGATAATTCTGTACACAGCCAGGTCCCCAGGTAGGGCGCCCTGACATCGTCATCTGGATTAATATTATCTTCCGGATCACAGGAATAAAGTGTGGAAAGACCTATTATAAGTATAAATACAATATATTTTATCGGATTTTTCATGAGTCAATATTTGGGTAGAAGTAACAAAAATTATTCCATAAAGCTATAACAACCCGTCAATCAGATTGTCATCAGCGATGCTGGGTAAGGTAACCTGCAGGCGGGGCTCAATCTGCATTGCTCTTTTAATGGCAAACATAGCTCCTGGATTTCGTGCCCAGCTGCGCCGGCTGATGCCGTTGTTTACATCCCAGAACAACATGGACTTCAACCGTCTGTCGGTATCTTCCGAACCATCGAGTACCATCCCGAAGCCTCCGTTGATCACTTCACCCCATCCGACACCACCGCCATTATGGAGCGAAACCCAGGTAGCTCCCCGGAACGAGTCGCCAATGACATTTTGTACCGCCATATCTGCTGTTTTGTTCGATCCGTCATAAATATTGGATGTTTCCCGGTACGGGGAGTCTGTTCCTGAAACATCATGATGGTCGCGGCCAATAACAACAGGGGCAGAGATTTCACCGTTTTTTACAGCGGTGTTAAACGCTTCAGCAATTTGGGTACGACCCTGTGCATCAGCATACAGTATGCGTGCCTGGGAACCTACAACAAGTTTGTTTTTCTTGGCTTCCCTGATCCAGTGGATGTTATCTTTCATCTGCAGTTGAATTTCATCCGGTGAGGTTTCTGCAATTTTTTCCAGTGCATGTATGGCAATCTGGTCTGTCTTGTCAAGGTCTTCAGGGTCTCCGGAGGTGCAAACCCAGCGGAACGGACCAAACCCGAAATCGAAACACATTGGACCCATGATATCCTGCACATACGAGGGATAAATAAAATCTCCGCCGGGCTTTTTGATTTCTGCACCGGCACGGCTTGCCTCAAGCAGAAAAGCATTGCCATAATCGAAGAAATACATTCCTCCGGCAGCAAGTTTGTTGATGGCTTTTACCTGCCTGCGTAATGATTCCTGCACTTTTTCCCTGAAAAGCTGCGGCTGTTCGGCCATCATTATTTTGGATTCTTCGAAAGACAAGCCGGCAGGGTAGTATCCTCCCGACCAGGGATTATGCAACGAGGTCTGATCTGACCCAAGATCCACGTGAACATTTTCCTGAGCAAGTTTTTCCCACAGGTCTACTATATTTCCCTGGTATGCTAACGACACGGATTCTTTGTCTTCTTTTGCTTTGGATATCCGCTGCAGAAGCTCGTCAAGGTCGGTATAAACTTCATCAACCCAGCCTTGCGAAAACCGTGTATGTACAGCTTTCGGATTGATTTCGGCAATTACCCCGATAACACCGGCGATAACTGCGGCTTTGGGTTGTGCTCCCGACATGCCGCCCAGGCCGGAGGTTACAAAAAGTTTTCCGGCAAGGCCATCACCTGTTTTATCAATTTTTCTTCCGGCATTAAGAACCGTAATGGTAGTACCATGAACGATGCCCTGCGGGCCGATATACATATAGGATCCCGCAGTCATTTGCCCGTATTGAGAGACACCCAGCGCATTAAAACGCTCCCAGTCGTCAGGCCCGGAATAATTGGGAATAACCATGCCATTGGTCACCACCACCCTTGGTGCATCTTTGTGTGAAGGGAACAATCCCATCGGATGTCCGGAATACATCACAAGGGTTTGTTCGTGGGTCATCGTGGCCAGGTATTTCATGGTCAGCAGGTATTGCGCCCAGTTCTGAAAAACCGCGCCATTGCCGCCATAGGTGATGAGTTCGTGAGGATGTTGGGCAACGGCAGGGTCAAGGTTGTTCTGGATCATCAACATGATGGCAGCCGACTGTGCTGATTGATGGGGATAGTCGCTTATAGGCCTTGCAAACATTTTATAGGCCGGACGAAAACGATACATGTAAATTCTTCCGTATTCTTTAAGCTCGTTCAGAAATTCCGGGGCCAAAATTACATGATGCTTCGGGTCAAAATAACGCAGGGCATTTTTCAGTGCAAGTTTTTTTTCTGCTGTTGTAAGGATGTCCTTACGCGTTGGTGCGTGATTGACAGTATGGTCATAAGGTTGTGGTTCTGGCAGGGTATCAGGGATGCCCTGTAAAACCTGATGCTGAAATTCCTGAAGATTCATGGTGTTTTATATTTTTTTCCTAAAAAAGAGTATATGTGAAGCAAAATTACAAAATTTATGTCAATTCGGATTACCGATATACAGGAGGAACACCAAACCGATTTTTCACTATTTTTGCATATTATGAATTATCTGGCACACGCTTATCTTTCATTCGACAAAGGAGATATCCTTGTGGGGAATTTCATGACCGATACATTAAAAGGAAAATCCGACGGATACAATGAACAGATCAGGAAGGGTATTTTGCTTCATCGTAAAATAGATGAGTTTACGGATGACAACAAATATTTTCAAACGAGTATGGCCCGCATCGATTGTAAATTTGGCCTTTATGCTGCTATCATTATAGATATGTTTTATGATCATTTTCTGGCGGCTAACTGGTACAGGTATCATGATGAGTCGTTATCTCATTTTGCGGCAAATGTCTATAAGACCATGCTGGCTGCCTATCCGATATTACCTGTCCGCATGAAACGTATGCTCCCGTTCATGGTTATCGGCAACTGGCTTGATTATTACCGGAATCCTGGTTGCTTCCGGCATTTTTTCAGAGGATTGTCTTTCAGGGCACGCCACGCTCACAATCTGCATGATGCGGCAGAAGAAATATTCAAACATTATGATGAACTTGACAGGGATTTCAGTAATTTTATGGATGAAATAATCCCTTTTGTAAAAAAAATTCAAAAAAATTAATACCTGTGTTATGAAAAAAATTCTTTTAATCGTTCTTTTGGCCGTATTTATGCTCTGGGGCTGTTCGGGTAATAAAAGCAGCGATGATAAAACCGAAATAAAAGGCGATACAAGCATAGCCTATGTTGATAAAATTCCTGCCGGTGCAAAAAAAATCCTGCTGAAATCAGTGATCATCCACATGAAGTCATCAACTTTTGGAATGACGCAGAATATTGTAATATATATGGATGATTACGGCAGAAAGCAACTTGCCGAGGTAAGCCAGGAATTGCTCGGCAAGAAAGTACGTCAGTGTAGCCTTGTCGATTCCGTATATATGTATTCATATAATCCTGATGATAAGACGGGAAAGCGTACCATGGTTGAAGCCAAAGGGCCTGATAATATTAATTTCAATGCCATAACTCACGACATGGCGAAGGAATTAAACCTGAAAAAGAACGGAACTGCTGAGTTGCTTGGACGACAGTGTGATGTTTATACTATGGAAATTGCGTCTGCCAAACTGAAAGGAACCTATTATATATGGAAGGGAATACCCCTCAAGACGGTATCGACCGTAGCCGGGATCAGTATTACGATGGAAGCGACCCAAATAGAAGAAAATGCAGTCATACCGCCTGAAAAATTTGAGATACCGGAGGATATAAATTTTGAAGATGTCGCTGCGGGCCATTAAGTGGAAAAAGTTTTGTATCTTTGCAACACAGGGGCTGACCGGTTTTGACAGCGAGGTTAGTGGATCTGTAAGCATGCCGGGCGTTGTGTGTGTGGCCCGTTAATCCCAATGCTCACGCCAGTTAAATGGCAACGATTACAATTACGCCTTAGCTGCTTAATTCAGAATTAAGCGCTGGCTGCTTCCCGGGAAACTTCTCCCTGCTGTGTCCCGACCGAAGCATCGCAAATGCGGGGATAGTTCAGTCAGCGCCCTGATGTCTGAGCAAAACCTTAAGGGATAAGGGCAGGGTAGGACCGCTTTTTTCCGGCTCTGTCACGAAAATCAACAGAAAGCTAAGCATGTAGAAAGCACTTCTGCTACTTGTTTGGACGAGAGTTCGAATCTCTCCAGCTCCACCAGGCCAACACCGCTTCATTACGAAGAGGTGTTTTTTATTTTTTAACTGTGCTTAAACCCGTTTTCAGGAGTCACCTTAAGTCATTCACTTTTGTTTAGAAAATAGTGCAATTAGATTTTCTATTCCGGTCCAGATAACTATTTTTTAGTCAGAAGATGTTACAACAGGAATTTTATTGAAATTGGATAACTCATTTTTTTCTTGTCTTCGTAATTGTATTTTTTAACGCCTTAAATCCGCAAGAAAGTTATCAACAAAATGAAGCAAAGTACTGTGTATAAG
>DAOORA010000070.1:22903-23098 GCA_035389045.1 Bacteroidales bacterium | reverse complement strand
GAGTCAGGAGTCAGGAGGTCCCGATAGCTATCGGGAGGGAGTTGGGAGTCGGGAGGTCCCGATAGCTATCGGGAGGGAGTTGGGAGTCGGGAGTCGGGAGTTGGGAGTCGGGAGTTGAGAGTTGAGAGTTGAGAGTTGAGAGTTGGGAGTTGAGAGGTCCCGATAGCTATCGGGAGGGAGTCGGGAGTCGGGAGT
>DAOORA010000070.1:11562-22803 GCA_035389045.1 Bacteroidales bacterium | reverse complement strand
TGAGAGTTGAGAGTTGAGAGTTGAGAGTTGAGAGTTGAGAGTTGAGAGTTGAGAGTTGAGAGGTCCCGATAGCTATCGGGAGGGAGTTGGGAGTCGGGAGTCAGAGATCGGCGTCATTAGGCTGTGAGGCTATGAGGTTTTTTTACCACGGAGACACGGAGAGCACGGAGAAGGACACGGAGTTAGGAGTCGGGAGTCGGGAGTCGGGAGTTGAGAGTTGGGAGTTGAGAGTTGGGAGTTGAGAGTTGGGAGTTGAGAGGTCCCGATAGCTATCGGGAGGGAGTTGGGAGTCGGGAGTCAGGAGTTAGGAGTCGGGAGTCGGGAGTCGGGAGTCAGGAGTTGGGATTTACGTATTGTTTTTAAGTAATTAACTCATAAATGTAAATAGCTATACATCGTGTCAACCAAAAAAAAACACACAATGAACACAAATGAGACCGTATTGCCTGAACTCAAACTTCATCACATAGCCGTTGTGGTGGAAAACATACAGGAATCCATGGCCAATTATGCGGTATTATTCGGTAAGGAAAACATATCAGAGGTCATGACCGTTGATACCTCAAAAGTATTACTCTGCCTGATAAAAATTGCCGATGAGGTCTTTCTTGAACTGGTTCAGCCGATGGGCGAAGAATCATCCGTATATAATCTGTTAAAAAAAAGAACTTCATACTATCATATGGCCTATAAAGTAAAAGATATTCATGACACCGTTGCACGTCTTGAAAAACTGAATTATAAACCGCTTAATTTTTTTAAATCATCGGTTTTTCAGGGTAAACTCTGTATCTTTATTTATACTCCGGAAGCACATATGATTGAATTGATCGAAGAATAAACGATAGCGTAATACTATGGAAACAAACAAACTTGAACTTGTAAAAAGCCAGCAATGGTTTTATGAATTTGTTTTGCCCGATGGCTCGAAAACCGACAGCTATCTCGCTGATTTTGTGAGGCCTGTACATTACACAAGAGAAAAAGCCCTGCTGCAGTTTTTACATGAATATAGAGAGAACCGGCCCATGGGCAAAGCGCTGGATGTCTCGTGCCACGAAGGGTATTTTACTGTTTTATTGTCCGGATACTTTGAAAATGTTACCGGCATTGATAAGAATTATGAGTCTCTTGAAAAAGCAAAACTCATTACGGATGTCACAGGCGCTAAAAATATTGATTATATCCATACGTCTTTAGAAGAATGGAAACAAACAAGCCCTGCAGATTTTGTCCTGTGTTTTGGATTGCTGTATCATATCGAAAATCCGGTTGAGGTTTTCCGTAAACTTGCCGGCCTGACTGCAAAAGCCATCTGCATCGAATCGCAGGTGCTGCCATGTACTGTTCAGATGCAGGTTGAGGATGGCTGCTACAAAAAACAGCGTGACATCAGAGGAATGTTCGGATTATGTATGGATTACCCGTCACTGACAGAAGGAGGCCTTTCAGACCTTGCCCTGGTTCCTTCTCGTGACGCCCTGGTTACGCTTCTGGAATATTTCGGTTTTACAAATATCCGTTTTTATCATCCTGAAGAAAACGATTACGAACAGTTTGTCCGGGGACACAGGGTGGTGATCTATGCTGAAAAAACCTGATTTTATTGCATGACGGGCTATTTCCGTTATCTCATTTTGATTTTTTTCGTTCCAACTTAGCATCAATAAGCCTGTGCAGGTCGCCCATATTATGACAGTTCAGGATTTCAATATTTTTTAGCCTGATATCATATTCATCCTCCAGCGCAGCGATCACATTGGCATGGTTAAGCGAATCCCAGGCGGGAATCTGGTTGGCCTGAGTATCCTCGTCCATGTCAAAGTCACTAATTTTCAAGATTTTAAGCACAGTTTTTTTAAATCGTTCCGTTATCATAGTTTCCATTTTATATTCTCTTCCTTGTTCATGATGCGTTCTTTATTGGTGCTACGACCGGGTTTACCGGCAGAACTTTTGATCAACCAGCGTGGAGGGACAAGATAGATCTCCGAAATGGTGACGTCGATATCCATTCCTGCCATGACGATATTTGTTTTCAGTTTTATTTTGTCCTGCTCATCATCGGTAATGGTTTCCGCGATCACACTGATGAGTTCTGTGCCAAACTCTTCGCTTTCCGCACCAAAAGCGATCACCCTGCCCGGGATGACTCCGGGCACATGTCCCACGGCATCTTCAATATCTTCAGGATAAATATTCTTCCCTGCAGAAATAATCATATCTTTTTTTCTCCCGATGATATAATAATATCCGTCCATTTCGAAACCAAGATCACCGCTCAGGTACCATGCCCCCATCATGGCCTCTGCCGTTTTTTCAGGGTAGTTCCTGTACCCCTCAAAAAGTGAAAGCGACTTAATGGCAAGTTCGCCCATACTGCCCGAAGGCAGCTCATTCCGCTGATTATCAATAATTTTAATTTCGCACCCTCTTATAAGAGTACCTGTAGAAACACAAATACGTGCGTTTTCATTTTCCGGTTCGGGTTTCACTATGCCTTTGGCCAGGGCCTGCCGGTTCACTTTTACTTCTTTGGAAAGTTCACCGGCACAGGTCTGTGTCACGGCAAAAGTTGTTTCCGCCATGCCGTAGCTGGTAGACAGTGCTGAAGGGTTCAATCCGGTTTTTGCAAATTTCCGTATAAAACGCTCATGACTTTTTTTTCTCACCGGCTCGCCGCTGTTGATCAGCATCCTTATACCTGAAAGCGAAAAACCGGCGATATCTTCATCGTGTATCTTGTCGGCCATCAGGTTATATGCAAAATTGGGCAGCCAGGCAAGGGTAGCCTTTTCTTTTGAGGCTGCTTCAATCATCAGTTCAGGCATCAGCACCCAGTCAAAAGGGTCTATCTGTATAGAAGGTATTCCATAGATCATCGGCAGATGAAAGGCAGCGATCAGCCCCATATCGTGATACAACGGAAGCCAGCTCACCACCTTGTCGTTTTCAGATTGTCTGATGGCTTCTCCATAAGCCTCTGCATGATCCGTCACCGCTTTATGCGACAAAAGAACAGGCTTTTGCAGCCCCGTGGTTCCCGACGAATGTTGCAACAAAAACGGATCGGTATCATTAATCCCTGTAGGAACATTGAACCCGCTGATATCGGCATCTTCAAAATTTTGCTCCAAAGGCAGATGCGTTCCTTTGATGGTGCTCCTCTCCCGCTCTAACAGCGGTTTTAACAGGCCGGCTAAAGGAGCTTCTGTCAATATCCAGTCCAGCCCTGAGCGTTGCGCCATTCCTTCGAGGCCCTGCCTGAACTTCTCAGGATGAAGACGTGGATTGGGATAAGCCAATACCGCAGGAATGGCGCCAAGAAGCGAAACACCCATATACAAAGGATAAAAGTAAGGATTATGCCGGATGATCAGTGCACAAACCTCATTTTTTGTGATACCGGAACCTTTTAATACTACCGAAAACTTTTTTGCTGTGGCAAGCAGGGACCCAAACGACCAGCGGTAAGGCTCCTGCCCGGGTATCCAGTGAATAATAGCATCAGCATCAGGCTTATGCTGTGCATTTTCTTCCCAATATTGCCAGACTGTTTTACTCATTTTCATTTAAAAGCCAAACGGAGCTACGTATTAATTATTAATCCATACGACATAAAACCTGTACGACACAACGACTTAACCACCTGCCCTGAATTACTTTTTTAGTATTTGGCTGCCCTTGTTTCATTGTCAGGATTTGTCAAAATTATATAATATAATTCATTTGGCAGGCTGCTTATGGCATTTTTAGGTATTCGCTGCTAAACCAGTTGATATAACAAATTTTATTCAACAACTTAACCGAAAATCAGTAACGAATTCTGAAAAAATCTCTTACCTCCCTCCCTTAGTGGCCTTATAACAGTATGGCTTCATGTTCAGTAGATCCTTTTCATTCAACAAATCCAATAATTCCATCGTCTCGTACCGGGTGTTTATCGCTGCTTTCAAAAAGGAAGGGTTCTTATAAGCCACATAGAAGGGTATGAAACGGTCGCTCATCTCCCAGATCACCAGGTCTGGTTTTTCTTCTTCGACCAGATCCCTGTTAAAAGTATTGGTCCAAAAAAAGGCACTCCGGTTAAAATGGTGGCAAAAATAGGGATAAAAGAACTTGGCATAGGAATCGTGGAACATCACCATATCGGGGCCTTTCTTCCGGTCGTTGACGATGAATAATGTCGGAAAATCAGGTTTTCCGCCGGCAAAATCATGCGCTACCGTATCACCGGCATACAGCAACGCACCTTTGGGCTTGACTTCATGGCCTTTAAGATAACCGGTAAGGGCTGACATATCAATAAGGTCAATATCTTTCCGGGCTTCCTGTGAATAAACCCAGAGTATGTCGTCTTGCGGGATCGGCTTCCCTATAGCGGGAAAATCCCTGCTGATGTATTCAATAATAGCGGCATAGGCAAAATATGCCCCATAATAATTCCAATGCGTGCCTGTTTTGTAGTATAATTCGGTTTTCGCCGATTTCTTAGCTTCCAGCAAAGGTTTTTCAACATCAATGATATCCAGGTCTGAATTATTCTTTAAATAGCTGAGTAGCTGATCCAGTTTGCTGGTTTTATGATGCCGGTACATCCTGCTGCCCAATTCTTCTTCATAGATGAACTGCGAAATCCTAGGAAAAACAATATATAGTTTTATTCCGCGTTCTTTCAGCCAGTCACGTCTTTCCTCAAAAAGCTCCTTTAGCTGCACCAGTTCTTCTTGTGTGACCGGCACCCGGTTCTCGTATGTTTCCCTGCCATTGGCGCCGACATAGAACATCCAGCCATTATTCCCAAAATATACATCAGGGTTGTTCAGCAACTCTCCGAAAACGGAATAATACAGGTAGTTGTTCAGCGAGATGATCTCATTACGTCCGTTCAACTGGTCATTGAGGTAGTTGTTAAGCTTTTTCATAAAAGGTTTAACGGAATCCCTATCAAAAATGGGAAGCGTATCGGCATCGCGTTTTTCGGAGATCAGCCTGATGCGGTCGGAGTTGAACGGCCTGAACATAAAGCCATTGTATAGTATGCAAATAAAAAAGGCCGTCAGTACCAATGACACCGTCTTTGCCTTGCCCGCATATTTATAAATCAGCAGTAACAAAAGAAATACAAAAATGGTAATAAACAAAAATGCACTCTTGCGAAGCCACACCAGCTGATGTACCGGATCAAGAAAAAAAGTGGTGGTGAGTGCAAAAAAAGGATCGTTGCCGCAAACGGTAAAAACCCCGTTGTTACAGACCACATCGTTCATCACCATAGTTCCGGGCGGCGTCCGGGTAAAATCCCATTCTTTTTTAAGTAATCCTGTTTTTACTGCAATTTTCAGGTTGTTAATCTGCTTTGTGCTGTCATCCAGGTCGCATCGGATATATTGGTACTTTCCCAATTCAACCTGTGTGATGAAGTGATATTTATATATCTTCGTGGGGAATTTATCGTCGGATCTGAAAACGGGAGACTTACTAAAGTACGATTCCACGCTGCGCTGCGGAGATGTGGTGCTTATGGTGACCTGATCCTGTATATCCCTGCCCAGCCAGTAATATAATCCCGAAAAAAACAGGGTAACAAAAAATGAAATAATGAAAATTTTTGTCGACGGCGCCAGCAACAAAAGAATAATAAAGGCAGCAATAAAAACCGCAGCCGCGAGGCCGCCCGTCTGAGGTTCCAGATCCATCGGTTGCCAGCTGGAAGCATTGATCAGATGCAGTTTTACCGGCTTACCAGGCTCTGCTGCATACACTGATAAGACGCCTTTATCATTGGTCATAACTGCATTTTCAGCCCTGCAATACGGTGAAGAGCGATCATACAATGAACAGGTTACTCCATCATGATAAATAGTAAATGCTGTGAATGAAACCATCGGATCGTTTCCTATACCGATGACCTTCAGGCACATACCGGCCGTATCTTTGAGTTTGCTCACGAAACTCAACAACTTATAACCCGGCGGAGATACATTCCAGGTGCAGAGTGAGTCTTTCCCCGAAAATAAAGTGACAGAGGCCGGGCCGCTTGTCATAGCAGAAAAATATAAACAGTCGCGTTCCTTATACAGTTCAGGCTTTGTGTTATCATAAAGCAACAGATAATATAACAACGGGAACAACAGGAAAAGAAGGTATATTGCCCTGAATTTCAAATCGATAAACCGCCCCAGCCAAAAACTCAGCAAAGTCAGTACGATAAAAACCAAGAGACCTGCAAACAAAAACAGCCTATGCTCCAGCCACAACAACCCGTTAATGTCATTAATAAAAGAAGTGGTAGTAAGCGCAATAAAAGGATCGTTACCCCTAATATAGAACGTCCCGTTTTTAAAGATCAGGTCGTTGATTTCCGTATTACCCAACTGCCCGGCATCGAAATCCCAGGTCTTATGAAAAAAGCCGGCATCAGCACGGATCTTCAGATGTTTCAATTCCTCACAGTCCTCGACATCCAGCCGGATAAATCGGTTGGTTTTCAGGTCAATGCCGGATTTACGCCAATGGTTTGCGCTATCGGCTGCAGACCGTTTTAATTGTGTAAATCCCGGATGGCGGTTAAAATAAAACTCCGCTTTTTTCAATCCGGAAATTGTTTTTATGCCCACCGATCCCTCCTCAGCATGATAGCATCCACGCACAACCAGCATAACCGCAACAGTTAGTAAACAGCTGAAAATAAAATACTTCGCCGGAGGAGAGCAAATTATGATCAGGATGAAAATGATCAAAAAGATAAGGGCGGTAACATATTTATAAGATGTGGCACCATCTTCCTTTTCCCATGCCTGCGATGGCGGCATGCTGACCGTCAGGGGAACGCCTGTTTTCTGAACTATGGCATACAATACCCCATCTTGTTCATAAGCCGTTGCATTACTTACGGAACAGTTGTTATTCACCCGGTCAGCAAGTGTTTTCAGCTCATTGTGATGATAATGATTAAATGCGAGAAACGAAACAGTATCGCCCCTGCTCAGGTTTTCGATTTTCAAGGAAAGGCCGGCGCTGTCATTGAGCTGCCCTTCGTAATCAAAATACTGATAGGCAGTACCATTCAACTGCCAGGTTACCAGTAAGTCATTAATGCGATATAAACTAATCTTTGCCGGTGATGAAGACCGTGCAGAAAAATATAAGTGATCGGGGAAGCTGACCTGGTCAATACTTTTGGCCTCACTAAAAAGAAGAACATACACAAGCGGAATTGTGAAAAACAACAAATAAGCCGCTTTGAACTTTCTTTTTAACATCACCTGGTACATTTTTCTGCTTTTCAATCCAGTTTAATTACAAAGGCAAAGCCATTGCCCACTTTATCATCCGGGTCCTGTATCTCGATCACATGCAACCCGCAGAGGACACATAATTCATTAAAATTTGACGGTTCAAACACCGACCAGTGCTCTCCCCTTTGTTCATCCTCCTTAACAACACCGGACTTATACCTTTCGTGAAGCTCAGCCACAATGGTAAGCTCCCTGCCTGCATCAAAGGTGCGCTGTCTGTGAGGAACAATGATATACAGGTATTTCCGCGCCACCCTCGCCCATTCGAGCAAGGCCGATATCGGGTCATAAAAATGCTCGATGACATGGCTTGAGATCACAAAATCATACGACTTGTCGGGAAGCGGCAGGCGGTTACCTTCGGCAACAATATCAACATTCATGGCTTCGCCGCACATCTCGATCTCGTACTTTTTAAAATGGGTATCCATGCTGCCCAGCCGGTCCACATTAAGCGTGTCAAGCCCAAAGCTGTTATGAGCCGCCCCTCCAATTTCGATACCTTTCAGCCCGTCGAGGTATTTGTGTGCCAGGGCAGATTCGGGAAATTTCATATATTGATTTAATTTCAATTCTTTCTCGTGTCAGTATTTAAAATATAAAAAAGGATTATAGGTTTCAGTAGTCACAGCCATAGCAGACAGAAGAAACAGCACAAGTAACAAAATGATTTTTACCGTTTGCAGCGCTCCTGCTAAACTCCCATTAGTTAATCGGGGTGGCAGCTTTAACGGGAAACAAAAAATAATCCCGATTATCATGATAACAATATATTGCGGTGCAAGAAATGCTTCCGGACCTAATGCCGTATACTCTCCAGGCGAAAACATAGTTCCAAGATACTCCAGAGCATGATGAACATCTCTGGTACGCACAAAAACAAAACTTGTTATCAGAATGAACAGCGTATATATGAACGCAGCCGCTTTCAGCTTTACAAGGTATTTTCCCAGGAATAACTGTTCCAGTCCGAGAAACAATCCATGAATAGCCCCCCATATCAAAAAGTTCCAGCCGGGGCTGTGCCATATTCCGCAAAGGGTAAAAGTGATCATCAGAGAAAAAAACACTCCTGCCCTGCCCCGGCGGCGGGTATTCAGTGACAGCGGCATGAAGACATAATCCCTCAGCCATGCCGACAGCGTCATATGCCATCTGCGCCAGAACTCAGCAATGGAACGACTGATGTATGGAAAGTTAAAATTCTCCGGCAGGTCGAAACCGAGCATTTTACCGACACCGATCGCCATATCGGTATACCCGGCAAAATCATAGTACAACTGAAGCGTAAAGGCGATAATTCCTATCCATGCCGCTGAGGCGCCTAAAAATTGTGTTTCGGTATCCATTATCTGCCTAACAAGCAATCCCAGCGTATCGGCTATAAGTACCTTTTTAGCCAGGCCGGCCATAAACCGCCTGATACCCACGGCAAACATATCAAAACTGTATGTTCTGAGTTTCAGTTGCGGGCCAAGCTGTTGATAACGGACTAACGGCCCCGAAATAAGCTGAGGAAACATGGTGATGTACAAGATCACATGAAAAGGATTTTTTTCATAACAGTCACGTCTTCGGTGCACATCAATAACATACGATATCGCCTGAAAAACAAAAAAGGAAACCCCAACAGGCATCATGAGTTTGAAATGCGACAGCCCATCCCCATCCAGATTAAACACGTCATTAATGAAAAAACCAAGATATTTATAATAAAACAATACGGCAACATAAAGAATCACAGCCAGATAGACAAAAAGTCTGCTGAAACGTGTTTTCGCGATAAGGTACGAAAAAAGCCAGGCGCTGAAAGCTATTCCCAACAATAATATCAGCATGGTTCCTTCAGCCCACGCATAAAACAGCATGCTTGCCAAAAATAAAAAAATATTGCGGAACCATGTTTTAGGAAGCAAATGATATCCTGCAAGCAAAAGCGGCAGGAAATAAAACAGAAAAACTGCAGAACTGTATACCACAACTAATTTTTATGTTCGACAAACTTCTTATCCGCAGCTGATTTACAGCATCAGGCAAAGATAATTCAAAATAGCCTAAAGCATAATGAACTGAAAAGGAAATTAATAAATTGAACCGGGTATTACCCAACGCCTGTCTGCATTAAAACACTTGATTATATTATAGGGAAAAGAAAAAAAATGCTGACAAAAACTATCCTTGGAAATATCGGTTACCCACAATTAGTCCACAATCATATTTCAACCAATCAAGTTAATATAATTTATAATTTCCTGATTTTTCCGGAATGTATTAGAAAATAAAGGCTGCCAACCTACCAAACCATTTTCGATATACAAATTCGCCAAAAAAAATGTGCAACATATTATTAATTTTTTATCTTTGTTTTTCAGTTATTAAAAAACAACCCTTATGAATATAACTATTCAGGGAACTTATTATTAACTTTAGAAATACGGAACAATGAATCTGGAGCATGTAAAACTGATTGATATTCCATCGTTTGAAGATTCCAGGGGTATTCTTTCTTCTATAGAGCAAAATATCGATATCCCTTTTGATATAAAACGTATTTTTTATGTTCATCACATCACAGGGCAAAGAGGAAACCATGCCCCTATGGATACCGACGAAGTTTTGATCCCTGTTGCCGGAAGTTTTCACATCAGGGTTTACGATAAAACATCGTCGAAAATATACTTACTGGACAACCCCCAAAAGGGTTTATACATTCCGCATCTGATTTACCTTGAGATGTACGATTTCTCGGAAAATTCCGTCTGCCTGGTTCTTGCCAATACCAAGTACGATCCTGATAAATATTTAAGGACAATGGATGAATATCTGGCTTATGTAAAAAGATTTTAAAACGTTATCATACAAACTTTTGATAAGTCTATTTGAAGTTAAACATGAATACTAAACATATTTTTTCTTTCAATCATGATAGTAAAAGGCTGGGATTATATACAGGAATATGAGGATGAAAAGGAAGAAATTCTTTCAGCAATTTCGGAAGTTTTAGAATCAGGTCAGCTGGTACTCGGCGAAAAAGTAAGGCTATTTGAATCCGAATATGCCGGATACTGTGAGCTAAAATATGGTGTAGGGGTTGACAATGGTACCAATGCGATATTTCTGGCTTTAAAAGCCTTAGGCATTGGTAAGGATGATGAGGTAATAACCGTTTCATTTACAGCTGTTCCGACGGTATCTGCCATAGTTTCAGCAGGTGCAAGGCCGGTTTTTGTTGACATTGATGAAGCCTCTATGGTAATGGATACCACAAAAATTGAATCCGCCATCAGTGACAAAACCAAATGCATCCTTGCAGTTCATCTTTACGGGCAATGTGTTGACATGGAAGAAGTTAACCGGATAGCCAGGAAATATAAACTTTTTGTAGCCGAAGATTGCGCCCAGAGCCATGGCGCTGAATACAAAGGGCACAAAGCCGGATCGTTATCAGATATTGCTGCCACTTCCTTTTATCCCACCAAGATATTGGGAACTTTTGGCGACGGCGGACTGGTCATGACCAGGCATGAAGACCTGTATCACAAGTTGTTAAGGCTTCGGTTTTATGGAATGGAGAAAAATTATTATGCCGCCGGACACGGGTACAACTGCAGGTTAGACGAGATCCATGCCGCTGTTTTATTGAAAAAATTAAAACATCTTAACGAATACCTTGCAAAAAGGAGGTTGCTTGCCAAACAATACAGGGAATTATTATCGGATACCGGATTAATACTACCCTGCGAGAAAACGTACGGGCAACATGCCTGGTATTTATTCCCGGTAAGACACATGGAAAGAGATTTGATCCTTGAAGAATTGAAGAAAAAAGATATATTTCTGAACATTCATTATCCCTGGCCGGTTCATATAATGAGCGGATACCAATACCTGAACTACCATAAAGGCGATCTGCCGGTAAGCGAAAAAACAGCTGAACAGG
>DAOORA010000070.1:0-11462 GCA_035389045.1 Bacteroidales bacterium | reverse complement strand
TACCTGAACTACCATAAAGGCGATCTGCCGGTAAGCGAAAAAACAGCTGAACAGGTATTCTCGCTTCCGGTATACCCGTCGTTGTCGTTCGAAAAACAAAGGTATATAACAGATGCCATACATGAGATCATGAAAAAACACCGCCTTTGAAATGAATAGTGTTACATCCAATATGAACCTTTATGTCTGATACAAAAGTCTCCATCGTAATTCCGGTCTTTAATGCGCATGAAACCATTGGTGAACTCGTCAATCAGTTGATCGCTGAGATTTCATGCCGCTATGATCCGGAAATCATCCTGGTGAATGATTATTCTTCCGATGATTCTCACAGTGAATGTCTTAAACTATATAATGATCACAAAGGCAAGGTAAAGTATTTATCGCTGGCCAGAAATTTCGGCGAACACAACGCCGTAATGGCCGGATTAAATAAGGTGACCGGCGATTTCACAGTGATCATGGATGATGACTTTCAGAATCCGGTGACAGAAGCTGTCAGAGTGATCGATTTCGCTGTAAACAACGATTTTGATGTTGTTTATACTTATTATGATGAAAAAATGCACAAAGTATGGCGTAATCTGGGCAGCCTCATAAATAACCGGGTCGCAGACGTTCTTCTAAAAAAACCCGACAAACTGTATCTTTCAAGTTTTAAATGTCTGAACAGATTTCTGGTCAACGAGATAATAAAATATGACAAGCCCTACCCCTATATTGATGGGTTGATCCTCAGATCCACAGCTAATATCGGCACCTTACTGGTTCATCATCAGAAAAGGCATTCGGGAAAATCCGGTTACTCCGTTTTCAAACTGATTAAATTATGGTCAAACATGGTTACCAGTTTTTCGGTGCTTCCACTGCGTATCTCTATTTTTGTCGGGTTGTTTTTTGCAATCACGGGTTTTGTGTTTGGCATATTATCGGTGGTAGAACGCTTCATGGTTCCCGGCCTGCCTCCCGGATTTACCGAAACCATTACCGTGATCTTCATTTTTTCGGGTATACAATTGATGTCTCTTGGAATGATCGGTGAATACATCGGCAGAATTTTCATCTCACAGAACAAACAACCTCAGTACACCATAAGAAAGGAGTATTTATAATTTATAGAACTATGTTTGTGACTATTCACCCCGTTGAAGTACTTGAAAACAAAGAGATTCCTCATTTCGTACCGATGGCCATCGGTACTCCATTCGGAATGACATTAGGGTTTGTTATTTGGGAGGAGGAAAGCAGCGGGGCGCAAAGCGCCCCGCTGCTTTCCTCCTCCCTATACCCTCCAAAACTGAATTGTCATTCCGAGCAAAGCGAGGAATCTCCTATTAATGCGCGTGACAAAAATCATTCTTAATAACAAGTATATCAAGTCTTATAGAATTTCATTATGATATTTTCAATGGGGTGAATAGTTACCTATGTTTTAATTTTTACAGATGATATAACTGGTAAAATGAAAAATACAATTTTTCTTGTACTAATAGTAAATTGGCTAACTAATTTATCATTTGGACAAACCCCCAACTGGCTTTGGGCAAAAAGTTCGGGAGGCACCTTAGAAGATGTCCCAAATATTGTAACAACCGATGCTTCCGGAAATGTATATATTGCAGGCTATTTCAGAAGCCCATCTATAATACTTGGTTCTGATACTTTGACAGATCCTTATAATGGGATGTCTGGTAATACGGATTGGTTTATTGTAAAATACGATTCAATTGGAAATGTATTATGGACTAAAAATGGAAAATGTATTATGTCAGGAATTGTTACTTCTTTGAAAGTTGATATATTGGGAAACGTTTATGCTGTCGGATATGGGAGAGGTCAATTTACTGTTGGCTCAGTTACCATTGCAAATGCATTATTTATTTTAAAATACGATGCCAATGGTAATTTAATTTGGGCTAAATCCATGAAGGGATACGGAGATTGGGCTTCTATTGCACTTGATCATTCAGGGAATGCTTATATGACAGGGAATTTCAGAAGTGATTCGCTCATTTTCGGATATATCACCTTAGTAAATGCTCATCCTCAAGCATGGTATCATGATATTTTTCTTGCAAAATTAGATACTAATGGGAACATACTTTGGGCAAAAAGTGCCGGAGGAATAAATAATGATAATGCGCTTTCTATTGCGATAGATAATTTAAACAATGTCTATATAACAGGTTATGATACTAGTCCCTCTATTTCGTTTGATTCGGTTACATTTGAAAATACAGGTGTTTTTCTCGTAAAATATGATACCAATGGGAACGTAATATGGGCAAAAAACTTTATTGGAACGGGGTGGGGTATAGGAGCCTGCGTTGCTGTGGACAATGCAGGCAACCCTTATGTAACAGGTTATTATGATGGGTACAGCTTATATGTTGATTCCATAATTCTAACAAATTATTATCCTGCTTCTAATGATGTTTTTTTTATAAAAACAGATATGGATGGCAATGTGCATTGGGCAAAAAGCGCCGGAGGGTATGGCTTTGATTTTGGATTATCTGTTGCCGTGGATGCTTTTGGGTCTTCCTATTTTGTAGGTAGTTTCAAAAGTGATAGTATAACCTTTGGTTCTTTAACATTGGATAACTCATCTTTAACTTATGATGATATTTATATAGTTAAATACGATACCGATGGCAATGCTCTCTGGGCAATAAATGAAGGAGGAACTCAACATGATGGAGCAAACTCTGTTGCTGTGGATGCCGCAGCCAATTTATATGTAACAGGAGGTTTCAGAAGTCCTACACTCACTTTTAACAATATTACTCTGACGAATCATTATGTTGGGATTTCGCATATGTTGGATATTTTTATAGCAAAGATGAAACAGCCTGAAGTTAATGGAATTGATGATTTAAATAGAATATCAAATATTTCGGTTTCTCCCAACCCTTTTAGCCTTTCAACAAAGATATCCTTTGGCCAAACCCATAACAGCATTGGAATTGAAGTATATAACATTCAGGGTCAGCTTATATCTAAAAGCAGATATGCCGATTGCAGCAAAATACTTTTTAACAAAAATAAACTCAGTAGCGGATTGTACGTTTTTAAGATAATTGTTGATGATAAAATTGCTGAAACAAAAAAAATAGTTATTTGCGATTAGAAATTTTCGATTGTTCGTAATTCAAAATTCATAAGCGATTTTGCAAGATAAACACAATGAAGTCTCAACAATATCAATATATGTTTGAAGCTGAAGACCATCATTGGTGGTACGTTGGCAACCGTGAAATCTTTATCAACATTCTCCGGTCAAAGAATATTTTGAAAAATAGTTTAAGGCTTCTGGATGCCGGCTGTGGCACAGGTGGTTGGCTTCATCTCCTGAAAAAATCGTATAACATCATTGAAACCGGCATTGACAATCACGAAATAGCCCTGGATTATGCCAAATCGCGTCCGGTGCCGCTCAACCTCGTCTGCGGAGATATAAATACTTATGCTTTTGAAAAATCTTCATTCGATCTTATAACAAGTTTTGATGTAATTTATCACCGGGAGGTCAATGATGAACTGGCGGTTAAAAATTTTCATACCTGTCTTAAAAAAAACGGCCATCTTCTTTTGACGGTACCGGCCTATTCATTCCTGTTCAGCAGGCATGATGAGGTGGTACATGCGCGGAAAAGATATACAAGAAAACAGGTCCGGCATTTAATGGAAAACAACGGTTTTGAAGTCGTAAAAATTTCATATTGTGTTTGTCTGTTGTTTCCCGTGGCATTGATAAAACGGCTGTTCGATAAAATATTCAGTGCCCGTGATACTGAACATAATGAAGTCAGGCTTCCCTCGCCCTTTGTTAACCGCATCTTTTTATCAATCATGCTATTAGAAAATTCATTATTAAAACATTTTTCACTTCCTTTTGGTTTGTCGGTATTAGTGCTGGCAAAAAAAACGGTTAAGGTTTCGTCTCCGCTACATTATTCTTCACGGTGAAATCCGGTGAGGGTTAATCGATAGCCGAAAAACCGTACTTTTGCAGGTACACAAAAGTGTTTTCTGACCCTTATCATGAATATCAGAAGAGTATTAAAATATGTGCCAGTCATTGTTATATGCCTTTCGGCCATATATGCGGGTTTCATACTTTATTCTATTCTTCGCTACGGCGTTGATGTCCCTTACATGGATCAGTGGGAATACGTAAGTTTTTTTGATCATCTGGCAAAAGGCACACTGACCTTTAATGAGCTGTTCAAACTTCAGGGTGAATACAGGCAACTGTTTCCCAACCTGATATTTGTCGGCCTGGGTTCTCTTACCCATTGGAATGTCAGGTACGAAATGGTGGTGATATTTATTATGGCCTGTCTTATTTCATATACTGTGTTCCGCCTGGCTTCCTATACCGTCAGTAGTGCAAAATGGCAGAAGTGGCTGGTGTTTTTCCTCGCCAACCTTTTTATTTTTGGACCGTTCCAATATGAGAACTGGCTTTTTGGCGTCCAGATCGAATATTTTCTGCCTTTGCTCTGCATAACTTCCGGCATGGTGGTGATATATTCGAAGGCCAACGTTCGCCTGAAACTGTTTGCTGGCATGATCCTCTCCACCATCAGCACATTCTCTGCAGCCAACGGAATAATCAGCTGGTTTTTACTATTCCCGCTGTTTTATGTTTCTGAACCAAACAGGGTCTTCTTCCGGAAATGGCCGGTAATATATGCCTGGGCAACAGGAACTCTGATCACATTATGCCTGTATTTTATCAACTACAAAAACCCGGTAAATCATCCCAGTACCACTTTATTATTCACCTACCCGGCAGAAGCCCTGAAATATTTCTGCGGTGTACTGGGAAACCCGCTCAGGGTCATTCATTCACTGAATACCATTATCATTGTCGGCGCCGTGCTTTTGTCTGTATATTTCATTCTGCTGCTCTATGTGGCATGGCATTACAAGGATAAATCATTGATACGTGATACGCTGGTGTGGATCGTTTTGGGATTATATTCCCTCGGCACTACCGCGCTGATCACTGCAGGCAGACTCGGTTTCGGCCTGGTGCAATCACTCACACCTCGCTATACCACTTTTTCGCTGTATCTGATCGTGTCCATACTCTTCCTGTCTGCCATTATTATCAGGCACAGGGCAGGCAAAAAACCTCTGAAACTATTGCAAAAATCAGCTCTTGCAATACTCATCGGCCTGCTACTCTGGAACAGGGCCGATAAATACCCCGATTCCGTGACCGACCTCAAGGCATTTCATGCTATGATACAACACGGAAAAGCCGGATTGCTATTCATTAACTATATCAGCCCGGAAGATTATGAAAACAAGGTCTACCCATTTGAATTTGAAAAGTTTAAAAAAAGAGCTTCAACCCTTGATTCCCTTAATTTGCTCCGGCCCGGATTGATAAAAAGCAACATTATGCAGCATATTGAAAGTTCAGAAAACCAGGGTTTTGATTTTGGATCTTTTGATACACTTATAAGATTAAATGACACCTCTTATATCGCTTCAGGTTGTGCCCGATTGCCGGGAACAGACGGACCGGCTGATGCCATAATACTGAGTTATGACAATAAAAAAGGGCAATCCGTGGCTTTTACATTGTACAACAACGACAGTATAAACTGGAAAAAAACCTTTTCAATAAATAACATTCCTGCCGATACTCTGGTGATCAGTGCATGGGTGTTTGATGCCAATACAGGCAAAGCACAGAAACTGAAGAAAAGCCATACCATCTATAAAGCATCACTATTTTTACCTGACAATATCGGTAGGTAACAAATTTGATTTTATGGGGCAGTTGATACAATTGTGATCAAAACGGGATAAGATCTTTTTTCGGCGAACTTCTTTATAATTCTCATTAAAAAAAACAGTGGCCAGACTTGTCTTTTCATCATCAAGCATCGCCATAGCATCGCTGTAATACGAACAGGGAAGGATCTTTTTCTGATCCACGATCATTATTTCATTGAAAGGCCTCAGGCAATCTGCACCGTTAAGAAATTCAAAATCAGCATCATCGCCCTTTGAGGGAACAAAATCCCCCGTATCGATAATATCTTCGGTTTGCACATCCGGCTTTACATTCATAAAATCGCTAAGGGCGACAACCGGCGCAGTTTCCTGTTCAAAGCGGCCGGAAACATCAAAAGGCTCCGGAAGCCTTACATGGATATTGAATTTTTTTGCTTCATCAATGATCCGTTGCCTGTAAAAGTTGTATTTTTCTTTATTGTGGTTCAGCATCTCATCGTGTTCACTAAAAAAAACATTACCCACAAGATGCCGGAAGTCAATCAGCTCCATACCCAGCTGACTGCACAGTTCCACAAAGGCCGGCGCCTCATGAATATTGGAATTCATTAGCACAAAATCCATGTTCATCAAGGGGTATATCCTGTTGTATTTACGTTTCAGATCGCGCAAAGCCATGATATTGCCGATTACTTTTTCATAGTTCACCCCCACCCTGATTTTTTCGACTGTATTTTTCGTAGCGCCATCGAGCGAAAACAAGACACTGGCTACTTTGTTCTCAATGATAGCTTTACGTGCCCGCGAATCGAGCAACATGCCATTGGTACACATCGCCATCTCCATATGCGGATAATTTTCATATATCATTTTCAAAATATCTGAAAAATACTTCGACATCAGCGGCTCGTAACCGCACGAAAGCATGATATGCTTTACAAAAGGCGAAATATCATGTAGTTGTTTCTTCAGTTCACCGGGAGTGATGTTTTGTGCCGGTCTGGAATAGATTTCCTTTTCTTTGTAATGGCACATGATGCACCTCAGGTTGCATTTATTGGTGATATCCATACGGATGGTAATCCAGGGATGCTTTTTTAGTGCTTTAAAGTACTTCTTTTCCGTTCTGTGAAATTTCCATTCAGAACATATCTGCCTGCTATCAATTTCTATATCCCTTATTACAGGAGCCTTTAAATCCAATGCAATTCCTGTTTTATTTATCTTTCCTTCAGCTGTCAGGATTTCCGCATCCAACAACAGTTTTTTTTTCATATCAATGGCAAGCTGCCCCTTATGAATGGTAAAACCACACAAAACGTTCCCCGGAAAGTTTTTGAAAATCTGCGCAACATCAGGCCTTGACAAACCGTATTCAAAAGTGTGGCCTGCACTTTCATCCTCCGCTAGGGTTATTTTCTTTAACGGTCGAGAGCACAGCAACCATCCGTCAATGCTATCGGCTTTATCAGGTTTTTCCGAACCAGCAGGATAATCAATGCAATATAGAAAGTTGATAATCATTAGTTTATGTTGGGAATATTTCCCGTATTTCTATTTCATTCCGAAATTATGAACACCCAGCGAAAGGTTCGGATTATAACACGGATCGTGTTCCACATATTTCTTCCATTTTTTCCTGAACAGGTTCACTTCTCTCACATGCTTCTTGTATGATTCGCTGGTGCTGTGCGGGTGTCCCCTGGAAAGGGATTCATAATGGTATAGCTCGCAATGAGGGACATACAGGTTATGGTAACCTGCTTCAACCAGTTTCAGACAGAAATCAACATCGTTATATTCCGTACCGAAGTTTTCGTCAAAACCGCCAGCCTCATCAAAGACTGAGGTGCGCACCATAAAACAGGCACCGGTGAGGGCCGAATATGTATTCAGCATGTTGACATAATTAAAATATCCGGGACCATCCCGATCCTCACCCACAAGCACATGCCCTGCCACACCACCCAAGCCAATGATGACGCCTGCATGTTGTATCGTATCATTGTCGTAGAGCAATTTAGCGCCCGCCACGCCGACCTCCTTACGCTGAACATGCTCCATCAGTGCTTCCATCCAGTCGGGTGTGATCACTTCCGTATCGTTGTTCAGCAGCAAAAGGTATTCGCCGCTGGCATGTTGTCTTCCCAGGTTTATCAGACGCGAAAAATTGAACTCTTTTTTATCTTCCACACACTTGAACCTGATCTTATTTTGCCGGGTATACTGTTTCATGAGGGCAAAGAAATCTTTCTCATCGCTGTTGTTGTCGATGACAATGATCTCATAATTCGTGTAGCTGGATTTACGTTCAATAGACCTTATGCATTTCCGGAGCAGGTCGGCTTTATTTTTCGAAGGAATGATAATACTGACCAGTGCATTTTTGTTTTGCAGGGTAAACCTGATGGAATAACCTCTGAAACTGTCTAAAAAATCTACGTTTGCTTCCATCCCCCGCCGGTCCATAGCTTCGGCAAGAGCACGCTGTGCGGCCCGGTAAGCATAGGGTTTTACCGCTTCGCTCATGGCGGCGCTTTCGCTGTGCACCCGCCAGTGATAAAGCACCTCGGGAATGTGATATACATCATTGAACATTTCAGTATATCTCAGCACAAGGTCATAATCCTGACTACCTTCAAAACCGGCACGCCAGGCCCCGGCATCACGGATCTGGGCAGTTTTAAACGCGCAGACATGGCCAAGATAATTGCGCGAAAGCAGATTATCAGGACACCAGTCGGGCTTGAAATGCGGCTCAGAATGCAAACCCCATTCATCGATCTTGTCCTCATCAGAATAAATCAGGTCGCAACCGCCTTTCAGATTGATGGCTTTGGCCATTTCATACAGGGCATCTTCGCGAAGCATGTCGTCATGATCCATCAGTACCGCATATTCGCCGGTGGCCAGCTCCAGGGCTGAATTGGAGGCCCGCGATATATGGCCGTTCTGAGTGCGGTAAACCACCCGGATCCGGTCATCTGCCTTGATGTATTTTTCGAGTATTTCCCTTACTTCAGGATCGGTAGAACTATCGTTGGCGATACATAACTCCCAGAACTCATAAATCTGCCCTATGACCGAATCAAGCGCCTGGGTGAACAGGTCTATCCGGGGATTATAAACCGGCATGATAATGCTGAACAAAGGTTTATGTTCAAAACTTTTAGTATTCCTTTTGTATAATTTAATTTTTTCCTTGTTGAGCTTTTTTCGCAACAGGTATTGCGAATACTGGCTGGTATTGGCTAAGTAATTGCTGGTCACCTCGATGATCACCACTTTGCGTGTTTCAAAGATAAGATAAAGCGCTCTGAAAATTTTGGTCAGGAGTATCCGGAGCACTCTCCCACCCCGCTTAAAGATATAATTATATAATACCGAAAAGAAACTGCGCTCTTTGTCCTTCCTGACATTCGACCTGAGCCGGTTTATATAATAATAATAGTACTTACGGAATTTGACCAGTTTGCTGTTCTCGAGTTCAGCTAACTGCTTGATGAGTTTGTCCATGCTCCGCAACGCCAGGGCAAGCTGTTTGTTAAGTTCGGAAATCTCCTTTCTTGCTCCTTTGTATTTAACCTCCCAGTTTTGATCTTTGTCGTCATCCTCTGGTTCCGGGAATACATACAACTGTTCATTGTCGTTGTCTTCTGCAATTCTCTCTTTATTAACACCCATGGCTGCTTTTTGCTATGTTTTCCTGCCTTATCCGCTGCAAAGTTATGAAATTTGGATTATCTGAAAAGCACGACCGGAGGTATGAGAATTATACTTTTGTGCTGAATAAGTCTTCGTATGCATCCACAGCGCCTTCAGAGCTGCCACTATAGATCATCCGGCCATCTTTGAGGCACAAACCTCTTTTACATAATTCTTTCACTTCGCCGGGACTATGCGAGATAAACAAGAGGGTAGCTCCGTGATCAAGTATCTCATGTATCCTGTCCATGCATTTTTTCTGGAAGCCCTTATCACCCACGGCAAGTACCTCGTCGATCATCAGCAGTTCCGGCTGTGATGTCATTACGCTGCTGAAGGCAAGACGGGCAAGCATACCCGACGAATACATCTTGGCCGGCATACGTAGTTGCTCATCTGTGAGCTCAGCAAAATCGGCTACTTTACCTATTAACTCGTTCCTTGCAGATTTGTCGTAATTACCTGTCAGCGCCATGGTCAGGCGAATATTCTCATACCCGGTAAGTTCAAGTTCTATACCGGCACCCAATGTAAGCAGAGGGGAAATTGGTATTCGCGAATGTACCCAGCCATCATCCGGTTTCAGTATTCCGGCAATAGTGCGCAACAAGGTGCTTTTACCGCTGCCGTTAGGGCCTAACACACCGATAGAATCGCCTTTATATATTTCAAAATCAATGTGATGCAATACGCGGCGCTTCTGAAAGGGGCTCAAAAATGCTGCCTTCACAAAAAAATCCTTTATGGAATGGACACCCTTCCGGTTTTGCATGTAGCTAACTGATACATTATTAAGTTTTACAACGTAATCCGGATGATCCATAGCTTTATATGTTTGAGATGAAACCATTACGGGTTTTCCGGTAAATAAAAACAGCCAGTAAAGCAAAAGCCCCGGTGATAATAAGACAGTTTACAGTATAATGCAGCGAGGGCGCCCGGCCGTCATATAACACATCTCTGATTATTTCCAGAAAATGATATATAGGATTATACTTTACCAGGAAATGGTATTTTTCAGGTATGATTTCATAAGAGTATGCTATAGGCGAAAAATAAAACAATGCAGGGTTTATCGTATTCCACAAGATACCGACATCCCTGAAAAACACATTGAGTGAACCCAGTATCAAACCCACAGAAAAAATGAAAACCGAAAACAGAACTATCACAGGAACAAGATAAAACATATTCCAGCTGAAGTCCAATCCCAAAAAGTACATGATTACCATGAAGGGAATAAGCGCCAATAAGAAACTTATTAGTTCACTCCCCAGTTCTGTCAGGGGAAAAATGGTTTTGGGCAGGTTCAGCGACTTGATGATATGAGCATTTTTAATAAAAACAATACATATCTGACTTGTACCTCCCGTAAAAAATATCCAGAACACCAATCCGCTCAGGACATAAAGCGGATAATTCTCGATGTAGGGAAACGCCGTAGAAAAGATTATCAGGAAAATAAGAAGGTAGAAAAAAGGATGCAGCACGCTCCATAAAAATCCTAATGCCGAGTGTTTATATTTTAGCTGCAGATTCTTATAAATCAAAAACAGTATGGAATATCTGAGTTTGCCGGCCATCAGGAAAATTTGGGCAAATATAGTTTTTTTTGCTTTGCCTGCTTCCATGATCTTCAATAAATCGGATCCCTGTTATAAAGACACCAAACTTTTCATTAGAAACTGTTTTGATTTTATGTTACATAAGATATATGATGGATTTTTTAGCGAAACGAGGCAGATTTTGCAGACATAGTTTATCCTATGTCGAAAAATCTAACGATTTGCAGCAAAAAAGACGCATAAAGAGGCAAAATCATAATTTGATGCGCTGGAAAAAAAATACGAGCTTTGGCACATGGCAAAAATAAGTACAACAAGCACAAGTATCGAGAAACACATTCTTGAACTTTTAATAGCGGAAGAAGTTTTAGGATGTTTTGAACATAGATTTTCATGTCAATAATAGACCGTATTTATCTTTATAGATTTTACAAA
>DAOORA010000069.1:0-23716 GCA_035389045.1 Bacteroidales bacterium | reverse complement strand
TCAATAGTCCACTACGTTCCTATTGCGTAATCTGGGTTAATATAATTCCTGTTTCACCACAAATGATGTAATGAGGGCCTCCGCCAGGCATTTGTGGATCTTTTAAATCAAAATCCACATGCCAGTTGCCTTCTTTATATTTTGCTCTAATATTATAGACAGATAAATCCCTATAAGATGATTTTGCATCCTTTTGTGCAATTTTCAAAGCTGTTTCCTGGTTGACTGGCGGAAAAAGGGGTTTTATCGCTTTTGATCGTGTTGACAATTTTGCACCAGTCTTAAGATTATACTTTAAGACTTTTGTCAGTATCAAAGTGATTATAATATGATGATAATATCATCCCATTTTCGCCGGAAACAAAGTAGGGGGACAGATTATCAGCACTTTCAACAATGGAATCAATATAAAAAATGTCGTTCACAATAATTTCATGATGGTTCTGATAATTGGGGTACTTCCTCTTTATTGATTTTCATCTTTGTCCAATTACTAATTTTTCTTGTCTGTTTCAGGATTAACTATTGAAAATTTTGGCTCGAAAATATACTTATGATCCGGACCCCGCTCTTGAATTATTTCACCCTTACTATTTTCTGAGACCATTGTTTTACAAAGCAATGCCAGTTTACCCGTTACACGAACTTTTTTCCCTTTTAATGAATCTGCCTTGCTTTTGGGGATATCTTTTGAATATATATCATATTCGTTGATTTTATACACTGATTCTCTTTGGCCATGAACATCGCTGTGAAGGATACCGTCAAAAATCCCGACAGTTGTAACAATGGCACCAGCCTTTGTGGTTTGGGCAAAAATAATTTGTGTGTCAAAAATCATTGCTACGCAAAAAACAAATAAAAATCTGAATGTTTTTTTCATGATGTAAATTTTTGATTTCGAGTCCTCTCCAAAAAATCCCGTTTTTCTTCCTGCGACTTTTTGCCCTTTATCCCAAAGGGAAGTCGCAGAAAATCATACTTTTCGGAGTGGACTCATTTTTCAATTTAGACGATTAAACATATTTTGTTTTCAATATAAACTTTTATACCTTTTTGAATGATCTTTTTGGCACTTTGCTTCTAATTTTCTCCATCAAAGTCAAATTTAAAATCTTCCGTTCCTGTGATCAAATTTATTTTCAGGTTAAAATAACAAGGTATTTCCTTTTTTACGAAAAAGACTTCTTTTTGCCAGTCTTTGTTCCAATTCCTACAAAAACAATTAACCCAAACTTCTTTTTGCCCATTTTTATTGACGACAGCTAAGTATTGTCTTTTATAATTATTAAGTGCAAAGCTGTCTTTCCCTTTTGTTTGCAAAACAAGATTGGAAGTGCCTATATGTTTTTTTAAATTTTCTTCTATTAATGTTAAATCCCTGGTAGTCAAAAATGCCGGTTCGCAATTTTTAAAAAGTTTGTCGTAAGCAGTATTATATGGTATTATTGCATATTTTGAAGTGTCTGCTTGTGCAAACGGATTAAAGTAAATGCTCACTTTATAGGAGCCGCCTCCAAACTCATCAATGACTTTGTACCCGTAATCGTAGGCAAGAAGCACTTCGGTGAACTTTAGATCCCAAATTAAATGAGTGATTTTTCCTACGGTATCATTACCTTGGACAGATGGCTTGCCATACTTTGCCATTAATGCTTTTGTGACCGTATTAAAACAAGTGATGGCTTCTTTATCCTGATTAACACTGAACTCCTTGTATTGTTTTATGCCGGACAACTGATTTAATGAATCAAAATCAAGCCTGGTTTTCAAATCATTATATTGAAATCTTATAATTTTATCATAAGCGGGATCTGAAAATGTTTCCTGAATTTTAATACCCTTGTCGATCAATTGCTTCTCAACGGCTTTCTTATCTGACTTCCACTCCAGAAATTCCCAACCATTAAAATCTTTAGTTTCTTGATTTTGGGCAATAAGAGGCGGGACTAATAACCCAATTACGAATACTATTAAAAAAAATCTCATTATTGTATCTTTTAGAATTCTTACTAATATTAAAGTCCATTATTTGTCATCAGTCAGTTGCTATTTTAAAATGCACCCCGATAAAACGAGCTATATGGGTGAGCCAAATACACTTGTATTTGAGTTTCTTTTGTGAATAATTTATGCTCTGCCATTTCCGTACTTTAAACCATAGTCATTGCTAACAACATTTGCTTTGGCAGCGTAAATGTTCCTTTTATTTTTTCTCTTTTGCGTAAATCAAAGCTTCTGTCATCCAAACTGCAATAAATCTTAGTTAGCTTTAAGAACAATAATATAAGACCCTACTCTGCTTTGAACCGGAATACGTTCTTTACCACTAGAGTCCCATTCTCCCCATTTAATAAAAATATATTTAAGTTGTATCGGTTTATTTACATACTTATCCAGAGAATCAGTAATAATTTTAGTTTTATCTATTTTAATAAAAAAATCATCATTATTGGTCTTGAACCAATAATCCAAATGTTCAGGATGTTCATTGCCGATTTTGTCGACAAACGGTTTTTTGTGGATTATTCCAACTGATGTTAACGTATCTGTGTTTATAGTTTTGGTTTTATCTTGTGAAAAACCGGCCAGGCTGTATATTACCAATGCAATTGTAATAATTAATGTTTTCATTTTGTGTTTTTTAATTATTTGCCCGCATGAAATTGTCAATATCTTTAAAATCAGAGCAACGTCAAATTTAAAAATATCTTTTTGGAATTTTGCTTTAATTGCAATTTTCGTGCCCCTTTGCTTCAAACGATTTGTGGCTTACGCATGTGGCGGGTTTAGTACATCCTGCGTTTTTTTTGTCCGGTCAATCCGCTTATGTGAAATAGTTTTTCTTTGAGTTGGTTTTGGAAGGACTATATCTGATTAAAATGGAGTGTTGGCTTATCTGTTTGTCAGGCAGTCGGTAATGACTTTTTTATCTTGTCAATATTTCATTTTCAGTCCTCTCACAATGGTTTACTTTGCAAATTAGCTTATTTGTAAATGGTTTCTACACTTTTCGATACGTTTTGCTGCTTGTGCCGGTGCCATGTTGTTAGTCCTTGATCACGAGTTTATCTGTCATGATTATGTAGTTGTCTTGTATCAGTCTGATAAAATAAACTCCGCTTGATAATTTGTCACGGGATAAGGTGATTGTTTGTCCCGAAATATTTATTATTTGTTTTACCTGTTGTCCGAATGAGTTGTAAACAGTCACGGTGGCGTCAGTGAGGATTTTGTCTGTCTGCAACGTTGTTTGCAATGAAAAAGGATTTGGATAAACTACATAATTATTCTGACCATGTATATCATTTGTGCCGGTGGTTACATCAACATACGTCCTGAACGTCAATTCACCATTTGTATTCCCAAGGTCATACCCACCCGAATATACATCATTCGACAGCACATTTACACCATAAGGATCTGGTAATCCACCGCCCTGAGCAGGAATAAACTGAAAAGTGTAAACCTGTCCGGCAGTAACAGCAGGAGGTGTGGTAATTGTCCAGTTTTGCCATACATTTGTCATTGAAGGGACACTAACATTTACAATTTGCGTATTCAATACAGTTCCGCTTATCCCGGTTCCGGAATATATGTTTAATGTTCCTGTGCCGGCCATAGTATTAAACATCAGCATATCAATTTCACAAAGCAATCCGGTAGCACCTGCAGTAAAAGTTTGCCCTTCATAATAACCAGGGAGATTGCGTGCACTTCTGCCAGCGTCCGTTAATAGTTGACTTTGGTCTGTTCCACATTGTGCGTTTGCTCCAAAGTGAAGTAAAAAAAACAAACCGATTAAAAGTAATTGCGTTTTCATTTTATTGATGTCAATGATTATAGTGCTGACACCGCACTTTTATGTTAGATTTAAAAGTTTATAATAATCTGTCGTCTTTAAACATTGGCACTCTCATTTGTACCTCCTATAAAACAATCTTTATACATCATCCTTCTACTGTTTTAGTATTCTTTTATTTTGTTCCGTTTTCCCGCATACAAACAAATGCCATTGTCAAGAAATATTTCTACCACAAATATAAATGTTATTAATAAACATACAAGTTTGGAGCTGGTTTTTTTGTCCGAGGAGTTATCAATGTTTTTTTAAGTACCAGTTCGGAAAAGATGGTGACAAAAGCTTGAAAATGTGCATATTCAATGAAATTCAGGCAAATGCATGTATGGCGAACATATACGTATCGGGACTGACCGGCTGCAAGGCCGAAAGAGTTTTATTACAAAAAACCTTTTCAAAATTTTTTCAGTAATAAATAATCTTTTCTGTTTTGACCTTGTCCTTATTGCTGATTTCAAGCAGGTATATACCCTTTGACAACTTTATAGTTTCAGGATCCAGGTCAATTTTATTAACTCCTGCCGTAAACAGCCGTCTGACGTCCAGAACCTGCCTGCCCTGCATATCGGTAAGTCTGAGATTCAGATACTGTTCATCGGACAACTGAACATATATGGTCAGGCTTTTGCTGAAAGGATTGGGGTACACAAGAATAAGCGGGGCCAAAGTATTCTCTGACAGATTGGCTGTAGTGTTCACCAAAATGCCATCTGAGCTGCATATACTTGTCAATTCCGCTCCGTTTATGGCCTGCACACTGAAAAAACAGGTCTGGCCGTCGGTAAGTGACAATCCAGATCGTGTAACCGAGGTGTTTGTTCCGTTGCCCGTCCATACGGCAATGTCGGTAGCTCCGGGGGAGGTACCAATGGCATACAGGTACTTCGAGATTCCGGAATTTGAATCGAAGGAAGCCGTCCAGTTGGCAGAAAGCGTGGTTAACGAAGAAGTTGTGTCTATATCAATGTCATTTCCATCGTTAACTGTTACGCAGTGGGGCGGAGTCCAGTCAATGTTCAGGCTGAAGGTGCTGATTGAAGAAAGGTTTCCCGCACTGTCATTGACAACAGATCGGATTTTTGCCGCCGGGAACAAAGGATCAGGATTTTGGTAGCGTATATCACAAATGGAAGAGTCGCCAACACTTACCGTGACAGCCGGGTACCTCGATCTGAAAACCATGATATCGTTGATATACGTTTTGCAGTTGCCTGTGCGGAAAGAAATATAATTTCCGGGTGTGGTATGCGGGCTGGGATCAGTCCAGGAGCCTGTCAGCACATTGTCGCGGTATACATCAATTTTCCCCGAAATGCGATCATAAATCACTTTGATGTCGTACCACTGTCCAAAGGTGGTAATAATATTATTGACGGTCTTGGCCGGTGTAAAAACGTTGTTCACCACTTTGAAAAATTCAAGGGTCGAGGTTTCCTGCCGGAAATAAATAAAATAAGAATTCCCTCGGTTTTCGAAACTTCCGCTGTCACAGAAAAAATGAAAACCAAAACGGTGCATATTTGTCCCAAATGCAGCAGTATCGATCCGGACATTAAAATGATAGATGTACCGGTTCGAAGGCATCTGGTTAAGATAAGCATATATATTGCTGTTGTTCACCGTGGTATCCGTCTGGACCAGGTTGCCTCCGCCGGTCATCCAGGTTCCGCCGCCTGACGGGATGTTCCATACCGCAGTGTCCAGCGAATCAAAATTATCGGCAAAAAATCCGTTATGGGCATTGGCATGCCATTCGGAGCCGTTATAATCAAGCACCTGGTAAAACCTTTTTTCAATACCCGACCCGCCGCTGTTATCGGCATCGGTGAAGTTGACGGTAAAACTCTGCGTCTGCCAGTCACCCGCAACATTTATCAGCGTTGATGGTGCAATGTTGTCCATGCCCGGGCCGGCCACAACCGGGGAACTTTCGTTGTTCAGTTTATCACAACTGGTGATGGCATAAGCAACACCCGGAAAAGACGTTATTGAAATGCTGTCGGTGAAAGTAGTGACCGGATCGGGCGAAATAAATAATATCTGTTTGGGATCGGCAATGTTCACAACATTTCCGTCGGTATTCCTGTAAATAACAAAATAGTTTGCTGTATCGCCATCGCTTGCCGGAAGGGGTTTTTGCCAGTTTATCGTGACACTGACGGGAGTGGAGGAAACCGTGACATCATATGGCGGCAAAGGGGCAATGGAATCAAGCCAGGGCATGGTTGGCAGCAAACACTTGTATTTATTATAAGAAAGGGACAGTGAATCGGCAAAATTTTTCAGATTGTCTGCAATAGATGAGGCGTTATAAAAAACATTGCCCTGAACCTTATAATTAATAGCCCTTGTGCTGTTGATCTGGTTCAGTATGTCGCTGATCGCCCAGTTTCCGCCTGATGGATTTAAATTGTAAGAGGCGATTCCGGCATAACAATGCCTGTCCTGCGTATCGGCCTGCGTTCCCCACCAATCCGCAAGGGTGTTAAAATCCTGACTGGTGCCTATTTTCCAGTACAATTGAGGGGATACATAATCAATACTTTGATCATTGAGCCATGCCATGGGATCACAATAGATCGCATCATACGACGACAATCCCGTGATGCCCGGAGGCACCCCGTTTTTCCAGATACCAAAAGGGCCGATCCCGAATTTTACATAAGGTTTAATGGCTTTGATACTATCATTGACCATAGCTACGAGTAGGTTGACGTTATCCCTGCGCCAGTCGCTCTTGTTGGTAAAACCCCTGGGATCGGCAGCAAAAGCAGCATCGTCATTAAAAGTATACCCGGACTGTGGATAGGGATAAAAATAATCATCAAAATGGATTCCGTCAACCTGGTAACGCCGGACAATATCCGCTACGATCATGGTGACATAATTGCGTACCTGGGGCAGTCCCGGATTTAAAATTTTTATGGTGTTGTACGTGACGCACCAGGAGGGTTGTGTTATTGATATATGGGTGCTGGCAATACTGCTGCTGCCGGTACTTACCACCGCCCGGTACGGATTTAACCATGCATGAAACTCTATGCCGCGCTTATGCGATTCCTCAATCATATAAACAAGGGGATCGAAACCACCGGAAGGCGCCACGCCCTGTGTTCCCGACAGCCACTGCGACCAGGGCTCGTAAGGACTATTGTAAAAGGCATCACAGGATGGCCGTACCTGAAAAAAAACAGCATTTATCCCGGCGGCTTTAAGCTGGGTGATGAGGGTGATGAATTCATTTTTCAGAGAGTTTACTGAAAGGCCTGTGGTAGAAGGGTAGTCGATATTATACACGGTGGCAATCCATGCACATCTCATTTCTCTTTTCAGGTAGGTGGTCTGTTTTGTGAGTTGCGTATTGTTTTTAAAAAACACGCCAAAACCGGTATCTGCTTCAGAACCCGCTAAAGGCAAAGACGCTTTTTGCTCAACAGGTACATTAAAGTCGGTTTTTTCCTGTCCCATGCTGTTAGTATTGAGAAATAACAACACCAAAAACATTACAAAACTGAAAACAGGGATGAAAAAATATTTTTTCATAATGATGTTTCAACTTAAAATTTGGTCACACGGATCATCTGGCAATTATCGGGAGATTCAATTTTTAAAACATAGGCCCCCTTAGCGATCCTCAGATTTTCGTTGATTTCAAAGGCATGATTTCCTGGTGCGAATACCGAATTAGCGATCACTATTGTTCTGCCCAGCATATCGGTAAGTGAAATAACTATAGGCTGCTTTCCTGAAATATTGAAATATACCGTGGAGTTTTCGTGGAATGGGTTAGGAAATACAGATGCAATAAGTTCGCTGTCATTCTCCTTCAGGTTTGTAACCGGATTGACCAGCACGCCATCAGAGCTGCACATACTTGTGAGTTCAGCCCCGTTTACGGCTTGTACACTAAAAAAATAGGTTTGTCCGCTGGAAAGTGAAAGGCCTGATTTTGTCACAGCGGTGTTCATGCCGTTACCTGTCCATCCGAGAATATCAGTGCTTCCCGGAGCCGTTCCTATGGCATACATGTATTTTGATATTCCGGAATTGATATCGGAAGATGAACTCCAGTTTGCAGAAAGCGTGGTTAAAGAAGATGTGGTGTCGGTATCGGCGCCCGGCCCGTCGTTCACATTTACACAGGCAGGTGGCGTCCAGTCAATATTAAGATTATAGTAATAAATTGAAGACAAATTCCCTGCGGCATCATTAACAATGGATTTTATTTTGGCCGCATAGGTTGCAGGATCGGGATTCTGATAACGGATATCGTTGATTGCCGAATCACCGACCGACACCGTGACAGCCGGGTACCGCGACCTGAATACCTTGATTTCGCTGATATAAACCTTGCTGTGTCCTGTGCGGAACGAAATATAATGCCCGTTTGTGGTCAGCGGGGCAGGATCAGTCCATGTGCCAAGCAGTATATTGTCGCGATAGACATCCGTTTTTCCGGAAATACGGTCATAAATCACTTTGATGTCATACCATTGCCCGAATGTTGTAGTAACATTGTTAATGATTCCGGTCTGTGTGAAAACATTGTTCACGACCTTGAAAAACTCAAGTGTGGACGTTTCCTTCCGGAAATAGATAAAATATGAATTTCCCCGGTTTTCAAGGCTTCCGTCGTCGCAGAAAAAATGGAACCCGAAACGGTGCGGATTGGTTCCTGATGTAGCAGCATCAAGTTTGACCGTAAATTGATAGATGTATCTGTTGGAAAGCATCTGGTTTAGATAAGCATATATGTTGCCGTTGTTCACCGTAGTATCCGTCTGAACGAGATTGCCGCCGCTGACCATCCAAGTTCCACTGCCGGCAGGGATGTTCCATACACCGGAATTATATGAATCGAAATTATCGGCAAAAAATCCGTTCTGTGTATTGGCATGCCATTCGGCGCCATCATAATCCAGTACCTGGTAAAATCTTTTTTCTATTCCCGTACCACCGGTATTATCCGTGTCTGTGAAGGTCGCTATGAAATTCTGTGTTTGCCAGTTACCCGACAGGTTGGCAACTGTGGTAGGTGCAATATTGTCAATCTGGCCGGTGCGGACCCATTTCACGGCATCGTAGGCGATCTTCTGGCCGGCAATTCCTGTTCCGTCGCCCAGCCTCACAAAAGCCTGGTTGGACGGTGAGAACGGAAATATCCCCAGTGAAACCCATTGCCCTTTTTGCGCTGCCTGGTTGATCACCACCGTTGAATCCCCTCCGGAGTAATATATCCTGTATGGAGCCGCGGTAGCCGTAACTTGTGCAGAATTAGGGATATAGGCAAATACTTCATAATTATTGTTCGAGGATAAGACCGGCGACCAGGTAACATAACAGGTATCAAGAGTTGTGGCTGCACTGGTATAGGTATACCAGAAATGATCATTATAGCCGCCGGTTTTCATATCACGGTAATACCACATTTTTGCCAAACCCTGATTATATAAATAAAATCCATGATTGTAGTAAGTGTCATCAATAATAGTATCGTTATACACCAACTGGCTGCTTTCAGATTTTACTGTCCATCCCAATCCGTTAAGATTGGCATAACCGTTATTGTATCCGGGCCAGTCGTAGTAAACATTTTTACCATAATAATTCATATACCCGTTATTCTTGTTTCCGTATGGGTCATTAAAAATCAGCGTGTACTGGTTGTTTACATAACCGACGGCTAAGGTGAGGTGCCCGCCGGAGGTCAGTAGGCTGCATATGGAGAATGGAAAATTGTTGTTGATTTCATTAACCACCGTAGCGTAAACAGAGCTGCCCGAAAGGCCTGCTGTTACACCATGATTCTGAATATAAGGCGACATTTTATTGTATGGGCCGTTACTGCCGTTCCACATATAACCGTATCCTCCAAAAGCCGGAGTGCCGGCATTATCGATAGCCGTATCATTATAAAACACCTCATCGAACCGGTACAGATCGGCCACATAAGAGCCATAATGGCTGGTATGTGCCGACGGATAGCTGCAGGTAACATCCCGGGGCGGTACCATATTGTAATAGGCCAGGGCCATAATAGCCGTCGTGGGGGCACACGACCAGTATCCCCAATGCCAGTCGGGGGTGTCATAAACCTGGTGAACATAAGGCACATCACCCTGCACCATGATCACCGATTTGTTATTCTTTTGCGAAAAAACCGGCTCGCCTTTATCAATAAACAAGGGCGCTGCGGATTTATAAATGACTTCCGGATGTAAAATGGCTGCATGCTCCTTATTCACCGTTGTTGAAACGATCTCACGATTGTCGTATGTACTGTAAATGATTTTATTATCCGGGCCGAAACAGGGATACATTTCATTAATTCCGGAAGTTTGGGTTATGCGGATAACCGCACTGTCATCGACTCGTGCCATATAAATATCAGACCCTTTAAATACCAGGTTTTCAGAAGAAATGACATTGTACAAAACATACTGTGAATCATCCGACCATACTGCATTTTGGCCTGATCCGAAAACAACCGTTTTACCGGAGTTTTTATCCCAGATCTTCAGTGTCCCGGATAGTGATGAATACACCACCTTATTACCGTCGGGCGACCATTGAGGGTACATGTATCCCCCGGCGTTATCGGTGATTTGCTGAACGTGTCCGGACGAAATATTAATCAGGAACAACTGATCGTGGTCGTTATTAAAAACGGCATAGCTGCCATCAGGCGAGATGGGAGCAATGTTGGCATATGTTCCTAATGGAATGATAGCGACATTGCCCTTATGGATAATCTGCAAGTCTTTTCCGATGGTAAAGGCCATCCTGCCGTCGTTGCCGAAGCTTACCTGGCCGCAGAGATCTGCAGGGGGCGCCAGTTCTGAAACTTTCATCGTGCGGAGATCTATAATTGCAGGAACCTGCAATCCATCGGGTTTTATCAGCTTAAAACCAACCATCGCCTTATCCGGCGAAACAGTGAAATACCTGCCGCAACCGGGTGCAGAAACAAGTTCAGATCGTTTATTATTTCTGATCAGATACAGTTTTGAAGCATGGTTATCCGAAAGAACTATTCCCTGAATTGTTACTGCAGGGTTAGTAAAATACCCCTCTGTTTCAGTCTTATAGGCATCTGTTTCCCGTGTGTCCTGGGCAAAAGACTTAAAACCACACTGCAAAAACAAGCATATTAACAACAAGAATAATACGGAACGATTTGTCCTCATAATATAAGAAGGATTATGAAACAAATTTAGTAAAAGATTTGTTCAAACGAAAATAATCCTCCGGCGAAGGCATAATAATTTTTGTTTTATATGTACGGGATACCAGAAAAATTTTTTACGGTATTTCCGGGTGCCCGAAACCGCATAGCCACAAACTCCACTTTTTTTTACCAAAACTGTAAGTCCGGTGCCTGCACCTGTAGTAAATGATGCGGTATGAATTAAAATTCCCTTACCAGAAGTTGCTCGGAAATCCGGAACAGATTTTTTTTAGAAGTTTCCGGAACCTGTATCTTTTTAAGATGCGCCATGGCTTTTGAATAATAAACATTCATCTGCTTTTCGGCATATTTCTTAATCCCAAGTTTCTGGTATATTTCTGATACGGCCTTCACTTTTGTATCGTTATCAAAAGTCGAGTTGGCAAAATAATAGATCAGGGAATTCAGGGTTTTATCTTTGGCCAGTTCATGGGCTTTCAGGTAGAGATAAGTCTTTTTCTTGGTGATGATATCTCCGCCTTTTTTCTTGCCGAATTTTTTTTCGTCGCCAAAGACATCAAGAATGTCGTCTTGCATTTGAAAGGCCATACCCAGATTCTCTCCGAATAAATATATTTCCTGCGTATCCTTTTTGGATGCGCCGGCAACAATGGCGCCGGCCTTGAGACTGGATCCCGCCAGTACCGCAGTTTTCAGACGTATCATTTCGAGGTATTCGGGGATGGTGACTTTTTCGGAATGTTCAAAATTCATATCAAGTTGCTGGCCTTCACAGACTTCGATGGCAACTTGTGAAAGCAGCTGTACCAGGGGCTTCACAAAAATATCGTCAGAAGCGGAAATAAGCTCAAAAGCTTTGGCCAGCATGGCATCGCCGGAGAGGATACCAATATTGGTATTCCATTTTTTATATACGGTATCCCTGCCTCTTCGAATAGGCGCTATATCCATAATGTCGTCATGAACAAGCGTGAAATTATGGAAGGTTTCAATGGCAAGCGCAGCCGGTAATGCCTTTTTGATATCCCCGTTGAACATTTCACACGCCAGCAATGTCAGTACCGGACGTATGCGTTTTCCGCCCATGGTGAGGGCATATGCCATTGGCTCATAGAGTTCTTTGGGTTCCTTACGGAGTGGCAATTCACTGATGTTTTCATTCAGCAGCCGGAGGTAGGATTCAGGTGTTTTCATTCCTGGCTTATAGTTTTTATGGCTTCGTTGGCAATGACAAGTTCTTCATTAGTCGTAATAACCATGACTTTGACTTTGCTCCCCGCTTTGGTCAGCAGAGCATCTTTGCCACGGGTGTTTCTGTTCAGTTCAAAATCAAAATCGATACCGAGGAATTCAAGCCCCTGCATAACTCCTTCACGTGTACTAATGGCGTTTTCACCAATTCCACCCGTAAAAACGATCAGGTTAACACCGCCCATCCCGGCAGCATAAGCCCCGATATATTTTTTAACACGGTAATTATACATTTCCAGCGCCAGGTGTGCACGTTTATTGCCTTTCGCTGCTGCATCCTCTATATCGCGCATGTCGGACGACACCCCTGATATACCTGCCATTCCGCTTTTTTTATTGATCAGGGCATTGGTTTGTTTGAGGTCGAGATTTTCTTTTTCCATTAAAAAAAGCATGGCACCAAGGTCGAGGTCTCCGCAACGGGTTCCCATGATAAGACCCTCAACGGGTGTTAGCCCCATGGATGTATCAAAGGATTTTCCATGCCGGATGGCTGCAATAGAAGCGCCATTGCCTAAATGACAGGTAATGATGTTTGTTTCTTCGATGGCTAAACCCAGTATCTTACAAGCTTTTTTGGCCACATATCCGTGGCTTGTACCATGAAATCCGTAACGGCGCACCTTGTGCTTCTCGTACATTTCATAAGGCAAGGCATACATAAAAGTATGTTCGGGCATGGTCTGATGAAAGGCGGTATCAAAGACGCCGCATTGTTTGATATCAGGCAGTAGTTTCTGTATAGCATATATGCCCTTCAGGTTGGCGGGGTTATGCAATGGGGCCAGATCACTGCATTCTTCCATTTTGTCTATCACATCCTGTGTGATGAGTACGCTGCCGCTGAATTTTTCACCGCCATGTACCACGCGGTGGCCGACCACGTCGATTTCATATTTATCTTTTATAACACCATGATCAGGGTGCATCAAGGCCTCAAGAATAAGATTGATGCCCACGGTATGATCATGTACCGGCTGAACAGTTATAACTTTATCTTTTCCTTTGGGCTGATGAGTGAGTTCACTGTTATCCATTCCTACACGTTCCAGCAATCCTTTTGCCAGAAGATCGGCTTCTTCGTTCATCTTAATGAGCTGGTATTTAATGGATGAACTTCCGCAGTTTAATACGAGTACTTTCATTTTCTTAAAATTTATTTTAATAATGTATTTTTTATTCCGTCTGACAAGCTGTAATAGCCACTAAATTAACAATATCCATTACAGAACATCCACGTGACAGGTCGTTGATCGGCGCGCCTAAACCCTGAAGGATCGGACCTATGGCTTCGGCATCGCCCAGTCGTTCCACAAGTTTATATCCGATGTTTCCCGCCTGAAGGTCAGGAAACACCAGCACATTCGCCAATCCTGCCACCAGTGAGCCGGGAGATTTTTTCTGTCCGACAGATTCTATCAATGCGGCATCGGCCTGCATTTCCCCGTCGAAATTCATTTCAGGACGAAGTGATTGGGCTATTTCTGTTGCCCTGATCACCTTCTCGGCAAGTTCGTGTTTGGCCGAGCCCTTGGTAGAAAAAGACAAGAGCGCTATACGGGGATTCGCAATGCCTGCGATCCGGCGGGCGGTATCGCCGCTGCAAACCGCTATCTGTGCCAGTTCTTCGGCTGTAGGGTTGGGTGTTATCGCCACATCGGCAAAGATAAAAACACCATTTTCCCCAAGATTGGCTTTTTTCGTCACCATTACCATAGCCCCCGACACAACAGAGATTCCGGGAGCGGTCCGGACAATCTGCAGCGCCGGCCTGACCGTATCTGCGGTGGTATGTTCTGCACCACTGACTTCCCCGTCTGCATCACCCATATAGATCATCATGGGACCATAATAAATGTCCTGTTCAATGAGTTTTACGGCTTCTTCGTATGTAATGCCTTTGCTTTTACGTAGTTCCAGGAGTTTCTGTATGTATTTTTCTTTTTGCGGTGAATTTTTCGGATCGGTTTTTTCAGCACCGGAAAGGTCAAGACCGAATTTTTGCTCAAGTGAATTAATTTCGTCTACATTTCCCAATAATATCAAACGGGCAATACCTTCCTTTAAAATGATGTCCGCTGCCTTCAACGTACGTTCCGAAGTGCCTTCGGGCAGTACGATACGCTTATTGATCTTTTTTGCTTTGGCACTGATTTGTTCGAGTAAATTCATATGGAATTATTTTATATTTACAATAATAAAATTTTCAGCAAAAGAAAAAAAATTATTGATACCTAACGAAATTATTTTTAGATTTTTATGATAACTCCGTTTGAAATGATTGCCCATATTTTGCTAATTTTGCACAAATTATGAATCAGGACAGCCTTACACCCAATGCCAACCTGTTGCCGCAGGATAATGCTTCGTTGTTTAAAAACCTTGTCCGGTCGCAGGATGAAGTTCCTGAGGGTTTAAGAAAGACTTTTTTTGTCGGCAACGCCAAAGACGTATACCCCGGATTCTATGTCAGGCAAACCCGCAGCAACACGGATTCGTATTGTACTTCGGTTTTTTACACGGGTAAAAAAAACTTTTCTGAATTCAGGCTAAAAGAAATCACCAATAAATACTCGGATATAAACTTCTATTTATTATTGTTTTGCCTGGTCACCGGCGCCGTGATCTTTTTTTTAAAACACAAACGCATATCACAAATATTTAAAGCGTTCTATTTACCGCATTTTACCAATCAACTGGTTCGTGAAGGGCTGATACAAAGAGAGTTCTTCGCTTTTCCGCTGCTTCTGGTATATTATATTTCGTTATCCCTGCTTATCACCCGAAGTTTACACTGTTTTTTTGCAATAAGCACGGGCTTTAACACCGTTTTGCAGGTTTTAGGCATACTGCTGGCATTGGCGATTATCCGGGGGGTAACAATGAACTTTGCAAAATGGTGTTTCAGGACACCGAAAGAAACATCCGAATACCGCACAAATAATTTCATTTTTTCCATCATCACCGGTCTGTTTTTAGTCCCCATGGTTTTTTTGATCTATTATCTTCAGGCCCCTCTTTCTGTTTATTTTCTTTACATTGTGTTGGCTGTAACCGGATTAATGATTTTATATCGCATCATCCGTAGTTTTTTTATCGGGCTGACTTATGAAAGGTTTAATTTGTATTATTTTATTTTGTATCTTTGCACGATTGAAATTTTACCACTGGTTATTACCCTTAAGCTATTGATTAACTTTTATTTAAAGGGAGTTTTGATCGTCTGAAGATTATTTATTAACTTAAAATTTATAGCATTGAAAGTTAAAAACATAATAATTTCGCAACCCCAACCCCCCAATTACGAAAAATCACCTTATTATGATTTGTCCAAAAAGCACAATCTTAATATCGTATTTAAAAAGTTTATTACGATTGAGCCTGTGACAGCCCAGGAATTCAGAAAATCAAAGATCAACATCTTGGACCACACTGCGGTAATTTTTACGTGTAATAATGCGGTAGACCATTTTTTCAGGCTGACCAAGGAAATGCGACTGATTGTTCCTGACACCACAAAATATTTTTGTGTTTCTGAAAAAACAGCTTTTTATCTTCAGAAATACGTACAGTTTCGCAAAAGAAAAATTTTCAACGGAAAAGAAAAACCCGAAGAACTTATCAATATAATAAAAAAGCACCTTCAGGAAAAATTTCTTTTACCTTGTACTGAAAGCTATAAACAGGAAATCGTAAACCTGCTTGCTGCAAACAAGATCCCTGTCAACAAAGCGATGTTTTACAGGACGATGTCGAATCTGGAGATAAAAAAAGAAATCAATATTGACATGGCCGACATGCTTGTATTTTTCAGCCCCTTCGGTATCAAATCGCTTTTTGAAAATTTTCCTGATTTTAAACAGAATAAAAAAGTTATCGCCACCTGGGGCAACACTACATTTACCGCTGCCATGGAAGCCGGACTGAACGTAAATGTTTTCGGCCCGTCGGAAACCATTTCCTCGATGCCCGTTGCTATCGAGGCCTTTCTGGAAAAGGTAAAAAAATAAACTGAAACTACTTTTTTTAATGTATTCCTTTTGCAAAGAAGAACGCTTATGCGGAAAAAAGGACATTAGCCTTTTGTTCGGTAAAGGGAACAAGTTCTCGCAACCACCTTTTTTGGTAAAGTGGGTTGATTTACCACAGAAAGAGGTTTTTCCTGTCCGGCTGCTCGTTGTTGTTCCAAAAAGATTTTTTAAAAAATCCGTCGAGCGTAACCTGATAAAACGCTTCATCAGGGAGGCCTACCGGTTGCACAAAGAATCGCTGTACGTATCGCTGAAGGAAAAAAACAAAAATATCGCGTTGATGCTGTTGTATAATGGCAGAAAAAATGAAAATTATAAAGAAACCGAAACGAAAATTAAATTAATTTTACAGTCTTTAACGGGCCTTATATGAAGAAAATATTGAGTTGTTTTTTTATCGCATTGATAAAGTTTTACCAATATGTTATTTCGCCATATTTTATGCCCTCATGTCGTTACACGCCATCGTGTTCGGCTTACGGATTAGAAGCGATAAAAAAACACGGACCATTCAAAGGAAGCTGGCTGACACTTAAAAGAGTTCTATCATGCAACCCCTGGGGAGGCAGTGGTTATGACCCGGTCCCTTAACTGAAAATCATATGAAAAATTTGAGAATTTTATTTTTAACATTTACGGCCGTCTTCGTTTTTTCGTTGGCTGGCAGCGCACAGGATCAGGCTCAAAACGATTTTGAAATATCCAAGAACATCGACATCTTTGTTTCACTTTATAAGCAGCTGAATAATAGCTATGTAGATGACCTTAATCCGGGGCAGTTGATAAAAACCGCTATGGATGCCATGCTGAAAACCCTCGATCCCTACACCGTATACATACCCGAAGCAGATATTGAAGATTATAAATTTATGACCACCGGGCAGTACGGAGGCATCGGAGCCTTGATTCACAAAAGGGGAGAATATGTCTTTATATCAGAACCTTATGAAAATGCCCCTGCCGATAAAGCAGGATTAAAAGCAGGTGATAAAATACTTGAAATCAATGGAAAATCGGCAAAAGACAAAACGGTGGACGAAGTCAGCACCGCTTTGAAAGGCCAGCCAGGCACAAGCGTTTCGTTATTACTGGAGAGAGATTCAACACAAAAACCAATTCAAAAGGAAATCATCCGGGAAGAAATAAAAATTGATAATGTGCCCTATTCCGGTATGGTGGCTGACGACATCGGATACATCAACCTGAGCGAATTCAAACAAAATGCCGCAAAAGATGTAAAAGACGCCTTTAATAAACTGAATGGGGATAAAAAACTCAAAGGCGTCATTATTGACCTCAGAGGCAATGGTGGTGGCCTGCTCAACGAATCAGTCAACATTGTGAACATTTTTGTGGACAAAGGGCAACTCGTAGTGAGCACCAAAGGAAAAATCAAAGATAAAAACACCTATCATAAAACCCAGATGGCTGCCATGGATACCGAAATACCCCTGGTGATCCTCGTTGATGAAAATTCAGCATCGGCTTCTGAGATTCTGGCAGGCGCCATACAGGACCTCGACCGGGGTGTGATAATCGGCCAGCGGTCATTCGGAAAAGGTTTGGTACAAAATATTTTCCCCCTCTCATACAACTCCGAAGTTAAGATTACCATTGCAAAATATTATACACCAAGCGGACGTTGTGTTCAGGCACTTGATTATTTCCACAAAGACGAATACGGCAAAGCCCCCGTGTTGCCCGACTCGCTCAGAAAAGCCTTTACCACAAAAAACGGAAGAGTGGTCTATGAAGGCAGCGGTATAGAACCTGATATTATTATGGAATTGCCGGAATTCAGCAATATTACGGTGGCTTTGTTAGATAAAAATTATTTCTTCGATTTCTCAGTGTTATACAACCGGAAAACTCCGGCTATTGCCCCCGTTGACCAATTCAAGATTACAGAAGATATTTATAATGAATTTCTTGAATATTTAAAAGGCAAGGATTATACATACACCACCGAGAGTGAAGCCGTTCTGGAAGATTTAAAAAAAGCCGCGGAAACCGAAAAATATTTCAATGCCATCAAAGAAAACTACAATGTGCTGAAAGAAAAAATATTAAAAGAAAAAGATAACGATCTGGCAGCTAATAAAGACCAGATAAAACAAATATTGAAAATGTATCTGGTACCTTTTTATTATTATCAAAAAGGCCGCATCCAGTCTTCGCTTGCCGATGATCCCGAAGTGTTAAAAGCTGTTGAGATCCTGCACAATAATGAAGTATATACGTCCATACTGAAAGGCACCTATTGCGAACCGGAAAATAAAAACAAAAAATAATTTTTTTGATTTTCGGGAGTTATTATCTTGTTTTCTGAAAAACATGCCGCTTTTAAAAAAAGAGTATCATACATTCATATATGTTCTGGCGCTCATGACGCTTGCCTTTTCGCTGACGCTGTCCTTATATGTGATGAGTATAGCCCAGTTCGTTCTGCTGGCCAACTGGCTTGCCGAAGGTAATATTATTGGAAAATTCAGCGCTTTTTTCAGAAACAAACCCGCACTGGTTTTTACCGGAATTTATCTGCTTCATCTGGCCGGATTATGTTGCACCTATGATTTTGCAAATGCGCTTGATGAACTGAGAATAAAACTACCGCTGCTTATTCTTCCTGTAATTATCTCTACCGGACCTCAATTATCACGTAAGACTTTTAATCTGATACTGCTGTTCCATATCGCAGGAACGTTTATTTCCGGCATCATCAGTTTTTATTTATTCCAGTCACGGCCTGTTTCGGATATGCGGGACATTTTTATTTTCATTTCACATATCCGGTATTCCCTGAATGTTTGTGTCGATATTTTCATTTTGCTTTATTTTATCTTTTCCCCGGACAGTTTTAAAAAACCATTAAAAATATTTTTTGCCTTACTCGCGGGATGGTTTGTTTATTTCCTGCTTTTCATGGAATCATTTACCGGCATCACTGTTTTGATAATCGCTTCGGCCGTCATTCTGATTTTATTTATTGTCAAAAACTCCAGTCCGTTATACAAAATACTCTTCTTCATAGTAATGCTGGCCGTAATTTCCGGCACTTCTTTATATGTGTGGAATACCTATAACGATTTCAAAAACATTGATCCTATAAACCCTCAGGCACTCGGACAGTTCACCAGGTATGGGAACCCTTATGTACACGATACAAAAAACCGTATGACCGACAATGGAAATTATACCTGGTTATATGTGTGTGATCCCGAAATGGAAGAAGCCTGGAATAAAAGAAGCAGGATCAGATACGACAGTGTCGACCAGTCCAATTCACCGTTGAGATTCACACTGGTCCGTTTCCTGACCTCCAAAGGGCTTAAAAAAGATATGGACGGAGTGAACAGCCTGTCCGATGAAGAAATCACCCTTATAGAAAACGGTGTCGCCAACATTGACTATGTAAAAAAAGGAAGTTTCGAAAATCGCCTGAAAAATGCGATCTGGGAGTACGAAAATTACAAAATCACACACGATCCGCGCGGACAGTCCATGATGCAGCGTCTTGAACTCTGGAGTACATCCTGGACATTATTTAAAAATCATTTCTGGATCGGACTGGGCACCGGTGATGTGAAAAATGTGTTTGCTGCAAAGCTGGTTGTTGACGATTCATTATTGAAAAAATCCGGACTCCGTCCGCACAACCAATATCTGACTTTTATGCTTGAGTTTGGAATTTTTGGTTTTCTCTTTTTTGTTTTCTGCCTGTGCTTGCCGGCAATCAGGCAAAAAAAGTTTTCTGATTTTCTGTACCTTTCTTTTTTTGTAATTGCCTTCGTATCCATGTGTACAGAAGACACATTAGAAACCCAGGCCGGAGTGACCTTCTTTACCTGTTTCAGTTGCCTGTTTCTTTTTATCCATAAAAACAATAAGTCTGAAAAAAAACAGTAATTTTGAAATAAATTTACACCCTTACTTCTATGGAAGAACATTCGATAAACATAGCTTACACCGAATTTGAATCCGTTGCAGAGCTTGAAACTACTGACAGAGACCTGCTTGCTATGGCGGCAGATGCATGTAATAAAGCTTATGCGCCTTACTCAATGTTCCAGGTGGGCGCTGCCTTGCTGCTTGACAATGGTGAGATCGTCTGCGGAAACAACCAGGAAAATGCAGCTTATCCGTCAGGTTTATGCGCCGAGCGCGTTGCTATGTTTGCTGCCTCAGCCCGCTTTCCCGGAATTGCTTTTAAATCCATTGCCATAACAGCCAAGTCAAAGAATTTTGTTGTAAATCAGCCCGTTTCACCCTGCGGAGCCTGCCGTCAGGTTATGGCTGAATATGAAAAACTCGGAAATAAAGCCTTTAAAGTCATTTTAAAAGGAGAAAGCGGAAAAATAATTGTTTTGAATAATTCTTCCGCACTGATGCCAATGGCCTTTAATTCTTCTCACCTGAATCCCGGTCAAAAATAAAATGATTCGTTTTTGTTTAATTATTTTTATAAATTTGTTTCCTCGTAAATAATTAATTGTTATGACAAAAACCCGCACCCTCGTTATTTTAGTATGTTTTTTCCTGCTTTCCATGACGGTCGACAAACCGGCATACCAAATATATACCGTCGACGGGAAAAAGGCTACCTATCAGAAGATGCTTAAAGATATTTTGAGCTGTGAGGTGGTGCTCTTCGGCGAAATCCATAACAACCCCATCTCCCACTGGCTTGAACTTCAGCTTGCAAAAGATTTGTACAAAGCCAAAAAACAAGACCTGGTATTGGGCGCCGAGATGTTTGAAGCTGATAATCAGGAAACTGTAGACAAGTATCTCAAAGGGCAACTGACCGAGGATGAATTCAAATCAAAAATCACCTTGTGGAAAAACTACGAAACGGACTATCGTCCCTTCGTTGAATTTGCGCGAAACACCAATCTGAAAATCATTGCTACCAACGCCCCCCGAAGGTTTGCCTCACAGGTGCATAAAGGCGGATTCGAGGATTTATCATCCCTGAGTGAAAATGATAAAAAATTCATCGCTCCTTTGCCGGTCGACTATGATCCCGAACTGGAACAATACAAAAAAATGCTCGATATGACTATGGGCGGTATTTCTTCGCCTAATCTTCCGAAAGCACAGGCATTGAAAGATGCAACTATGGCGCATTTTATCTTCTCCAATTCAACGGAAGGAAAGCTATTTTTACATTATAACGGAACCTATCACTCCGATTATTTTGAAGGCATCATGTGGTACCTGAAACGTAAAAATGCTGACCTGAAAATACTTACCATAGCAACTGTCGAACAAAGCGACATTACCAAACTGTTACCCGATTATATTATGGTTGCCGATTATATTATTTGTGTCCCGGATGATATGACAAAAACCTATTAATATTGATTGACAAAAACCTGGTATTCTTTCTCCTTTTCCTTCCTTTCTTCAGTTTCGGTCAGGTCACAGAGCAAACCGGATATTGTTCTTATTATTCCGATAAGTTCAATGGGCAGAAAACCGCCAGCGGAGAGATCTATAATAAGAATTTGTTCACGGCAGCCCATCGTGCCCTGCCTTTTAATACCGTTGTGCAGGTTACAAACCTCCGGAATGATAAAAAAGTTCTGGTAAAAATCAACGACAGGGGGCCACACAGCAAGGGACGAATACTTGATATCTCAAAAGCGGCGGCCGTTGAACTCGAAATGATACGCTCCGGCGTCGAAAAAGTAAAAGTCGAGGTGGTGGATGTACCACCTTCCTATCTGAAACAAGACACCCTATCGGCTGCTGTGACTGATAGTGTTGTTAATGTTCCGGATACGTATAAGGAAAGCACAAAGCAAGGACAAGTATCTGTAAAAGAAAAAAATACCGGTGAAAAAATCAAAACCGATACAGACAGACCCATCTTTGATGCTGAAAATCAGCCTGCCAATCCCGGAGGTTATGGTGTACAGATCGGATATTACAGGATTTTGGCTAATTGTAAAAGACAACTTGTTGATTTTCAGAAAAAATATAAAGTCAAGGGTTATGTATTTACTGAACGTAAAACAAAAAACACCTATTACCGGCTGATCATGGGGGCTTATACCGATAAGAAACAAGCACAGAGATTACAAACACAGCTTAGCACAGAAATCCCGGGGTGTTTTCTGGTGAACTGGGAAAAACTTTAAAATACAATATGGTTATGGAAGCATTTGAAAATATTATCACAAGGCGCAGTATACGAAAGTTCAGCGGAGAACCTGTGGATGAACAGCTTACTGATAAACTTCTTCGGGCTGCCATGTATGCACCATCGGCAAGAAATACCCTGGCCTGGAATTTTGTGGTTATCAATAATCGTGGGTTGCTGGACACACTGTCCGAAATACATCCTTATGCAAAAATGCTCCGGCAGGCGCCGCTTGCCATATTGGTCTGCGGCGATAAAGATCTCGAAAAAGACGAAGCCTATCTAAGCATAAATTGTGCAGCAGCTACCCAAAACATTTTACTGGCAGCTCATTCCTGCGGACTGGGCAGTGTATGGCTGGGGGTATATCCGCGCTGGGAACGGATGGAATCTATCGGAAATCTTTTGAAACTACCGGAAGATAACATACCGGTATCCCTTATCGCCATTGGATGGCCTGATGAAAAGCCATCTCAGCCTGAAAGATTTTTCAGAAATAAAATACATTATAACGGCATCTGGTAGCATTAATATTTGATTTTGATCCCGTAATCAAAATCATTATTCAGCAATTCAAAAAGCGAGTATTCCAGTTTAACGGTTTTGCCTTCGTTTTCCTCTGTGGCTTTAATATTGGTGATGCTTTTAACTTTGGATGGCAATTGAACAGTAGTTTTGATTTTAATAAGCTGATAAAGCATGTCGCTCATCATGTTCGTTTCTTCTTTCAGAAGATACTTTTTAATCATAGGTGCAACATTTTTCTGTATGGTTTTATGTACCGACACTTTAATAAAATCAGGCCTGAAGGCTGATTTTTTCTGGCGAAAGAGTTTGTATAATGCATTGTTTAACGATCTGGTGTCTGAAAAATCAAAGCTCACGGAATAGATTCCATTGTCGTTGCCGGCACTGGTAATCAGGTTGCTGACACCTTTGCACGACCTCAGCAGTGAATCAGCCATGCCTGGCGTGTTCTGAATTGCAGTGACAAAAGACATGTTAATCTGTTGGGTTTGCTGGCCCAGAGATTTTCCTATTTTCCCCATGTCCACCACAAGTTTTATATTGCCAGACCCATCACCGTTTATGGTCAGTGTTTCCCTGATCTCTATGCAGGACGACAGGAATACAGGAAAAACAAGGCTGAAAAACAAAAAAACTTTCCTCATAAAAAACATTTTAGCAAAAGTATAAATAAACCCAGATTACGCAATAGGAACATAGTGAACTATTGC
>DAOORA010000068.1:0-24460 GCA_035389045.1 Bacteroidales bacterium | reverse complement strand
TTTTTACGTAAACTGTTTTAGTATAAAATGGTATAGAATCAATGACATTACCTAATGAATCAATCGCCATTATAGTTATTAGACAATAAGTATCATGGTAAAACTTTCCTGCTATAGTATCAGTTGTAACAATTGTAGTGTCGGAGCAAACCATTGTTGTATCGTTAATAAAAAACTCACAACAACCAAATTCCCATACATATTTGGTGTTCTGACTAAATCCCGATGATAAATTATAAATTGTCAGCAATTCACCCGTACTTATTGTGTCTTTACTAAATGAAAAATTCAATGTTTGTGCGCACGTATTAGAATAAACTGGCAAAAAAAACAAGATAATTATTACTTTATTAATAAATAAATACTCCTTCATAATAATAGACTTAATTGTTACACCTTCCACTGTCGCAGTCCGGCTTTGCTCCTTTGGCGCATAATTTATTTTTGATTTTCTCTGGCGGGGGATTTCAAAAATAAGGCATGCTTTTCATGATTTTTTTATATCTTTGCCTAAGCCTCCTTGTGTATGGTTAAGAATTATTGTTAATTAGCGTTGCGATATTTTTAAGCCCGCATGGAGGCTTTTTTTATTTATAGAAACTTATCTTAGTAATTCCCGGGAAATAGTAATGAATAAAACTTGTGTAAAAATACAAAATGTTTTCCGAAAAGCAAGGAATTATTTAATTATTTTTTATTAATGCATAAAACCCCATATTATAGATAATTGATTGATTATTTCCATCAAAAAATCTCCCTGTATAGGCGTTAGCAACGGGTGCATTTATGCAAAATTCAAAATCAAATATCTTTGCCGGCGCCTCAAAAAATGATGTTGCCGTTTTTGCCCCGAGTAGTGAGTGTAAGTTCTAAAACAGTAAATTTGCAAAAAAATTGAACATGAATAATGAATTCAGCGAACAGGAACAGATAAGAAGACAGGCACTGGAAGAACTTTATAAGCTGGGAATAAATCCTTATCCGGCCGAAACCTTTGAAGTTAATGCCATCACCACCGAAATCCATGTGAACTTTCCGGCCAACACATACCTGTACCAGGATGTAAGCATCGCCGGACGCATCATGTCGCGCCGCATCATGGGAGCGGCATCGTTTGTGGAATTACAGGATGATATGGGAAGGATACAGCTTTACTTTAAACGTGATGACCTCTGCCCCGGTGAAGACAAAACCCTTTACAATACCGTTTTTAAAAGATTGCTTGACATCGGCGATATCATCGGGGTAAAAGGTTTTGTGTTTATTACCCAGATGGGCGAAATAACCATACATGTAAGGGAATTTAAGCTGCTTAGCAAATCATTACGGCCCTTACCGATCGTTAAGGAAAAAGATGCCGTGGTGTATGACGCCTTTACAGACCCGGAGCAGCGTTACCGCCAGCGGTATGTCGACCTTATTGTTAACCCGGATGTCAAACAGACCTTTATAAAAAGGGCGGTGATCATTTCATCCATGCGTGAATTTCTCAGCGCTAAAGGGTACCTGGAAGTGGAAACACCCGTCTTACAGCCTTTATACGGAGGGGCTGCCGCACGGCCTTTTAAAACGTACCACAACACACTGAACAGTACACTTTACCTGCGCATAGCCAATGAATTATATCTGAAACGGCTGATCGTAGGAGGATACAGCGGCGTGTTTGAATTCGCCAAGGATTTCAGAAACGAAGGCATGGACCGTTTTCATAACCCCGAGTTTACGCAGATGGAACTCTATGTGGCTTATAAAGACTATGAATGGATGATGAAACTGGTGGAAGAGATGGTTGAAAAAATTGCCATTGATACCAACGGAACCACCCAGATCAAGGTAGGTGAACATATGATCGATTTCAAGAGTCCGTGGAAACGGTTTACCATGTTTGAAGCCATAAAGCATTTCACAGGCATCGACATTTCAGGCATGGATGAACAGATGATCAGAGAAACCGCCTGCAAGCTTGGGGTAGAAACCACTGAGGCTATGGGTAAGGGTAAGCTCATCGATGAGATTTTCGGTGCAAGCTGCGAACCACAACTAATACAACCCACTTTTATTACCGACTACCCGGTCGAGATGTCGCCCCTGGCAAAAAAACACCGCAGCAAAAAGGGGCTGGTCGAACGTTTTGAAGCTATCGTGAACGGAAAAGAACTCTGCAATGCGTTTTCCGAATTAAATGATCCCGTGGACCAGCGCCAGCGTTTTGAAGCACAGATCGAATTAGGCAAACGCGGTGATGAAGAATCCATGGTGCTTGACGAGGATTTTTTACGCGCAATAGAATATGGCATGCCCCCCACAGCAGGCCTTGGCATGGGTATCGACCGGCTGACTATGGTGATGACCAATTCACATTCGATACAGGATGTGTTGTTCTTTCCCCAGATGAAACCGGAAATAAAATCCATAGTCACCTCGGCAGATGATTTTGTCGCAAAAGGAATCCCGGCCGAATATGCTGAACTGATAATGAAGTCGGGGTTTTCGACGATTGAATCACTAAAAACGGCGGTACCTTCCAAACTTTTCAACAGTATCTGTGGTTTACGTAAAAAACTCAAACTGGACATAAAAGCCCCGACACTGGAAGAAGTGACCAGCTGGATTAATAATGCTTGAAAACCACGGAGACACGGATCCGCAAACTGAATGCATCCTTCAAAAACCCCATACTTATTATACAGCGATGACAAGGGAAATATCTTCGAGGACATATCCCTACTTGCCATTGGCCGTGTTGGTAATCAGAATGTTGTTTTAACACCTGATGATCTTATTGAACTGCCCGAAGGCAGCGATTTTTTTCATCTTCCCGGCCGCCGCCCCATCGGTTTCGATCCCTTGACAAACCAATTCCGCACCTGCGAAAAAGGATGGGCCGTGGCAGCTTTTGTAGCCCCTGCCTATACGCTTACCCATCATGCATCCTGGAAAACAGAAGAAGGGGCTCCCCGGCTTCCGTTATATGCGTATGCCGCTATCGGATGGAACAAAAACAAATACTATACAACAGCCTTTCGTATTGACCCCGATATCAGGCAGGACTACAGCCAGTTTAACCAGTACTATGTTGAAAAAAACGCGAAACGGATGCTCAAATCCAATCCCGGCAACCGTTTGCTGAAGCACCTTTCGCATTGCGCCCTGGTATATTTCTGCCCGGCTGCCCGTAACTATTTCATGAACCGCTGGGAAGCGCCGCTACCCACCTCGCCCACATGCAATTCGCGCTGTGTTGGATGTATCTCGTACCAGCCCAAAGACCATCTGATATGCTCCACTCAAAACCGCATTACGTTTGTTCCCACGCCCGAAGAAATAGCTGAAATTGCCATTGAGCACCTGAACACCGCGCCCAACCCGGTGGTTAGTTTCGGGCAGGGTTGCGAAGGAGAGCCCTTATTGGTATGGGAAGTGCTGTGTGAAGCCATCATACTTATCCGAAAAAAAACGGATAAAGGAATTATCAATCTTAATTCAAATGCAAGCAAACCCCTTGCATTAGAAAAACTGTGCAAGGCAGGTTTGCAAAGCCTCCGCGTCAGCATGAACAGCGCACAGGAAAAAAACTACCTGAACTATTACAATCCCACCAATTATTCATTTGCAGATGTGCTGGAAAGCATCCGTATCGCCAGAAAATACAATAGCTGGGTTTCTGTCAATTATTTTGTTTTCCCGGGCTACACCGATGAAAAAAATGAAATTCAGGCCATGAAAAACCTGATCCTGAATTACGACATAAGCATGATACAATGGCGTAACTTCAATATTGACCCGGAATGGTACAATGATATTGTGACGCCTGAAAAGAATGGGAACTATACCGGCATCAGGGCTTTAATTGAAGATATAAGGAAAGAATTTCCAAAACTTTATCACGGGTATTTTAATCCCGGGGAAGAAATTATTACGAAATATCTGGGCATTTAAGCAACTTTTTAAAAACAATTGTTCGGTTATAACCGAATAAAATAATTTTATTTTGATTTATTCAGCTATAACTGAATAAAATGAATTTTTTTAAGGTTAAAATGTTCATTTGTATGCCATGGTATTAGCTTATAATTTCAAATTTGTCAACTAAAAAAAATTGTGACATTTTCCTCAAAATTATCAAAGGGCCAAACATACACCCGATGAACTTTAAAAAAGATAAATTCCGAAAGATAGTGGAAGTACAACAGCAGCGTATCTGAAACATTTGCCGTCATTATTCCCTTTCGGATGAAGACACACAAAACTGCCAAAAGGGCGTTCGGGTACAACTACCTGCAACGACTTTGTAGTATCTGCTTATTATTTGGGAATATAATGAGTTTCAATGGGATCGGTTGAATTGGACTGTATCCGAAACCTTTTGTTTTCAAGCCTGATGATCGTATAAACCACACCAATTTGTGCCATACCCATATAATATTGATCCGGTATCAATATAAACTGTTCTTTTTTTCCATCCAGCGCCCATGTACCCTCTGAAGAAACGGTATCTGCCTGATGTTCCGAAAACTTATAATTCGGCTTAAATTCAATCCAGTAGTTGTTCGTTGGAGTAATGTCAAGATTCGTATTAACATGGAATCTTTTTTCAATTTTCCAGTCGTTCACTATATACGTTTTGCACAACAATGAAAAGGTATCACCGTCTTCATATTTTTTGCAACCCGCCATAATAAAAGAGATTACGACAGCTAAAATCAAAGGAAATCTGAATAAATGTTTCATAGCTCATAATTTTTATATACGAATTTAAAGAAAATATATCATTTGAACGATTTTTCTAAAAAAATATTGTTAATTTGTATATATTTACACTGTTTTATTCATATATTGTTTTCACTATTTGTCTTACTTTGTGTTACTTTGTGTTTTACTTTGTGCGACTTTGTGTTAAAAAATAACATCCACATACGATCACAAAGCATGCCTGACGCATAGGCAGGGTTAACACAAAAGTTCTATGCGTTTATGAATTATTCAAGTTACTATTACAAACAATATTGTTAAAATTGTAACATTTTCTGAAATGAACCATCCAAAGACCAAACTCTGAGCCACGATGAACCCGAAAGAAGAAAAGTTTCGAAAAATAGTGGAAGAACAACAGCAGCGCATCTGGAATATTTGCCGGCATTATTCCCGCACGGATGAAGACACACAAGACCTGCAGCAGGAAGTGCTCATCAATGTCTGGCGAAGTCTCGACAGTTTCAGAGGCGACGCCGCACTGAGCACCTGGATATACCGGATCGCCGTGAATACTTCCCTGAACTACATCATGAAAGAAAATAAAAGGTCGCAGTTTAACCTGACCTTAACCCAACAGCATTTCGGAGTTTTACTGGAAGATGATACGAAAACCGAGAAAATTGAAAAAGAAAACAAACTTGACACGATACACGAAACGATTAATCAACTTAATGTCATCGACAAACTTCTGATTACACTCTCTATTGAGAAATTATCCACCCGCGAGATAGCTGACATAATCGGAATAACAGAACCCAATGTGCGCACCAAACTCACACGTATACGTGAAGAGCTGCGGCTGAAAATCAAAGGAGGAAACCATGAAAAATAACAATACGATAACGCCTTCAATACCGGTTGACACAGAAAACCTGATCGAAAGAATGCGTAAGGAAGACAAGCGCAATAAGAAAATTATGAAAGGCATGTTTTTCTTATACCTCATCTGTTCGGTTTTGTATACATTTCTTTTTATTATTAACCCGGATCCCGCACTGACACAGACACACCGTATAGCAGGTCTCAGCTTTGTTATTGCCTTTATAATAGGAACTTTCTACTTCGTCTGGGAATACCGCATATACAAAAAGGTGGATTATTCGCTTCCGATGGCCACTCTGCTTAAAAAAACAGAAAAACGTTACCGTTTTTTCAGTACACGGTGGATTCCGGCATTGATAATTGTTGCCATTATCAGTTTTGGGTTCACCATAACATATTTTGAAAGGCTGGCCCAATGGCAGGTAGATCCCTTTGAAAAAGTAATAGCCATACAGGGCGTATACTGGGGAATAATGCTGGCCGCTGGGTTTATTAGCTATCTGATCTGGCGCAAACGCTCAAGGCCTATATGGAAAGATGCCAGGTTGTTGCTGGAAGAATTAAATGAATAGAGGCCAGATTTATCATGTCTTTTCGGTATAGAGCCAAATTGCTGACAGCACCTTCATGCGTTTCGATTTTATACGATCCGAGTAAGCTCATAGCTGCAAATAAATAGAAATTGTCCGCAGGCGACTCAGATAACCAGTCTAACAGCCTAACAGCCTAACAGCCTAACAGTCTAACAGTCTAACAGTCTAACAGTCAAACAGCCTAACAGCCTAACAGCCTAAAAATCCTCCTCCCCCCTCCACCCTCCCAAACTTTTTCCTTACCTTTACCCCAAATAATTCTTCCATGTCCTCAGAAAAAAAACTCTACCTCCTCGATGCCATGGCGCTTATCTACCAGGCGTTCTATGCTTACCGCGATCGTCCGCTCATCAATTCCAAAGGTGTCAATACTTCTGCGGTGTATGGCTTTGCCAACATCTTGTATAAACTACTGAAAGAAGAAAAACCTTCGCACATAGGGGTGGCTTTTGACACGATGGCGCCGACGGTAAGGCATGAAGATTTCATTGAATACAAGGCCAACCGCCAGGAAACGCCGGAAGATTTGATTGCTTCTATCCCTTATATTAAAAGACTTATAGACGGCTTCAGAATTCCCGCACTGTATGTGGATGGCTACGAAGCCGACGATGTGATCGGAACACTGGCTAAAGAAGCTGAAAAGTCAGGGTATACTGTTTATATGGTCACTCCGGATAAAGATTTCGGACAATTAGTCAGCGAAAAGGTGCTGATATATAAACCGGCCCGCTTTGGTGATAAGCCTTCCATCATGGGGCCAAAGGAAGTTTGCGAAAAATTTGGCATACAAAAACCGGAACAGGTGATCGACATGCTCGGCATCTGGGGCGACGCCTCCGACAATATTCCCGGAATTGCAGGCATTGGAGAGGTTGGCGCACGCAAACTTATCAGCGAATTCGGGTCGTTGGAGAATATTCTGAAAAATATAGATATCCTGCCTGAAAAAATAAAACAAAAAGTGATAGAAGGCCGCGAACTTGCCGTACAATCCAAAGCCCTGGCCACCATCATCCTCAATGTTCCCATTGCTTTCGAGGAACGCAGGCTTGTGATGGAATCGCCCGACGAGCAAGCCCTGAAAGAACTTTTTGAAGAACTGGAAATGAGAACATTTGCTAAAAGAGTGTTCACCGACATCTCCCTCCAAAAACAGGCTGAGGCTCAGAAAAAACAAAACGCTCAGCCGGACCTCTTCGGGGAAATCCTGCAGGATAATGAGCCCATAGCAGAAAACACCGTAAAAAATATAGGTAACACCCCACACGAATATGTTTTAGTGGATCATCCGGCTAAGAGAAAAGCTCTGATAGCCCTGCTCGATCACTGTAAAGAATTCTGTTTCGACACAGAAACCACCGGAATAGACCCGAATACGGCTGAATTGGTGGGGATTTCTTTTTGCATGGAAGCCCGTAAGGCCTACTACGTATTACTTCCTCATGAATATCATGCTGCTTATGAAATTGTACATGAGTTCAAATCCGTTTTTGAAAATCCGGAAACACTAAAAATCGGACAAAACTTAAAATTCGACATGGAAATGCTCAAATGGTACGATGTAGACGTCAAAGGCCCTTTGTTCGACACCATGCTGGCGCATTACCTGATAGAGCCGGATATGCGGCATAACATGGACTATCTTGCCCTGTCGTATCTTAATTATGAACCCGTCCATATCGAAGAACTGATCGGAAAAAAAGGAAAAAATCAACTTTCGATGGCGCTGGTACCGGCAGAGGAAATAAAAGAATATGCTGCTGAAGATGCCGATATCACGTTTCAGCTCAAAGAAAAGTTTGAACCTTTGTTGAAAGAAGTCAATGCCACTGCACTGTTTTATAATGTTGAAGTGCCCCTTATCCCGGTACTGGCATCCATGGAAACCGAAGGCGTGAAACTCGACAAAAAAGCGCTGAACGACTATTCGGGGCAACTGTTTCAGGAAATTCAGCTACTAAAAAAAGAAATATTTGAACTTGCAGGAGTGGAGTTTAATATTGATTCGCCAAAACAGTTGGGCGATGTGATATACGGCCACATGAAAATCATTGAAAATCCAAAGAAAACGGCAACCAAACAGTTTTCTACTGCTGAAGATGTCTTGATAAAACTCGTCAATAAACACCCGGTGATACAAAAAATTCTGGATTACCGTTCGCTCACAAAACTAAAATCCACTTATGTTGATACCTTGCCGGAACTTATCAACCAGCGAACAGGCCGCGTACACACCTCGTACAACCAGGCTGTGGCAGCAACCGGACGCCTGAGTTCCAACAACCCAAACCTTCAGAACATCCCTGTCCGGACCGAAAGAGGCCGCGAAATCCGCAAAGCTTTTGTTCCCCGCAACGAAGATCATATATTAATCTCTGCAGATTATTCACAGATAGAATTGCGTATCATTGCGGCTATCAGCAACGAAAGTAATATGATGGAAGATTTTTTCAAAGGCCATGATATTCATGTCGCCACGGCAGCCAAGGTGTATAATGTTGCTTTGGCTGATGTTACCAAAGAACAACGCCGCAATGCCAAAATGGTTAACTTCGGTATCATTTATGGTATTTCCGCTTTCGGATTATCAGAACGGCTCAACATTCCGCGCAAAGAAGCTGCCGACATCATTGAACAGTATTTCCTGAAGTATCCGGCCATAAAGAAATATATGGAAAACACCATTGCATCGGCACGCCGTAAGGGTTTTGTGGAAACGTTGCTGGGCCGCAGGAGATACCTGCGCGACATCAATTCAGCCAACGCCGTCGTAAGAGGTTATGCCGAACGCAACGCCATCAATGCCCCGATACAAGGTTCGGCAGCGGATATCATAAAAATTGCCATGATAAACATTTTTAGAGAATTATCAGAAAACTCCTTACGTAGCCGCATGATCATGCAGGTTCACGACGAATTGGTTTTTGATGTGTACCGCCCCGAAATGGATGCCGTTTCGGTAATAATCGCCGAACAGATGAAAAATGCTTATCCTTTGAGCGTACCGCTGGAAATTGAAATGAGTTCGGGAATGAACTGGCTGGAAGCACATTGATAAGGGAAGAGACAGTAGTCAATAGCCATTAGCCATTAGCCATCCGCCACGGCGGAGCCAATAGTCAATAGCCATCCGCAGAGGCAGCAGGCAGTAGGCAAAAGAAAGAAGGAAGTGCTCCCTGGTGGATATGAAACCCAAATTATGAACACAGAATAAGGATTTTAAATACTTTAAGGAAATGGCAGCTTACATTTCAAAAATCAATAACATCGAATTTTTATTGAAAAGTTTTATTATTTACAACCATTGATTTGCTCCAAAGGTAATACGTTGTATGTGTTTGCAGAGTTTTGACCATTAATTTTGTCCATTAACTCAAGTTTTACTAAACTTCTAATAACCTGGTATTTCTATATTACAGAAAATTAACGCGATCCCTTTACTGAGATAATCTATCTGTCAAAATAAAATATCATATTTTTATCTGGCATAAAATCTTTTTTACTCCAATAATAAATCTCCTTGTCATTTATTTGCTTTGTGCTATCCGGGATATATGAGGTGTATGTAATTCTCATGTTATCAGAGATTATTAACTTGTAATTGGAACTTTCAAATGGCTTGCCCCATTTTTGAGTTGTTACTAAAATATATTCTGCCTTATTTTTCAATAATTTTTGCCGGTAAGAAATTTTATATTTACCGATTCCATATGGGTTAAGCCATATTTTGAATAAAAATCCTTTTTCTGTAATATTAAAAATAATATTTTGAGATTTTGCATTTACGTCAATTGCATTAATCGAATCTACCCCACCATAAATACTATCAATAGGAAATGGATATAACAAAACCTGTTGTATTTCTTTGTCTCCGTTGTTACAAAAATTATAGATACCATTAACATAGAAAAATCCGTCCTTTATTTCAAAGGTCAAGTCTTCACGGTAAAATTGCAGGTATTGAGAACGCACAATATTGGTAAAAAGTAATAAGCTGAAAAAAACAGATGTGGTAATGAATTTCACTTAATAATAAGGATTTTATTGGTAGCAAATTTTCGTCCGTCTAATTCGAGATTACAGTAATAAGTTCCGGATGCCGTATAATTATTGTTGCATAAACCATCCCATTTTATAGAATAGTTGTTTTGGGAATTACTTGTATTTACAGGTAAAATACGAACCATTTCGCCGTTTGAATCATATATTTTAATTATTGCTTTTGTATAATGTATGCCTGCTGGTATCGAAAATGAAATAGATGTTTCGCCGGTTGAAGGGTTAGGGGCGCATAATAAGGTAATACCTGTTTGAAAAGAGTTTTGATGAATTCCGGTCAAAAGTGTGTCAATAGTAAATTCATAGTAATTTATTGAGTCGGGTTCAATGTTTATTATTGAATCGGCTAAGACTGATGAAGATTGAAAGAAAAGTTCAACAAGGCGGCTGCCACTGTATTCTTGAGATGTAAAACTACCGGACGAATCAGTTAAAGTAAAATAATAAAAATTGGCGCATATAGTCGTGGGTGCAAGATCAATGTAGTGACTGTTTCCTATCTTTATCCCGGCAACAGGTTGATGCCCGCTGTCATAAACAACTCCTGTGAAAATCCCCATTGCGGAAGATGGCTGAAAAGGACTATATCCGATTGTTGGATTATTATCTTTTACTAATTTGTAAACTGTACCCGGCTGACCCAAATAAGTGTCCCAACATGGATGTGCCAGGTTGACTATGGATTGCCCAAATAACGGAGCAACTATCTGTGTGCCTGAAATATTGCCGAAATATAACTGATCCAATTGAAACCCGTCCGGGTTTTTGATTAATATAAAATCTCCATTTCTGAATATTTGTAATGGGCTTTGTAAGCTATCCTGAGTTATCACGATAATACTATCATGGATAACATGGATACCGTTTTTTAAATAAGAGGTGCCCGTTGAAGTTGTGATCCGGAATCCATCAAGATTGGTATAATTTGAGAAGGGAGACCCTTGCGGAAAAACTATTTCAAGAAACCATGTTGAATCGTTAATAATATATAACTCGCTTATTATTGGAGGGGGTGTAATTGGATTAGCCTTTGTAAATCCGATTGAAAACATTAACATTGTCAATATGTATACCTTTTTCATAACTCGCTTTTTTACAAATATAAGTAATTTAGTGTAAAAAACAAAAAAGTGTGCCTTTTGCGCTCACAACAAATTTATCTAACCACAGTGTTTTTAACACTTATAGGAAAAGGCAGCTTACATTTCAAAAATCAATAACTTCATATTTTTATTGAAAAAAACTCAGTAGCGTTGTTTTTCAGTGCTAAAACAAGCAGACAAAATCCTATAAAAACAAAAACTGTTTCAGAAATATTTTATGTTCACCCTTTCACCATCAGCCGCGGCTCCATCATATCATGTATGGCATATTTCACGCCTTCCCTGCCCAAACCGGAATCCTTTATCCCGCCATAAGGCATGTGATCTGTCCTGAATGTCGGAACATCATTAATGATTACGCTGCCGACCTCCAGGTTATTAAAAGCATAATCCATCTCGGATATCCGGTCAGTGAAAACCCCTGCCTGTAAGCCATAACGACTGTGGTTCACTTCTTCAACGGCTTTTTCAAAATCCTCATAGGGTTCAAGCACTACCACAGGCCCGAAGATCTCGCAGCAGCAAACATTCATGGTGTTTTTTACCGAAGTTAAGACGGTGGGCTCAAAAAAGTTGCCTTGACGTTTACCTCCGCACAGTAGCCTTGCCCCTCCGGCCACAGCATCATTTACCCATGTTTCAACGCGCTTTGCATTCGTCTCGTCTATCATTGCCGAAATATCCGTATCCGGGTCTTCTGAAGGTCCGGATTTTAAAAGTTTTACTTTTTCGACAAACTGGTCTGAAAACTCCTTGAATATATTTTTATGCACATAAATTCTTTGCGTGTGGATGCAAACCTGACCGGCATAAGCAAAGCCCCCCGCGACACATTGGGCAACAGCTTTTTCAGGATGAGCTGTTTCGGAGACAATGACTCCTGCATTTCCTCCCAGTTCGAGCACCACTTTTTTCTTGCCGGCATCGCTTTTCATTTTCCAGCCCACATCCGGAGAGCCCGTAAAGGTTAAGAGTTTAAAACGTTCGTCAGTGACTAATAAGTTTCCTGTTTTCCGGTCCATGGGCAATACCGACAGGGCACCCTTCGGCAGGTCAGTGGTGTCTATAAGTTTAGCCAGTTCAAGGGTGGAAAGCGGTGTGGAAGATGACGGTTTCAGTATAATCGGACAACCGGCCGCAATGGCAGGTGCGATTTTATGCACAGCAAGGTTCAGTGGAAAATTAAAGGGTGATATACCGGCCACCAGGCCCACCGGAAAGTATTTCACCAGGCCGTCCCTGCCCTGTCCCGCGGAAGTCCAGTCAAGGCTTAAATATTCCTTCGGCAAGCGTTTTGCTTCCTCGGCAGCAACAATAAAAACCTGAATAGCTCTTTCTACCTCTCCCACAGCCAGTTTCAAGGGTTTGCAGGCTTCCATACTGAGTACATGAGCCAGCCTGTTTTTTTCCGAACTTAAAAACCCGGCAACAGCCATCAGTATTTCGTAACGCTTGTACGACGGCAGGTTAGCCAGCGTTTTCTCAACTTTTTGAGCCGCCACTATTGCCTGTTCCAGTTCGGTTTCCGAAGCCAGCGAAACATTAGCAAAACATGCTCCGCTATAAGAATTGGATATTTGTATTTTGTTTATTGTTTCAACAAAATTTCCTGCCAGATACAACTTATACAATTCCATAAACTTTATTTATATGTTTATCAATAAAAATATTTTGACTTATCAGAAAAATTAATGCTCCGTGGCGTTCACAGAAGCTGAAAATCCTCCACATAAACCCAATCGTTATGGATGGAAAAACAATGACCATCCGGGTTTTTAAATACATTCAGCACAGCATGCTCATAGGGGAAAAAATGCACGTGCAGGTCAAAAGTGTACAAGTATTCACGTTGTCTGGGCAACACAACGATCAGCCGGCTATTGCATACCCTTCTTAATTCGGCGATAGCATGCTGAATATTTATAACATGTTCCAGGGTATGCGCACAAATCACCGTATCAAAATGCTTGTCAGGAAAAGGTATCTTCTCAATGCTGCCTTCAAGAAAAACAGGGTTTACTGAAGTTTTTAAATCATCATTGACCAAAAAATCAATACCGGTAACCTTGGCATGGTATTTTTCTGCAATCCGTTTCGCCAGGTATCCTCTGCCCGAAGCAATATCCAGCACGGTATCTCCGGTAATATTTTCCAGAATATAGTTAATGGATTCTTTATTTAGGTCTGTGTCGCGTTTCAGATGAACATCCGCAAGAAATTTATAATATTCAAATAGTTGCTCTTCGCTGAGGGACACCGCTTTATTCTTAAAATCCAGAAAAAATCTTGCTTTTTTGCCGAAAAGCAACCAAAATAATGGTTTGATACATATCTTTGAATCCCTTATAAAAGGTGGCACCATATTGTCTAAGAACCAATTAAATCCATTCGTAAAATTTCTTGATAACTTCATGGACCTAATATTTTTTGGTGAAATGATAACGGAAGGGCAGAAAAAAAATGTCGCGGGACATCTGAACCGAAGTTTTGATCAGGCTGATGGTTGAATGTTCATTACCTTCAAATGAAACCGGTATTCTTTTAATATCATACTCATATTTAAAGCATAGATATAAAAGCTCCACGTCAAAGGCAAAGCCCCGTGTCTGCAGTTTTGAAAAAAGTTCTTCGGCAACGGGTGCTTTGAATCCTTTTAAGCCGCACTGGGTATCGTTTACGCCTGTGACAACGTAACGGGAAATGATGGCTGTAAAAATTTTACTTGCAAATTTCCGTATAGGATCCATGTGGACAAAATAGGTTGACTGCACTGATTTCCTGTTTCCGATGCACACATCAAACTCCTTGAATTCAAGGTAATACAATATTTTTTCCACCACCCCGAACCCAAAAGGAATATCTGCATCCGTATAGATCCTGAACTGACCCAGGGCTGCTAACATACCTGTTTTTACTGCATATCCTTTACCGCGGTTTTTTTTAATCGAAATCAGTTCTAACGACGGATCTGTTGTCTTGATATAATTTTCTATCCGTTCGGCTGTCGAATCAGAGCTTCCATCATTTACGATGATAACCTGGACGGTATAATTTATTTTTTGTTTCCATTCTGTTAACCGTGCCAGTGTATCCGAAATAAATGTTTCAGCATTATAAACAGGAATAATGAGACTCAGCCGGATTATCATAGGAACGGGTACTATATGGTTTTTATGTGTCTGTTTGAGGAAATAAAAATATTCAATACGATTTAATCACAGAATATAACTTTCAACCAAAAAATAAACGTTCAAAAATAATGAAAAGTTGGTTATACCCAAATTCCGCATTAAGAATTTTCTAATGCGTAGCATTAGGAGCAATTAAGTATAATTAACTGTTTTTAAATAACTTATAATGTTAATTTTTAATGCGGAATCGACAAAATAAATGTAATCCCGGCAATTAAAAATTGCCAGGAACATTTACTAAGTCGGGGTTACCCAGATTCAACCCACAATCCTGCGCACTACGCAATAGTTCACTATGTTTCTATTGCGTAATCTGGGTTATATGTGGAAAACCTCCGATAAAACTTCCAGGGATTTGATCTCACCCAACCCGATATGATGAAGCTGGTAATAGAGCATGATCTTTTCCAGTATTTTTTTCCGGGTATCTGACGAGAGCTTTATCTGTCCGCTCTCCTCAGGTGTTGATTTAAGCAGCTTATCAAATAATTCGGATTGCTGCTGATCGAGATAACAATCACCGGAAGTTTTGAATTTGCTGTATATGCCTTCTTTCAGAAGGAAATAGGGCTTCTGTGGCGAAAAACTCCCCAAAGGATAAAACCCCAGAAATTTTGTCAGATGTAATGCAAAAACAATATGGAGATTTGCCTGTGCAGGTGTTGACTGGTCGAGATAAATGATGTTCTGTATGAGAAAATTAAAAAACCCGGGGTTCGCTTCTTCTTCGCGCACCGACCTGTATATCAGCTCATTGATAAAAAGCGCCTGAGAACTTTTTATTACATCAAAAGGCAAAGTCGTGAACTGGTACCATGCCGAAATTTCTTTTGGGATATAGAGCTGATTTTTTTCGTTGTTATTAAAAACCACTTCGTTGAGACACAGCGGCTGGAGCAGGTTTGCACTTATTTTGGCGTTTTTTTTTCGTACGCCACGGATAAAAAATGTTTTCAATCCGAAAAGATCGGTATACATTTTAACGACAACACTGCTTTCGGAATACCTGAACGTTTTAAGGACAATGGCTTTGGTCGTTGATATCATAGCGGCAGACGCTGCTTAATTGATGACCATGATTTTGGTAACTAATTTATCCATCCCGTCTTCGCTGCTGCAGAACACAAAATACACGCCGCTTTTGGCACTTTCTCCCCTGAAATTTTTCCCGTTCCATACGGCCTGCCCGCCTTCAGATTTTGTTTCACAGACCAGGTTTCCGCTGACATCCGTTATTTTTACCGTTGCGTCTTTTACAAGCCCTTTGATCCCGATCATTCCGGTGAAATTTTCACGCACCGGGTTCGGATAAGCATAAACATTGGTGAAAGTTTCTGCGCCCTTGGTAGCATAAGCCCTGAAGGATACCAGTCCGTTAGCGGTTCCGAAATAAACCACACCGGTATTGTCGTCAATGGCAATACTGGTAATGGTGTTCGACAACAAGGGGCTGTTTTCTTCCGTAAAATGAAAGATTTCTTTCTGCCCGTCTTCGCTCATGAGAAAAACGCCGGCCTTTTCCGTGCCAAACCATTTTTTGTTCGCCCCGTCCACCGCAATGGCAGTGACCCGCTCAAAAGCCAGCAGATGCTGTGCCGTGCCATCCTGCATGATGGTTATAACCTGCGCATCATAATCACCGCCTTCGGTGATGTTTTGCGGATTATAAAAAACGGCGACACCCTTATCGGTGCCTATCCATATTTGTCCGTCAAGGTCTTCCGCCATGCTGTATACCGAGTTGCTCGGCAAATTGCCCTTTCCCACTGCTGTGGTCAGCACTTTAATCACATTATCCGAATGATCCGACCAGGTACCGTTTTCATTGAAAACTAAAAGCCCCGCCCCGTTGACGAGCAATACCCATTTCTGTCCGTTTTGATCAATAAGGATTTTCCCGCCTGCCGCTTCAGAAAGATAAGGCACCGTGCTGAACGAAGCCCATGTCCCGTCTGCTTTAAGAACCTTTAATAAATTATTACAATTTACATTGACAGCCCACAAATTGTAATCCTTATCAAAAGCTATCCCCCCTATTCCAAGCCAGTAATAAAAAGGATAGGGCTGTTCGATGGCTGAATTATTTACCCCGTAGACATTGGTAATCATTCCGTTTTTCAGCTCTACAAGGCCGCGGGCAAGCGATGCGGCATACACATGGGTGCTGTTGCGCGGATCAATTTTTACATCTATAATATCATACAAGGTATCAAAAGCAGGATTTTGTTCCTTTAACACATGCCAGTTGCTGCCAATATATGAAAATAATCCGCTGGTATTCCAGGCATTACCCCATGACGAATTCACCCCGCCCGGCGCTACATACAGATCACTGCCCGCAATGTCCATAGCAAATACATTGTTGTTGCCTGGGCCATTGGGCGCTATTTTGTTAACATTCCAGCCTTTGCGGCTGACCAGTCCGAAACTTCTGTCGGCGATCCAGATGGTGCCATCGGTATCGTATACGGCACAATTCGGGTCGGCCCATCCGGGATAATAATCACTGATAATATTCTCTTTTTGAAGATTCGGTGTGTAGGTAACCAAAACATGTTCATAAGAGATCAGCAGACGGTCGTTACTGCTGCGCATAGTAAAGAGATCATAATCAATGGTGGTATCAAACACCGACCAGTTGCTACCGTCAAAAACAAATATTGTATCTTTACGATAACCGGGCGTCGAGCGATTCACAAAAACATGATTCTGGAAGGCGACCACCGAATTGTAATACACATCAGGATCCGGAAGCAAAGTATCCTTTGACCAGTTCGCATAATTGGCCAGGTTGGCATTGTTATAATCAGCCGTATACACACCCTTTTCGGTTGCCGCATAAAATTTATTCCCGTCGCAGGCAAGATCCGTCACATTGATGGAGGTACCGTTCGGGCCAATGTAATACGTGTCTTTGATTTCTTTATGAACCAGATCGAGTACGACAATTCCAAAGCCACACGACAGATAGGCATAATTTCCATAAAGGGTAATATTGTTAATGTTTTTATTTCCCAGTATAGGTTTGCGCTTAATATCAGAAATGTTGATTATTTCATCTCCTGAAATCAGGTCAATATTGGCATTGGTGTATGCCACGATCACATAACCATGCTGCTGGCTATAGCGCATCGTACTGATGTTGACATCCGACAAGCCATTGTTTTTGGTTATGGTATTTACACTGTTGTCGCTTTTATCATAGTAAAAAATGCTGTAAGGCGTGGCTGCATATATTCTTTCCCCTGCAATATCCACCGCAATACATTGTTTATACGGGAGATGGATCTGCCATTCAGCAATCCCAATATCCTGTGCTTGTATGGAAAAAACATAATTTATTAAGAAAAATAAGATAAATAGCTTTTTGTTCATGTACAGGGAAATTGGAATGAATATACAAAAAAACTGATTTTTGTTGAATTTATTGTTTGTCATCAGGCAGTGAAACAAAACTTCTGGCCAACTCAAACACTTTCAAAAGCCCGTCGGGTTTTTTGCCGCCCGCCGTAGCATAAAAATCCTGTCCGCCGCCTCCGCCCTGTATTTCCTTTGAAAATTCACGTATGATCTTTGATGCGTTCCATTTTTTTGTTTCAACCAGGTCATCAGCGATCATCAGGCTGATAAAGACCTTGCCATCTGTTATATTTCCCAGTAGCATGAACAGATTTTTAAAATCATTTTTCAGCGCAAATGCAATATCTTTCATACTGCCGGCATCCACATCCACTTGTCCTGTAATAAAATCAATTCCGTTGATCACCTCCACTTTTGTTTTCAGGAGATTTTTGATTCCGGCTGCTTTTTCTATCTGGTATACCTCTATCTGCTTTTTCAATGTATTGTTGTTCTCAATAATACCATTAATAAAAGCCGGAAGTTCGGTAAAAGGTTTTTTCAGCATGGCCTTAATTTGTCCCAGCGGTTCTATATATTGCTGAAAGATATAATTATAAGCTGTTTCTCCAGTGATGGCTTCGATGCGCCGCACACCCGCAGCAACGGCGGTTTCTTCAATAATAATAAATAAACCTATCTGCCCTGTGGATTTCACGTGTGTGCCCCCGCATAATTCCCGCGAATAATCATTTCCGACGGACACCACCCGGACACTGCTGCCATATTTCTCTCCAAACAGCGCGACGGCTCCTTTTTCCCGGGCGTTTTCCAGCGTGTCAGTTTCTGTTTCAACGGTCAGATTTTCCGAGATTTTTTCAAAGATCACACGCTCAATTTTTCGCTGCTCTTCCGCAGTAACACCCGTAAAATGCGAAAAGTCGAAGCGCAGGCGTTCATCACTCACATAAGATCCTTTTTGCTCCACATGGCTCCCCACAACCTGTTTTAAAGCTTTATGCAGCAAATGGGTTGCCGTATGGTTGTTTTGAGTCAGAAGACGTTTTTTGACATCAATTTTTGCCTTACAATTCTGGGGAATGCTTTTTGGAAGGCTGTCCGTTAGATGGATGATCAGATTATTCTCTTTTTTGGTATCGGTCACCGCTATCCGTTCATCACCGAAATCAAGCCATCCCTTATCGCCGGTTTGTCCTCCCGATTCGGCATAAAACGGTGTTTTATCCAGGACAACATGAAATTGTTCTTTGCCTTTCACTTTAATCTTACGGTATTTCAGCATGATGGCTTCACATTCTGTTAAGGAGTAACCCACAAAATCTGTTTCAGCACTACCATCTTGAAGAACAACCCAATCCTCCTTATCAATAACAGCCGCCTGACGTGAACGGTTTTTTTGTTCCTCCATGCACCGGCCAAACGCTTCCATATCTACCGACCAGCCTTTTTCCCTGGCCATCAGCTGTGTTAAATCGACCGGAAATCCATATGTGTCGAACAATTCAAAAGCAAATTGCCCGTCCATGATCTTGTTGTCCGGTGCTTTATAATTGTCGAATTTGTGAATGCCGACATCCAGCGTACGTAAAAAAGCAGCCTCTTCTTCTGCAATCACGTTGGATATCAGTTCTTTTTGCGCCCGTATCTCCGGGAAAACATCTCCCATTTGTGAAACCAGCAATGTCACGAGGCTGTTGATAAAAGGCTCCTTAAATCCAAGAAACGTATAGCCGTATCGCACAGCCCTGCGTAAAATACGCCGGATCACATACCCGGCTTTATTGTTCGAAGGCAGTTGACCGTCGGCAATGGCAAATACTATGGCACGCAGATGATCGGCCACAACGCGCATGGCAATATCTTTTTTGACGTCATCGCCATAGCGGCATCCCGCCAGCAGTGCGATATGCTGTATCAGCGGCTGAAAAACATCGGTGTCGTAATTGGATTTTACACCCTGAAGCGCCATACATAAGCGTTCAAAGCCCATACCTGTATCCACATGTTTTGCAGGCAGGCTTACCAGCGTGCCATCAGCCCTCCGGTTGAATTCAATAAAAACAAGATTCCATATCTCGATTACTAATGGATCTCCTTTATTGACCAGTGCACTTCCGGCAACTTTCTGCCTTTCTCCGGTACTGCGAAGATCAATGTGTATTTCAGAACAAGGTCCGCAGGGGCCGGTATCACCCATCTCCCAGAAATTGTCCTTCTTGGCGCCCAATAAAATCCGCTCCTCCTGAAGGATATTCCTCCAGTGTCCGTAAGCTTCAACATCCCTGGTAAGTCCATCCTTGTCATCACCTTCAAACACGGTAACGTAGAGCCTGTCAGGGTCAATTTTATAAATCACCGTCAGCAGTTCCCATGCCCATTCTATGGCTTCTTTCTTAAAGTAGTCTCCAAACGACCAGTTGCCCAACATTTCAAACATCGTATGATGATAGGTGTCACGCCCTACCTCTTCAAGGTCGTTGTGCTTACCCGAAACCCTCAGGCATTTTTGTGTGTCGGCCACCCGTTTATCAGGCGATACGGCATTTCCGAGAAAATAATCCTTGAACTGATTCATCCCGGCATTGGTAAACATCAGCGTAGGATCATTTTTAATTACCATCGGTGCCGAGGGAAAGATAGTATGTTGTTTCGATTTGAAAAATTCCAGAAAAATTTTTCGTACTTCAGATGATTTCATAAAGGAAAATTGTGTTGATGCATTTATTACTAAACGGCTGTATTTAAAATGATTACAACTATTGAATTGTAAATTTAACTTTTTAATAACTTTAAAAACAGTACAAAATTAATTTTTTTTGTTAGCTTTGCATCTTTGAGAATATCATTTATTGAATAAATTACGTTTAAATGCTTTGTTTTAAACTAATTTCGGCTGAATGAAAAAACCAAAATATCATTTTAACACAAAAACTCTTTCTTTTGAGGAATTCAGGGGTTCTGTAAAGAATAAAGCCTTAAAATTCATTTCTATTCTGACTTCCGGAATGGTAATTTCTGCAGCCCTAATGCTTGTTTTGTACAGCTTTATCGACTCGCCTAAAGAACGGGTATTAAAGCGTGAAAATGAAAAACTCAAACTGCAATACGCTTATCTCAATAACCGGTTGGATCAACTTTCTGCTGTTTTGTCAAATCTGCAAAACCGCGATGATAATATTTACCGGACGATCTTTGAATCCGAACCTATACCGGACGAAATACGCAAAGCAGGATACGGTGGTGAAGACAGGTACAAAGACCTGAAAGGATACAATAATTCTGACCTGATGAAAAATACGGCCATGAGGCTGGATGTTATTTCACGGCAGTTGTATATTCAGTCAAAGTCGTTTGATGAAATCATACTGATGGCCAAAAACAAAGAAAAGATGCTTTCATGTATTCCTGCTATTCAGCCGGTTTCAAAGAAAAGATCAACCATCATTTCCGGGTTTGGCTACCGTATTCACCCGATATACAAGACCAAACGCATGCATACCGGAATTGATTTTATGGCTCATACAGGTACTCCGATATATGCTACGGGCGACGGAACCGTTATTGAACCAAAAGGGAACCAGAGTGGTTACGGTATCGTTTGTGTGATCAATCATGGTTTTGGTTTCCAGTCGTTATACGCCCACATGAGCAAAATGATCGTAAAGCCTGGAATGAAAGTAAAAAGAGGCCAGGTCATCGGCCATGTCGGAAGTACAGGATTGTCGGTAGCCCCTCATTGCCATTACGAGATCATCAAAAACGGCTCTAAAATTAACCCGGTCAATTATTTTTACAACGACCTTACCCCCGAAGAATACCAAAAAGTGATTGAACTGGCCTCCAAAGTCAATCAGGCCCTCTCATAACAGATACAAACATTCCCCTTTCATGAACTATAGTTGTTTCAGATCCGCCGGGGAATACCTGAAATCAGAAAAGTCTTTTGACCTCAAAGCGGTTTTCTTCCTTTTCATAATCACTATTGCCGGGTACTATAATGTTTCCCTGCTGATACACCCCCTGAAATGGGATATTATCGACCAGGCATACCCCTACCGGTTTTTGATCGGCGAATGTCTTCAGAACAATACGTTTCCATACTGGCAGCCGTTTCAGCAATTCGGGCTGCCGTTCTATGCGGACCCGGCAAGCGGAGTATGGTATCCCCTGACATGGATATTCGGATGGCTGACAGGATATAATATTTATACTATTCCCATTGAATATATATTGCATATTTTTCTGGCCGCTACAGGTTTTTATTTGCTGGGGAAAACGCTTGGATTTACCGGAAGGGTGGCGCTGGTGCTCGCTGTAGGTTATGCCTTCTCAGGTTTCATAGTGGGAAACTCACAGCATCTTGTTTATGTTATTTCTGCCTGCTGGATCCCCTATGTACTGAACAGCTATATACACCTGGCCAGACAAAAAAGAATCTTATATGCTTTTACAACAGCCCTTTTTCTTTACCTGCTCACCACCGGAGGCTATCCGGCTCTGCTGATCATATTTGGATACCACCTTCTTGCCATATTTATCGGATATACTGTTTTCCTTCTGATAAAAAAAAGATATAAGGATTGGTTGAAATATGCAAAATTGAATCTTGTTACTTTTCTCATATATGGGATTTTAACGTTCTCATTCTTTATTTCTGTCCTGTACAATCAGGACTCTGTGGCAAGGCTTAACGACACCAGGCTTGAAGATGTCTTGTTTTCACCATTTTCGCCTCAGTGCCTTGTTTCGTTGGTTGCCCCCTATGCCGTCACCGGAAATATGGAATATTTCGATACCGACTTTTCCATGGCAAATGCATATTTCGGAATTATCCTGCTGGCCTTTTTTATCCTGTATTTCTTTCAGAAAAAATCAAAACTTTCGATACTCATTCTTCTTACCGGCATCCTCAATCTGCTGGTCGCATTTGGCGGCTATCTTCCTTTCAGGGAGTTCCTGTACCATTATGGTCCATTCATGAACCTGTTCCGGTTTCCTTCTGTGTTCAGGTATTTTACCATCGTTTCCTTCCTTTTGGTGGCAGGTTTTTCGATACAGGTTTTTATGGAAAACCGCAGCAAAAAGCTGTTCTTCACTATCCTGGCTCTGATCTTTGCATTTGCACTTACGATGCTGATGGCACGATTTAATGATTATCTGAATATTAAAAACATAGCCTTGGACCTTGCATGGAAATTCCCCAATGGCACCACTATCTTGCAAAGAATTGCACTTCAACTCATTATTCAGATGGGATTGCTTATTCTGTTTCTGATAGCCTGGTGGTTTTCAAAGATCAATATGTATTATCTGCTTCTGATATTTGTGGTTGTAGATATGTTTGTAGCCACCCGCCTGAACTCAAACTGTACCGTATATTATGAGGAATTTTCCAGCAAAAATATCAGGGCTTTTGAAAAACAAAATTTTGTTAAAGGATTTCCTGTACCCGACAGGCCCATTACAGAATATTCCGATTCCACAGGTTCATACCAGTGTTTTTGGCGAAACCTGAGCAGCTATTATAAACGTCCTGCTTTCGACGGATATAATTCTTTCAGCATCAACACTTTTGAAAAACTGAAAGAGAATCATTACCCTTTTTTCAAGGAAATAAAAAAGAATAAGCTGTTTTATTTTGCAGATACGGTAATACATAAATTCGACAGCGTCACAGCATTGAACTATGGGCGGCAGGGCATGGTTTTTACCGAAAATAAAGCACCTGTTTTTAAATCCACGGGCAACAAAGGCCGGGATGTTAAAATTACAGCGTTCTCGCCCAATAACATCAGCGCTGAAACGGAAGGTAACGATAGCAGTTTTCTAGTGTTTATTCAAAACTATAATAAAGGCTGGCAGGCCACCATCAACAACACTCCTGTAAAGATTTACAGAGCTAACCTTACCTTAAATGCCATCGTTGTCCCCCCCGGAAAAAATAAGATAACCTTCAGCTACAAGCCATTGCCGGTGATCATTGCGGGGTATGTTTCGCTGGTGGGTTTGTTGTCATTGGTTTCCATCCTGATCTGTTTGTGGTTCAGGAAATCCATGTTTTCAGAGAAAAAACCTGACATTTAAGATTTTATTACAATAAATATTTTTTTAGATGTTTTTTGGCTTATAATTATTCTCCATACAGAATATTTATTATCAACGAAGGTTTTGTATAAATTTTACTGATTTTCTATTACACAATTGATATTTTGTTTTATATTTGAAGCCATTATGAATATTTGATAATATGAATCCCCTTCTAACTCTTTGCAAAATATTTACAATTTTAATTCTTTAGGCTCTGCTTTCTTTATTCTGATTTTTGTAAAAAAATAAATATGACTCCAGTCTACATTTATCGTTTTATTGATTATATAAATAATTTATATCAAAGCAAGATCAAACGTGACATATTGCTATATTTAAAAGCATAGTTTTAAAACAAATTTGCGTCTTACCTTACAAAATAATTTTTAAAACCAAGTTATTGATAAGAATTAAAACTAACAATAATAAATATCTGGAGTTTCCTCAAAATTTAGTCAGGGAATAGCGACAGTTGAAAAGTGTCATG
>DAOORA010000067.1:0-24505 GCA_035389045.1 Bacteroidales bacterium | reverse complement strand
GCCTAACAGCCTAACAGCCTAACAGCCTAACAGCCTAACAGCCTAACAGCCTAACCCTTCCCTTTCAGCTTCTCAATCTCTTTCTCCAATGCATTCATCCGCTCGACGATTTTCGGCAGGTTCTTAAAATGCACATACGACCGCAGGTAATCTTTAATATTATATGCCGGGGCGCCCTGCACTATGGCTCCCTCTTCCTTTATGCTCGCCGCAATACCCGACTGAGCCTGAATCATCACCCGGTCGGCAATGGTAATATGGCCGACTATGCCGACCTGGCCGCCTATCGTCACATGTTTGCCGATCTTTGTTGAGCCGGCAATTCCTGTCTGCGACACGATTACCGTGTTTTCCCCCACTTCTACATTATGAGCAATCATCACAAGGTTATCAATTTTACAGCCCTTATGTATGGTTGTTGAACCAAGTGTAGCCCTGTCGATGGTAGTGTTGGCGCCGATTTCCACATCATCTTCAATAACTACATTGCCGGTCTGCGTAACTTTTTTGTAAGTGCCGTCAGGCTGGGGAGCAAAACCGAAACCATCGGCGCCGATCACCACACCGGAATGTATAATACAATTACTGCCGATGTAATTATCCGAATATACCCTAACTGACGCAAAAAGTGTGGTGTTATCTTTAATAACCACATTATCACCTACATAACAAAGCGGGTATATTTTAACCTGGTTGCCAATCACGACATTATCGCCGATAAAGGCCTGGGCACCTATGTACACATCCTTACCGATCTTTGCCGATTCCGAGATAACGGCTCTATCCGAAATGCCGGTCTTATTGAGTTTTATCTGGTTGTACATCTCCAGCAGGGTCGAAAAAGCCGTATAGGCATTGTCCACCCTGACTAGTGTGGCATGTATTTTTTGTTCGGGGACAAAATCTTTGTTTACGATGACCACGGCCGCCGCAGTGGTGTAAATAAACTGTGTATAGGCAGGATTGCCTAAGAAAGTCAGCGATTCCGCATCGCCTTCCTCTATCTTCGACAGTTTGGTAAAAAATGCCTCAGGGTTGCCGTCTACCGTGCCGTGTAGCACCTCAGCCAGTTGTTGTGCCGTGAATTTCATAATATCGATTTTTTCTTGATAGAACAAAATTAAAAAATCTTAGGTACGCAATGGGTATTATTACATTTTTATCGCATGGGATTGCAGGGTACAGGTAGATGTGAGTCCATTATTTAACCACTCAGGACGCAAAGAAGTCGCAAAGTTCACAGCGTGAAATTCAATTTTTATCACCTGGGGTTGCAGGGGACAGATGGGTGGAATAATGGCCTATTGAATTCTCTGATATTTAAGATTTCTTACAATGCATGTAACCTGTTATAAAAATACAGTATGCTCATTATTGTTTTTTGAGCAGTATTCCGTTTAAAACCATTTTGCAGGTATCTCTATCCATATGAGGATTTATATTTATACGATACTCCCTCGCACGAACTTTTGGCTTGCGGATAATAAGCAGACTGTCACCACCGAACTCGACAAACATATCTTTGGCATATTCGGGTGATACCCCAATATTCAAGGTATCATTAATAGGATTACCCGTATAGGGATTGTTAGTTATGTCTGCGGTACCAGAAGATTTGATCTCCATTTTAAAACCGTTTTCAGCAATCCAAAAACCAATAAAAGCTTTTTTATTTTCCGGTATGGGTTTGGGTTTCTTAAATGATATGCACGAAGAAAAGATGTACAACATCAATGGAATTACCAGTATAAAGTATTTGCTGAGAATTTTCGTTTTCATGTCAGATTTTATTTTCCGAAATTCTATTCAATGACTTTCTTTTGAGCCGCCAGTAAATCAAAAACAATATTGAAGGAATCAGGAAGATCAGGAGTGCAAATACATAACTGGCCCCCGGAACAGGATTCACTGCAGCAAGGATGTTAAAGATAATAAAACCAGTCAGTGAGATGATCCCTCCCAGACCTTCTTTCCACCATGCCAGTATAAGAGCAGCAAGGCTTATGCCCCATAAGGTAAAAAGGATTATATTATAAGTTTCGGGAACATCCTCAGATTTATTAATCCCTTCAATTACATAACCAAAAAAAAAGGCCAGGCAAAATACAACGATCAATGTTCCCGTGATACGCGCCAGCCAACGAATGATGTTCATAAATAATTTGTTTATCATATTAAATTACTAATTTATTGAGGTTTAACGGGCTGTACCGGCAAGCGTTACGCATTCTACAACCACTGTTCTTCATGATCTCATTGCCTTCAAATATAAAAACCATTACACACCACGACCTGACGCTGCCTGCCGAACCAATGTTTTCCATGTAAGTATTTTCATTTTTTATGGTTTTTCATGATTTCAAAAATTCATTTAATTCTTCCGCCTTATAAAAATGAAAAAACCAATAAGTCCTGCCAGAAATCCTGCAATGAAGACAAATCCCAATGACCAAGCCATATCTTCAGCCCAATGACCGGGTATTTGGAACTTTGATTGTATCTTTACCAAAGCGCCTATCCCTGCCTTGATCAGAAGAAAAAAAAGGAGGACAGAAATCCCGATGAGTATGGCATAATACTTTCGGGTCCAAGAACCCCATGGATTTAACAAAGCAAAAAAAAGCATAATAAGTCCGATATAAAATAATAATTCTGCCAGAACCAAGCCGCCTGCACCCCCAAAGAAAAGTGAAATTACAACAAGTAAGACCGCAATTATAATTATTGAAAATGTCAACCAATTGCGATTGGACCTGATTACCGTAATGATTTTATTTGTCATGCTATTAAGTGTTTGAATGATACTTTTGAATTTATATTTATATCTCTGTTATTTGCAATCTTCATTTCCCCTGTACGGATAGATAGTCCTTTCACTTTGATCATGTACGCCTTCAATTTTTATATCATCAAACCAGACAGTCCCCGGCGATAAAATATTTACTTCGATCCGCATGTTATCATTGGCCGCAGGTATTCGAACAGTATGTTCATAGCACTTCCATTCTGAAAATGTCCCTTGTATTTCGGCAACAATTTCGGAGATCCCGGGATTCCCTTTCATGCCGGTTTCAGCCTTTATTTTTAAAGTACAGCCTTTGTTGATTACACATAAACTTACTTTATAAGTTTCTCCGGGTAATACCTTAAATTCCATAAAGAAACCGGGTGAATGCCAGCTGCCTGTCGATTCACATGAATTGATTTGAAATTTTAGTGACCTTATACCATCTTTATGTTGGGTGGTGTCACTTAATATTTTAAAGTCACTATTTGGAACTGTTTCAGGAGCATAGTAGCACCAGTTAACGGGAAGTCCGTTTTTTATAATTTCAAAACTACCATCCATTTTACAATCATCACCTTTTACTGAAATGCTCATAGGTTTACAACCAGATAACACTATTGAAAAGAATAAAACAATAATCCATACGATCCTTTTTTCATAGGTTGAAGTTTTTTGTTCTATAATTTTGGTTACTTTCCATATGGAATAATAAATATAATTCATTGGAAACTAATAATTAAATTATACATTCATTCTCTTTTCCTTATAAAACTAAAAAAGCCTATAATACCGGCCAAAACACCTGCAAAAAAAACACCGCCAATGGTCCACGCTATATCCTCGGCTTCATGGGTTCCTTTGAACTTTTTAACTAAAATATCAATCCCAACCTGAAATTCAAGGATAATAAGAACAATGAATACAACACACATAATTATGTACAAAAGCGCTTTTTCCCAGTAACGAAGCATACCATAAAAGAGTAATACCGATCCGGTAAAAAAAGCGATAACATTCATGGTAGCTCCAAACTTGCCAACCAGTGCCGAAAATAACACCAATGCTATTCCGGCCGCAAGAAGTATTATAGTTTGCCTGATACGGCTTTCCATTAACTTTTGAATAAGATTGTCTTTCATAAAACTTAAATGAGATTTTCAAACCGGTTTAAATTATCAAAACCAGGTTTAATGTTACCTTGCTCTATTTCATGGATAATTTTTACTACCATATCATTATATGGCGTAGGACAATGATATTTTTCACCGAATTTGCAAACAATTCCGTTTATTGCTTCTACTTCACATTTTTTGCCTTTTTCAAGGTCCTGCAACATACTTGCTTTCAGCAAGCGGTGCTTCTTTATTGCAATGGGTATTATTAAAAAGGAGATATATTCTTTTATTTTTGTACTGTAATCAAGCAATTTGCAGATATCCTTACCCTGGACAGGCTCAATTTTAATATTAGCTTTTCTTGAAACATCAATACATTCTTTAATTATTCTCTGAATGCATTTCCTGGATACTTTGTTTTCTGCAGCCTCGCCATAGGTACAACCCAACACTGCAGACATTCCGCTGAATGAGCAGTTGATCAGCAGTTTTGCCCACCGGGCTCCCATAAAGTTGTCTGCCACGTCAACGTGACCCATCAGGGACAGTATGTTTTTTATACTGTTTAATTTATCTGGATCTGCATTTTTGCTGAACGAGCCAATACTGAATGTGATACTTTCAGGCTCTGAGGTAAGTTCGCAAATTCCGTTACCCACAAATGTTGCTCCCCAGGCAACGGCGCATCCGAATGTCCTGTCGTCACCAATTATTTCTGCTACCGACATTTCTGGCAACCCGTTTTGCAATGTGCAGATTATTCCTTCATCGGCGAGGCAAGGAACACAACTCTTTACGGTATTTGTGTTATCTGTTGTTTTAGTGATCAAGAACAGTATATCATATCTTTTTGTAATTTCTTCAGGCAGAAGGGCCTTAACAGGTACCGACATTTCAACGGTGCCAGTGATACGGGCGCCATTGGTCTTCAAACAGCCAATATGAGCTGTATTACGGCTGATAAGGTCAATGTCAAGCCCGTTTTTTGTAATAAAAGCGCCTAACACTGTGCCTATTGATCCTGCACCGTAAATCGCGATATGCATTGTATTAATTGTTCATGTATTACATCCTCTTATGTCCTGAGTATTAGATATCCCTCACTGGTTGCATAAAAAACAGAGGGCATAAAATGGCAGAAACAGCCTTCGATAACTGTTTCTGTTACGGTATACTTGGGGCCATTCTGTTTTTGTGTAACAGCCGTCAGAACTAATTGAATAATAATAATCAGGGATAGTGAAAATATCGGGATCAAAGGGTTTCTCATATTTTACAAATTTGGATGATGAAGGGCTTTTCCCGCTTATTTATTTTTAAGAAGGATTTTTGTAATAACATTCGTTTTCCCGATCAATTTCACCATATAAGTACCGCCGGGCAGTGAACTTATGTCTGTGCTGTTTTTGCCATTATTAAATTCTCTTTCCATCACACATTCTCCAATAATGTTAAAGACCTGCATTATAAATCTTTGATTTTCCCCGAAGTCAAGTGTGATGATGTCTTTCGCCGGATTTGGATTCAGACTGCATTTTCCGGCATCATTTATATCTTCAATCCCGTTATTGGCATCTTTCATACAACGGATACTAACACCATATTTCCTCGAAACGGGATCATGTTCCACTCCTGAACTTAAATACCACATATACAGTCCCACGGCAGTTGAAGGACCGTTTGAAGAGGATGTCCACCAGAGGCCGTTTTCGCGGATAAATTGAAAAGTGCCGGTGGTGGTGCGGCCACCACCCGGAAGCCCCGTAAAGCCACTGTTGTTTGTCGCCCCGGTGTTGGGACTCAGCCAATGCACAGTATCCGCTTCTTTCATTTCACCTCCGGCAAGAGGTGCGCCTCCAAGAATATTCTCAACATCCTGCCACTCAGCATCCGACGGCACTCGCCAGCCCAGGGGGCAGACATTGGAATTATGCGCTGCATACCAATTGTATAAAGGACCATAAACCGAATCGTATGCTGATGAATCGTTGTTGTAATAACACCTTCCTCCCGATAACAGGGTCGCCCATGCCGTGCTGTCCGTAACATTGGGTATCAAAGCCCCTGTGTTGTAATGTGTCGTTCTCAGATTTTGCTTTAACCAAACCTGATTTTCAATAACTACCGTGTCATATACATTGCCGTCATAATCGGTGACAACCTGGGCTTGGACCCTTAGTAAAAAAAATACAGGTATCGCGAAAATGATGATTACTGTTCTCATAATTAAACCATTTAGTATTGTTTGTTTAATTGCCCAAAAACTGTGTTGCCGGATCCACAATATGTTTACTATAACATAATTTTGACAACAATCCGTTTCAGACCTCTTATTCATTTAAATCATCAATACATAATATTCATCAAATACTATTTTCAATCCCGATCTCATCGATGCTTGTTCTTCAAACCACCTATAAAATTACTAATAATAATCTAAACATACAAGGCTTTAACTAAATATTTTAATAATTTAACATAACGATACCCAAAATCTCATTTATCGCAACAAAAAAGGCCCGCATCCCTGCGATCCGAGTCTTGGCGGTTCAATGTTGCAACCCATTTAAAAACTTCATAATCAATGACTTAAACCTTTATTGTCAGCAAATCTGCGCCTGTTGCTTTAAGCCGGAACAATTAACCCTCCCTGGCAATTATCTGATCATCACCGCTTTCTTTTGTATAGCCCCGTTTTCAGTTGTCATACGGTAAAAGAAAATAGTTCCATTGCAACGGTTTCCGGCATTATTTGCCCCGTTCCAGGCAAGCGTATGCCAGCCCTGCCCGTAATTGCCGTCAGCAAGTGTTTGTATATGTTTTCCCAGCATATCATACATATCAAGCCGCACCTTCATCCGTTTTGCAATGAAGAACTTTATTGTTGTACTTTCACTGAAGGGATTAGGATAATTTTGATTCAGCTGAAAATCTATATCATTATTGGTCTTATTATAATTCTCTACCGATAATTGATTAACGGTTTTTAATCTGACAGGCTCTGTTGTCCATAGCTGCAATGCACTAAGCCAGTCCATATTGGTATAGGGTACGTGGTTACCGGTATCATTCAGAAAGGTTTCTACGGGTAAATAAGAAATTGGGACAATGTAAGATGGTAATATGTAAAGCATATTCTGACTGGAAGTATCACCCTGCCGCAAACGAAGAAATATCGTGCACATACCGTTTAGAAACTCGGAAGCATTGGTGGTCATGGGAGTTCCAATATTTGGAATATATGAATATTGAGGTATGGAATCGTTGGTAAGCTGTGCATCAATGGCCTGTAGCATCAAGCCATACGGAAATCCGTTGGCAAGACGGGAATCGAAAGGAACCGTAAGTCCTTTTCGGCCCAGCGGAGGCCAGATGAATTCAGGCACACTCACAGAAGAAGGCCAGACATGCGGGTACGGACTATTATACCAGGATTTGATCGCATACTGAAGGGCTTTGTACAATGCTGCCAGTGACGTGTATTTATCACCATATTGCACAAACGCAGGAGGCCTGCCATGCCATTGATTAAGTGTATAAGTACATGCTGTTTCCAGATCGGACATGGAGAATTCATTCAAATTTGTATCAATAATTTCAGGTATGTCAGAGCCCGCTATGAAACGTGATTCCGGATTATTGGGCAGAAATTCATTGGTAAGATATTTCAGTTGTTGTTCTAGGGTACTGTCACCAACTGGGGGCACCGTAAGATGAATGGCGAAAATATGCGGAATATCGCGTGGCAGCACCGCCAGAACCTGTTCAAGCATATCCACGTCCATTAATCCTTCCAGCCATGCTTCAGAACGGTTTTGTATATAATAATTCCCCATCATTTTATATACATAGATCCCCGGTTCATTCGAGAACATCCAGTCACTTACCCAGAGGTTCTGACTGGCTTCGGCGGAGTAATAACTATGGACATTACCTGCCTGTCCAATAATTGGTTGCTGATTCCCGTATATATTTCGGATTACCTGTCCCGCTGCAGGGTTCTGCATGGTCAGACACTCATTGACCACAGGCTTTGTAAAATATTGCTGCATAAGCTGAATTCCGCCTGTCCTCGTGGTGTCCAGTTCACCGCAAAACATCGTCGTGTCGAGATGAGAGGAATCACATTCAAACCAATCATAGTATGCCTGTTCCCATTTGGTATATTCCATTATTGCGGTATCGAGGTCCATATTTTTGATTTTATCAAGCCGTATCATCACATCCCATGTCGTAGGATGAAAATGGTAACCCAGACTCTGGTTGCTGTGGTTAAACCAATAGAAAATGCTGTCTGCACCCGGATCGCTTGTACTATCCATATAAAGGATCACAGACACCATAAAATCGCTGAAACACTGATCTGATTCGGCGCCATACTGGTCCAACAGGTCAAGCTCCATCTTAAGATTTTCTTTGAAACGCTGGAATTTGGGAAAACCAAACATGTATCGCCCCACATCTTCCTGATGATGGCTTATATGAAAATAAACCGGCTGCTGCCCGGGCACAGTGTCATATTGAGCATATGTTTCCGGAAAGGCAAATAGTAAAACACAGCTTAACATAACGCAAAAGGAGAGGATTTTTTTTCTTTTGAGGTAAACTGTCTTTTTCATGATTCTTAATTTTTGTTGTGCGAACTTTATGCCGCACTATTACAAATTTCCATTATAAGTATTTTTGACCGTAATCCATTTTAAAACCCTATATATTTTATGTTATATTATATCTACCTAAATACCATTTCCAAGCCCGGTGTAGTCAATGCTTTTTTCCAGAAACTACCTATAAAATTATTAATAAAAACCCAAATAAACAAGCATTTAACCAAATATTTTAATAATCACCTGTGAATACTTATATCCTCAAAATCTCAATTATCGTAATAAAAAAAAATGCCCTCATCCCCGCGGACATTTTCTATGAAATTTAATTTATAATCCCTTTAAAATCCCAATAATTACTGACATGACCCTTATTGTCAGCAGCTCTGCGCCTGTTGCTGCAGGCCGGGCCAATTAATCCACCGTATAATTATCTGATCATCATCGCTTCTCAGCACAAAACAGCGAATCTCACTCAAAATAAATCCTTACAGCTTCGGTATTCAGCCGGCGTTTAAGCCAATTACTGATTTTGGTTTTGTCATCGGCGGACACCTCCGTTTCCACAGCTAAAATAACTACGGATTTCTTTTGAGGCAGCTCTTGTTTATGACTAAAATCAAAAGATTCTGAATAAAGACACCCTTGTACCTGTGGATAAATAGCAGTTATTTCATTTAACAGCGTTTTGCCAAATCGTTGCTGTTTTTTTAAGCTGTCGATCTCAGCATATTTATGATTCAGGGTAGTATTTAAGTTTATAATCTCTTCCTTAAGCTGAAGAAGTTCCAGATTCTTATCATCCATGCTGCCAAAAGCCAATCCCTGTTCTATGGCTATTTCAGCGTCTTTAATTTTAAAATCCATGGCCTTACGGATGATGGCCGTCTTTTGGGTTTCCGACAAGGCAGCGCCGCCATACACCAGGACAATCTTATGAGATTTAGCTTCAATATTGTTTTTTAACAGATAGTTCCCTTCGAATAGTGAAACATTGGAAACATATTGATTAGCCCGCCGTAAAAACTCTTCCTGCTTTACCAGCTTATATCCAAGAAAAACACTGGGCAAAAACACAATGACAATCACAAAAGCAATTACCCGTTTGATTCTTTTTTTACGGCCCGGATCTATCACGCTCCGGATCGGAAATTTTAACAATTGCGAAATCCAAACAGAGGCAATAGCTATAAAAATAGTGTTAATGGTAAACAGGTAGAATGCCCCGAAGAAAAATTCAAATTGTCCGGTGGCCAAACCATAACCTGCTGTACACAGCGGAGGCATCAGTGCCGTGGCTATGGCCACTCCGGGTATCACATTACCTTTTTGCCTGCTGCTGATAGCAACAATACCCGCAAGTCCGCCGAACAAGGCAATCAAAACATCATAAATGGTAGGGCTGGTCCGTGCAAGCAACTCAGAATGAGCTGTTGAGACAGGACTTAAGGCAAAATAAGCCGTAGAAGCTACCAGGCTGGCAAGTATGGCAAAAGTATAGTTCTTGATGGATTTTCTGAACAACTCAAAATCATAGGTGGCAATACTATAACCCATCCCGTTGATAGGTCCCATCAGGGGCGAAATAAGCATGGCGCCGATGATCACTGCAGTGGAGTTCATGTTCAGCCCTACCGAGGCCACGATAATGGCAAAAATCAAAATCCACAGGTTGGTACCTCTGAAAACAATACCTTTTTGTATTTCTTCATACACGCCATCCTGGTCTTCCAGTTCTGCATCCAGATTGAAAAAGTGAAGAAGTTTCCTGAACATGCCGGTAGCCTTCATAGTAGCATTTTTTTCAGGACAGCGATTGTTTAAGCATAAATACGTGCTGTTTTCCTTTAGTACATGATTATTTTTTTTTCAGTTTTCCTATCACTGTGTCCAGGGCCGCCTTAATTTTTTTTACAGCATCACCGAGGGCTTTTTCCCTGCTACTGCTCTTGCCGGTTACTGCCACCGGAGACAATCCGTCAACCCGGGCCTCAATAGTGCAATATACATCGTCGGGAGTGTTTTTTTGAGCATTTTGATCTGAAAAATGTATTTCCACACGGGTAATTTTATCGGCAAAACGTTTTAACAGCTTTCCGACTTTCTCTTCCACAAATACTTCAAAATCCTGAGTGTCTTTGAAGTTTTTATCCGTATTAACCTGAATTTTCATAGGTATTATTTCTAAAAGGTTAGTATTTAATTTATTGCCTCAAATTTATTTTATCAAACCATATATATAATTTGGATTGCTGTTCCAAATTTAATTCAATTATTCTTTTCAACGACACCATGCACAAATATAAAACCTCCAAATCCGAGGCAACATTCTGAATAATAAGTGTATAGCAAACCGTTTTTTATTTTATTTTTTTATTTGTAAATAATTTTAGAAACTGTTTTGATTTTATGTTACATAAGATTTATGATGGATTTTTTAGCGAAACGAGGCAGATTTTGCAGACATAGTTTATCCTATGTCGAAAAATCTAACGAAGTTGCAGCAAAAAAGACGCATAAAGATATGAAAAGATAAAATCAAAACAATTTCATAATACTTCCATAACAAAAAAGGCCTGCACCTATACAGACCTTTTTATTAACCCTGACAAAAAATTGCTTTTTTTGCAATTTTCCCGTCAATTACGCAATAGAAAATTTCTATTGCGTAATTCGGGTTAAATCAACATACAAATTCTTATGTGTTGTTTATTTTGTTTTTTCCGGTAGCCAGAATCCTTTAAAAATATTCTGTTTGCTATAGAACTTACGTGCCGTTTCCTCTAACTGTGCCGGAGTGATCTTGTTCAGCCGTTCTTCCACGGTGAGGATACGTTCAGGGTCGGTGCCGGTGAGATAAGCAGACTGAAGATTACTTAACCAGTAATTATTTTTCTTGATATTAACCTTATAGGTTTCAATAGCCGGCTCCCGCACCCTTTTCCAGTCGTTTGCCGTGATGTTGCCCGGAATTTTCGTTTCGTTGACCAGGCTGGTAAAGGCCTCGTCAACCTTGTTGATATTTTCAGGGCTGCAGGGAAAATACGACTGCACCAGGAGTTCTTCCTTAGGATATTTCTTCAATGAGCCGTAGCATCCTCCGCCGTATATGGCGCCCATCTTCTCCCGTATCGTATCGGTAACCCTGTTGTTAATAATTCCGTTCAGCTGGGCAAGCATAAAATTATCCTCCGCATCAAATTTCATATCGGCCGAAAAATAATGGATCAGCATGGCTTTTTGTTCCTTGCCTTTGTGCAGGGTGAAACTGTTATTGCCGGGTTTGATAATCATGCCCAGGCTTTTGTATTCGGCCTTGGATTGTCCTGCAGGGATACCACCAATATATTTTTCAATCAGCGGTTTTATTTTTTCTTCGGTAAACGTACCCACAAAGGTGTAATACATACCGGATGGATTGCCGATCCTGTCTTTATAATATGCTATGGCATTGTCCACGTTGATCTTGTCATAATCACCGGGATTGTCGATCTGATGTGCACGTGAGTTGCCCTGATACAGCGTATTGTATAACGTATCGGCAAAAAGGTTCTCGGGATTTTGCTTCAGAAGGAGCAGCTGCTGTTTCGACCGTGTGATGTACGAATTAAAAGCTTCCATGTCTTTGCGGGGTTCGGTGCATTTCAGGTAGATCAGCTGGAACATGGTTTCCAGGTCTTTCACACTGCTGCTTCCGCTGACATACTCGGTGTACTCATCCACCACCGGTATCACATTAACAACTTTCCCTGATAAGAACTTTTCAAGGTCGGTCTTCGAAAATTCACCATAGCCCATCTCTTCGGTAACATTGTTGCTGTATTGTGCACTCTGATAATCTTTGCCGGTGTAGGCGCTGAATCCTCCGAATTTTGATCCCTTGAACAGGATCTCATCATTCTTGAAGTCGGTGGGTTTCAGGCAAACGATAGCGCCATTGCTTAGTTTGTATGTGGTAGTACCTAATTTTTCGTTCTTCTCGGTGCTGACAATTTTTCCTGCTGCAGGTTCTTTTTTTAGCAGCGCTGAAGCAATTTGTTTTTCCTGGTAAGGAGTAATATTACTTTTGAAGGCTTCGTCTATCCATTTTTTCAACTGCTCATTGGCAGGCAGTTTATCCGAAGTCTTGGTGGTGACATAGCTGAAATATTTCTCATCAATATTGATCTTACTGCGCACTTCGTCAAAATCTTTCAACTTGATATTATCAATATGATTTTTTACAAAATTATATTCCCATTCTATGCCGGGGATAGGTTCCTGTTCCAGGTAGTTGTTCACATATTCCCACACCAGGCGTCCCGATTCAGTTTTATCACGTTCGTTATATTGTTTTTCGTATTGTGATAGCAGGGATGCTTTAGCCCTGACAAGTTCCTGTTCGGTGAAACCATATTTTTTGGCGCGCAGGCATTCAACCACCAGCGCCTGGACAGCATTTTTTATTCCATCAGGACTACACATAGCGCCAGCGGTAAAATTCTTATATCCTCTGGCCCAGCCGCCTAAGTAGGTATAGGCATAAATAAACGGAGGATTGGCAGAACTTACCAACTCGTCCAGACGTGACGAAATCATGGTGGAGAGAAGTTGCTCAATAACGTCATTCAGGTAATCGGCTTCGGTTACCGAAGGCTTATCTTCCCTTGAACTGCCCAAAATACTTACAAAGGTCATGTCTGCTTCAGCATCGCTGACGACCAGTGCCTGACTTTCAGTAAAGGGTTTCACCTCAAACAACTCCTGGCGTTTCCGTGAAGGAACGGGATTTTTCAGTCCGCCGAATTTCTCAATAATCTGTTTTTCTGCTTCTTCCACAGGCATATCGCCTACGACTATCACTGCCTGTAATTCCGGCCGGTACCAGTCGGTGTAAAAACGCCGCAAAACGCTGTAATCAAATTTTTCGATGATGGAGTCTTTGCCTATCGGCAGGCGATTGGCATACTTTGAGCCATTGAGCATTTTGGGCAGCCATATCTTCATCATACGGTCGTCAGCACCTCTGCCCAGGCGGCTTTCCGACAGAATAACACCGCGCTCCTTGTCAATCTCTTCATTGGTCAGCAAAGAACCCTGCGCCCAGTCGGCAAGCACAGTAAATGATTTATCAATCTTGTCAGGATCATCGCTGGGAAACGGAAGCATATATACGGTCTGGTCAAAACCGGTATAAGCATTCAGGTCGTTGCCAAAACCTACGCCAATGCTCTGTAAATAGTGAACCAGTTCGTTACCCGGAAAATGCTTCAGGCCATTAAAATTCATGTGCTCCATAAAATGCGCCAGACCCTGCTGGTCGTCATCTTCCAGTATAGCACCGGCATTCACGGCAAGCCTGAGCTCCACTTTATGCTCGGGTTTTGCATTATATTTTATATAATATTTCAGCCCGTTGGGCAGCGTTCCGATCTTAACCTTATCGGATACCGGAATTTTTGCCGTCAGATTCTGGGCATTCACACTGAGCCCTGTCAGAAACAGAATACTCAGACAAAAGAGAAGCAATTTTTTCATTTTGATTGATTTAATTAATTATTATTTGTTGCACTTGGAATTCTCCGAAACGATAAACAATAATTTTGTTGATTTATTTCAGTGTTTGTTACATTTTTTTCAACTTTTTTTTATGAAAGATTTTTTGGATAACACAAAAAGTATCTTCGGACAGTTTTAGACAAAAGGCTGATATTAAGCTGGTCAGAACTTTCAGTAATATCAAGAACCCTGTTATCCTTATATAAAATATGAATTATATCAAAATAAGGGTTGTAAGCATTGTTGGCCACCTCCTCCGAAAAAACAAAATAAGCCGATTCTTCTTCTCCGATACCGAATGCCTTTTGAGTTTTTTGCCTCAGGTTTGTGATATACGTTTGGTCAAAAGGTGTATCGCTGATCTCTATCCTGAGCAACTTTCGTTCAATCAGTTTTTTGCTGAGCAATGCCAATACCTTATCCTTTGATTTTGACCACATTTTAACTGATAAAAACACATCATGGTCATCGAGCTCGGCAAATTTGTCAAGCAGTTCGGGATCATTATCAAAATCCTCAATAGTAAAACGGTTTTTCAAAAAGACCTCCAGCGCCGGTGTCGTAAAAAGGTGGCCCCCTTTTTCGCACAGGTATTTTGCACGATTCAGAATGTTGATCAGCTGGTGTTCGGCCGAAAGTACCGTTTTATGGAGGTACACCTGCCAGTACATCAGGCGGCGGGCAACAATAAAGTTCTCTATGGAATATACACCTTTTACATCCACCACCAGTTCATCGTTATAAACGTTCAGCATCTTGATGATGCGGTCGGTGCTGACCACGCCTTCGGAAACTCCGGTAAAAAAGCTGTCGCGCATCAGGTAGTCAAGCCGGTCAACATCTAATTGGCCGGACACCAGCTGATGCAGGAATTTTTTTGGGTAATCGTCCGAAAATATCCGTGTTGCCAGTTGCAGCTTACCGTCAAAAATGCTGTTCAACCTTTGAAAAAACAACAGTGACAGCGTTTCATGGCTGACCTTCTCAACCAGGGTATGTTCCAGCGCATGAGAAAAAGGACCGTGGCCGGCATCGTGCAGCAAAATAGCAAGGTAAAGTCCCTGAATCTCTTCATCGGTAATCACTACTCCTTTCACCTTCAGCATCTCCACTGCCTGAGTCATCAGGTGCAGGGCGCCCACCGCATGCTGAAAACGGGTGTGTATGGCTCCGGGGTAAACCAGATAAGTAAGGCCAAGTTGTTTGATGTGCCGCAAGCGCTGAAAATAAGGATGTTCGATAATATCAAAGATCAGCTCGCTGGGAATAGTAATAAATCCGTGTACCGGATCGTTTATTATTTTTCTTTTGTTGTGAACCAAAATTCCAAGACTTAATAATTCGTATTTTTGCAAATGAAAATCCGTGTCAATATTACAATATTTTTTTAACGTATTATAAAACACCGTTACAAATATGACAAAAATTAAAATATTATGGGTAGACGATGAAATCGATCTGCTGAAACCTTACATTTTATTTCTGGAGGAAAAAGGATACGATGTACGCACTTCCAATAACGGTGATGAAGCCCTCGATCAGATCCTTGAAAATGATTTCGATATCATCTTCCTGGATGAAAATATGCCCGGACTTACCGGTATCGAAACGCTGACACGGATCAGGAAAGACTATCCCAACCTGCCGGTGATCATGATCACACGAAACGAACAGGAACATACTATGGAGGATGCCATTGGCTCCAATATTTCCGATTACCTGATCAAGCCCGTAAACCCCAACCAGATACTGCTCTGTCTGAAAAAGAACCTCGAGAACAAGCGGATCATCAGTGAAAAGACTACCCAGGCCTACCAGCAGCAATTCCGGAATATCGGTATGGACATTTCCAACCGCCTGTCGCACAGCGAATGGATCGAAGTGTATAAAAAAATGACTTTCTGGGAATTAGAGCTTGAAAAGTCGAATGATGAGCCCATGAACGAGGTCCTCCGCCTTCAGAAATCAGAAGCAAACACCATGTTTTCAAAATATTACGAAAACAATTACCTCGGATGGCTGAGCGGTAAAAACCCGGATAAACCGGTGATGTCGCACAATTTGTTCAAGGAAAAAATATTTCCGTTGCTGAACCTGCCCGAAAATCTCTTTGTGATTGTTATCGACAACCTCAGGTACGATCAGTGGAAAGTATTGCAGCCCGTTATTGAGGAATTTTACAGGGTTCAGAACGACGAATTGTATTACAGCATCCTGCCTTCGGCGACACAATATGCCAGGAATGCCTTTTTTGCGGGTTTGCTGCCCACCGAGATCGAACGTAAATATCCCAAATACTGGACCTATGAAGAAGATGAAGGCACAAAAAATCAGTTCGAGAATGAATTGCTTGGCGAACTCCTCCGGAGATACGGTAAGGATATCAGGTACAATTATTCCAAGATACTGAATATAACTGCAGGAAAAAAATATGTCGAGAACCTGCCCAACATCATGAGTAATAAGATGAACGTACTGGTTTACAATTTTGTCGACATGTTATCACATGCCCGGACCGATATGGAGATCATTCGTGAACTGGCTGACGATGAAGCGGCTTACCGGTCAATCACCTTATCATGGTTAAAACATTCCCCGCTGCTTGATGTAATAAAATACCTCGCCGGCCAGAAAGTAAACCTGCTGCTGACCACAGACCACGGCAGTGTTAAAGTGCAGAATCCCGTGAAAATACTGGGCGATAAAAATACCAATACCAACCTCAGATACAAATACGGCAGGGCGCTGGATTTTGAAAAGAAAAGCGTCTTTGAGGTCAGAAATCCTGCGGATATCTTCCTTCCACGGATCAATGTCAGCACAACCTATGTGTTTTGCAGGGAGAGTAATTTTTTTGCTTATCCGAATAACTACAATTATTACGTCAATTATTATAAAAACACCTTTCAGCATGGCGGTATTTCCCTCGAGGAAATATTGATCCCTGTTATATTTCTTAACCCGAAATAATTATGAGTCAATGTTTTGTCTGCAATAACATCAATGGATTACCTGATATTGCTGATGCCATACTGAACTCTTTCCCTGAAAACCGGATTTTTATCTTCAGAGGCGATCTTGGCGCCGGTAAGACCACACTTATAAAAGCTATATGTAAAAAGCTGAATGTTACCGGATTAACAAACAGCCCCTCGTTTGCACTGGTCAACGAATATCCCACAACTGAAGGCGATATCATCTATCATTTTGATTTTTACAGGATAAATAATATTGATGAAATTTTCGATATTGGCTACGAAGAATATTTTTACAGCGGACATTATTGTTTTATTGAATGGCCTGAAATAGCGGAGCATATCCTTCCCTCTGACTATGTGGAAATATGTATTGAAACAAAAAAAAACAAACAGTCGCGTATCATTTCTTTTGATAAAAAAACTGCTGTTGTATAGTTTTTTTTTGTATTTTTATACATCCAAACCATCAATATGAATCCCAAAAAAGATTTTGTTCAGTTTTCACGGTCGGAACAGATGATGCCCCAGCCCGAGATGCTTGAAATAAAAAAACATAAAAAGCAGCTGACCATTGGAATTCCAAAAGAAATAGCTTTCCAGGAAAACCGGATCGGCCTTATTCCCGAAGATGTCAGTGTCATTGTCAACAATGGCCATAGAGTGTTGATTGAATCCAATGCCGGCAAGGCGGCTCATTTTCCTGACAATGAATACATTGAAGCCGGTGCCGCGATGGTTTATAATACTGCCGAGGTTTACCAGTCTGACCTGATCATAAAAGTCGCCCCCCCGATAACGTCCGAAATTGAAAAATTCAAGGCGAGAACTACTTTGTTTTCAGCGCTTAACCTGCCAGGGCAGCAAGAAACATTTTTCAAGCAGTTAATGTCAAAAAAAGTTACTGCCGTTTCCTATGAACACATCAAAGACAAAACCAACTCCTTCCCGGTTATCCGGTCTATGAGCGAAATAGTGGGTAATACATCGGTTTTTATTGCAGCCGAATACCTGTGCAGCATTGAATATGGCAAAGGCAAAAGTCTCGGCGGTTTTCCAGGCATAGCCCCGGCAGAAGTAGTCATCATCGGAGCGGGAACCGTTGGTGAGTTTGCTGCACGCGCCGCAATAGGCATGGGTGCCCTGGTTAAAATATTCGATAATTCAATATTTAAATTAAGAAGCATACAGAACAAACTTGGTCAGCGACTTTTTACATCGGTGATTCAGCAAAAAGTCCTTGCAAAAGCGCTTCGTACAGCCGATGTGGTGATCGGGGCACTGAATCCCGTCAACGGACGGACACCCTGCGTGATCACAGAGAATATGGTCAGGGAAATGCCTTACGGATCCGTGATCATTGACGTAAGTATTGATAACGGAGGATGTTCCGAAACATCACATGCCACAAATCATACACAACCGGTATTTAAAAAATTCGGTATTACACATTTTTGTGTTCCTAATATTCCTTCCAAAGTTCCTCATACCGCATCCAACGCGCTGAGTAATTTTTTTGCTCCCGTCATTTTACAAATTGCCGAAGAAGGGGGTGTCGAAAACTATTTAAGAAATGAAAAAGGCATACGTACCGGAACCTATTTATTCAATGGCATACTTACCAGCAAGTATATCAGCGACTTATTTCATATTCCTTTCCAGGAAATTGATCTGCTGATGCTGCCTTTTCATTGATATGCAGGTCATAATAAATTTCTTGGTATTTATCCTGTATTTAACTTCGTTTAAAAGTAATATTTATTTGCTCATTAATATTTTTTATTAACTTTGCCGGCTGATATGATGAAACAAAATACCGTCGCATCTCCGGTAAGTCTTACTGGCAAAGGACTTCACACCGGTAAAAATGTTACCATCACCTTTAATCCGGCTCCTGAAAATCATGGAATCGTTTTTAAGCGTATTGATCTTGAAAATCAGCCACTCGTACACGCTATTATAAGCAATGTAACCGATACATCCAGGGGCACCAGCATCGAAGAGAACGGTGTACGTGTTTGCACCATAGAACATGTGTTAGCCGCCCTGACAGGAATGTCGGTGGATAACGTCCTGATACTGATCGACAGTACAGAAACACCCATCCTCGATGGTAGTTCGTCGAAATATGTGGAGGTCCTGAAAAAAGCCGGAACTATTGAACAGAACGCTCCGAAAAAAATAATTACGATCACTTCAAACATTGAATATACAGATCCTGAACACCAGGTGGAGATCATCGCTATTCCGTCTGACAGGCTGAGAATCACAACGCTCATTGATTTCGATTCGGATGTGCCCGGAAAGCAGTATGCCATGCTTAATGATATTTCGGAATTTGAAAAAGAAATTTCGCCCTGCCGGACGTTTGTTTTCCTGCACGAACTTGAATACCTGGCTAAAAACAACCTGATCAAAGGCGGCGACCTCGACAATGCCATTATTTTTGTCAACCGTATCATTTCACAGGAAGAACTCGACCGGCTTGCCACCTTCTTCAATAAGCCCAAAGTTACCGTCCTTAAAGAAGGTATTCTGAACAATGTGGAATTACATTTTCAGAATGAACCTGCCCGTCATAAACTGCTCGACCTGATGGGCGATTTGGCATTGCTGGGAGGCAACCTTCAGGCACATGTCATCGCTAAACGTCCCGGACATTTTTCAAATATTGAATTTGCCAAAAAAGTTGCCGTCCACGCAGAAAAAAAAAACAAAAGTCTGAATAAGCATCCTTTTCATCTGCCTGACAGCACCCAGGCTCCCTTATACGACAACATTCAGATTCAGAGGATTTTACCCCACCGTCCGCCCTTTCTCCTCATTGATAAAATCCTGACCATGGATGATAAATCCGTTGTCGGAATAAAAAATGTTACCATTAACGAAAGTTTTTTTACCGGTCATTTTCCCGGTAAGCCTGTGATGCCGGGTGTTCTGCAGATCGAAGCCATGGCGCAGTGCGGGGGTATTTTTGTCCTCAATACAGTTCCTGATCCTGAAAACTATCTAACCTATTTCCTGAAAATAGACAACGCCCGTTTCAAAAAAATGGTAGTTCCCGGCGACACCCTGTTTTTCAGGCTTGAACTTATTGACCCGATACGCAGAGGAATTTGCCACATGCAAGGTCATGCATTTGTGAATAACCAGGTAGTTATGGAAGCAGAACTTCTTGCACAAATTGTAAAAACAACATAACCATGAACCAACCCTTAGCATTCGTTCATCCACAGGCAAAAATTGCCAAAAATGTGGTGATTGAACCTTTCGTTACCATCGATAAGAATGTGGAAATCAGCGAAGGTACATGGATAGGTCCTAATGCTACCATACTGGAAGGCGCCAGAATAGGAAAAAACTGCAAGATATTTCCCGGAGCCGTAATTTCGGCCATCCCGCAAGACATGAAATATGCCGGGGAAGACACCATTGTTAAAATAGGCAACAATGTTACCATACGGGAGTTTGTGACCATTAACAAGGGGACAAAAGCAAACAACGAAACCGTAATCGGCGACAATTGCCTTATCATGGCTTATGCACATGTTGCACATGACTGCATCATTGGCAATAATGTTATCCTGGCCAACTCTGCAGGGCTGGCAGGACATATAAAAATTGACGACTGGGCTATCGTTGGCGGAATGGTCGCCATACATCAGTTTGTGAGCATCGGCGCTCATTCACTCATCTCGGGCGGTTCACTGGTTGGCAAAGATGTCCCCCCTTATTGCAAAGCCGCACGCGAACCTCTGGCTTATGCGGGCATCAATTCTATCGGCTTGCGCCGCAGGGGGTTCTCCTCCGAAAAGATCAATGAGATACAGGATATTTACCGTATTATTTTTGTCAAAAAATACAACGTCACCCAGGCGCTGGAATATATCGAAGCGGAAATTCCCGCCACTCCCGAACGCGATGAAATCATCACCTTTATCCAGAACTCCAAAAGGGGGATCATGAAAGGATATAAACGCAACGGATGCTCAAGAGACAAAAAAGAAATGTGATTTACCCAATGAACGCTCTCCACGAATGTCTCCCTTGAATGAACATTGAACCTTGATAGTTAAATCTGTGATAAAACAAAATTTAAAATAAATTTCTGTAAATCAAAAAAAAGTTGCACCTTTGCACCCCAATTTAAATAATAATAATCAATTAACAACTAACAGTTTAAATTTATGCCAGCAAGAATAAGATTACAACGTCATGGTAAAAAAGGCCAGCCTTATTACCATATTGTAATTGCGGATGGTCGTGCACCACGTGATGGAAAATTCATCGAAAGCATTGGCACTTACAACCCTCTTACAATTCCCGCCGAGATCCAGATTGATTTCGACAAAGCCATTTCATGGCTACGCAAAGGAGCGACTCCCTCTGACACCGCCAAAGCCATACTGATGTACAAAGGCGTGCTTTACAAAAACCACCTCCTGAAAGGCGTTGCCAAAGGCGCCATGACAGAAGAAATGGCCGAAGCAAAATTTCAGGCCTGGCTTCAGGAAAAACAAGCCAAGGTTGAGAACAAGAAAAACAAACACCTCCTCGGCAAAAAAGATGAAGTCAAAAAACGTCTCGAAGCTGAAGCTAAGGTAAACCTCGCCAAATCAGAGGCTATTGCAAAGAAAAGAGCAAAACTCCTGGAAAAAGAACATGAAGCTGCCGGTATCATCGTAGCTCAGGACGAAAACGCCGAGCCACCGGCAGAAAATCCTGCCGAAACTGAACCCCAAGCCGAATAAAAGTTCATACCCCCTGCCATGGAAAAAACTCCGTTTTCCTGTGTAGGCAAAATAGTCAAGACTTTCGGGTTCAAAGGTGGGCTCATAGCTCATATTGAAAGCAGCTTTTCCAAAAAATTCCTTGAAACGGAATTCGTTTTTGTTGAAATACAGCACGAACGGGTTCCGTTTTTTATTATGGTTGCCGAAGAACAATGCAACAATAATTTTTCTATGTTACTCGAAGATATCGACAGCTTGGAAAAAGCACGAAAACTTACCGGCAGCAGACTGTATATCGCCGAACCGGAAAAAAACAAAAAATCCCGTACCGTCGGATTAGAGGACCTTACCGGTTTTGAACTCATTGATAAAAACTTTGGTAAAGTAGGAAAGATACATCAAATATTAGAACTCCCGCAACAACTGATCATGCAGGTTTTCTGCGGCAAGAAAGAGGTTCTGATCCCTTTCAATGAAAAAATTGTTGAGCAAATTGATGCAGTCAGCAAAACAGTATTTATTCAGGCGCCCGGCGGCCTGATCGATTTTTATCTTAAATGAAACCGGATTTCCGTTTCAAACAGTTCAGCCTTACCGACGAACACTGCGCCATGAAACTTACCACCGACGCGGTTTTGCTCGGCTCCCTGGCAGAACCCGGAGCATCGGCAGCTATACTGGATATCGGAACCGGTTGCGGAATACTGTCATTGTTGATGGCACAAAAAAGCAGCGCACTGATCGATGCCGTGGAGATAGATGAATCCGCTGCCCGGCAGGCTTCGCAGAATTTCAGGCGAAGCATATGGAATGAACGCATACAGGTTCATCATATTTCAATTCAGGATTATGCAAAAAAATGTTCAAAAAAATACGATTGCATTATCTGCAACCCGCCATATTTCCAGGATCAGCTAAAAAGTCCCGTGCAAACGAAAAGTGCGGCCAGGCACAACAGCAGCCTCGGCTTTGAAGCATTGAGCCGTTGTGTTTGCCAATTGCTTTCTGACAACGGATCGCTCTGGACGATCATCCCGGCTTCTGAAAAAAATAAATTCCTGAAAATCTTTTTGAATTCCGGATTATACTGTAAAAAAAATGCAGATATTTCCGATAAACCCGGCACCCGGCCGCACCGTAGCATTGTTTGCACTACACGCAAAATCCCGGAACATATTGAAACTCAAAACCTGATCATGAAAAATCAGGATGGTACTCTTTCAGATTCGTTTATCAGGCTTACCTGCGATTTTTACCCGAATGGTTAGTTTCGGAATAATTTTTGCTAACTTTGTCTGATTAAAAATTTGAATATGAAAAAGTTAATAACACTTTTGATGGTTTTTTCAGCCATTATCTGTTCAAACAGGCAACTGGCTGCACAAAAGGTGTATTCCTGCGACAGCAAATATGATGCAGATGTTAAAGTGTATGTGGCCGACAGTAAATACGATGCCGACCTGGTGGTGTACAAATGTACAAGCCAGTACGATGCCGATGGTAACGAAGGCTTATGGTTTTTTGCGGACAGTAAATACGACGCTAAAAAGAAAATATACTTTGTGGACAGCAAGTACGATGCCGACCTGATCATTTATTTCACGGACAGCAAGTACGATGCTGGGTGGAGAAATAATTCGAAGAAACACCTGATGTATTAAATGATACCGGTGTTTTCCGTGCAACTTTTTTAAGTCCGGATGGGTAAAACTCAGTAAATCCTCCGAAAAAAACACCTGTTTTTTAGGTTCTATAAAAGAAATTTGTATTTTTGAAATTATTAAAGGGTTTCGGAACAGGACAGTTATAGTCTATTGCAACTAAATGAAGAAACATCTAATATTATTCATTTTTATCATTTGTACTAAATCTGTTTTTTCACAGACAATTCATATTGGGGCTATGGTGGCTGGATATGGAAGAATTTGGATTCGTACTGAGGGAGGATATTCAGGAGCGATTAATGGAAATTCAATTTCTTTTGTTGTGGATATCAAACCTGACAAACCAATATTTGGTTTTAATTCAGGTTTGGCATTTCAAACAATATATTCGTATGGTTCGACAGTTAATTTTCTTAAATTGCCTGTTGGAATAGATTTTCTTATAGGAAAAAAGAATCAGTTTTTCTTTGGTTCTGGGATTTATGGACAATCACTTCTTTTTGAAACACCTGAATTTTATGATAATCATTTGCATTTTCAATTTGGTGCGTTTGCTGATATAGGATTTCGGTTTAGACTTAACGATACGTATTCTTTATTTTTTAAACTGCAATATGACAGAGATCTGACACCAATATACAAACTTTCACATCATTCTCCAGGTGGAATTTTTTATTACGAACATGAGTTTTTAAGTGACATAAGCATAAACATAGGTTTTAAATTTAAACTTAATAGTAAATTATAACCGTTGTGCGAAGTTTGCAACTTCGCACCAAATAAAAGTTAGTCTCTGACTAACAAAATATTATTTTTGAACTATGAGATTCAAATATAAAATTTACGATCAGTCTCAAGCATATTATTTGACATTCTTTGTAAAGTAGTTGCAAACTACAATTTATCAAGTGCGAAGTTGCAAACTTCGCACAACTACTTTGAAACAGCCGATGTATTAATCTATTCCAAGTTCTTCAGATAAAGTTTTCAAATCCAGCCCGTCAAAACTCCCCGAGCTCATCATCAACAGGTTTTTCTTGAGTTTGACACCTCAGAAGTCTATCTTGCTGAAAACATGAGTTTTA
>DAOORA010000066.1:0-24998 GCA_035389045.1 Bacteroidales bacterium | reverse complement strand
TATACACAGTACTTTGCTTCATTTTGTTGATAACTTTCTTGCGGATTTAAGGTATTAGAAGAATTTACAGAAAAAATAATTCCGTATTATTTAATTAAACCTAAACCTGCATTTTCAATCGTTCAAACAGCCAAAGAAGAAAGTATCGAAAATGAATGTTTTACAAGCGCCGAAACGCCATTCATATTAGAAAAGGAAAAAGAAAGAGGGAGAACCGGAGGTAAGGAAAATGAGCGTTTTCAGTTTGTACCCTTATTAAAAACAAAAATTATTAAAGCTCATATATCTTCGGTTCACAAAATGTACGAAAACCTGTTTAAAGTAACGATGGAATGCAATGAACATATAAATGATTTAAGCGGGGTTTCTTTCTATTTCACTACAAAAAGGTTTACTGACCTGTCCATTTCAATAAATGACAAATCCCTTCCGCTTATTAAGCCCGGCGATTACGCAAATCTTCCTTTTACGGAATGGTTTGATACAGAAAATATGTTATTTGATCAGTCTGTGATTTACGGAAATAAAGAGTTTTGGATGGATATTTTTGCCGTAAACAATCTTCCGTATTTTATAGTTGACAATTATGATTCACAAAAAATAAGTTCAGGATCCGGCAATACTATTGAAATGATTTTTGAATTCACAACTTTGGACCCAAACTTTAGTTTTGATTCGAAAGATGTGCTAATTAATTGTGTACCAATAGTAAATGTTGAAAAACAATCCGTAACGTTGTCACACGAGGACCCGATCAGGAAAATCGCAACAGAAAAAAATATCGTCCGGATAAAAAATGGCGGAGAACTAAAACAGGAATCAACGGAACAGAAACAATTTCTGAATTTGCTTTCGCCCTCACCGCCCGATTACGAGCGAAATGATTTTACCTTAAGACGTTTTGGTATGGAGCGTTTTAATAAAAATGAACTGCTCCTGCAGATAAATTCTGTTTTAAATAAGTTCTCCTCGGATTATTATGCCTTTATGACCAACAACGAATTGAAGGACGGGGAGAAAATCAAAAATATATATCTCGCTTTAAAAGAGGTTGCTGACGAGTTAAAAAAACAGGAAAATTCCGGCTATGGTATGTATCTCATCCTGAACCAAAGCGACACACTGTCTGAATTTAATAAAACTATTAATGTAAGCTATTTGCTGACCGATGGTGCGCTCGCCAATGGGATAAATCCAAACTCTGTGGTACAGACGGATATTCAGTTTGACGTAAAAGCAACACGCTTGCTTATGGAAACCGCCGGTGGTAATGATATGGAAATGAACAATGAAATAAAAAACCGTATTGCACAGTATTATTTTTTGACTAAGGACAGATTAGTAACCAAAGCTGATATCAGATCTTTTTGCTATAAAGAATTAGCAGTAAGTTTTTCAATCAGCAAAGAAATCATAGAAAAAATTGATATCCGGAATGAATTTGAATTTTCATCACAGGAAAAGTTGAGATATGTTCTTATCGAGATTCGCCTGAATAAAGCACAGGGTAACGTAAACAGAGATGTATTCAGCCGTATTGAAAATCAGCTGAAAAAAATGATAGAGATACGTTCAGCGAATTTGTTTCCATTTCAGGTCAGGGTAATATAATTTTGCAAAAAAATGAAAAAAAATATGCTGGCCCTGCTTTTTTATTTTTTCATTTTTTCCTTGTATGGTCAATCATTTCAGACCGATAATAATTGTGAAAAAATAAACATCCTTATTAAAAGCGCTGAAAGCAAATTAGGTCTTAAATATGTTTGGGGCGCCACAGGTCCTTTTACTTATGATTGTTCCGGTTTTACACAGGCTGTTTTCAGGGATATCAACATGGAGATACCGCGTACTGCCAGAGAGCAATTTCAATATAATTCAGGACAACGGGTTGCTTTTATAAACATCCGGCGGGGCGACCTTGTCTTTTTTATCGCCCAGGAACTTGACCGGGTAGTCGGGCATGTAGGAATAGCCCTTACAGATTGTTCAAACAGAAGTTTCAAGTTTATAAATGCTTCTTCTTCAAAAGGTGAGATATGTATCATTGATTTCAATGATAAGTTATTCAATGTATCGTATGCCGGTGCCAGAAGATTGATACCGTGTTCTGAAATACCTCAGTATGCTGAAAATTACACACCCGATGACGGTGAACTATTAAAAGATTTTCCCGATGAGTTTTTTTACCACGAAGTTAAGGATGGAGAAACACTACTATCCATAGCTATTAAATATTTTGTTGAGGAAAAAGATATCATGTTGTGGAATAATCTAAAGACTTCATCAATTGACGGTATTCCGCAATTGAAGATTTATCCGTCAATTTTTTAGGCGGCAGATACTTTTAATTCTGATTTGGGTCAATAAATCCATTTATATTCATTGTCTTCCAATTTCAACTCAATTTTCGAGCCTTTAGCGATCTTGCCCGAAATTAACAGTTTTGATAATGGCCGTCTTAGGCTGTTTCTTATGACTCCAATAATAGGCCTGGCGCCAAGTTGCCTGGAAAAACCGGAATTGGCCAGCGCCGTTTTTGTCTCCTCGTTAATTATCAGATCTATGCCCATTTCATTGACTGTCGCAAGAAGTTTCCGGTAATGGATCTCGAATATCTTAACAACAATTTCTTCCGTGATCGGTCCGAAGGGTATGATCTCTGTTAAACGTCCAAGAAACTCCGGTCTGAAACGTCCCGACATGATCTCATTCAGTTTTGCTGAATCGGGAATAATATTTTCTTCAAATGATTTGAATATGAAATCACTTCCAATATTGGAAGTAAATAAAACCAGGGCATTTGAAAAATCGCCTTCACGTGCTAATTTATCATGAAGTTTGCCTTCATCAAGAATCTGAAGGAAAATATCAAATACCGAAGGATGTGCTTTTTCAATTTCATCAAAAAGAACCACCGAATATGGTTTTTGCCTGATCTTGTTAACCAGCAGCCCGCCCTCTTCGTAACCAACATACCCCGGAGGAGCACCGATCAGCAGCGCTGCAGAATGTTCTTCTTTGAATTCCGACATATCAAACCGTATCATGCTGGATTCATCCTGGAAAAGAAATTCCGCCAGCGTTTTCGCAAGTTCCGTTTTACCGGTACCCGTGGGTCCAAGAAAAAAGAAGGATCCGATAGGCTGGCCTTTTTTACCAAGGCCAGACCTGGCTTCATAAATCGCTTCCACAATAGTCTTAATGGCATGATTCTGACCACATACTCTTTTCTTAAGAAAATCTTCGGCGTTGATCAGCTTGTCTCTTTCTTTTGAACTTATTTTCCCTAAAGGTATTCCCGACAACTGAGATATGATGATTGTCAAATCATACTCATCAATTACCTCTTTTTTCTCTGTGCTTATCTTCGTCAGTTTATCCAGCAGGTTTTTTATGTAACTGAGTTTATCGTCCGGATTTTTGATGTCAGAAAAATCGCTCCCGTCTTCCACCCGTGAAATTAGTGAACGACTGATCCTGTCGTATACTTCCTGGTAAAGCCAGTCAATTTTTTTTATCAACTGCTTTTCATCGCGACTTTTTGATTTTTTTGATAGATCATCGCATTGTTCAATCAGCTTTTTAATTTCATCAGATGAGATTTTATTCATGGTATTTACCAGTGACATGGCCCTGTCGAGCAGATCAATGGCTGAAGAAGGCTGGGCCCGCTCGTTCAGATACCGTTTTGAAAGCCTTATGGCTTCATAAATTACATTTTCACCGGCTTTAACACCATGATGTTTTTCATAGGCAGGCATGATCTCGCTGATTATCCTGAACGACTGGTCTTCAGAGGGCTCCGGGAATTTAATCTTTTCAAATTTGCCCCTAAAATCACTGTCGGTTTCAATATTTTTGGTATAACCGGCCACCGTACATGTACCGATAATGGTAAACCCGCCTTTGTTTAATTCTTGTTTGATAATACCGGAGAGACCGGACAAGGTGCCATATTTATCAAAAACATTCTCTATTGATTCAATAACAAGTATTGGCTTTTCGAAGGTTTTGATATCATCAGCTACTTTTTTAAACCGGTCTTCAACCTCACCCTTATAGCTTGCACCGGTTATTAATTCCCCAAAATCCAACTCAAAAATCCGTGCATTTTTCAAAAAATCCGGGATATTACCATTCACTACCCTTTGCACAAATCCTTTGATCAATGACGTTTTCCCGACACCGGATTCACCGATAATCAAGACATTTGATTTGGATTTCCGGCCCAGAATCTCGACTATGGTTAAAATGTCTTTTTCAAGGCCTATTATCTTTTCTTCATCTCCTTCGTCAACCAAAGAAAGTTTATCAATGCAATATTGATTCAGAGCCTTGTAACCGCTGGCGCCTGTCGCACTTTTTACAGGGCCTCCCCTGCCCGGTTTGGGCGCTATGGCTACATTGGCAATGATTTCACTATGTGTTACCGGCAATGTTTTCAGCTGCTCGAAAGAGAAGCCCACCCCGGGCGTGCACAAGGAGGCTAAAATGCATAAGGGGTCTGCATTATCTTTGTCGAACTGAAGTCTGTAATTATCAGATTCATCGAAGACAGCAACAGATTCATCGCTGAGCATCAAATCTGATTTTACTGTATTTGTCTTGTTTAACAGGCCAATCCTCGCATCTGCCCAATCCAGAATATAATAATAGTCTTTATCCATTTTTTCTAAAAACTCAACAAGACCAAAATCATGATGTAACACAGCTTTTAATAAATGTGCAGGATAAACAGCATCATTCATGGATTCTTTTGCATACGATTCAGCAATACGAATTATCTGATTATTATTATCATCCATATTCATAATCTTAAATTAATATTAATAACAACAACGAAAAGGATATAACGGTATAAAAATAAGAAATAAATATCATTATTGAAATTTTTTAATAAAAGTTTATTTTTTACAAAATAATTTACAATATTTGGATTCGGACAATTTTTTTTTATTTTAAAAAAATTTTTTGAATATGAAGATCAGTCGGTCGGACAAATTCACGAATTTGTCCGACTATTAATACAAAAAAATGATGTAATCATAATCGATTTGTTTGAACACAGAAAGAAAAAAATAAATTAGAGTTTGAATTAGAGTATTTCGGACAAATTCGTGAATTTGTCCGACACGTCAATTAATAAAAAATCAATCAGAGAACTCATGTCAGCAGCAATTAACAAACGATACAAAGATACTCCAAACAGATGGCAGTTATGGAATTATTCAGCACCGGCTAAATATTTTATTACGGTCTGCACACAAAACATGGAAATGTTGTTCGGAAACATCGTGAACAAAACAATGAAATTGTCAGATGCCGGCAAATGCGTTTCTGACGAAATTGAAAAATTGCCGACGTATCATCCGCGCGTAATTCTTGACGAAAATATTGTAATGCCCAATCATATTCATATGATCATTGAATTGGGGGATTATTTTTTTAATAATGAAATCGCCGGTCAAATTCATGAATTTGATCAGCGGGATATTGATAATCATGAATATAACAAAATCATTGACGCAATCAACGCTGCAGGGTGCCTGGCAAATAAAGATGTATTAAAACAATACCGGAAATTGCGCAGACGCATGCTCATTCCGATGATCATCGGAAAACTAAAAATGCAGACATCAAAACAAATAAACATCCTGAACAAAACGCCACAAAATAAAAACTGGCAAATAGATTATTACGATCATATCATACGTGACGACCAGTCATATTGGAACATCAAAAATTATATCAAAAACAATCCTGCACGCTGGAATGAAGATAAATTTCACGGATAAGAATTAGAATGCAAGTCTTCCCCCAAACTACCTGCCATAAGTTTCTGTCAGATTTTTCAGCCATACCGCATGTTTTGCGGTGAGATCGCCTGGCCTGTATTTCCATATCCAGTTTTTTGAGAGGGTTCCGGGCATGTTCATACGGGCTTGTGCCCCAAGTTCTAGAACATCCTGTAAAGGAACAATGGCTATATTGGCCACGGAAGCCCATGCAAGCCGGATCATGGCTCTTGCAGGTCCCTCATCAATATAACCGTCAATGTATTCCTTAAATTTTTTCTTATCGGCACTGGAAGCATTTTCGTACCAGCCCAGCGAGGTGTTGTTATCATGCGTGCCGGTGTACACCACACAATTTTCTGTATAGGTATGAGGCAGGTAATTATTATCTTCTTTGGCGTCGAAAGCAAACTGCAGAATTTTCATTCCCGGAAATCCGAAACCATCACGGAGCGCTTCGACATCAGGTGTAATCACGCCAAGATCTTCCGCAATGATCGGAATTTCGCCTAATTCGTGAATAAGAGTTTTGAACAATTTTTTACCTGAAGCATTTACCCATGTTCCGTTCACGGCAGTTTTTTCGCCGTAAGGAATAGACCAGAATGCCGATAGCCCCCTGAAATGATCTATTCTGATGATATCATAAAGTTCCAGGCAGGCCTTTATCCGTTCAATCCACCAGGAAAAACCGTCTTTTTCAAGGTATTCCCAGTTGTAAACGGGGTTGCCCCACAACTGACCCGTAGCGCTGAAATAGTCGGGCGGAACTCCGGAAACCTGAACGGGCCGCCCCTCAGTGTCGAACAAAAAATTCTCAGGTTTTGTCCACGCATCAACACTGTCGTAAGCCACATAAAGAGGAATGTCGCCGACGATACTGATGTTTTTTTTACGGGCATAGTTTTTCAGTTCTTTCCATTGCTTAAAAAAAGTATACTGAACAAACTTATGATATAAAATCTTATCCTTTAATTTTTCACTGTACATTTCAAGCGTTTCCGAATCACGGAATTTTACCGCTTTGGGCCAGGCGTTCCATGCTTTATAACGAAATTCTTCTTTCAACGCAAGGTAAAGAGAAAAATCATCAAGCCATGCTGAATTCAGCGAACAAAATGTATTGAAATCATTATGGTCATTGATGTATTTCTTAAACGACCTGAATGCTTTGTTCAGCAACAGTGTTTTTTCTTTCCGTATCCTTTTAAAATCAACATGCCTCGCATATTTTCCCGTATGATCGGCTATATCCGATGCGCCTAACAACCCCTCCGCTTCAAGGCGTTCGAGACTTATCAGCAGGGGATTTCCGGCAATGGAAGAAAAACACTGATAAGGAGATTCTCCAAAACCCGTAGGGCCCAAAGGCAATATCTGCCAGAGTTTCTGTCCGGATACCGAAAGAAAGTCAATAAAATCAAAGGCTTCTTTTCCAATAGTGCCAATCCCATGATCACCTGGAAGTGACGTGGGGTGCAGCAATATACCACTTTGTCTTTTAAAATTCATATTTTGCTTACTTACATTTCATGAAACATTTGAAACAAGTGCAATGACCTCATATCATAAAAGCATATAAAAGTACTCATTTCACCACATTAACAAATTTATTTTTTGTTGATAAGTTCTTTTATAATGACAATTTATTTTTTTAATCGTACGCTATAAAAGCAAGATCAATTTGGCTGAACCAAACACAAAGGGCGACTTATTAGTTTTCACCATCCGCCTGACCGGCGTAGCCTTGCACGTACCTTTCCGGGATGGCGGTAATTAAAAATCAGCACTCAATGTAACCCTATTGACGAATTTAATACAAATCCTTGTTTTATTATTTATTATCTTGATTATAAATTCGTTTACCAGGAACATATTTGTCAAAACGACAAATCATAAGCTCATATAATAATGCTAACATCTCCCTTTTTAAAATAATATTTTAATACTTTTGCACCTTTAATGTACCATTCTGAACCTAAACAAATTATTAGTTCAAAATTTTTTATGATGAAAAAAATAGTATATTTTTTTATTTTCTGGACTGCTTACCTGTTGCTTAACCTGTCCGGTTATGCACAGAAAGTTTCGGTCAGCGGCACCGTGGCCGATGAGAAAAACCTGCCGATGATCGGTGTTTCTATTGCAATAAAAGGCACAACGATAGGTACGTTTACAGATATTGACGGAAAATACACCATTTTAAAGCTGGATCCCGGCAAATATACCGTGGTCGCCTATATGATGGGCTATAAAAAAACAGAAACAGAAGTAGACCTTACCACGGACAAGACACTGGATTTTATGATGAAAGAAGAGGTATACCTGCTGAATGAAATGGTAGTTGTTGGTTATGGAGTCAAGCAAAAACGCGATGTGACCGGTTCCATAGAAACGATAAAAGCCAAAGATATTGCGCAATCGCCGGGCAGCACCAGCTTTGAGCAGGCCATACAGGGGCGTGCATCAGGAGTTCAGGTTACTGCGGCCAATGGCGTTGCAGGGGCGCCCGTAAAAATCAGCATCCGCGGTACCAGCTCCATTTCTGCCGGAAGCGAGCCGTTGTATGTTGTTGACGGCATACCGATTATTTCCGGCGACCTGAGTTCCGGATCCTTAGGCTCAGGAACCAATGCCCTTTCAAACCTTGACCCCAACGACATTGAATCAATGGAGGTTTTAAAAGATGCTGCCTCAGCAGCCATTTATGGTTCAAGGGGCGCTAACGGGGTAGTGATCATCACCACAAAAAAAGGAAAAGCAGGAAAAACAAAATTCGATGTTAATTTCTCATCAGGCATCGTCAGAGAAACAAACCGGCTCGATCTTATCACCGCTAAAGAACAGCTTGCATTACGCGACCAATACAGGGCTGAACTAGGCATGGCGCCCGAACCCAAAACATCGGCCATATATGGCACATGGACAAGGGGGCAGGCCGATTCGCTTGCTGCTCTTGGTGGAACAGACTGGATAGACAAAGTGCTCCAGATGGGATATAATGTGCAGGCAGGTCTTTCTGCATCGGGAGGTAATGATAAGACGATTTTTTATATTGGCGGTACGTATCTGAAGGAAAAAGGGTTTCTCGTGGGCAACACCTATGAAAAAATCAACGGGCGTCTCAATATCGAATATAAAGCCACTAAAAAACTCACACTGGGAAGCAATGTTGGGATCAGCTATTCCACAAACAACAGGGTTCCTATCGGAGATGCCGGCGGATTAGGCGATGCACAGCGAATGTTCCAGTATCTGCCTGTATATAATGCTGATGGCACCTATTTTTATCCGACCATGAGTGGATACCCGAGTAACCCCGTATGGGAGCTGGATACCAAGACTTACAAAGTAAAAACCTTCCGTACCATTGCCAATGTTTTTGGTGAATATACCTTTACCAAAGACCTGAAATTCCGTTCGGAATTCGGTACGGACCTGATGGATGAAGTGGAAGACCAGTTTGATTTCCGAAACACTCAGGACCCCACTTCGGTATCCAGTGCATGGAACAGAAACAGCAACGTGATAAACTGGACTGCAAACAATTTTTTCACCTATCAGAAAACGTTCCGGGATATTCATGAAATTACCGCAACCCTCGGAAATTCGGTCGAAAGCTCCAAAAGGGTTCAGGTTGGCCTCAACGGATGGGATTTCCCCAATGACTATTTGACCACCCCCAATGCAGCAGAAGCTGCTAACAAGACCGGCTATCACTATGAATCAGGGTACCGGTTTGTTTCTAATTTTCTGCGGGTCAATTACAAGCTCTTTAACAAATACATCCTCGCGTTCAGCATCAGAAATGATGGCTCATCACGCTTTGGCAAAAACAAACGTTACGGATGGTTCCCCGCGGTATCGGCGGCATGGATCGTATCGGACGAAAATTTCCTTTCAGGTTTTAAAGCATTGAGTTATCTGAAACTCCGCGCCAGCTACGGGTTAACAGGTAATGCCAACATCGGGGATTTTGCTTACCTTGGCCTTTATTATGCAGGCAGCGGATACGCCGGAAGCCCCGGAATTATCCCGGGAACATTACCCAACCCTGACCTGAGCTGGGAAAAATCGAAACAACTGGATGTAACACTCGACTGGGGATTTTTCAAAAACAGATTAAGCGGCACCATTACCTATTATTTCAAAAGAACCACCGACATGCTGATGCAGCTTTCGCTGCCTACCTCAACAGGATACAGCTATATATGGCAAAATATCGGAAAAATGAATAACGATGGCTGGGAAGTAACGATACTGTCGAAAAACATCGATAAAAAATTCAAATGGACTACTGATTTCAATATCTCGTTCAACAGAAATAAAGTCATTGATGTTGCCGGGCTGGAACCCGATGCGTTTGAAAGCGGAGAACCCGGCGAAGGGCGTGTCATTACCGGTTACCCCGTAGGCCAGGCTTACGTGGTCAGATATGCCGGGATACAGCAGAGTGATGGCACGATTAATGTGTATGACGCAAACGGCAACGTAACCGGTACAGAAAATGTAAAAGCAGGACAAGATATGTACTATGACCTGAACGGGAACCTGATGACTTCAAACAACCCCGATTTTTACGAAAACCGCGTGCCTTGCGGGAGTCCGATTCCTAAATTCCTCGGCGGAATTACCAATACATTCTCTTATCTGAACATAGAATTTAGTTTTTTGTTTAGTTATGTGTATGGCAATACCATCTACGACGATCCGGCCAAGCAGCAGATAGGCGCCTGGGATAAGATAGCCCAGAGGCCGGACATCCTCGAAGCCTGGAGCGATGATAATACTGACACTGATGTTCCGAAATTAAGCCTGTATAAAGCCACCAATTCCAGCCGGTTTTTATATGATGCGTCCTATCTAAGGCTGAGGTGTGCAACCCTCTCTTACAAGTTCTCCGAAAAAATTTGTAAGAAGATGCACCTGGAAGCATTTAAAATTTTTGTAAATGGTACCAACCTGCTCACTTTTACCAAATATCCGGGATGGGATCCCGAGGTGCTGAGAAACGTCAATACCAACAGCCAGCAGGGCAATGTCTCCTTTGCCGGACCATCGTTGCAAACGCCTCAGGCAATGACGGTAAACGCTGGGTTTAATATTACTTTTTAACCTTAATGTTTAATAATTATAAATATTCTAAATCTATGAAAAAGATAATAATTATTACTGTACTATTTTTTGTTACCTTCAGTTTTTCCTGCAAAAAATTCCTTGATGTGGAGCAGGTGATGAACATACCCAGCGATGAAGCCATAACATCCGTGAAAGACCTCGAAGCTGTTCTGATGGGCGCTTACGACGGGCTGCAGTCGGGCAATGTGCTTGGAGGCAATATGGTCGTTTATGCCGAACTGCTTGCCGAAGACACCAAAGTAGAGGAATCAAGACTGACCAATTTCGGGACACGCGAAATATATGAACGTACCACCACCGTACAGCTCAGCCCTTTGCGTAATATGTGGTCGGCGGCTTACAGCACCATCAACAGGGCAAACCTGGTTATCTATTACATTGATAACAATTTGCTCAGCGGCGCTGACTTTGAAAGCGTAAAAGACCGGTACAAAGGAGAAGCCTTGTTTATTCGTGCCATTGCACATTTTGAGATCTTACGCTTCTGGGCGCTCCCTTACGATGTGGACAACCCGGGCGGAAATACGCAGCCCGGAATCCCATACCGTACCAAACCCACACTGTCGGGATTCGATGATCTCGCCATGGCCAGGAATACGGTTGAGGAAGTATATTCCAACGTTATTAATGATCTGACCCAGGCAAAGACCCTGCTGGCCGTTGCAAACATCAAAAAATCATCAAGCAGGGCTTCTGAAATGGCTGCCACATCCTATCTCGCAAGAGTATGTCTTTCCAAAGGAGACTATACCAGTGCAGCCACTTATGCCAATGAAATTATCACAACCGGGGGATATGCACTGAACTCAAATGCTGATATATGCAAGGTTTTTCAGACTTCCGGAGATGTGGCCACCTCCGAATCTATTTTTCAGCTTGTGAATATCACCACCGACCAAAGTAACGCTATTACTTACAGCTACAACCCATCAGACGGATCAGCGCCCTTGTTTTCGGGCGCAGACACCCTAAAAAAACTATATAGCACACTGGACAGCCGCAGAACGAAATATGTCAGCATCAATCCTTTTAATGGCTATATCAGTTTTAAAAAATACATCAATCCTTTTTCCTCAAATCCCGCATACAATGTATCCATCCTGAGGCTTGCCGAGATGTACCTCATCAAAGCAGAATCGGATATACTTTCGGGGAATGTTTCTCAAAACACATACGACTGTTACGCAGCCGTCAAACAAAGAGCTTATGGCTCAAACTGGGTCCCCGAAACTATAGATCCGAACAATCTGATTGACAGTGTGCGTCTTGAACGCAGAAGAGAAATGATTGCAGAGGGTGACCGCTATCACAACATCAAACGCATGAAAATGAATGAAAGGGACAACATACCATGGAATCATCCCAGCCTGTTGTTTAAGATCCCGCAGGAAGAAATGTCAGGAAATCCTCTCATGGTGCAAAATCCATAATGCGCAAACATGCAATCTCCGCACATGAAGAAAAAGATTTTTGCAATACTTGCTTTCCTCTATTTTACGGCTTATGCTGCCGTTTCGCAAACCTTTAACATCGAGAGAGCCGATCCTCCTTTCTGGTGGGCGGGCATGAAAAATCCCACTCTTGAAATCATGTTCAAGGGAAAAAACATCCAGGATTATACAGTATCCATTGATAAAACGGGTATCACTGTTGAAAAACTGATCAAAGCCGAAAACCCGGATTATGTATTTCTGAAACTGAATATCGCTGCAGAAACCATTTCCGGAAAATTTCCGGTTAAATTTACAAAGGGGACCAGTACTTATACCTATGAATATGAATTGAAAGAAAGAAAAATAAACACGCTTGAACATCAGGGTGTCAGCAGTTCTGATTTCATTTACCTGATTATCCCCGACCGTTTTGCGAACGGCGACGAAGCCAACGATCATATTGCCGGCATGCAGGATTCTTTATTCTGCAGAGATTCGCTGTTTTCACGACATGGAGGCGATCTGCATGGCGTGATCAGCCACCTTGATTATTTTAAAGAACTCGGGGTAACAGCGCTCTGGATCACACCCGTTTTTGAAACCAACCAGCCTTTTGCCTCCTACCATGGTTATGCGATCACCGACCATTATCAGGTTGATCCCCGCTTAGGCAGCAATCAGCTTTATGCCGATCTCGTTAAAAACTGTCACGATTCCGGCTTAAAAGTGGTTATGGATTTGGTATTCAACCATGTCGGCAATCAGAGCTGGATGTACAAAGAGGCTCCATCAAAAAAATGGTTTCATCTTTTTGATTCCTATTATAAAACCAATTATCGCGACGTAACCCTTATGGATCCGTATGCTTCGGAAGCCGACAAAATACGTTTCACCGACGGCTGGTTCGACAAGCATATGCCCGACCTGAATCAGCAGGATACTTTGCTGGCAACCTACCTCATCCAAAACACTATCTGGTGGATCGAATATTCGGGCATCGACGGGATAAGGCTCGATACCTATGTTTATCCGGATCAGCAATTTATGACTAATCTTACGAAAGCAATATTCGAGGAATATCCCCATTTAGGTCTGTTCGGCGAAACATGGGTCAGCGGACTTGCCAACCAGGCTTATTACACAAAAAATTCAGGGCTCAAAAACAAATACGACCCGCAGTTGCCAGGAGTTACTGATTTTCAACTTTATGCAGCTCTGACAAATGCTCTGACCCGTGATTTTGGGTGGACCGATGGCGTTGCGGCCATTTATTACTGCCTTGCCAATGATTACCTGTATAAAAATCCTTATGGAAATGTTGTATTTCTTGACAATCATGACCTTGCCCGTTTTTACAGTGTGACAGGTGAAGATTTGGATAAATATAAGATGGGTGTCACCATTCTGCTTACTACCCGTGGTATTCCGATGATATATTACGGGACAGAAATCCTGATGAAAAATTTCGGAAACCCGGATGAAAAATTACGGGAAGATTTCGCCGGAGGATGGAAAAAGGACGCCATAAACAAATTCCGGAAAAACGGCAGAACCATCAAAGAAAACGAGGCATTCAGTTATCTGTGTACACTTGCCGACTACAGAAAAAATAATCCTGTTTTGCAAAACGGTAAGCTTTTACAATTCGTTCCTGACAACGGGGTTTATGTCTATTTCAGGTATAATGACACAAAAACTGTAATGGTGATCGTGAACCAGAACCTGAGCGAACAACTTGTAGAAACCAGCCGGTTTGCTGAGGTCATCAAAGATCATAAAAAGGCAAAAAACATCGTGACGGGCGAACTACTGAATAAAATAAGCACCATAGCCGTAGCGCCAAAAACCGCCCTGGTACTCGAATTGGCCCACTAAACACATACTGACTTTTTAATACACCTTATTATGCTGAACATTCAGAAAAAACGCACTAACTTTTTTTATGTTATCTTAAGTTTGCCCGCAACGGCCATGGGGTTTGCACTATCCATACAAATAGCCGTGCTAAGCTGGATATTGAGTACCAAATACAATCTCGATATTCACCAGGTGGGGATTGTATGGGCAGCAGGACCTATTGCCGGAATACTCGGTCAGGTCATCATAGGTTTTATCAGCGATAAAACATGGTTCTGGGGTGGACGGAGGAGGCCCTTTATATTAATTGGCGGTACTCTTGCCGCTCTTATGATCGTTGCCCTGCCGCATATCGGTGAGATCAATGATTACCTGGGCACAGGAAGCCTGATATCGGTAGCCATAGCCGTTGCCGTGACCCTCGATATGGCGATCAATATCAGTTTTAACCCTACACGTTCACTGATTGCCGATGTTACACCCGACGGCGCCCACAGGACCAAAGGTTATAGCTGGATGCAGACCATATCGGGGTTTTTCGGTGTGTTTGCCTATGTGTTTGGCGCCATATTCGGCAATTATGCACTGATATATACAGGGGCTGCCATCACGTTTTTCTTTTCCATTATCCCGACACTTTTTATTAAAGAGCCCCGACGCCTTGACACCACAGCAACAGCAGAGAACAGCTCCGGTGAAATTCCCGTCAGGCACAAAACAAAAACAGGCGCTTTGCTGAAAATATATGTCGCCCATGCCTTCACCTGGCTTGGAGTACAAACCATGTTCGTCTACATTTTTGCCTATATCAGCCAGTTTAAATTTAATATAACCGATTCTTCATTACTCGAACAAAGCCAGAAAAATGAAATTGGCCAGATCATCGCTATAGCCTTTGCCATATTAAACACGGTAGGGTTTATCTTACCCGCACCGGTGCTGGAGCCTCTTACCAGAAAAATCGGCCGGGTAAAAACTCATCTGTCCTGTATCTTCATTATGGCGCTTGGTTACTGGGGCATTGTCCTGTTCGGCCACTCCGCAATGGCTCTGTATTTTCTGATGGTGGTTGCCGGTATCGGATGGGCTTCGGTGGTCAGCCTGCCTTTTGCCATCATGACCGAAATGGTTGATAAAGTCAAAATGGGACTTTTTATGGGTATTTTTAACCTGTCGGTCGTTATACCCCAACTGATTGTAAGTTTGTTTTTCGGAGGTCTTATACAGGCAGCCGAAAATAAAATACTGATCTTTATCATCAGCGCCGTTTCACTGACCATATCCGGCTTCTTATGGCTGCTGGTGAAAGAACAAAAATTTAAACAATCCTAAACCGATTATTTTCCGCTACGCCGTTCAAGTATCAGATAATCCCAGCCTTTCAGTTTGAAAACACTTTTTTGATTTATTTCAAATTTCTGTTTTGTAAACACTTCGGTAAACGCACCTGTAACCTTGCAGTCTGTTAGTTTCACCCTGGCAGGATTTTTTGTAAGATTTAACAGTACTACTATTTCATCACCATCCTTTTCCCTGTGAAATGCAAATACCACTTTGTCAGCCGTTGTTTTTATCTCCGACATCCTGCCACCGTATACCCCATTCCACAATGCTTTATTCTCCTTCTTCAGCGCAATCAATGTCATGTAAAAACCGAAGAATTCATCATTTTTCCATTCAATAGTATCTTTATCAAAAAATTGCAATCGTTTCTTCAATCCGGCTTCCTGCCCGCTGTATATCAGTGGCATGCCCGGAATAGTGAATGTAAGCACGGCATAGGTTTTTACGCCGCCGCCAAACTTTTCGTAGGGTGTGCCGTTCCATGAATTTTCATCATGGTTGGAAGTGAAATACATCCTATAAGCATCGGCGGCATATTGCTTTTCTTCATTAAGAAACAAGGTATCCAGCGACAACACCGTTTTTTTACCTTGCGCAATTTCGGTGATCAGGTGATGAAACGCCCAGGTGTACGACATGTCAAACGCTTTTTCATGAAACGCCGGATCTTCCCATTCGGCAAGCATAAACACCGGTTTAACACTATCAAGGGCAGGCCTTAATTCATTCCAGAAATCCACAGGTACCATTCCGGCTACGTCGCACCGGAAACCATCAATACCGGTTTCAATCAGCCAGAACTTCATGGCATCGGTCATATAGCGACGCAGGTCCTTATTATCGTAATTCAGGGCTGCTACATCAGCCCAGTCAGGAACAGGCGGAATGATCCTGCCCGACGAATCATGTTTGTACCACTCCGGATGCTCCGTAATAAGTTTGTTGTCCCACGAGGTATGATTGGCCACCCAGTCCAGAATAACATACATTCCTGTTTCGTGACATTTTTTTACCAGTTGTTTAAAATCATCCATAGTGCCGAATTCAGGATTTATTCCCAGATAATCGCTCACCGAATAATAACTTCCGAGACTTCCCTTGCGGCCCTTCACACCAATAGGATTGACCGGCATGAACCATAAAATCTCAACGCCCATCTCTTTCAGCCGGGGTAAGTGCTGCTCAAAATCCTTAAAGCTTCCCGACCTGGAATATTGCCTCAGATTGACTTCGTATATGGTCATGCTTTTCGTCCATTCAGGAACCGATTTTTTATAAACGGTCTGTATTTTATCCGGCTGTGTCTGTGCCGGGCAATAACTGCAAAGGGCTGTTACGGTCAATGCAAAAAGAGCTGTACTATACCCGATATTTTTTTTCATAACAATTTTTTGTGTAAAAATAGCTGTTTTTAATTGGTCAATAGATCAAAGGTGTTTCCTTCCAAAAGTATTTCTAACGATTCCCCGGACTGTCTGAAAGAAGAACCGAAATGGGATTTGAGTTTCAGGTCACGGTATCTTTCAGGTATTTCAACAGTGACCTTTTCAGGTTTATTGCTTTTGTTGAACACCACCAATGCTAAATCCCCAAAATAGGTACGGATAAAAGCATAAGTGTTTTTTGCAACACTCACCGCTTTGAAATCCCCGTACATCAGAGACATGTTGCTTCTTCTCAGTTTGACCAGTTTACCGGCTATATCCCTTGTTTCTTTTTCATAAGAAGTAAGATGGTCAAACTTCATCATTCTCCTGTTGTCGGGATCACCTGCGCCGGGCATGCCAAACTCATCGCCGTAAAGTATCACGGGAACTCCGGGTATAGCCATGATAAATGCAGTAAGCATAGAAAGTTTCTTATAGCCGATGGTGTCTTTCACCACAATATTTCTGGTCCAACCGGCATTTTTGTCGTCCTCAGTAGAACTTAACGACCCGTCTGCATAGGAAATAAACCGTCCCAGATCATGATTCCCTGTCACATTGCCCATCAGGTTGTGAAACCCATAATTATCAAAGCTTTCTAATAAGGATGTGTTAAGTTTTTCAAAAGGTTCTTTTTCATTTATTATCGTCGAACGGAGATCAAAATAGAAATTAAAATCAAATTGCGCATCAAGCTGGCCGGAATTCACATAACTTCCGATCAACTCACGGCTCCCGTATGTTTCACCGATCTGATAAAAACTCCGGTTTTCCGGAATAATAATTTCGGTTTTTAGCTTTTGTGTCAACCGCTTCCAGTAGTTTTCCGGAACGTGCTTTGTTGCATCGTGCCTGAAACCATCCAGGTTATAAGTCTTGACCCAATACACTGCTGAATCCGACATCGTTTCCACAACTTCGGGTTTTGAAAAATCAAACGTCGGAAGAAAACTGTCAAACCAGGTAGTAAGGCGTTGTTCATTAAATAAACGGATATTTTTCCGCCCGTCAGGTAGTTTAAGTGAGGTAAACCAGTCAGGGTGTTCTTTCCATAAGGGATGATCAATATGAACGTGATTATCAACATAATCAAGAATCACGTTGATATTATTCTCGTGTGCAGTTTTCACCAGTTCTTTCATCTCGGGTTCTGTGCCCAGTCGATAGTCGATCCTGGAAGATGAAACCGGCCAGTAGCCGTGGTATCCGGAATATTTACGACGGGGCGGCGGGAATTCCTTAAATCCCTTTTCCGGATTCTGGTTGAGTGGCGATATCCATAAGGTGTTTATCCCTAATCCGAAAAAATATCCATCCTCAATTTTCTTTTGTATTCCCGAAATGTCGCCTCCCATATAATTTGCTTTCGGAGAAATTTTCCGGTCTTTCAACGGATGGTTATTCGTCGTATCCTGATCAAAAAAACGATCCACAATAACAAAATAGATCACCTGTGCCTCTTTGTCAGACCGGGTAATAATATTTGCATCCCGGATTACCGTGCCATACTTCAGCGGTATCAGCAAATCGTTTGAACAGCCCGCTTCATTATATGCAAAAACACGTATAAACGAACGTTCCATCTTTGCGGCCTCTTCCGGAATATCAATCTCAATGACTGCCGAATCATTATGGATCATCTTTTCCGGCAAGGTAAAATTCTGCCAGAAGACAAGATGGTTGCTGACCTTGTTTTCTTTACCGATCTTTATTGCATGTGCTGAAGCCTCCATGGTAAAAAGTTCAGGTTTCGGCTCCTCAGTGAGGGTTTTAATTTTTAACACGGAATTAAATCCCCCGATAAAATTGTCCGCTGAATCAGGATTGGCGGGATCGGTTATCAATTTTCCGTCAACAACAATCTTATATAAATAATTCCCTGGTTTTAACAATAACCCGGCACGCCATTTTTCGTCCGTAAAATTCATCACTGTATTTGCAGGGTTCCATCCATTATAGTCTCCCATGATCTGGACGGTTTTATAGGTTTTCCCCTGTGGATCAAAAGTGAAAGGTATCTTTAATTTCTCTGACTTTTTCAGCAACAGGGAATAAGGCGCCCCCCCGATCCATACCTTAAGGACTGAAAGCGGCGGAACATTTTTCCCATTGTGGATATGGAGCTGTTTTTTATCTTTTGTCAGGAATTGTGAAAAACACTTTTCAGACACCACGGAATCTATCGACAACACATTGATAAAATAATCTTCGAGACAGATCACCGTTGAGTCGGGTTGCAGGTTTATGGGAGTGGCCAATCCGCAAATATCTGAAGTTACCGGCAGATTTATTGCTTGTTGCCCTGCGATATTACCATGTAAAAGAAATGTAAGGATTATTGCAAAAAGAAAAAACTTCCTGTTTGTTTTCATGAATGTAAATATGATTAAATCTGCGTGTAAAAATAGTTAAAATTATGTTTATCGCCAGAAAGCTTATGCATCTATACCCTTCAGAAAAAAAGGAATAAGCAGGAAATTCAAGGCTTATGTGCGCCGTCTTATTATATAAAGCAGGCTAATGCGTGTAAATGGTCAGGACTGAATAAAAATTACGAATGAATACATATTTTTATGTTTTCCTGATTAATTCAACATTTTTTTTGAAAATCAGAAGTTATATTTTATTTTTGTGAAATATAATTCCAAATACAGTATACTATTTTTTTAACATAATTTAAAATTATAACCTATGAAAAACTTCTACAAAAAGATTTCAACATTTGTTATTGTGTTTTCAATGGCATGCGTATCATTTGGCCAGCCTGCAAATGTCCATTACGGTGTTATGGGAATGTGGGGGGATGCAGCCCTTTCCGACAGGGGAGTAACAATGGCCGGAAACGTTCAGTCGCCTATAGCAACCACTATTTCTTTTTTATTTAATACCGCTGTGGGAATATATAATCCCAAATGGTGCGGTTCAAGTTCTGATTCTATACGCAGCCTGAATGTAAAAATTCCGGGAGGCGCTTTTTACTATACTTCCGGTGGCTGGGATGCCGATATGATATGCACTGTACAGGCAAATTATTATTATACGCTGATCGTCGGTAAAAATTCTGCCGCAAATAACGATATGTCTATATTGGAAACATCATATAATCCGGTAACCATTACTTCAGTAACACAATCTCCCACCTCCAATGTTTCACCCTCGCAAGCTGTCGACGTAACCGTAACGCTCAGCGGTGTAAAAAATGCCAGCGAAAAAGTCTTTATCAGATATTCAACCAACAATTGGTCAACTTCCAGTTTTATTGAAATCACATCATTTAACGCCAGTTTCCAAGGCGTTGTTGCCATCCCGGGACAGCCTTCCGGAACCACGGTTTCCTATTATGCTCTCACGACCACACAGGCAGCTCCCGATGCTGCTGATATTGATTATTATACACTTCGTCTTAATAATAACACGAACTCGAATTACTCTTACACAGTGACAACTGTAACCGATATTTCCTGGTGCAATATTCAGTGGCCCGCAGCAGATACCATCACGGCGGGAGGCGCTTACGATGTATATGCACAGGTGTATGCACAGGGCATCACCGATGCAGCAGGACAAGGGGCAGGTATTCAGGCATGGATAGGGTACAGCACTTCAAATACCAACCCGTCAACATGGACAAACTGGATACTTGCATCTTATAATGCTGATGCAGTAAATAATGATGAGTATAAAGCCGATATCGGAACTTCGCTGACCGCCGGCATATATTACTACGCCAGCCGTTTTAAACTGAACAGCGGCTCTTATTATTACGGCGGTTATAATGCTTCAGGAGGCGGATTGTGGGACGGAACAACCATCGTTTCGGGCATTCTCACGATAAACCCTGTGGTGGGAATTGAAGAAAACACATCAACGACACCGGATATATATCCCAACCCGGCAACAGACCAGATATCCGTAATGTTAAACTCAGCATCCGGAGATGCCGTCCTTTCGGTTTACACGGTTCTCGGAAAGCTGGTTATGTCCGATAACATCAGGGGAACACATATAAATAAAACTTTTGACATAAGCGAACTCCCGAAAGGGACATATATTGTTGCCGTAAAGGAGCATAATTCCTGTTATACTGAAAAGCTGGTTATCCGCTAACCCAGGCGAAACTATATATAAAACAAGCTAACATTAGTCAAATTCATTATGATCGTTTTCCGCCTTTAGTTTTTTATTATCAGCGTTGAAAACAATAATATTTTAGGATTTAAACAAAATGAAAATACAGCATGTCCCGGGACGTACTGCATTTTTTTACTTTCTCGTCCGGCACCTGGCGAAAAGTAAATTATCGGGAATAACAACAACAAGGAATATCCCTCAGAAGATACACATACTGAATTTACGGACCAGCATAGTACCGTCAAGTCGGATAAATCATTATTTATTTAATACAAACATTAGTCATATCATGGCAATCATGATATTTTGGAATTTTATTTTTACAGACACATTTTATTAAAAAAATAATTACTTTTGAATAAAAAAATCATATCAATATGAAAAAATCTACGATGTTCTTTATCGCAATTATGTGTTCTGTATCCTTAGTTTTTTCTCAAAACACTTACCTGAAGATCACATTAGACACCAAGTTGATGACCAACCCGGACTACAGTCTCGGCGGTGGCAATGGTGTGCCATCCACCTGCCTGAAAGTTTATGCACACCTGGGATTGTGTACCTGCGACCTTGACTGGAATGGTAGCGAATACCTGAGAGATTGTGCCACTTCCGATTCAAACAGTTATTTTTGCATGAGCCAGATACTTCCTTACAGGTCAAATGTATGGGAGCATGTGGTGGGCAACTGGGGCGTTAACCCCCAGGATGATGGAATAGGCCTGATGACAGCACTCGGCAACGGGGTTTATTCCATTGAATTTATCATAGAAGATTATTTCTCAAATCCTGCGCTGGTAAATACTACTGCCTTTGTTGATCCCAATGACCCCCATCCTGTTGTTAATTCCACAGTCTGGAACCCCACTGATGGCGCACCCTATACCATCGGCATGGTATTCAGAAATGAAGACGGCACGCTGACCGGAAGAGATGATCTGGGTAAAGACCTTTTTATTATAAACCTTACCAGCGGCATTACCCAGGTGATACAGGGCAGCGATCCGGGCGCCAACTTTCCGGCCATTAGCTTCGTCACCGGCATTGGCGAAACAAATCACAACAATCTGTACTTATCTGCCGGACCTAATCCATTCAACGAAAAGACAAAAATCGTTTATACACTTACTGAACCGTCAAAAAACCTGGAAATTACCGTATTCAATTCCCTCGGGCAGGAAGTAAAAAAACTCTTTTCAGGATCTCAGATATCCGGAAGCCATTCCGTCATCTGGAACGGAACCAATAACGCAGGATATAAACTTCCATCAGGAGTTTATTATTACACCATGACCTCAGAAAATAACAGGATTGCTTCTCAAAAAATTGTGATTTCGCGATAAACACTGACCTATATATTTTTTATTCATGAAAAAAAGTCTGAAATTATTTTTTCTCGCATTCACTTTATTGTCAGTGAATGCCTTTTCGCAGGTTCTTTCTTATTCACCCATGTATCCGACCGTTAACGACACGCTGACGATCATATACAATGCCGCCCTCGGGAACGGGCAACTGGCGGGAGTTAACGATGTATATATGCATACCGGCGTGATCTCGGATGAAAGCGTGAACCTCTCCGACTGGCAGCACAAACCGGCACAATGGGGAGAAGCCGACTCCAACGTCCTGATGCAGAACCTGGGAGGAAATATTCACAAGGCCAAGTTTCATATAAAAAGTTTTTTTCATTTGTACAGTGCCGAAGTAACCAATCTGATATGTTTTGTATTTCGTAATGCAGACGGAACGCTTGCTGGAAAAAATGCAGACGGGTCGGATTTTTATATTTGTGTCTATCCGCTGTCCGTTTTTGCGCGCTTCACTTCACCGCTTCAATTTCCGTTATGTCCCAACATAAACTCGAACATTCCCGTACAGGTCAGAAGCAAATATACGTCTTCAATAACTTTGTATCACGATGGTGCCCTGGTATCGAATGCTACCGACAGCATACTTAATGCCGGTATCACGGCAAGCCAGTATGGAAAACACCGGTTTTGGTTCACAGCGGTCTATAACGGACAAACCATCACAGATTCCATGTATTACCTGGTCAGACAGGGTCCAACCGTTCAGAATCCGCCCGCCGGTATAAGAGATGGCATAAATTATATTAACGATACCACGGTGACCTTACAACTATTTGCACCAAATAAAAGCTTTGCATACCTGATATGGGATAAAAGCAACTGGGAACTCGACCCTGATTATCAAATGAATAAAACAACCGACGGCAACCGTTACTGGATAACACTTACCGGCCTTATTCCCATGAAGGAATACCGTTTCCAGTATCTTGTCGATAACGATGTCAATATTGCGGACCCTTATTCGGATAAAGTGCTGGACCGTTGGAACGATCCGGGTATCAACGCTATTATTTATCCCAACCTGATCTCTTATCCTGTAGGAAAAGCCTCACAACTCGTCTCCGTCTTTCAGACTGCCCAGACGCCTTTTAACTGGACAGACGGCTCTTTTCAGAAACCCGACAACAGGGACCTGGTGATCTATGAGCTTCTGGTGCGCGATTTTCACCTGACCCATAATTTTAAAACGGTGGAAGACAGCCTGCAATACCTGAAAAAGTTAGGCATCACCGCCATCGAACTTATGCCTGTCACAGAATATGACGGTAATGACAGCTGGGGCTACATGACGGCTATGCATTTTGCCCCCGATAAGTGTTACGGAACGAAAAATATGCTCAAAAGCCTCATCAACACCTGTCATAACAACGGCATTGCCGTGATACTTGATATTGTCCTCAACCATTCATCGGGGCAGAATCCCCTTGCCCGTTTGTATTACAACAAAGAACGGCTAAGGCCTGGAAACGACAATCCCTGGTTCAACGAACTTATCCCACACCCTTACGGTTATCATTGCGATTTCAACCATACCAGTCCCCACACACAGGCTTACGTAGACAGTGTGTTGAGTTACTGGGTAAGCGAATACCATGTGGACGGATTCCGGCTTGATCTTTCAAAAGGATTTACCAATAATGTCACGGTGACCTATGATGCGCATGGAGATATTATCGGCACTGACGTGGGCGCCTGGGGCCAATACGATGCCACCCGGGTAAATACGATAAAACGATTCGCCAATGAATTATGGGCCAAACACCCGGGCACATACATCATTCTTGAACACCTCGCAGATAATCCGGAAGAAAGCGAACTGGCCAACTATGGAATGATGATGTGGTCGGGAGCAAACGGCAATGTTCAATACAATCAGGCATCCATGGGCTGGTACAATAACAATTCAAATTTTGAATGGTCGGTATCCTATAAAGCCAGAGGCTGGTGGCCGCACAACCTGGTAGGATATATGGAGAGCCATGACGAAGAACGACTGATGTACCGCAATTTGACTTATGGCAATATGTTCATCCAGGGCACCGACACACTCTATAACACCCGCAATAAACGTACTGCATTGGAAAGAATGGGCGAAATCGCCGCTTTGTTTTTCACCGTTCCGGGGCCTAAAATGTTCTGGGAATTTGGCGAAAGAGGATACGATTATTCCATAAACTGGCCTTCGATGACCAGCGAAACACGTACGGATAAAAAGCCGCCCAAATGGGATTATATGAACGACCCCTACCGTGTGATGCTTTATAAAAAATACGCCGCCCTGATAAAGTTAAAAACAACATATTCGTTGTTCAAGACTTCCAATTATGACATGAATGTCGGAAACTGGGATAAAAGAATACGCCTTCATGACGACGGTATTGTTGGATCCAACCTAAGCGTTGTTGTTCTGGGCAACTTCGACGTAATTGCCCAGCCCGTATGGCCTGAATTTCCTCATGCCGGTAAATGGTATGATTATTTTACCGGTGACAGTATTAA
>DAOORA010000065.1:0-26237 GCA_035389045.1 Bacteroidales bacterium | reverse complement strand
GCACAGACAAAAACATCGTCCTGCTGCACCTGGTAGTCTTCAACAGAAGCAATGACCGGGGGATAACCGTCAAATTCATCCAGGGCATCCCGTTTATCATCCAGAAAGCCTTTGATCGTATATTCGGTATTATATCCTTTGCATGATATGGCCAGGTTGTATATTACTCTTCCATAACCCCGGGCGCCTATAAGTATTAATTTTTTCATTATATACAGATTTTTTCTTGACTCCCCGCAAAAATACACATTTTTTCTACAACAGCCTTATTCACGGTTATCAGAACAACTTTTGGGCAGTAATGGCAGTATAACTGTTGGCAGCGTATTACTCTCGCGCTCCGCAGGAGCTCCCGCAAAGCCGACGTACTGCCACTTTCAACACCAGTTTACCATCAATTCCTGACACAGCGTATCGAAAAACCATATCCTTTAGGGCCATCAAACCGGTTAATGATCCCATTATCAAAGCCCATCCTGAACCGCCAGGCTTTGTCTTCCGAAGCTTCTGTTGAAGACCACCAGCGGCCGAACCCTCCATTCCCGAACCACCCCGCAGGATCACGGTACCCTCCGGGCAAAGCGTTAAATCCGCTCCTGTCCGAACCATTTCCCTCATTTTTCCATCCTTTGCGGCTTTTCAGCTTTTTACCTGCTATTTCTTCTCCGTCCAGGAAAGATATCATGGCCGCCCAATCGCCATCCGAAGGTATATGCCAGCCATCCGGCGCCAGTCCGCGAGGATCATTAACTGCATACCAGTTGTATAACTTGCCGAATTTTTTCTCTGATGCCGGGTCGTCTTTATAAAAACTCCATGCCGGAAGGCCCTGTTGTCCTGCAAGCTGCCATTCATCATCATTATCGATGAAGGTTATCAGGTCGCCATTACGAAAATGACTCACACAGAGGTTCTCCGCCATCCACTCCTGTTTACCGATAAGGATTGTTGTATAGTTCCTGTTTTCAACATCCTGAACGGTGCCTTTTTCCTGAATCATACCCAAATACACACTTCGTAAATTAAATGTAATATCCTTCCCTGTCCGTTTTATTTTGTTGATGATTCTTTTTATCAGTGACAACATCTGTATTATTTTTATTTATGAGTTGGCTTGATGGTATAACAAACATCAAAACAAACATCGTTAATTATGTTACGGTACGCCTGTCTGCCGGACCTGGCTGTACCTTATTTTTATGGGTAATTCATGTTTTTTTTACCGCAAAGGCGCGCTAAGGCTCACAGAAAACATATTTATTAAATATAATTTATTTTTATTCTTCCTTCGTGTCCCTTCGTGTTCCTTCGTGACTGTACTTCGTGCGACTTCGTGGTTCTATTTTTTTTACCACTAAGGCGCGCAAAGCCTGCCTGAACTGCCGAACGGCAGGCAGGGTTGTCACTAAGGCGCACAAAGGTTGATATGAATCATTTTTTGATGTTTAATTTATTTTTCCTTCGTGTTCCTTCGTGACTGTACTTCGTGCGACTTCGTGGTCAGTATTTATTGATACAAAGACACACAAAGAGTAACACAAAGGCGCATAAAGGACTTTCAGGACAGCCTCTTGTATCTGTTCTGCAACAAAGTTATTCATTTCTGATAAATCTTCGGAGTTTTAATTTTAAAACAGGTTGTCAGAATTCAAAGGTGTGACCAAAAAGCTGTTTTATCAGTTATGACCTCGACAGGGGCAGCGCCCCGTAGTATTTGTAAGAAATCGTCAACTCGCGAAAACACAGGTGCAGAGCACCGTAAAATTAATTTCCTGAGTACAACCGTCAATCCCAATCATGGCTTATGTTACGGTACGCCTGTCTGCCGACCAGGCAGGCTGTACCTTATTCTTAAGGCTCATCATTATTTTACAAATGTTCCGGCGCTCCGCACCTGCCATCAAATATCACTAAAATCCCCGGTCCCTTTATCCCTCCGCACGAAAATTTCTTATTATTTCACAGATATTGGTAACGGTATCCCTTTCCAGATCATGGAAAATTGGGAGACAGATCACCTGCTCAGCAATTTTTTCAGCCACAGGCATTATCCCTTGTTGTGCCGAACCCAGGTCCTTATAAGGATGGCAATGGCTGATCAGCGGATAAAAATACCGTCTTCCGTAAATATTGTGCTTTATTAATTCCTCATAAAGCGCATCCCTGCTTTTTCCATATAGTTCTTCGTCAATAAAAACAGGAAAATACGAATAGTTATAATGTACATCAGATGCCGGTGATAACATTCTTATCCCGTTTATGTCGCCCAATTGTTCGAAATAAAAAGCACTGAGTGATCTTCTCTTTTCGATGGAAGCATCAACATATTTAAGCTGCAGCAATCCCATGGCAGCTTGTATTTCATTCATTTTTGCATTGATCCCCAGCGATATGACTTCATAATTACGAAATCCGAAATTTTTCAGGTTGTCGATATGTTGTTTCATTTCGGGGGTGTGGCAAACAATAGCGCCTCCCTCTAAGGTGGTAAACACCTTGGTGGCATGAAAACTCAAAACAGACAAGTCGCCATAGTTGAGGATGCTGCTACCGTTTTGCTGCACCCCAAAAGCATGAGCGGCATCATATATCAGTTTTAGTCCGTGTTTCTTTGCTGTTTTTTCAATTTCCTCATGATGGCAGGGATGTCCATAAACATGCACCGGCAGGATAGCGCTGGTTTTGTCCGTTATTGCTGCTTCAATGTGCCGTGGGTCTAAATTACCGTATTCAGGGTCAGTATCTGCGAATACCGGTGTAATGCCGTTCCAGACCAGAGCATGTGCCGTTGCCACAAAGCTGTATGGCGTGGTGACCACTTCGCCTTTGATATCCAGCGCCTGCAACGCTGTGATCAGCGCCAGTGTGCCGTTTGCAAAAAGTGATATATAGTTCACTCCCAGCCAGGCACACAACTCTTTTTCAAGCTGCTGATGAAACTGCCCGTTGTTGGTCAGCTGGCCGCTTGCCCAGATTTCTTTCAGGTACTCATCAAATTCTTCCAGAGGGGGAAGAAATGGGCGCGTAACATAAATTTTATCGTTGCTCATTATATTGATTAATAATATCGTTAAGTTTCAGAGATAATTTTTTTGCACCTGCATCATTCAGATGATCGGCGCTGTGAAAATCATTTTTGACAAAATCCGTATCATCTAAAAGATTGATATAAATACAATTTCGGTACGTTTCAGACAAATTATTCGCATTGTTTTCCATTGCTATCAGTTGTTGTGAGTCTAATAATACCCTGTAAGTTTCCCATGCCGGCAGCGTCACTAAAATCACCTGTACGCCTTGTTTCCGGCAATCCTCAATGATGGACTGTACATAAAAACAATTATCTTTTACGAAGGCCTGATCTTTTACAGTGTGTCTTTCCGCAGCTTCCTTACCTGTTCTTTCCAAGTCGGTATTTTTAGTAATATCCAGACGGCCATACCCGTTACTGTCCGAAGAGATGCTTGATTCTCCTCTGATATAATAAGAAACCAATCGTGTCACATTGATCTTAAAGCTATTGCTTAACAGTTCCGAATAATACTTAAAGGAAGCCGTATTCTGAAATCCGTAATAAATAACATAATTCTTGGTGCGCCATGCCTCTATACTGTGTTCCAGTTCATACACAAAACTGAAATATGATATAGGGACAACGACCGTTTTGAGGGCTGTCATCTGATGTTTATATTTTTCAAAAATCTTATAATCATATTTCAGGGACTGGGAGACATAGCCTGCATTAAAGGTTTTGCCTGAAAAATACTCAGGGTTTATGCCCCTGAATGCATGTGAACTGCCAAAAACAAGTGTCTGGATCTTTTCCGCATGAACATCCAGGTATTTTTTTTTCAACAGATAATCGTTGGGAATCATCCTTAAAAAGGCCTCCATCAAGACAAACAGCAATAACAAGGGTAAAATAAACAGGATAAACCTGGGGATAAATTTTTTCATTAGTTAAAACTGAAAATAAATGAATTGCTGTTCCTGGCCGCTGAACAATAATATGGCAAGAATAATGGCATAATACATAACATACCTCAGCGGCGCTTTCCATTTCAGGCCCAAGCGTTCAAGGGCGTGCTGCTGTTTGCGACCCAGCAACTCAATGATAATGAATAAGCCGATCATGGCCAATATGGCAGGCCCTATCTCCCAATAGGTAAAATTAAAGGCTTCAACAACGGAAGATTTTACGGAAAGCCCGCTTAACATACTTTGTATGTAAGCTGCTGCCTCATGAAGGTTGGGGGAACGAAAGAATATCCAGGTACAGACAATAAATACAAAAGTAATGAGCCAGCTTATGGTATTATACACTCCCGGATTCATCTTTTTGCGTATCTTTTTCCGCTGCCTGGCCGAAATGATATCCCAGCCGAGGGCAAGGCCATGCAGCCCGCCCCAGACAATAAATGTGTAATTTGCCCCGTGCCATAATCCGCATAACAGAAAAGTTACAAATAATGCAAAAACCACCCCTGTGGTACCTGCATTCCGTAATTTTATCGACAGCGGGGAGAACAGGTAGTCGCGCAGCCATGTTGAAAGCGCAATATGCCAACGTCTCCAGAAATCTGCCACACTTACCGACAGATAGGGCGAATTAAAATTCCTGATGACATCAAATCCCAGCAGACGGGACACCCCGATGGCGATATCCGAATAGCCCGAAAAATCGGCATAGATTTGTAAAGTATATAAGAGCGCTCCCACCGCCAGGGTGGCGCCGCTGTAGTTTCCGGGACTATCAAATATCATGTTGGCAAATTCAGCACAGTTATCGGCTATGACGATCTTTTTAAAGAGTCCCCAGAGTATTTGCCTCAGTCCGTCGGTCGCCTTAGTATAATCAAAAGTTCGTTTTTTGCTGAACTGGGGAAGCAGGTGGGTTGCCCGTTCGATGGGTCCGGCCAGTATGAGCGGAAAAAAACTGACAAAGGCGGAAAAACTGATAAAATTCCGTTCTGCATCCGCGTTACGGCGGTACACTTCCAAAACGTAGCCCAGCGCCTGAAAGGTAAAGAAACTGATACCCACCGGCAAAACGATGTTCAGGGAACTGCCTGACAGGTTAAGACCAAAAAAGGTAAATGCAGAAACAAAGCTGCCGATAAAAAAGTTCAGGTATTTAAATACGACGAGCAGCCCTATGTTGTAAACGACCGCTGTCCATAACAGCAGTCTTCGCACCGGTTTATCGTTCCGGGCTGAAAGCAGCCGGCCGACAATATAATTGACCAGGCAGCCCGAAAACAGCAGCGCTAAAAAACGCCAGTCCCACCAGCCGTAAAACACAAAACTCGCTATTACTATAAATAAATTCTGAAGCTGTAATTTCCGGTTTACCATAAACCAATAAATTATAAAAACTACAGGAAAAAATACGGCAAAGTCTAAGGAATTAAAAAGCATTAGTGTTTTTTTCTTTAAAATATTTTTTGTTTTTTTTCTAATAATAAATGCATCATAATGGATTTATCAAAGAATTGATAATGTGTGGGAATGTCCATCGATTATATTATAAGTATATACACGAATCAGTAATTGTCATAAAAAAATCAAAATTAACTATTTTGATATTGCTATTTCCATATATTTTGGGGGCATTTATTTATTAAACTATCAATTTTACATGTGAGTTTTTTTGCACCAGCTTCGTTCAAATGAACGGCATCATAGTAGTCTGCTTCTGAAAAGGAAGTATCGTATAAAAAATTCGCATATGCTACATTAGAGTGTTCCCTATCAAAACTTTTTAAAATAGCTATCATTTGATTTACATCCGTGCTATCTAAATTTTCATTATAGGTATGATAGGCTGGTGGAGTATAAACAAAAAGTTTCACACCTTTATTTATTGCAAATTCAAAAATAGATTTTAATGCAATTATATTTTCAGAAAAACTTTTATCATTTATACTTTTTGAATGGACCCATGCAATATCCTTTCCTGTTTTAACTAATCCTTCGCTACTTTTAGAATCTCCGTAAGAACACCATCCTAAATCAGTGCATGGAGTAAATGAATAACCCTTTATATAATAATAATAAATCCGTTTAATAAGAACGATGGGGGCACTATTAAATACTTCTATATATTCTGCTAATTTTTTTGATGTATGCATGCCAAAATAAATATTGTACTTACATTTTCTAAAAAAATCAATTTCACAAAAAATGGAAGAATAAGAAACCTGTATTGCAATACAATCCAAGTTATTCCAATTATTCTGGTATTTTTTAAGTATTCCATTGTCATAAAATAATGGTTGCCCAGGATTAGCTGCATTAAAACTAATTTTATTAACATAATCAGGATTAATACCATATAAAACACATGAATTCCCCAAGAATAAAATTGATATACTGTCAGAATGTTTGTCCAAGTAATCTTTCTTACATTTATAAACATTAGGAATTCTTCGAGTAAGTATTTCAACCGAAGTGCAAATAATAACTAATGGCAAACTAAAAATCAAAAATAGTTTTAAAAAATTCTTCATTATTAATTTAAAACTGAGCGTAAATAAATTGCTGTCCCGGCCCACTAAACCAATATATTGCAATAATGATAGAATAATATAATGCAAATCGTAATGGTCTTTTCCAATTCTTCCCTATTTGTGCAAATGAAAACTCTTGATTGCGGCCATATAATTCGAAAAAAAGGAATAAAAGAATTAGAAAATAAATTGTTTTAGGCAGGATTGTCCTTCCTGTTGAAGGTTCAATAATATACGGTATAGAAAAAAATGAACCAGAAAATATTTCATAAATAAAATTATTTGCCTGTATAAAGTTTTCTGCCCTGAAGAAAATCCATGTAAAAACAATAAACGAAAATGTAAAAAACCAACTAATGCTGTTGTACAAAGTTGAATTCGTTTGTTTTCTTATCTTCTTTCTGGTTCTGGTTGAAATTACATCCCAAACCAAAGCAAGACCATGTAACCCGCCCCAAACTATAAAAGTATAATTTGCGCCATGCCATAAACCACATAAAATAAAGGTAACAAATAATGAAATTATTATACCTGTGACCCCCAGACTTCTGAGTTTTATTGACATTGGGGTAAACAGATAATCCCGTAGCCACGATGAAAGCGAAATATGCCAGCGTCTCCAAAAATCTGCTACATTCAAAGATAGGTAGGGATTATTAAAATTTCTTATTATATCAAAGCCCATTAATTTCGACACCCCGATAGCAATATCAGAATAACCTGAAAAATCTGAATAAATCTGAATCGTATAAAACAATGCTCCTAACACCAGGGTTGAACCACTATATCCCGAAGGATCATCAAAAGTTGCGTTTGCAAATATGGCACAGTTATCGGCTATGACGATCTTTTTGAACAGTCCCCATAATATTTGCCTCAGTCCGTCGGTCGCCTTAGTATAATCAAAAGTTCGTTTTTTGCTGAACTGGGGAAGCAGGTGGGTTGCCCGTTCGATGGGTCCGGCCAGTATGAGCGGAAAAAAACTGACAAAGGCGGAAAAACTGATAAAATTCCGTTCTGCATCCGCGTTACGGCGGTACACTTCCAAAACGTAGCCCAGCGCCTGAAAGGTAAAGAAACTGATACCCACCGGCAAAACGATGTTCAGGGAACTGCCTGACAGGTTAAGACCAAAAAAGGTAAATGCAGAAACAAAGCTGCCGATAAAAAAGTTCAGGTATTTAAATACGACGAGCAGCCCTATGTTGTAAACGACCGCTGTCCATAACAGCAGTCTTCGCACCGGTTTATCGTTCCGGGCTGAAAGCAGCCGGCCGACAATATAATTGACCAGGCAGCCCGAAAACAGCAGCGCTAAAAAACGCCAGTCCCACCAGCCGTAAAACACAAAACTTGATGCCAGGACGAAAAGATTTTGCAGCTTCAGGTTCCGTTGTACAACAAACCAGTAGAGTATAAAAACTAATGGAAAAAATACGGCAAAGTCTAAGGAATTAAAAAGCATACGAAGATTAAATATTTATGGATATTGTTATTTTTATTAATCCGGAAATTACCATGTTTTATAAGCTTTTTTTTTGCAAAAAGTTTGCAGAGTTACAAAATTATGAATAACTGTTTTTATTAATCACATAAACGCGGCTTATGCTGAGCAAATTTTTACAACGATCCTCCGACCGGCTTCCCTGCCTGTATGCCTGACACTCCGGCTCTGCTGTTTCAATAATATCGGCTCTGTCTGACCGTGGTTTTGTTCTTTTTTACAATATGTTAAAAAGTTGATTCCCATATCTTTGAGTCCGCTCCGAAACGCCCGGTTTTTTTTAACCTGCGACTTCTTGCCCTTTATCCCAAAGGGAAGTCGCATAAATTCATACTTTTCGGAGTAGGCTCATCTTTTATATCTTTACATTTTACTATTCATCGTTGTTTAAAATTATTTTTTTAGCGCAACTTCCGTTACTTCATTCAAAAATGTTGCTCATTTCATAAATGGGAATTACTGAGATGTTTTTATTTACCTTTTCTGATTGCAAAAATGTAATTATAAACGACTTATCTATTGAAAATGTTTTCATAACTTCTTCTAATCCTAAAATTTCGCGTTCTTTGTTTGTCTTGTTTATTTCGTAACAAACCTGTATTGCAATTAGTTTGTTTTTTTTCTTTATTAAAAAATCACATTCCTTGTTTTCGTTATAAAAAAAGATTTCTTTACATCCGGATTTTATTATTTCCGAAAATACCAGGTTTTCGAAAAGTTTTCCTTTGTTTTCTGAAAAATTCAATGAAACAGCCGATATCAATCCATTATCAATACAATACATTTTTCGTTTCGATTTTATTTGCTGCCTGACTTTATATGAAAACTGAGCAATTTCATAAATAAGGAATGAATCGGACATGGTATTGATATATTCTTTAACAGAGATATCATTTATTCCTGTTGCTTTTGAAATGCTGTTATATGAATACAGTGACGAAATATTAGTAAACAGGTAAAATGAAAGTTCCTTAAATGATTTGCTGTCTCTGATATTTTTGTTTACAATACAATCTTTTACCAATATACTGTCGAAATAATTTGTTGCTATCTCGTGTTTTAGCTGCTGGTCTGATTTATTTATAATTTCCGGGAAAGATCCGTACTTCATAACATGGTCAAGCATGTTAAAGACATCAGGCTTGTTTTGTAAAACCGCCAGTTTATTATCCAAATTATAGTGGGTAAAAATTTCATTTAACGACAATGGGTAAATCTGATGGGTAATATACCGGCCCGAAAGCAGCTTGGAATAATTGCTGTTTAAGAGCTTAGCATTGGATCCGGTGATACAAATTTTTTTGTAGGCATCGGCATCATAAATGCTTTTTACATACTTCTCCCAGCCATCAACCATTTGGATTTCATCAAACAACAAATAATTAATTTTTGTTTGGGTTAATCGTTCGGCTATTTCAACAATATTGTAAATGTTTTGAGGCTGCTGATACACTCCGGAAAAATTGGGATCGTCAAAATTGACAAATAAAATACTAAGAGGATTTACTGTTTTAATAAGTTCGTTTATATATAATTTGAGTAAGGACGATTTGCCGCTTCTGCGGATGCCTGAGATTATCTGTATTTCTTTGGCTGTATTGTACCTGAGCAATTTTTTTAACAAATCCCTTTGTATTGGTATGTCATAAGGTGTTTTTTGCCAATGTTTATTATGAAGCAGAATAGCGTTTTCCATTTCATTCAAAGTATAATTAGTAAAACACAGCAAATATACAAATTATAGTTTGTACAATTGAACAAATTATAAAAAACTAATGGAAAAAATACGGCAAAGTCTAAGGAATTTAAAAGTATACAAGTCTTTGATTTTTAGAAAATATTGCATGTGAATATCCTACCCATAAAAAACATTTTCTCTCTCTTTATTAATATACCATTGATATAATTCTTCTATTAAATTTTCCTGCTCTTTTGTAAGTATCCTTTTATAGATTCCAATATTTTTTATTGATTTTTTTGGTTGTAAAAAAAGCTCCTTTTTTTTATGATTAATTTCATTTAAGCCTAAAAAAGACTGAATTTTTTTTGTCATTAAATCATTATCTTTTATAAACTTTTCAAAACTTATCATCATCACTTTTTCAATTCCTAATACATTGTAGACATTTTCAGCACCATAAATTTCCCTTTTTATATATTTAAGAGTTGATTGGATAGCGGATAATAAATCCCTATCATTTGGTATATGTTTAATATATATTTCATTCCACTGTATCAAATCTGCAATCTGGTCTCTGGGATCCCGGTATACAATTATCAGTTTGAAAGGCCTGAACACCTCCGGCCAGGTATCCAGATGCCCTTCTAATATTATTGGCTGATCAAAAAGAACAAAAACTTGTTTTCTATTAATCGCGTATATTTTCCCGATGTTCTGTATCCAATTATTTGCAAACTCGATTCTTTCTGATCTTGTGATATTGTTTTTTACAATCTCACTAAATAATTTATCAATAAGGTTATATCTTTTTGTCAGGTTTTCGATATTTTGCCTATGATTATAATCCGTTTGTAAACTATTTATTTTGTCTTCTATATTTTGGGGCAATAAGTACATCATAAAAGATTCGTTTGCTTTTGCGCGGAGCAATCTTTTCTTCAAGGCATATTTTATTTTGCCATCACCAATAACCCACCCTCTTGGTCCGTACCTTCTGATTATTTCGTGGGTATATTCCTGTGTGGGAATCTTCAGCAATCTATCATCTTCTATACAATCACCAACCATTTGAGGATAACAAAAATCATTAAATTCGTAAGGAACTACTGCAATATTATCATATTCCTTTAAAAGATCTGTAACTGCACTAGAACCAGATGCAAATGTACCTTTCACAAGAATATTTATTCTGCTTTTATTCATATAAATTAACTTTCACATTATGTGTTTTTAGCTTAATGCGTATGTTATTATTAAAAAAGTTTAATTAGCGGCAATACAGACCTATAACACAATTGATGCATCCACAAATATTCAATAATTTTAAATAAAAAATGCACATTTTCCCAATACCATTATTTTTCAGCAACAATTGCATAATAATGTGTGTTATTCCATCTGTTACATTCAGGCGGGTAAATATCAATTATTTCAATATTATTAAAACCGGTTTTTCTCAGTATACTTACTTCTTTATCCAAATATCTGTAATGTGCAAAGTAATTTGTATTTTGCTCTTCTGAATAACCATCAACAACAACATCATCATTAACCCCAAACTGATTTTTTATAATCATTTTTCCACCATTTTTCAAATAATAAAAATATTTTTTATAAATTTCAATTGCTTCTAATTCGTTAAAATAATGCATCAATCCAAACATTGTAATTAAATCATATTTAATCTCAATATTTGGTTCAAAATCAAAAATATTTTGATTAACAATTACGACATTATTACTTTTTACAATATGCTTTGAAAACCCCTTTAAAGGTTCAACAGCAGTAATATCCGCAACTTTATTGTATATTTTGTTCACAATTAAACCTGTTCCACTTCCCATATCTAAAATTTTGCTTGATTTATCCGCATACTTTAGTATAAATGATGAGTCTAATTTTGTAAAATCATTAGAACTGGAAAGTTTATCTGATTTAATTTTCACTGTTTTTTTTTCTGAAATTTCTCTGAAAAAATTAAGAGCATTCTTATTTTCCATCATATTGTTGTTTATAAATTAAAAAATCATTTATTATCGAATTTGCAAGAATATTAAGCGAATCAACAATTATTACACTTTCATTATTCAAAGGTACAAAATCTACTGAGATATCTGTACATCCTAAAATAATTACTTCAGCGCCATTGTACACCAAATGGTCACAAACAGATTTAAAAATGTTTCTTGGCCTATTGATATAATTAATATCTTTAAACCGATTACTGTTTTTTATGTTTATAATTCCTCGTGTTACTTCTTTCTGATATTCAACATCAGGGTATACAACTGGTAATTTGATATTATATTTGTTAAAATAAAACTCATAAACTTTACCCATTAAACACCCATCTGAAGCAATTAATCCGATTCTCTTGTTTTTATATTTATCATCAATGAATTTGACCGTATCTTCAACCATATTTATAAATGGCAAATCAACTTCTTTTTGAATTTCATCAAAAGCATAATGAGCTGTGTTACATGACATACATAAAATATTTGCTCCAATCGATTTTAATTTTTTCCCAATGTCAACATAACTTGGTATAAAAGTTTCACCTTTTTTTTCTAAAAACATACTTCTTGAAGGAGAATTAACTGCCTGATAAGATATAATTTCTGGATGATGGGCGTCTCTAAATGCCCCATTTCTCGTCAAATATTCTTCAATTAAATGATTTAATCTATTTGTTGCAGCAACACCGGCGCCCCCTATTATACCATATATTCGTTTCACAAATTCCTCCATTCTTTTATTACTAATTCAACTCTTTTATAATCATCGTAAGTATCAATGTCATAAGCTCTTACCCTCAGACCTTTCATTGGCAAATATGGTTCAAGCTGTTCAAAAACATTGCCCCGGGTGAATTGAAGTTTTGATTTTCTTATACATGCAGGGCCTGTCCATTCGTAATCTCCATGCTCTCTGGAGAAAGATAAAACATCTCCTTTATTATTGGTTTTAACAAATACTGCTTCGTCTGAAACAATGTCTGAATATCCAATAAATTCATCGTTAGCATTCAAAATTTTTGAAATATCATCGGGATGAACCAAAAGATCACCATCCCATTCAATTACGAATTCATTGGCATCTTTGGCTCCTAAATAAAAACTTGCCCCTGTTTTTGTATTAAAATAATCATGATTATATACAAAAATTACGTCTTTCCTGATTTTTAAAACTTCTTTGATCACGTCATTTGCCTGATACCCTACAACAATTCTAATATCTTCAAAATCTTTAAGTAACTCCAGCTGCCACCTGATCAGAGATCTTCCGTTCAGAGTGATCAACGCTTTTGTTTGTCCAAGACCCAGACGGGATCCTATCCCGGCACAACTTATAACAACTGATTTAACTGACGACATAACGCCTCCTCATTAAAAATTAAATAATCTGCAACGGTCAAAATACTATTGGCAGGATAATGAATTAACCCAGCCGCAATAGAAATATCAGAAATGCGCATAGCTTCCATATCATTATTTCCGTCTCCGATAAAAACCACTTCCTCGCCCATTCCTTTATATTTATTAACCACTTCGTCCTTGTTCAAAATGTACTCGATAGAAACTACTTTGTTATTCTCAACTTTTGCAATAGAATTATAACAAATACAATCAATTTTTGAAGAAAGTTTATCTATCCAGCAATCCAGATTGCCGGTTGCTATTACACAATTCTCTTTATTATCATTAATAAATTTCAAAACCTTTTTATGTAACCTGACGCCTGAAAGTAAATCTGAAATTTCAGAAACCGGCAATTTCCCTAAAACATGCACCCTGCGGATAAAACTTTCAACAAAAGGAATATTACCTTTTATGGTTTCATTAGTGAGATTTAAAATTTCTTTCTCCAAATGAAATTTCTTGGCTATAACTGGTAATGTTTCCTGTGCAGTTATAGTACCATCTAAATCAAAAATAAACTTCATTTAACTATATATTTATTGTTTTTTATTACATTTATGACAAATTTTCTGAGTTTCTAAAACCATAAACCACGCTAATATTTTTTATAACAGTAAGGTTTCAACAACAATGCAACAATATAAATAAAACAGTATTTTTCATAGTTTCAAATTCCTCTAATTAGAGTTTGTGAACAAACACTAATTATAGAGGCATTTTCCTTTTCACCTTTCTTAATAATAATTTCATTATTTCCCTGAAACTGATTTCATTATCTATCGTCCTGTTCTTAACACTCTCATAGAACTTAATCATTTTTCCAACATATCTCATATTAAATCCATTCAGGGCCCTTCGTCCGGCCGTATGAAATGGCTGCGATACAATGTGTCCGAAAAATTGCTGAAGGGTTTCTTCAAAATTTACATATTGGCCGGGTTTTACCCAGGGCTGCGACAGCAGCTTCAGGTATTCATCATCATTCTGGTCTAAAAATCTGATCCGTTGTATGGCTTCCCGTATAGCTTCGTCACTGTCGTCCCTGATCACAACAAACGCATCGGTATTGAAATCGGCGCCTATACTTTTACTGCCCCAGTACACCGGCACCGAGTTCACCGACATGGGCTCCACGATCTTTTCGGTGACATACCCGTTCACACTTGAGTTTTCAATGGCAATGGTAAATTTATATTCAGCAATAAAAGCAAATTTATCTGCTACAGCCCCTCCTATATTGTTAAATGCCTTTCCTCCCGAATCAACCTTCTTATATTTCGACAGTTCATTAAAAAACTTGTTTCGTATCGGATGAGCGTTACCCTGGTTTGAATATACAAAATTGCAGAATTTACGGTTCAATGCTTTTTCGCGGTCAATTTTTTTGTCGGCAATGTTTTTATATGATCCCCTGATTACCGACAGCGGCAGCCTGAGATACCTGTCCTCAAAATCAATGAAGTGAAATCCTATGGCATAGTCGCAAAAATTAAAGTCAGGCACCAGGTTCTCCCCGGTAAAAAATATTTTTATACCATCGTATTTCAAATGTTCATTACCATAACATGAATAAATAATATAATCCGGCGATGAACTTATCTGTAGATTGAATTTTTCAGCCAATGCATTATAGAGTTCATTATTGTTTTTTACAAAATTGGGATAGAAATCCACAAAGTCAATTTTTATCGTTTCCATATCAATGATCGTCCTGTTTTATTAATTGTCTTTCCCTGTACCAGTCGTACATCATTTTAATGCCCTGTTCAATATCAATGCTGTGTTTCCATCCCAACGCATTGAGTTTTGTGGTATCGGTGAGTTTCCGCATGGTGCCGTCGGGTTTTGCTTTATTAAAAAACAAGTCTCCGGCAAAGCCGATGGTTTCTTTGACCAGATATGCCAGGTTTTTAATGGGAATTTCCCTGCCGGTGCCAATGTTGATGTGGGTATTTCGGATTCCGCCATTGCAACTGCCTGCCACATCAGAGAAATTAACCTTTTCCATGATAAATACACAGGCGTCTGCCATTTCCCCGCTCCACAAAAATTCCCGCAGCGGTTCGCCGCTGCCCCAGATTTCAACACTTGTTTTTTCATCATCATTATTCTTCCTAATGCCGTATTTTTCCAGGATCAACATGATTTCTCCTGTTGATGAATTACCGTCCGCATTTTCTATGGGCTCTAAAGTCAGGTCCTTCCTTATTTCAGCAAAATCAGCAGCTTCCAAACACTTTGCAAGATGTATCTTGCGCAGCATAGCAGGCAGAACATGGCTTTTTTCAAGGTCAAAATTATCATTGGGCCCATACAAATTCGTGGGCATAACACTTAAAAAATTGGTTCCGTACTGTATGTTATAGCTTTCGCACATTTTTATTCCGGCAATTTTTGCTATGGCATAGGGTTCATTGGTATATTCAAGTTCGCTGGAAAGTAAATATTCCTCTTTCATAGGTTGGGGGCATTGCCCGGGATAGATACATGTACTGCCCAGAAAAAGTAATTTTTTTACCCCGTGCAGGTACGCATTATGTATCACATTGTTCTGTATCATTAAGTTATCATAGATAAACTCGGCACGATAGGTATTGTTTGCCACAATTCCCCCGACTTTTGCCGCAGCCAGAAACACATATTCCGGTTTTTCTATCTGAAAGTAAGCGTTTACAGCCGCAGGATCACGCAGATCAAGCTCCCGGAAATCTTTTCCGATGATATTATAATATCCTTTTTGCCTCAGGTTTTGAACAATAGCAGATCCTACCAGTCCGTTATGCCCTGCAACATATATTTTGCTGCTTTTTTCCATGCTATATTCTTTTTTTTGCTTTTTCAAAATCAGCCATCACCATGATCCTTACCAGGTCTTTGAACGTAGTCCCGGGCTCCCATCCCAGGAGTCTTTTGGCTTTAGAGTAGTCGCCTATCAGCAAATCAACTTCTGTCGGCCTGAAATAGCGGGAATTGATCCCCACCACCATCTTTCCGGTTGATTTTAAGTATCCTTTTTCATCAACACCACTCCCTGCCCACGTTATTTCTTCGCCAAGCACTTTAAAGGCCTCCTCAACAAACTCGCGTACGGTATGTGTTTCGTTGGTAGCCAGCACAAAGTCTTCGGGCTTTTCATGCTGCAAAATTCTCCACATCCCTTCAATGTATTCCGGGGCATAACCCCAGTCACGCCGGGAATCAAGGTTCCCTAAAAGCAGGATTTCATCTTTTCCCGTCATGATATTGGCAACGGAAACACTGATCTTCCGTGTGACAAAGGTCTTGCCCCTTCTTTCGCTTTCATGGTTAAAAAGGATGCCGTTACAGGCAAAAAGATTGTATGCTTCGCGGTAATTTACCACGATCCAGTAAGCATAAAGTTTTGCCACGGCATAAGGACTGCGCGGATAAAAAGGCGTTTTTTCATTTTGCGGCACCGCCTGGGCCAGTCCGTAAAGTTCAGATGTTGAAGCCTGGTAAAATTTTGACGAAACCCCCACATCCTTAATGGCATCCAAAAACCTCAGGGCGCCGACACCGTCAGCTTCGGCAGTGTACTCAGGCATTTCAAAAGAAACCTGTACATGACTTTGTGCCGCAAGGTTATAAATTTCATCCGGCCGGGTTTTCTCGAGGATACGGTTCAGACTGGACGAATCATTCATATCCCCGTAATGAAGGAACAACCGTTTATTCAGTATTTCCGGGTCATTATACAGATGATCGATCCGAAATGTATTGAAAGAACTCGAACGCCTGATGATGCCATGCACAATATAATTCTTTTCCAGTAATAATTCTGCCAGGTAACTTCCATCCTGACCTGTTATACCCGAAATAAGCGCTTTTTTCATATTTCCCTATTATTATATATCATTTCAAAAAATTATTTTTAATACAGTATTCATACAACTTATAATAATATGCTTTGTTCACCCTAAAGATAAGTGTTATTTGACCCGTTCTAAAATAATAAAGCCTCTGTTTTTATAATCCAGTTCAAAGCCGGTGGTTGTGGCAACACCTTTGGAAACCAGTTTTACATGTCTGTGTTCCAGTGCATAAACTTCAACATTGGGATGAGAAATCAGAAAACTCAGATAATATTCACCTTTTGAAATATTGACCGGCAGATTGAATTTTTCTTTTAACTCAAATGGCCCTGCCTCATACGTATTCAGTTCGCCATAGAGGTGCCCCGGCGAAAAAAAGGCCAGCAGGTTATCCCTGAAATCAAAAATCCTGACCTCCAGCGCCATGCGCTTTTTTTCATTCAGACTGCCTTTCACATAAAAATCTATATGATCCGTTTGGGCATCAATGTATACGGTATTGGAACTGCTCCCGTTGATCTGTATATCGTCAATTGTCAGGTCGTGGTGGATACGGGTCACTCCTTCCCTGATGGTGGTGCTTTCCCTGCGTTCCACATTTTCAAAATATCTTGAAATCCCTTCATCCACACTGCCTGAAAATGCCAGTTTTCCGTTTTCCATAACCAGTACTCTTTTGCATAAAGTTTCAATGGCTGTCATATTGTGACTCACAAACAGTACTGTTCTGCCCTGATCTTTGCTCACGTCCTGCATTTTTCCCACTGCTTTTTTCTGAAACTCGGCATCCCCGACGGCCAGTACTTCGTCCACCACAAGAATCTCTGGTTCGAGATGAGCTGCTACGGCAAAGGCCAGACGCACATACATGCCGCTGCTGTAACGTTTTACAGGGGTGTCAATATATTTTGCGACGCCGGCGAAATCAACAATTTCATCAAATTTTGCACGTATCTCGGATTTTGTCATCCCCAATATGGCGCCATTGAGAAAAATGTTTTCCCTGCCGGATAATTCAGGATGAAATCCGGTACCCACTTCGAGCAGGCTGGCAATGCGTCCTTTTACCCGGACACTGCCGGTGGTGGGCGCCGTAACTTTCGATAAAATTTTTAACAGCGTGGATTTCCCAGCACCGTTTTTACCAATAATGCCAAGCACCTCGCCCTGTTGCACGTCAAAATTAACATCATTCAATGCCCACACATATTCCGCATCCCCTTTTTCGGCTCCCCGGCTCTTACTATTCAGCACATTCGACTGCCCGATTTTGAGCGTCGGATCTTCCTGTCCCCTCAGCCTTGCCCAAAAACGACTAAGGTCATCTTTGATCGTTCCGCTCCCGATCTGTCCCAGACGGTATTGCTTAGAGAGATGTTCAACCTGGATTACAATGGACATATTTCGTATTATGTGTTGTTAAATAATGAATTTTTTATTTCACTTTGTGTCCCTTTGTGAATGTACTTCGTGCGACTTCGTGGTTCTATTTTTTTTAACCACTAAGGCGCTCAAAGCCTGCCTGAACTGCCGAACGGCAGGCAGGGTTGTCACTAAGGCACTCAAAGGTCTGCATAAAGCATATTTTTTTGATATTTATTTTTATTAAATTCCTCTTTGTGTCCCTTTGTGAATGTACTTCGTGTCCGCCGCGGCGGACTTCGTAGTTATCTTTTTTTTTACCACTAAGGCGCGCAAAAGTTGACAAAAGTATGTTTTTTATGTTATTTTTTTTAAAATTTCCCCTTTGTGTCCCTTCGTGAATACCCTTCGTGCGACTTCGTGGTTCTATTTTTTTTTACAACTAAGGCGCGCAAAGCCAGCCTGAACTGCCGAACGGCAGGCAGGGTTGACAAAAATAACGCTGAGACCATTTGTAGCACCCCATAATAATTCTGCCTCCGCTTGCATTCGAAAAAGCCACTACGGTTTCAATAACGCTCTTGCCAAAAGATGATTTAAGCTCAATCTTTTGATTTTCGCCTCCCTTAATACTATTAATAATTTCGCTTTTTGTCACCACTTAACCCTATGAACATTTGACCATTTGCCCCATCTAGCTATTTAACTAACAACCATTTAACTCATTTAGCCTATTTAACCTATTTGACTAATAACTATTTGGCTCATTTGACCATTTGACCATTTTAACTATTTAACTATTTAACTATTTGACACATTTAACCATTTCAACACTTCAACAGTCTCCCTTTTCCCTTTCACCTTCTCACTTGCCATCCTGTTTTAATTTGCACAATGAGTTCGTTTTTCCTTTAACAATATCCTTTATTAGTATTTTAATATTTTTACTGAACAGGTCCAAATCCGGCATAGAAATCCATTTTACCTCATTGAGCTGTTTTACCGGAAAGGATTCCATGATCATTGCCACATCTAAAGGATTCACCCAAAGATCTTTTTTTTGTGCATCTTCAATAATTTCTACCCAGTTGAAATGAAACCTTTCACTGATTAAAACGATATCGGCGATATCTTTCGGACTATTGCGCTGCAATGCCGAAACTTTGTTGGATAAAATATTCAAAGGATTGTCAACCTTTTTAAAAATACGGGTTTTGTTAAATGTGCCTGAATGAAAAGGAACATCATTCACAAAATCGATCTTCAGGGTACAATCTCCCTGGTTTACAAAAATACGGGCAAACATCTCATCCCTTGCCCCTATTTCACACTTTACATCCATGCCTTTAATGATAGCGGTTATATTTTCTCTGAAATGTTCAGACCCGTTCGCAAAAAAATCCAGATCATCAGAGTAACGGTGTTGCAGGTAAAAACGGCTTAATGCTGTTCCGCCGGTTAAATAAAAATCGGTATCCATGTTGTTCAGCATTCTCAAAAACTTATCCTGCAGGGGATATAGTTTATCCGTATAATACTCGGCGTGCATAAGAATATTTTTTCTTTAAGCTTTTGGGGAAGAGATTTTCCAGGACGGGATCTGATAGCATTTCTTTCCATTTTCCGGATGGTACCATTTTCAGCAGCGTATACCAATCGTAGGAGTTCAATAAACGGTAATAAATAATTACACGATTCACCGAACCCACATTCTTTTTTTTACCCGTAAAAATACCGAACAAATCTTCAGAAGTAATATTATGATCCCAGAAAACGGACTTCAATTTTATCTTTATTTCCTTGTCTGTATACTTATTCATATTATCCCTGATCGCTAAGATTCCTCACTGACCTGCCTGAACTGCCGTTACGGCAGGCAGGTTAAATGGAACGGAGTGGAATGAGGATTCTCAAATTTAAAACATAAACTATTATCAGATTCAGACTCATATTCATTGAATTTAATGCGGACTTGTTTAAAGGGGATAAGCAGTTTACAAAATTAATAAAAATTCTGATCATACCGTATCCATAAAATTCCGTTCAATCCGGTTAAACAATACTATGCCGGCAAGCAGCACCACAAGGGTGAAAGCCGCACTATACCCGAGGTATAGCCAGCTGAATGTCCCTGACCCCAGAAAAGCATATTTGAAAGACTCTACTATCGAAGTCATCGGATTAAGCAAAACAAGGGTTCGCAAAGTTCCTCCGAAAAAGGACAGTGGAAAAATTACCGGTGTGGCATACATGAGCAACTGAACCGCAAAAGTCACCAGGTATTGCAGATCCCTGTATTTGGTAGTCAGCGAAGATATGATGATCCCGAGGCCAAGGCCCATTCCCGCCATCAAAAGGATCAATAATGGGAAAAGGAATAATGTGGTATTCAGACGGACAGGCATCCCCTGGAAATAAAAATACACCATAAATCCGAAAAACATAAGCAATTGTATCCCGAAACTTACCAGGTTAGAAATCACAATAGAAACAGGGACCGTGAGACGTGGAAAATAGACCTTACCAAAAATGCCTGCATTATTGACAAACGTATTCGACGTCTTGGTCAGGCATGTCGAAAAATAGCCCCAGCAAACTATGCCGGCCATATAAAACAAAGATTGCGGAATGCCGTCCGTCGGCAGTTTGGCTACACGGCCAAATATTATTGTATATGTTATCGTTGTTAACAACGCCTGCACCAGATACCACAAAGGACCGAGTATGGTTTGCTTGTATACCGAAACAAAATCCCTGCGGACAAATAACATCAGCAGGTCGCGATACCTCCAGACTTCTTTTAGATGAAAATTAAACCAGTTGGTCTGGGGTTTTATAACTTCTGTCCAGACATCAGGTTCTTGTGCCATTGAAATTTTTTGTGCAAAGATATTAATTTTCAGAACTTCTCATCACAGGCACGTTAAACTCAAATATATAAATACAAGTGATAAGATGACTGCGCGCTGGTCCTGCGCTTATGGCAGTCATCTTATCACTAAATCCGGGGCTGTAGTGGTAGCACGGCTGACGGCAGCGGATGCCTTTCGCGCTCCGCAGGAGCTCCTGCGGAGCAGTCGCGCTAACACTTTCAGCTTGAGCAGAAGCTATTGACGGTGGCTTCGACTCCGCTCAGCCACCGTTGGGAGCTTAAGCCGCCTTAGGTGGCCTCAGCCACCGGGAAGTCGCACTGCCACTTTCAGCCAGGCAGGAAAAAACAGGCATTCTTTTTCTTTCTTTTTAATCTTTAAACCAAATACTGGTGATATGAATTACGTTTTTTAAATTATTCAGGAATGTCACACAAAAATGTTTATTAGTATGCACTTTTCTCTTGAATATATTTGTATATGGTTGCATTTTTTTATCATTATTTTGAAAAAAAACAAAATTTGAATTACTTTTGAAAATTCATACCTAATGAATTTATATATTGTGTGTTTTAATTATGTGTTTTTTAATAATGTATTTGAAGGATGAACAGACACTCTAAGAGATAAACAAAAAGACATTTGAAACTAACCCGACAAAGCATTGTGATTTTTAATTTTTTGTTTATGAAAAAAAAATTTACCCTTTATAGATCAGTCAGAAAAAATTTTTTCAGTTTTAATTCTGTTTTATTCAAAACTACGCTGATATTTCTTGCGCTGTTACTCACAACGTTTAAATATTCAGCCATTGCTCAGAATTGTTATGGTTATAACTGGGCGACCTGGACAAATCAGGGAAATACCAATACAGCAACTTCAACCATCGACAATAATGGACAGTTGTTTGGCCTGACGCTGACATCCAATTATAACATTTTTTTCACAGGTGGAATTTTTAATTGGAATTCCGCTTTCTCAGGATTTCCAGACAGACCGCCTAATACCACGGTTCCTGCAACAAATTTTGGCGCAGGCGGAGTAACCACCATCTGCTTCTCTCAACCTGTGACGAACCCAGTATTGCTATTCTCTTCTCTCGGAGCCTCAACCATACCTGTGACGGTGAGTTTTTCCGCTGAATACAGTGTTATTTATACTTCTGGTAACATGACCTATATCAATGATACCTGCCTGCGTGGAGCAGAAGGTTATTGTGTAATAGTGTTCCCGGGCACCTTTACCTGTATTTCTGCTTATACCTATTCCTCTGAGATTTACCAGAATTTTACATGGGGAATACAAACGCCACTGTTTCCCGATTTTGGATACACGCATATTTGTCCGGGCATCATTGAGTTCCATGATTCCACAACACAGGCCAACTTTCCGGCCAGCATCAGCAACTGGCGCTGGGACTTTGGCGACGGATACAGCTCCACAGAGCAAAACCCGTCTCATATCTATTTAACTGCCGGCAATTATAATGTTTCATTAGTGGTTACATTTTTTAACGGCTGCAAAGATACCATCACACACACACTTACTGTGGATCAGATTCCTTCAGTCACCAATCCGCAGACGATCTGCCAGGGTCAGACCTATACCATTAACGGGCACACGTATAGCACTCCGGGAGCGCATCTGGATACCTTTGCCATACCCGGTGGGTGTGACAGTGTTTTTGTAACTATGCTGACGGTAACACCCCTTCCTTCTATTGGTAATCATACCATTTCTGCCTGCAGCGGAGTGCCTTTTATTTATGCACCGGTCAATGCAGGCTTTGACACCGTACCGGCAGGAACTACCTATTCCTGGGCCGCGCCCAATGTCCCGGGCATCACAGGCACTGCAGCCGGAAACCATGCTTCCGGGATCAGCGGGACACTGACCAATACCACCAATTCAGCCATTAATGTGCCGTACATCGTTACCCCGATCAATGCAAACTGTCCGGGTGATACTTTCAAAGTCAATGTCCTTGTCAACCCAATGCCGTCCATAGCAGATACCAGCATCTCACTATGCAGTGGAGGTTCATTCCTGTATACTCCTGCCCATGGGATCAATGGCATTGTACCCACAGGAACTACCTACTCATGGCCCAACCCGAATATTGCCGGAATCACCGGGGATGCGGCAGGAAGCAATGCCGCGAATATTGGAGCAACACTGACCAACACCACAAATGCCCCGATCAATGTCGTGTACACCGTCACCCCAAAATCAGGAAACTGCACAGGGACGACGTTTTCGGTTACGGTCACTGTCAACCCCAGGCCTGCCGTAACCAATATTACAAATACCATTTGCAGCGGTGATGCATTTACCATCACACCCACCACGACTATCGTGCCTTCCAATACTACCTACACGTGGGCAGCCCCTGTAGTTGCCGGCATCACCGGGGCTGCCGCCGGCGCCAATGCCAATACTATCAGCGGTACGCTGACCAATACAACCACTGCAAACATCAGTGTCGTTTATACCGTCACACCTACAGCAGGTTCTTGCTCCGGTAATACCTTTACGGTGACCATTAATGTTACCACCAAGCCCGACATTACAAATTATTCGACATCCATCTGCAGCGGCAGCAGTTTTTCGTTCACTCCCGTCAATGGAACTGACGGCATTGTTCCCGCGACAACAAGGTACAACTGGCCGGCGCCTGTCGTTGCCGGAATTACGGGCGCTGCATCCGGAACAAATGCAACCAGTGTCTCCGGAACGCTGACAAATACTACCAATGCACCAATAACGGTGACCTATGTGGTTACCCCCAACGCCGGTACCTGTATCGGCGATACCTTTTCCGTAACGGTGACCGTCAATCCCAAGCCCGCTATCACCATGATGTACGATACCATCTGCAGCGGACAGACCTTTTCGGTAATTCCTGCCAATTCGGTCAACGGTATTGTTCCGGCTGGAACAACCTATTCATGGCCGGCTCCCAATGTGGCTTCTGTTACCGGTGAAGCAGCCGGAACCAATGCCTCGACGATCAGTGGCACACTGGTCAACACCACCAATGCCGCTGCCAATGTTGCCTATACCGTTACACCCTCAGCCGGAACTTGTAACGGAACAGCATTCACCGTAAGTGTTTATGTCAAGCCTGTGCCTTCTATAAATAATATGTCTACCACGGTATGCAGCGGAAACAGCTTCACCGTGACCCCGGTAAATACCACCAACGGGATTGTTCCTGCCGGAACAAGCTATTCATGGACGGCTCCTGTGCTTGCCGGCATTACCGGTACTGCAGCAGGAAACAACGCCGCTAATATCTCCGGAACACTTACCAACACTACCAATGCGGCCATAAACGTGGTGTACATCATCACACCTTCAACCGGCACTTGCATTGGAGATACGTTTACCGTTTCTGTTACCGTTAATCCCGGACCTTCGGTGAATAATTTCACGACCAGCATTTGCAGCGGCGCTGCTTTTTCCATAACTCCGGTCAACGGTACCGACGGGATGATACCGGCCGGAACCACCTATTCATGGCCCAGCCCAAATGTCGCACAAATTACAGGGGAAGCCGCAGGAACTAACCTCGCCGCTATAGGAAACACGCTGACCAATACCACCAATTCGGCAGTCAATATAGTGTACACCGTTACGCCCAAATGGGGCAGCTGCACAGGAGCGCCTTTCACAGTTACTGTTGCTGTCGACCCGAAACCTGCCGTGGCTAATATTACCAATACCATTTGCAGCGGTGATGTGTTCACTGTCACTCCCACTACAACCATAGTGCCTGCCAATACCATCTATTCCTGGGCTGCTCCTGTGGTTGCGGGCATCACCGGAACTGCCGCCGGCGCCAATGCTAATACTATCAGTGGTACGCTGACCAATACAACCAATGCAAACATCAGTGTCATATATACGGTAACACCCACTGCAGGATCATGCACCGGCAATGCTTTCACGGTGACCATTAACGTTAACCCTAAGCCCAGCAATACAAACTATGCAACATCAATCTGTAGCGGAAACAGCTTCTTATTCACTCCCGTAAACGGAACAAATGGTATTATTCCTGCGATAACAAGGTACAACTGGCCGGCGCCTGCTGCTGCCGGAATTACAGGCGCTGCATCCGCAACAAATGCCACCAATATCACCGGGACACTGACTAATACCACCAATGCCCCGATAACGGTGACCTATGTGGTTACCCCCAGCGCCGGTACCTGTATCGGAGATACTTTCTCCGTTTCGGTGACTGTAAACCCCAAACCCGTTATTACTAGCATATACGACACCATCTGCAGCGGACAGACGTTTACGGTAACGCCGGTTAATGCAGTCAACGGCACTGTTCCCGCCGGAACAACCTATTCATGGCCGATTCCCAATGTGGCCGCCGTTACCGGTGAAGCAGCAGGAACCAATGCAGCCAATATCAGCGGTACACTGGTCAACACCACCAATGCCGCTGCTAATGTTCCCTATACTATTACACCTTCATCCGGTACATGCACCGGAACTATATTTACCGTCAACATTTATGTTAAGCCCGTACCTGCTGTAAACAACATATCTGCTGCAGTATGCAGCGGAAACAGCTTCACCGTGACCCCGGTAAATATCACCAACGGGATTGTTCCGGCAGGAACAACCTATTCATGGACGGCTCCAGTTGTTGCCGGCATTACCGGTACTGCAGCAGGAAACAACGCCGCTAATATCTCCGGAACACTTACCAACACGACCAATGCGGCCATAAACGTGGTGTACATCATCACGCCTTCAACCGGCACTTGCATTGGAGATACGTTTACCGTTTCTGTTACCGTGAATCCCGGACCTTCGGTGAATAATTTCACGACCAGCATCTGCAGCGGCGCTGCCTTCCTGATAACACCGGTCAACGGTACCGATGGGATGATACCGGCCGGAACAACGTATTCATGGCCCAGCCCCAATGTCGCACAAATCACAGGGGAAGCCGCAGGAACTAACCTCGCCGCTATAGGAAACACGCTGACCAATACCACCGACTCTGTTGTCACCGTCGTGTACACCGTCACTC
>DAOORA010000064.1:0-26346 GCA_035389045.1 Bacteroidales bacterium | reverse complement strand
GTAGCGCGCAGGATTGTGGGTTGAATCTGGGTAATCCCTGCTTGCAGCAGGCAAGCCGACTTAGTAAATGTTCCTGGCAATTTTTAATTGCCGGGATTACATTTACTTTGTCGATTCCGCATTAAAAATCCACATTATAAGTTATTTAAAAACAGTTAATTATACTTAATTATTCCTAATGCTACGCATTAGAAAATTCTTAATGCGGAATTTGGGATTTATGCAACGGTACGAGTAATAATACGTACAGAGATTCTTACCTGAAAAATGTCCATTAAGCCGGCCCAAAGTTAAAAATCACTGGCAGTTGCAGCTTTTTGAAAAGTATATTTCGGTTTCGGGCAGCAGGTTCTGAATGTGTTTCTGTTTTTCAAAGTTGATCGCCATTACGCGCATATCCAGTATTTTAAGGACAGGTGCCAGTTTGCCGATCTCTTCAGGTAATACCGTAATGGCATTGCCCCAGAGGTCAAGGTAGTTTAGTTGAACAAGATTACCGATCTCAGCAGGCAGTGCTGTAAGAAGATTCTGGTTTAATACAAGGGTTTTCAGCTGATGTAAATTACCGATGGTGGAGGGCAGCATGGTTATTTTGTTGTTTGAAGCGTCGAGACTCGACAGTCCTGGCAACAACCCGATAGTTACCGGCAGCGAAAAAAGTTTGTTTTTCGAAAGATTCAGTATAGTCAGACTTTTCAAGTCGCCGGTTTCCGGTGGCAGTTCGTTGAGTTTGTTATGCGAAAGGTTAAGGATTTTAAGGTTTTTCAGGCTGCCGATCTGCGAAGGAACTTCCTTGATTTTATTATGCGAAAGATCAAGTTCTTCCAGGTTTTCCAGAGAAAAAACCGCAGCGGGTATCTGTGTGAGTTTTTTCCTTTGCAGGTTTAGCCGGTAAACTGCTGAAGGCGCCTGTAAAGCTTCATCAAGCGAGGTGAATATCCTTTCGGTGTCGATGGCGGCGGTATCATTATGCTGTGCCTGTACAGCGATGATGCCGAAACAGGTAAGTATGCCGGAAAGAAAAAATACCGGCAGGGATTTATGGACGGGATTCATTAATTTTTTTGATGATCGTTTGCTTGTCTATTTCCAGTTGGGCTTTCAGCAGGCTGATATGTTCGAATTTCTGTTCATCTCTCATGAACGAGATAAAACTGATGCGGATATATTGCCCGTATATATCTTTATTAAAATCAAAAATATGGGTTTCTATGGTCAGCGCTTGTTTTTCAAAAGTAGGCTTAAAGCCGATATTGCACATTCCGTAATAAAAAACATTTTTTATTTTAACTTTTACAACATATACGCCGTTGGCCGGGATCAACTTGCAGGTATCATCAACACAGAGGTTGGCTGTAGGAAACCCGAGTTTTGTTCCTGTGTTGGTTCCTCGTACTACGGTTCCTCCTATGCTGTATGTGTAATTCAACAGCTTATTGGCCTGTTCCACCTGCTGGTTTTCGATATACTTTCTGATCCGGGTTGAGCTTATGGCAGAACCGTCGTCATTTTGTGCTAAAATTTCAACAACCGAAAAGCCATATTTTTCTTTTGAATCAATAAGTTTCAGGTGGTCGCCCGAACGCTTGCTGCCAAAACGGTGATCAAACCCGATAACAATGAATCTGGCATGTAAACGATCAGACAGATAATCTTTTATGAATTCTTCGTAAGAGATTCTGGCAAATTCTTCCGAAAAGTTTATCAACACAGCATAATCAACTCCTGCCCGTTCCAGCAATGCGATTTTTTCTGCTGTGGTGGAAAGCAGTTTCAGTTTGTCGTCATCTTTTTTTAAGGCATACCGCGGATGAGGATCGAATGTAAGTATGACGGATACCAGCCCGTTTTGTTCTGCAATATCAGTCATCCGGCGGATGATGGCCTGATGCCCTTTGTGGACGCCGTCAAAAGTTCCGACGGAAACTGCTGATGCAAGTTCGCGGGGAAAATCATTAATATTATGAATAACCTTCAATATATCGGAAATAATGATATTTCAGCAAAAATAAAAGATATTTTCTATGCAAATCATTTTTTATTTTTAAAAAATGTAATTTTGCTGGGTAGGCATGAAAAAAACAAATTCAATCACGAAATACGAAACTTTATAGATAATGGCACAGAAAAATAATGGAAAAATTTATCAGATCATTGGTGCGGTAGTTGATGTTATTTTTGAAAAAGAAGAAGACCTTCCCCAGATATACGATGCCCTCGAAGTGAAGAAAGAAAACGGGGAAACGCTTGTGCTTGAATGTCAGCAGGATATCGGTGAAAACACTATGCGTTGTGTTGCCATGGATTCCACCGACGGACTTTGCAGAGGCATAGAAGTGATCAATACCGGCAACCAGATCACCATGCCTGTCGGCGATCATATCCGTGGGCGCTTGTTCAATGTTATCGGGCAGTCTATCGATGGTATCGGGCCGGTTTCCAAGGAAAAAACCTATAATATTCACCGCGACCCTCCTAAGTTTGAAAATCTGGCTACTTCAAAAGAAGTGCTTTATACTGGTATTAAGGTCATTGACCTTATCACCCCTTATGCCAAAGGAGGAAAAATAGGGCTGTTCGGCGGCGCCGGTGTCGGAAAAACCGTGATCATCATGGAGCTTATCAACAATATAGCCAAGAAATATTCGGGTATGTCGGTTTTCAGCGGTGTTGGTGAACGTACCCGTGAGGGTAACGACCTGCTTCGCGACATGATCGAATCGGGAGTAATCCGTTATGGTGAAAAATTCAGGGAAGATATGGAAAAAGGCGGTTGGGACCTCTCGTTGGTTGATATGGAAGACCTTGCCAACTCTCAGACAACCCTTGTTTTCGGGCAAATGAACGAACCCCCCGGAGCACGTGCCAGGGTGGCTTTGTCGGGTTTGACACTGGCTGAGTATTTCCGTGATGGTGATGAAAAAACCAGCGGCAGGGATATTTTATTGTTTATCGATAATATCTTCCGTTTTACACAGGCAGGCTCCGAAGTATCTGCGCTGCTTGGCCGTATGCCTTCGGCGGTGGGTTATCAGCCTACGCTGGCTACTGAAATGGGAATTCTGCAGGAACGTATTACCTCAACCAAACGGGGATCCATCACTTCTGTCCAGGCCATATATGTTCCTGCTGACGACCTTACCGACCCGGCTCCGGCAACTACGTTCTCTCACCTGGATGCGACCACGGTACTCAGCCGTAAAATTGCCGAAATTGGTATTTATCCTGCCGTTGACCCCCTCGACTCTACCTCGCGTATTCTCAGCCCTGATGTGGTTGGCGACGAGCACTATGATACCGCCCAGAGGGTAAAAGCAATTTTGCAGCGATACAATGAGTTACAGGATATCATTGCCATTTTGGGTATGGACGAATTGTCCGAAGAGGATAAACTGGTGGTGCAGCGTGCGCGCCGTGTTCAACGTTTCCTCTCACAGCCGTTTTTTGTGGCTACCCAGTTTACCGGCCTTGAAGGTAAGTTTGTGAATATTGAAGATACCATTAAAGGATTTAAAATGATCCTTGATGGTGAAGTGGATGAATATCCGGAAGCAGCCTTCCACAATGTCGGAACCATTGAAGAAGCTATTGACAAAGGAAAGAAACTCCTGAACCAGGCATAATAAACCCTGTTGAGATAAGTAGTTACTATATTTGTAGAAGGTAAATAGGTTGGGCTGCTAGTTTGGGTTAATGTTAATAGTAAATAGAAATGGAAGAGGTAAAGAAAAAAATACGAAGTTTTCATGATCTGGATGTTTACCAAAATTCTTATACTGCTATGCTGAAAGTTTTTAAAGATATCCTTCCAAAACTTCCACCTGAAGAAAAATTTGATTTGAGGGACCAGTTTCAGCGATCATCAAAAGCGATACCTCGATTAATTGCAGAAGGACATTCCAAAAGACATCAGAAGAAGGGATTTCAAAAATATTTAGATGATGCCCTGGCGGAATCTAACGAAACAATAGTTTCTTTGTGTCAGACGAGGGGTTTATATCCACAATTCGTAGATTTAGCTATTTGTAATGAATTAATTTCTTCATATGACATAATTAGCAGACAGACTTATAACCTGTCGATCGCATGTACAAAATTCACTGAGCAAAAAAACGCTATCAACCAATAACAATAGACTTGACCAGTTGCCTAACCCATCAGCCATTAAAATGAAATATCAGATATTTTCAAAAATTATTAACCAAATAAATTATGTTTATTGAAATTATTTCACCTGAGTTTACTATTTTTTCAGGCGAAATCAAAAAAGTAAAATTTCCGGGCAAAGAAGGTTCCTTTGAGATACTGAACAATCACGCTCCTATGGTCGCCGTCCTGAAAAAAGGAAAGATCAGGATCACCGACGCCGAAAACAAACACAATTTTTTTGAGGTAAACGGCGGCGTTGTTGAGCTGAAAAAAAACAAAATCATTGTTTTAGCAGAATAACAAATATTTAAATATAACGATATGTCAGAAAGTATATTAAGCAAAGTCGGCCCCGGTGTTGTTACCGGTGAAAATCTTCAATATATCTTTAACGCAGCCAAGCAGAACAAATTTGCTTTACCTGCTGTGAATGTGGTAGGTACCAACTCGGTGAACGCTGTTCTGGAGGCGGCCAAAGCAGTTAATTCGCCTGTTATCATACAGTTTTCCAATGGCGGAGGCTTGTTTTTCGGAGGCAAATCTCTTGATAATACCGGTGAAAAAGCTGCTATCGCCGGTACGATTGCCGGTGCGATGCATGTTCACATGATGTCGGAACATTACGGCATTCCGGTGATAATTCATACGGATCATGCAGCCAGAAAACTGTTGCCCTGGATTGACGGTTTGCTTGATGCAGGGGAAAAGTTTTACAAGCAATACGGAAAGCCGTTGTTCAGTTCGCATATGCTCGACCTTTCCGAAGAACCGCTGGAACAAAATATCGAAACATGTAAGAGTTATCTCGAACGTATGAGTAAAATAGGGATGACGCTCGAAATCGAACTGGGTATTACCGGCGGCGAAGAAGATGGCGTTGATCACAGCGATATTCACAGTTCAAGACTATATACCCAGCCTGCCGATGTCGCCTATGCTTACGAACAGTTAAGCGGGATAAGCAGTCGTTTTACGATTGCTGCCTCGTTTGGCAATGTCCACGGCGTGTACAAACCCGGAAATGTCAAGTTGGAACCGGTAATTCTTGATAACTCACAAAAATATATCGAAGAAAAGTTTCATACTGTGTCTAACCCGGTGAACTTTGTGTTTCACGGAGGCTCAGGCTCGGAACCTGAAAAAATTCAGGAAGCCATTTCTTACGGAGTCATCAAAATGAACATCGATACAGATACTCAATGGGCTTTCTGGGATGGTATACTGAATTATTATAAAAAAAATGAAGCCTACCTGCAGGGGCAGCTGGGTAATCCCGAAGGAGCCGATAAGCCGAACAAAAAATTCTACGATCCCCGGGCATGGCTCCGTAACGGCGAAAAGTTCCTTGCCGAACGCTTAAAGGTGGCCTTCAATGACCTTAATGCCTTAAACAGGAACTAATCGCTGACTCCGTAGCGGTTTCAGACCAATAAAAACAGCTTCTGCTTTTCGCACAATACTCTTTGGCGGAAATTGTGTGGTATCCGTATTTTTTTTAGTGTTTTTCAAAAAAGTACTAATTTCGTTTTCTCAAATACTTTAATATGCGAAAACAAAAGCCATTTTCGATTAATCCTAAGGTAAAAGAGAATGCCGTATATGTGCTGCTTTTTATTTTCCTGGTTGTTGGAATCATCGTATGCAATGATTACGGCTTGGGTTGGGACGAAAAAATTCACCGGGAATATGGCCTGTTGAATTTTGATTACGTTTTTCATCACGACCTATCCATTTATACAAAGGGTATGAGTGGCTACGGAGTGTTTTTTGAATGGCTCTGCATAGGCTTTGAAAAAACCGGCATAATAAGCGATATCCGTGATGTTATGATATCCAGGCATCTGATCAATCATTTATTATTTCTTTTATCCGGTTTTTTCCTGTATAAGCTGGTTGTAAAGGTTTGGAAAAACGAATGGTTGGGCATCATCGCCTTACTGATCTATTTGCTCAATCCGCGTATATATGCCCATTCCTTTTTTAACCCCAAGGATATGCCCTTTCTTTCCATGGTGGTTATTTCGATTTATTTTTCCATTAAAACCCTGTATTCCAATAAATATAAAGATTATATTATTCTTGGGGCAATATATGCCCTGACGATTAATATTCGCATCATGGGGCTGATGTTACCGTTTTTTTTCACCATTTTCAGGATAATTGACTTTCTGTTTAACATAAAAAAAGAGTCGCCAAAAAAAACAGCCATCCAGTTTTTATTATTGCTGACGACCACTTTTCTAGTTTTATATATTACATGGCCGATCTTGTGGCACGATCCGTTCGGAAAACTTGCATCTTCCTTTTCTACCATGTCCAGTTTCTGGTGGCGCGGATCAGTGCTGTTTATGGGGAAATTTTATATATCCAATGAACTGCCCTGGTATCATATTCTCTGGTGGATGATCATCACCATACCTCTTGTGTATTGGCTTCTGACTTTAGCCGGTGTGGTATTTCTGGTGATTAAGATATTCCGCAACGGATGGCGTGTGCTTAATGATAAAAACTTTATGATCCCCTTTTTCTTTTTCTTATGCTTCATTTCGCCTTTAGCCATCATAGTTATAATGAAATCAGTGGTATACGATGATTGGCGGCAGGTCTTTTTTGTTTACGGAGGCCTGGTATTGATTGCGGCATACGGGGTACATGAACTCTGGCAAAGGATCAGGGGAAAGCTCGGAAAAGTTTTAATTGCAGCACTCGGAGTGACATTTTGTTTCATTGCTTCTCAGATGATCAGATTGCACCCTTACGAAGGGATTTATTTCAATGATGTCGTTTATAAGTTAAAGAATAAGCGCGAAGGCCTTCGGAAAAACTATGAACTGGATTATTGGGGAACTTCATTTAAAGAAGCATATGAGTACATATTAAAAACCGATGACCGCAAACATGTAGTCGTCTATTATAATATACCTCCCGGCCTTTTCACGCTTGACATTCTCCGGCCTGAAGACAGAGAACGAATAACTTTTTTACAAAAAGGAACCGATAATCCTGATTATTTTGTCAGTAATTACCGCGTTCATCCAGAAGATTATACCTTCCAGGGCAATTTCAATGTCAAAGAAGTTTTTAATATAAAGGCCTATAACAGCCGTATTATTTCCGTCTGGAAAATAACAAACAATTCTGCAAACAAATAAAACCTTCTTTTTCTATTGTTAAACCATCCCCTCTTGCCGCACAATCAGCCGTGGCGGATATTGTAAATGGCATTGTAATAAAATATTATTTGTCGGACAGTAGTGAAAATTTTATTTAAATTAACCAACAAAATCAATACATTTGTTAATGAAAACATCTTGTTAATAACACTATTGAAAAAATATTTATGAAAGTAATTATTTTAGCAGGAGGGCTGGGAACCCGATTAAGCGAAGAAACGGGCCTGAAACCTAAACCCATGGTCGAAATAGGCGGAAAACCCATACTCTGGCACATAATGAAAATATATTCTCATTATGGCTACAATGAATTTATCGTCTGCTGTGGGTATAAAGGATTCTTGATTAAGGAATATTTTGCCAACTATTTCCTGCATCAGGCCGATGTTACTATTGACCTGCAAAAAAACAAAATTGATATTCACCAGTCAAATGCGGAACCCTGGAAGATCACCCTGATTGATACCGGAATGGATACCATGACCGGGGGCAGAATAAAAAGAGTGCAGGAATATATCGGCAGTGAACCATTTATGCTGACATACGGTGATGGGGTGGGTAATGTGAATATCAAAGAACTGGTTGATTTTCATCATTCGCAAAAAAAACTGGCCACCGTCACTGTCACGCAGCCCACCGGACGGTTTGGAGCCATTCATTTCAATGATGAAAATTCTGTGGAGATCTTTGCATTTCAGGAAAAGCCCAAAGGGGATAATGCATGGATCAATGCCGGATTTTTTGTTCTTCAGCCCGAAGTTTTTGACTACATCAGGGACGATTCCACGATCTGGGAAAGAGAACCGCTGGAGGCTCTGGCCAGAGAGGCTCAATTGTATGCGTACAAGCATTATGGCTTCTGGAGGCCTATGGATACCATCCGTGATAAAGAAGATTTAGAAAAAATATGGTCGTCAGACAAATGTGAGTGGAAATTATGGTAAAAAAAATACAAACTGAAAATTTCTGGGTCGGCAAAAAGGTTTTAATTACCGGACACACCGGGTTTAAAGGTTCATGGCTCTGCCTGCTGCTCAAAAGACTGGGCGCCGATGTGTATGGTTATGCCCTTGAACCGCCTACAAACCCGAGCTTATTTGCGGATGCCCGGATCCATGAATGTATCACCTCATATATCGGTGATATCAGGGATTATGAAAAAGTGCTGGCAACGATCAAAAAGGTAAAGCCCGAAATCATCATCCATATGGCTGCCCAGGCGCTGGTGCTCAGGTCATATCACGACCCGGTGCAAACCTATTCCACCAATGTGATGGGGACGGTGAATGTGCTGGAAGCCGTGCGGCATGTTCCCGGTATAAAAGCCGTGATCAATGTCACCACCGATAAATGTTACGAAAACCATGAATGGCTCTGGGGATACAGGGAATACGAACCCATGGGGGGCTACGATCCCTATTCCAACAGCAAAGCCTGTTCGGAACTGGTCACGTCGGCGTTCAGGAGTTCTTTTTTTAATGCGGAAGAGTACAGTAAGCATGGTGTGGCTGTTGCATCGGCACGGGCTGGCAATGTTATCGGCGGGGGCGACTGGGCCGAAGACCGCCTGATCCCTGACTTTGTTAAAGCCGTTTCCAAAGGAAAAAAACTCACGGTACGCAATCCCGCCGCCATACGACCATGGCAGCACGTCCTTGAACCTTTGTCGGGGTACCTGAAACTGGCTGAAAAACTATATGCTGATGGTGTTAAATATGCGGAAGCCTGGAATTTCGGCCCGGAAGACAAGGATGCAAGAAGTGTGGAATGGATCATTACTGCATTGTGCAGCTATTGGGGCAAAGACGCTTCATTCCGGATGGATAAAAATACCGGGCCGCATGAGGCCACATACCTGAAATTAGACTGCTCCAAGGCAAAAAACGAATTGGGATGGCAACCGCAGTGGGATATAGAAACAGCACTTCGGAACATTGTCGATTGGAACAAAGCTTATCTTTCAGGTCAAAACATACAAAAAGTTACTGAAGCCCAGATTTCGGAATATTACAACCATCTGTTGTAAAATGTCCCATCATGCTTAAAAATATTGTTATGTCTGATCATAAACAACTACGGAAAGAAATTCTGGAAAAAACAGCGGAATATTATCGTGCGTATTTTGAACAGAAAGAATTTATCCCGGGAAAAACCCTGATAAACTATGCCGGCCGGGTTTTTGATGAATGCGAACTCATCAATGCTGTGGAGGCCTCGCTTGATTTCTGGCTCACCGAGGGCCGTTTTTCAGAACAATTTACCGCTAAAATTTCGGAGTTTTTAAAAATAAAACACATCTTACTCGTCAATTCGGGTTCTTCAGCCAACCTGCTGGCTTTATCCGCTCTTATGTCCAGGAAACTGGGCAACCGTAAGATGATCCCCGGTGACGAGGTGATCACCGTTGCAGCAGGTTTCCCGTCTACAGTGACCCCCATCATTCAAAATGGACTAGTACCGGTATTCGTTGATGTGGAAATTCCCGGGTATAACATTGACGCTGACATGATGCGCAGAGCCATCACTCCACGTACCCGATGCATTTTCATTGCCCATACCCTCGGGAATCCGTTTAATGTCGATGCTGTTATGGGACTAGCCCATAAGCATAATTTATGGGTTATTGAAGACAACTGCGATGCCTTTGGCAGTAAATACAAATCCGGATTCACCGGAACTTTCGGGCATATTTCAACGCTTTCTTTTTATCCGGCACACCACATCACCACCGGCGAAGGAGGAGCCGTATGCACTAACGATCCGCAATTGGCAAAGATAATTCGCGCTTTCCGCGATTGGGGACGCGACTGTTACTGTGCCGGGGGCGATAACAACACCTGTGGTAGCCGTTTTTCACGACAGTTCGGGCAACTGCCTTCGGGATACGACCATAAATACGTGTATTCGGAGATCGGTTATAATTTAAAAATGACCGACATACAGGCCGCTATAGGGGCCGCACAAATAGACAAACTCCCTGATTTCTGCGAAAAACGTAAAAAGAATTTCCGGGAGTGGACCCGTATCTTTGCAAAATATCCTGATTACTTTATTTTGCCCGAAGCCACTGAGGGGGCTGATCCTGCGTGGTTTGCCTTTATTGTGACAATAAAGGATAAAGCCCCTTTCACGCGTGACACCTTAACCACATTGCTGAATGAGAAATTAATCGAAACCCGCAACCTTTTTGCAGGAAACATCATAAAACAGCCCGCTTTTGCTGATAAATCATGGCGTGTTGCCGATCACCTGCTGAATACGGAAACCATTATGAACAATACGTTCTTTTTGGGGACATATCCCGGTTTGTCAAGAGAAATGTTTGATTATGCCGAAGGCATCCTGGATGACTTTGTCAATGGACTGTAAAGTGGACAAATATTGAAATACTTTGTGTAATTTTGAAAAAGATATCGTTAATCTAAACCAGCAGATTGAATTTTCGAAACAACAAATTTGATGAACATGAAAACAGGCGATAAACCATTGTTTGTATTTGAACTTGCCAATAATCACATGGGCGATGCCGGACATGGATGTAAAATTATTGATGAAATTGCGGCAATAATTAATGAGTTCAGTTTTGATTTTGCATTCAAGTTGCAGTACAGGCAGCTGGATACATTTATACATCCGGATTTTCAAACACGGAAAGATATAAAATACATTAAACGTTTTGCGGAAACACGTCTTAATCCCGACGATTTCAGGAAAATCAAAGATCACATCAAAGAAAAAGGATTCCTGGCGGTATGCACCCCTTTCGACGAAGCCTCTGTGGACCTGGTCGAAGAACATGGTTATGATTTTTTGAAAATAGCAAGCTGCTCATTCACCGACTGGCCTTTGCTCGAAAGAATTTCCAAAACACGCCTGCCGTTGATTGCATCCACAGCGGGAGTCGAATTATTCAATATCGACCGGGTGGTCAGCTTTTTTGAACACCGGGATAAAAGTCTCGCATTGATGCACTGTATTGCAGAATATCCAACCCCGGCGAAAAATTCTAACCTGAATCAAATTGACCTGTTCAGAAAAAGGTACCCCGGTCATACTATTGGATATTCTACGCATGAAGGTCCGGACGAACTGACTTCCATTAAGTTAGCGGTGGCAAAAGGGGCGCGGATATTTGAAAAACATGTCGGCCTTGAAACCGAGCAATATAAGCTGAATGCCTATTCGGCAAAACCCGAACAGGTTTACAAATGGCTGAAAGCTGCCGGAGAAGCTTTTGAGTATTGCGGCGATCATGATGAAAGGCATACCTTTTCGCAAAAAGAAACGGACGACCTCCGTGGATTGAGACGGGGAGTTTTTGCACGCCACGACCTGAAAAATGGAGAAAAAATTGAAACGGAAGATGTGTTTTTTGCCATTCCGGTCGGTGAAGGGCAAATAACGGCCAATGATTTTTCAAAATACACCGAATTCCGGCTGCTGAAAGACATCAGGAAAAATGAAGCGATACTGTTTACAGATACCAAAAAAATGGAGCTTAGAGAAAAAGTGCTCGCTATTACCACAGATGTCAGCAAGTATATAATTGAAAGCAGGGTTTCCGTCCCCGATAAAGTGGATTTTGAAATCTCGCATCATTACGGGATAGACAAGTATTATGAGGCAGGTACCACCATTATTAATTTTATCAACCGTGAATACTGCAAAAAACTCATTATCCTTTTACCCGGGCAGACACATCCTGAGCAATACCATAAGCAAAAAGAAGAAACCTTCCACATCATGTACGGGACCCTTGAACTGACGCTCGACGGAGTGGCCAGGTCGTTAAAAAGCGGCGATATCATTGTGATTGAGCGGGGAGTAAAGCATAAAATGTTTACACAGACAGGTGTTATCATCGAAGAAATTTCTTCAACGCATTATAAAGACGATTCGTATTATACCGATGAAACCATTACCCGCAACAAAAACCGGAAGACAGAGATCACCCTGTGGCTGAAATCAATCATATAATAAAAATGCAGACAATAATCTGGGATGTTGATGATGTGTTGAATAACCTGACCCGCGACTGGTTTGAAGGTTACTGGCTGAAGAACAACCCCGCTTGTATGGTGCTGTTTGCTCAGATTGATAAGATACCACCTCATGAGATCTTTCACATTTCCCGCGAAAAATATCTCGAAACGCTTGATGAGTTCAGGATAAAGCACGGGGAGTCGCTTCAGCCGGATATGGATGTCCTGGAATGGTTCAGGGCGCATGGCCATCAGTTCCGTCATGCGGTATTAACGGCCACACCGCGTTTTTATGCACCCTGTTCAGCACAATGGGTTTTTAAACACTTTGGTGACTGGATCAGGACCTATCACTTTGTTCCGTCAAAACGCACCCATGATGATTTTCCATGCTATGATGCTAATAAAGCCGGATTTTTACGCACACTCGGCAATGTGGATATTTTCATCGACGATAATGAGAGCCATATCAATGATGCAAAAAAAGACGGAATAAGGACATTATTGTTCCCTCAACCGTGGAACAGCAATTCATCGGAAAGCGTAGTTGATTTTCTCAAGAAAATTATAGTTTAAAATGCAAAAATTATCTGATTTTGTTTTCGACTATCTGGCAGGTGCGGGTGTAAATCACGTGTTCATGCTTCCCGGCGGAGGATGTATGCATCTGGTAGATTCACTGGGTAAGCATCCTGCCATTGAATATACGGTAAACCTGCATGAACAGGCCTGTGCCGTCGCCGCTGAAGCATACGCACAGTATACCAATGATATTGGCGTGGCGCTTGTTACCACAGGGCCGGGAGCCACCAATGCCATCACCGGGGTGGCTTCTGCATGGCTCGATTCGATACCGGTTCTTATCCTTTCGGGCCAGGTGAAGAGGGATGACCTGATCGGCAACAGAAAGGTGAGGCAGATGGGTTTCCAGGAAATCAACATTGTTGATATGGTGAAGCCCATAACAAAATATGCTGTTACCATTACAGATCCTGAGTCTGTAAAATACCACCTGCAAAAGGCGCTTTACCTGGCAAGAAGCGGCAGACCGGGCCCGGCGTGGCTTGATATCCCCTTAGATGTCCAGGATGCACGTATCGAAGAAACGAAATTAAAATGCTATTCTGAAGAGGAGCAGATAGAAAAAGTTGACATCGTTCTCCTGAAAGAACAAGTGGCCAGAACCATTGAACTGCTTAATAATGCTGAACGGCCGGTGATTTTGGCGGGCAACGGGATAAGGCTGGCAAAAGCAGAGCATCTGTTTCTCGATCTTGTAAAAAAACTTCAGGTACCCGTGCTTACCACCTGGAAAACGATAGATTTTTTTGATGAAAATGATGAGTGGTATTTTGGCCGCCCGGGCAGTGTCGGACAACGAGGCGCCAATTTCGTACAACAAAACGCTGACTCCATTATGATCATCGGGGCGCGGCTCGATTTTGGCCAGACAGGATACAATCATAAGAATTTTGCCCGCGAAGCCCGAAAAATAATGGTCGATGCCGATATGCACGAAATCAATAAAATGATGACTCTTATTGATGTGCCCGTTTGTGCAGATGCCGGATTATTTATCGAAGAACTTCAAAAGAATATCGCACTGGTCGAAAATAAGGACAGGAACTATTGGATCGGCAGATGTAAGGAATGGAAAGCCCGGTATCCCGTGGTATTGCCTGAATATAAAGAACAAAAGGATTTTGTAAATGATTATTACCTCATTGATCTGCTGTCGGATGAACTGACCGCTGATGATGTTATTATTCCCGGCAGCTCGGGCGCATGCAGCGAAAGGACTATGCAGGCTTTCAGGATCAAAAAAGGGATGCGTCTGTTCAACAGCGAAGGGCTGGGGCCTATGGGATTTGGCTTACCGGCCGCAATCGGCGGCTGCCTGGCAAGCGAAAAAAAACGAACCGTATGCATTGACGGCGACGGCGGGTTCGTGATGAATATTCAGGAGCTGGAAACCCTGAAACGGCTTGAACTTCCGGTTAAAATATTTGTGTTGAACAATAAAGGATACGGCTCGATACGCATTACACAAAAAGCTTACTTCGAAGGACGATTCGCCGGCAGCAGCACCGGCAGCGGCCTTACACTGCCGGATTTCTGCAGGGTGGCCGACGCACACGGGATCAGAACATTCCGGATCGCCAATAACCCCGAATTAAAAGAAAACATCCGGCAGATACTGGATTACAACGGGCCGGTATTGTGTGAGCTTCTGATCAACCCCGACCAGGTTACAGCGCCGCGGATGATGAGCTATAAAACGGAAGACGGACGGATGATCTCGAGGCCGCTGGAAGACCTTTGGCCTTTTCTCGACAGGGACGAATTCAGGCAGAATATGATCATAAAACCACTGGAAGACAAATGATGAAACTATTGATCACCGGTGGAAATGGTTTTATTGCCCGAAATCTGGCCGGGGAGTTTCAGGGCAAATACGAGGTTCTGGCGCCCGCACGGCAGGAACTGGACTTACTGGTCATATCACAAGTTGAGGATTTTATTAAAAAACACCGCTTTGATGTTGTTATACACACAGCCACTTACGATGCAGCCCCCCGCCATTCTGTGAAAAATCCAATGATGGTGCTGGAAAACAACCTGAAAATGTTTTTCAATGTTGCAAGATGCAGTGGTTTTTTCGGCAAGATGATCTATTTTGGCAGCGGGGCAGAATTCGGGCGCGAAAACTGGATCCCCGGAATGAAGGAAAATTACTTTGATACTTTTGTCCCGGCCGACCAGTACGGCTTTTCAAAATACCTGATGACAAAATTTACCCTGCTGAACAACAACATATACAACCTGAGGCTTTTTGGCGTATACGGACACGATGATGACTGGAAAACCCGGTTGATACCGAATGTCTGTTGTCAGGTAGTCATGAACATGCCTGTCCGCATCGGTCAGAATAAATTTGCGGATTTCTTGTTCGCCGGCGACCTGGTGAAAATTGTGGAATGGTTTGCCGAACATACCCCGTCGCAAAAAGTTTATAACGTCTGTTCGGGCAATGTGACTGATTATAAAACCATTGCCGGAAAAATTGTGGAACTATCCGGGAAAAAATTAAGCGTTACCTTTCAGAAAGATGGACTTGGAACAGAATACAGCGGTGACAATACGCTGTTGCTGAAAGAAATGAAAAGCTTTGAATTTACACCCCTTGATGTGGGTTTAAAAATGTTATACGAATGGTATGTGTTAAACAAACATATCATCGATAAGGATATTGGTTTTATGGAACAACCATTTTAAGATGATGAAAATCAGCGATGCTTTAAAAGTGATATATGACGGTATTTCCAACCCCTGTGATGGCTTGCCGGAAGATGTTTTTTTGTTTGTCAGCGGGATTACCCCGATGATTAATGTTGACCTGCTTATAAAAGACGAAAGAAACCGGACACTGCTATCCTGGAGAGACGACACATACTGCGGCACCGGCTGGCATGTCCCCGGCGGTATTATCCGGTTTAAGGAAACTATTGAAAACAGAATTATTGAGGTTGCCAAAGTCGAAATAGGAACACCGGTAGAATTTGAACCCGGTCCGGTTGCTATTTGTCAGACTATTATAGCAGAAAGTAGAACAAGAGGCCACTTTATTTCCTTGTTATTTAAATGTTTTTTGTCGGAACAATTTGTATTGAACTCAACGGGATTGAGCGTTAACGATGCCGGCTTTCTTGCATGGCACGAAAAATGTCCTGAAAATCTCATCCCGATGCAAGATATGTATCGAAATTATTTTTAAATTTGTTAATGGAAAAAGTTCTTTTTATCGATCCCCCTCACATAACCTTTGAAGATTTCATTAATCCGCCCCATAATGTCAGAGTTATCAAAAGGGAAGGCAGGGATTTTGGCAGTGTCTTAAGCGATATGCCAATAGGAATCTTATCTATTAGCTCCTTTATTAAAAAACACTGCAAAGTTGAAACAAGGCTTATTGATTTTAATATTGACCTCAACACCATAAGTTGTTTTGAGTATAATTCTTTTTATGATTATGTCTATTCAAAATTAAATCAAAAAGAAAATATCGATTACAATCCGTCTGTAATTGGCATATCTGTTTTATTTACACCTTCCTATGAGGTGATGTTTGATGTCATTGCAAGTTGCAGAAAAATATTTCCAAAGTCTCTTATCGTGGCAGGAGGTGGAATTCCGACGAATTTGTACAGGCAGATTTTTGACAAAACAACAGACATCGATGCCCTTTGTTTTGGAGAAGGAGAATTGCCTTTTTTAGAATTACTCAAAGCAGACCATAAAAAAGAGTTGTTGGAAAATCATTCTTCCTGGATAACTAAAAACAAAATTGAAAATAATTGTCAATTTTCACCCAGCTATATTACTGATTTGGATGAGATTCCTTTTTATGATTATGATCTGTGCGACATGGACAGCTATGGTCTTAACCCTGCAATTACAGCTTATGCCGGCGTCAGCCAAAAAAGCCATAATGTCCACGTTATGACATCGAGGGGCTGTACATTTAAATGTTGTTTTTGCTCTTCCTATACCGTACATGGCCGGGAGATGAGATATTTTAGTATTGACCGGATTAAAGAAGATTTTACTAAACTAAAAGAAAAATATAATGCAAAAGTTCTTGTTTTTCAGGATGACCATTTAATGGCTGATAAAAAAAGGGTTTATCAAATTATTGAAATTGTAAAAGAATTAAAAATAAATGTCGTTTTTCAAAATGGCCTGGCACTGTATGCTTTGGACAGGGAAATGCTTAAAACGCTTAAAGATGCCGGGATCGATCAGCTTTTATTATCAGTTGAATCGGGCAATGAAAGAGTTTTAAAAGAAATCATGCATAAGCCTTTGAATTTAAACATTGTCCGGGATGTTGTCAATAATTGCAGGGATTTAGGAATATACACAAACACCAATATTCTTATTGGGCTTCCGGGGGAAACAAAAGAAGATATTGAGGTCACCCGAAGTTTTCTGAAAACCATTGACTCGAACTGGTATTTGATTTTTTGCGCCAACCCGCTTGTTGGAAGTGAAATGTACGATATTTGTGTAAAAAAGAAATACTTAAAATCAAATTTTAACCGGTCCGATTACAAGCTTGCCGTAGTGGAAACCGAAGATTTTTCATCGGAATATATACAGGAAAAAGCGTATTTGCTTAATTTAGAATTGAATTTTGTTTTAAATAGTGATTTTCGTTTGGGTAATTATAAAACTGCTTTAAAGGGTTTTGAAAATGCAATAAGAGCAAAGAATAATCACGCATTAGCCTATTACATGACCTCCAAATGTTATGAGAAATTAGATGATCCTGAACGGGCGGAACATTTTATGAAAACAGCAAAAGAAATAGTAGCTAAAAATGATTTCTGGAAAAAACATTTCGATTATTTTAATATTACATTAAATTCATAAATCTGCTAAAAAAGTTGCTAAAAAAGTGAAACGCATTAATCATTGCCGTGTTTGTCATCATGAGTTTTTTGAAACACCTTTATTCAGGTATGAGAACATGCCTAAATCAGCCCAGAATTTTCCTGATGCTGCATCGCTGGGCAACGACAAAGGAATCGACCTGGAAGTCTGCCAGTGCTCGGGCTGCGGCATTGTCCAGCTCAGCAACGACCCGGTGCCATATTACCGGGAAGTGATACGCGCTGCAGCATTTTCGGAGGAAATGAAACAATTCCGTTTACACCAGTTTGAGCAGTTTGCCCACCGGTATTCTCTTGAAAATAAGAAAATTATCGAAATCGGTTGCGGGCGCGGTGAGTACTTGTCGCTGATGAAAAAATTTATTGCGCAGGCCTACGGGATTGAATATTCACCGGTTTCTGTCAATCTCTGTAAGGAATCAGGGCTGAAGGTTCAGCAGGGTTATATTGATGCTGAGAAGTTTATTTTACAAGACGCACCCTTTAATGCTTTTTTTATTTTGAGTTTCCTTGAGCATATGCCGGATATTAACACGGCGCTGAGGGGAATTGCTCATAACCTGACCGATGATGCGGTCGGGCTGATAGAGGTGCCCAATTTCGACATGATACTCAGGAAAAACCTGTTCTCAGAATTCATCAGCGACCACCTGTTTTATTTTACAGCAGAAACACTGTCTTCATTATTGGCCGTTAATGGGTTTCAGGTACTGGAATGTAAGGCTGTATGGCATGATTATATCCTCTCTGCCGTGGTCAGAAAACGACGCCCCGTTGATATGTCGGATTTTTCCGGATTCCAATCAAAACTTAAAGACGAACTGTTCGAATTTATCGGCCGCCATCAGGATGTTGCCATTTGGGGGGCCGGGCACCAGGCGCTTACCGTGATATCCCTGGCCGGATTATCAGGAAAAATCAAATATGTGGTGGATTCGGCTCCTTTTAAACAAAACAAATATACACCCGCTTCGCATATCCCCATTGTGGCACCGGAGATGCTTCGTGCAAACAAGGTGGACGCCGTAATTATAATGGCTGCTGCCTATTCGGATGAAATTGCGGGTTTTTTGATGAACAAATACAGCAAAGAAATAGCCATCGCCATTCTGAGGGATTATGGCCTGGAAAAAATTAACTAAACATACATATATGTCACTGACAAATGATCCGCTGAAAGCCGGCGAAAAAGAAAAAAGAAATCAGCTAAAATTCAATAAGCCTTACGTCTATGAAAAAATTATGAAGTACGACGATAAGGTGAAAAGAGGCGAAAGCATTGCCATACTTCAGTTTCAGTACAATTATACATGTAATTTTGTATGTCAGCATTGTTCCATCAAAGGTTTTCAGGGAAAAAAAGGCGGCAGGAAGTTTACCATAGACGATGTGAAAGATTTGTCGCGGCAGGCCGACGAACTGGGCCTGGCACACCTGGTGATCACCGGAGGGGAGCCACTGGTGTTTAAAGATTTTGACGAACTGGTCGCTGCTGTTGATCCTCAGAAATTTTATATCACTTCAGATACCAACGGATGGTTTCTCGACGAAAAAAAAGCCTTGCATTTAAAAAAGATCGGGGTTGACAAAATACAGCTCAGCCTGGATAGTTTATCAGCCGGAGAGCATGATGATTTCAGAAATGCCAGGGGGTCGCACAGCCGGGCGTTGAAAGCCATCGACGCAGCCTTTCATGCTGGGTTGAGCCTGATCGTTCAGACCGTTGTTACCAAACAAAGAGTCAGGTCGCAGGAGTTTATTGAGTTTTTGGAGTTTTTGAACAACAAAAATGTAGGGGTGTTTGTTACCTACGCCAAACCCGTGGGCGCATGGGAAGGCAATTTCGATTCGCTGGTTACACGCGATGATATGGATTATATGAGGGAACTCGAAAAAAAATATAACGTTTTTACACACCTCACTCCGTCCTATGGATTGAATTTAGGATGTATTGCCGTAAAAAGAATGATCTCCATCACCCAATACGGCGATGTGCTGCCATGCCCCTATATTCATACCTCTATCGGGAATTTGTTTGAGGAACCGCTAAAGGATATTATTCAAAGGGGAATGAACATCAAATATTTCGGCAACTTTTCAGATACCTGCGTTATTGCAGAGGACAGGCATTTTATCGACAAGTATGTGGTCAAAAAAATTTATGGAAAAAAGTTGCCTGTACCCTGTAATGAGGTATTTACGGAAGAAGACCTGATTGATAAGAACATAAAACTCAAGAAAAACAAGTGATTGCCATATGAACAAAAAGATTTCTGTACTGACGCCCTGTTTCAACGAAGAAGAAAATGTTGAGATCCTGTGCAACGAGGTAAAAAAGGTTTTCGACGGATTACCGGGATACGATTACGAGCATGTTTTCATCGACAACAACTCTCAGGATAAAACCGTTGAGATACTTAAAGGGATTGCTGCCCGGGACAAACATGTCAGGATCATTGTCAATGTCCGTAATTTCGGACATATCCGTTCGCCTTACTATGGTTTGCTCCAGGTTACCGGCGACTGTGTGATCGTTATGGCTGCCGACCTGCAGGACCCTCCGGAGGTTATCCCTGCCTTTGTGGAAAAATGGGAGAAGGGGTATAAAATCGTCACTGCCGTAAAGAAAAAGTCCAGGGAAAACCCGGTCATGTTCCTGATGCGGAAAGTGTATTATAATATGCTTGAAAAATTTTCAGAAGGAGAACAAATAAAGAATTTCACGGGCTTCGGGCTTTACGACCGCTCATTTATCGAAGTGATACGCCGGATTGATGATCCTTATCCTTATTTCAGAGGGCTGATATCCGAAGTGGGATTTCAGACCTCTTCGTTAGAATATGTCCAGCCGAAACGACTGCATGGAAAAACCAAAAATAATTTCTATACGCTTTATGATATCGGTATGCTCGGCTTTGTAAATCATTCAAAGCTGCCGCTGCGGCTGGCCAGTTTCATCGGTTTTACCGTTGCCATCTTCAGTCTGTTGGTTGCCATCGGTTATTTGATCTACAAACTTATTTACTGGAATGAATTTAAGCTCGGGACGGCACCCCTGGTGATCGGTTTGTTTTTCTTTTCCTCAGTGCAGCTTTTTTTTATCGGCATCATAGGCGAATATATCGGTGCAATCTATACACAGGTAAAGAAACGTCCGTTGGTCATCGAAAAAGAGCGGATCAATTTTGAATAAAAATCTATATCGGTGATCGTGCTGTGCGTTTTGTTTCGGATTCCTGCTGATTCTCAGGAGTCTATTACAATAAGTTTCCCGGTTTATTCACGGCGATGGTAATAACGACAGATGGAAAAAACAAAAAGAATTATTAAAAACATTGTAAGTGTTAAAATCATAAGGTTTTTCCTGGTTGCCGGGTTGAATACAATATTCGGCTACGGCATTCTGGCTTTCTTTTTGTGGATCGGGCTGCATTATACCATAGCGGGTGCTATTTCGACTACACTGGGAATTTTGTTTAATTTTAAAACCTATGGCATACTTGTTTTTAATAACAGGAGCAACAAATTAATATTCAGGTTTTTATTAGTATATTTCATCACGTATTGTGTGGGCATGTTTTTTATCTGGGCATTCTCATTGATCCATGTCAATGCTTATGTGGCCTCTGCTATAATTGCCATACCCAATGGATTATTAGGATATGTATTAAATAAAAAGTGGGTGTACGAGCACATGAAGGATGAAAGGCCGGATATTAAAACCAAAATGAATTTGGAGTCAGATCAATAATACATTCGTACCTTGAATCCCGACCTTTACGCTGCCGTCATAAGCCTCTTAAACCCGGATTACGCAATAGGAAATTTCTATCGCGTAATTGACAAAAAATTGCTAAAAAGCAATTTTTTGTCAGGGTTACCCCCGAATTTCGGTCAAATCTTTTTTTGAGGTGCTGGAAGATATGAGGCTGTATTTGAAACCGGGCTTGATTAAAATGTGAGTAATTCTTTTTTTTTATGAAAATTCAATATTATTACGTTTATATTCAAACGAACACTAATCATACAGTTCTTTATACGTAAGCCTCCGGCAAACTGCATCTTGCCCATCTGAGCAAAGATACGCAACTTGCGCTCAAAAAAAAATATGACACCTAAGGAAAAGTACTTATTCCGGACTTAAGAGGAGTTTGCTTAACATGGTCTATTTACTTCAGACAAACGAGGGGATTACTTGCAATATTGATTTAAGACATTCCCAGCCTCACTATGTCCTAATTTAAAGGCTAATTGCAAATCTTTACACGCACCAGAATGATCATAAGTTTTAATTTTTGCCATTGCCCTTGCATATATAGTTTCTGCATTTATTGAATCTATTTCAACAGCTTTGTTAAAATCAAGTATAGCATAAGAATAATTTTTTAGTTCATATTCAACACGCCCACGCCAATAATAGGAAATGCCATATTCTGGTTTTAATGCAATTACCATAGTAAAAACATTTATAGCGTTTGAATAAAGTCCCAGCATATACTCTGCTTTTCCTTTATCTAACAGATATTCAACCCCAAAAAAACCAAGTTCTTCATCTGGCAGACATTCAATAGCTTTATCGAAATCCTCTTTAGCTTCGAGGTATTTTTTAAGCATGAATTTTGCTTTACCTCTGCAATCATAATATTTAGCCATATCAAATTCTTTTAAAAAGGATTTTTTATTTACTAATTCAATCGCTCGAGAATAATCTTCAATTGCTCCACTATAATTTTGCATATTCGACTTTATATTTGCCCTACGAAAGAATGCATCATCTGTCGGATTTAACCAAATTATAATGTCAAAACAGTTTAATGCCTTATCATATCTATCTGCTTTACTATAATATAATGCACTATCATAATAAATATTGACCTGGTTTTTTTTAATGCTATCCTCTTGAGCAGAGCTTTCAATGTTATCTGAAGGTAAATTGTCTTTGCAAATTTTATATAAAACAAATAAAGTTACTACTACAAAAATGATTATATATAGTGTTTTTTTATGTTTTTTTCTTTGAGTGAAAACCTTCCCACTGCACATGCTTATAAATATTTAATTAACTATGCTTACTATTTGCAACATTCCCAAAACTAAAAAAATTAGATTTTCCATGAATATTAAAAAGCCACATACTTATCATTAAATCAACGCATCAGCGTAATTGTTCCCTGGAACTCTTTACCATTATCAAGGGTTAATACATAATAGTAAACCCCATCTGCATAATTTTTTCCGTCCCAGTCGTTTTTATAACCTGTACTTTCATAGATCTTTCGCCCCCAACGGTTGAATATCTCAAGCTTTGATCCGGGAAAATCTTCTATTCCCTCGATGACAAATTCATCATTGGCACCATCGTTATTCGGTGTGAAAATATTTGGAATGGTAACTTCGCAACCATTTACTGTCACCGTATCATATATTATGGAGGAGGCACACTGTCCGGTATCAGGTGTAAAGATATATATAAAGGTTCCTGCGGAAGCCGTGCTGATGAGCGGCGGATTCCATGTTCCTGTGATGCCGTTAACCGATGTGGCCGACAGTGTTACAGGAATATCTCCGGCACAGTAAGGCCCCGGTATAGTAAATGCAGGCGTAACAAGGGCATTAACGGTTACCTGCATCGTTGCACCCACCGCACATTGTCCTGATGACGGTGTAAAGGAATAGGCAGCGGTCCCTGCAGAACCTGTGCCGATGGAAGCGGGATTCCATGTTCCTGTAATTCCGTTGACCGAAATATCGGGCAGTAAGCCCGGTGTGTCGCCAGCACAATACGGGCCCAAGGCAGTAAATACCGGTGTTGCATCTGGGCTAATCAAAACAACGGCGCTGGCAGAACCACTGCATCCGTTAACATCAGTTAGGGTTACCGTATAGTTGGTTGAGGTAATAGGACTGACAACAGCAGTTTGCGTAGTATCCAGGGTTGACCAATGATAATGTTGCGCTGAAGTGCTTGCATGTGCAGTCAGGGAAATGGTATCGGGCGGGCAAATATTCGCAGAATCCGGTGTGATAAAAACATAAGGATTTTGAATAACAGTGATCGTTGCGGCATCATTTACTGAAACAGCACAGGCCGAGTTGGAATCCTGCACACTGGTCAGCGTGTAGGTATATACGCCGGGGGTGTTGGTCGGCACCGTAACAGTCGCTGTATTTCCGGTTGTGGCGTTCACAGTCTGGGTTGCCCCGCCATTGATATTATAATTAAATGTAAACGGAGGGGTTCCGTTACCGGTAAAGGTGATAACGGGAGGCGGGGCGCCCTGGCAGACCGATGTGTCACCACTGATATCGGCGGTAGGTGATGGGGGAAAATTGATGCTGCTTTGCACCAACAGTCCCACGTAAGGAGGGCCGGAACAAACCTTGACGATGATCTCGTTCAGCCCGGGATGCCAGTTTTGACAAAGCGAAGCGGTGAGCATTCCGGATGCCATAAAACCATAATTATAATAAGGATTTGCAACAGGAATCGTTCCGATTATGGAACTTTGCGGAACACCATTAACCCAGATTTCTCCAATAGAATTATCTGAAAAATAGTCCAGATTAAGGCAAAAAACACCGGTAGTTGAATAACTAGATCCACAGAGATCAACACAAGGCAGTAAAAAAGTGATCCTGAAATAAAAATCCTGCGGGCTGCCCGTATGATAACCGTTTGTTGAATAGGATATCCAGGCGGAATTGGGCCAGGGACTTGAATAATAGTTACCCGGAAGTACACTCATAACAATTGCAGGAGTGTAAGGCCCTGCATATGAACTGGAATAGGTCCAGGAAAGATCCTGGGCGCCTCCGGCAAGAACACCGCCCCAGCCATTGTTACCGGTATTGAAATAAAAGGAAGATGGAGGGCTGCCTGTGCAATCCGGGTCCAAACAATCAACTAATCCATCACCATCGTCATCCGTTCCGTTTGCACAATTTTCCTGCGCATATAAATTTTGAATATTTATTGCTGATATAAATAGAAAAATAAACAAAACACCCATATTAATTATCGTTCTTTTCATATACTTCGTTTTTTTTATTTTTAGAAGCTATTGTTCTGTCTATTAAAACGGTGCTCCATAAGAATAACTTGTTGTTAACTTTTTTTTACCTGTTGCCCGAATTCTTTTGAGGATGTCTGAAAAGCATTTTGTGCTTCCTTCGTGTAAACCTTTATGTCCTTTATGGGTGATAAATGCACTGACCAACAAAGTTTGCCGCGGCGGACACGAAGTAAACGTAAAGAAATCTCAAAGGAAAAATCTGACTGAAATATCTTTTGAGACAACCTCGGTAATTTCTATATACAAATATAACCAAATTTTTTATTACATTATATTTTTTACTCAGATGGCAGCTGTATAGTTTATTATAAACGCATATATTTATATGAATTTAATACAAGATGACTTTAGTACCTGTCTGGGTTTGATGTTTTTTCAACATGGTCAATTCAAAAAAACCTCACCATGGCACTCTATGAAAATCCAAAGTTCTTTTTGGCTTTTTCCCAAAATGAGGCTCCTGAGAGTGAAAATCCATGATGAAACTTAATTTGATAAATGAATCAGTTAAAATTCTACTTCATGCAAAAACAAATTGTTTGTATCAACCCGGAAAGGAACTATTTGATTTTCAGCACCCTCCTGGCTGTCCCATTCGGACAGACACCCTTCGGAAACGAATAGCAATTGAAAATCTGCACTTTAATGTGTTTATTTCCGAATTAAATTTTTTTTCTTAATTTTAACAAAATATTCCAAATTTACCAAGTTTGTCTGTTAATAGTACGTTACAGTAATATTGAATATGCCATTTATTTATAAATTAATTTTTAAGCCATGAAAACAAAACTATTTTCATTTTTGTTCATTTGCCTGGTATTGACATTTGCTTTACCTGCAGTTTCGCAAAATAATTGTGTTCCCCCTACAGGCCTGGCAACCACCAATATCACGGCCACAGGCGCTACCCTTTCATGGACGGCAAACTCCGGAGTGTACGCATATATGGTGCAGTACCGTCCGGTAACCAATCCGGTTTCAGCATGGACCAATGTTACTGCACAGACACCTTATGTTACACTGACAAACCTCGCATGCGGCACTCAATACGAATGGCAGGTAGCATCTTATTGTTATGGCACTCTAAGTGCTTACTCGCCGAGTATCACATTCTCAACGCTGGCTTGTGTGGTTCCCTGTAACCCTCCAACGGGTTTAACAACCACCAATATCACCACCACCGGCGCTACCCTTTCCTGGACGGCTGCCACCGGTGCATATGTATATGTGGTTCAATACCGGCCAGTGACCAATCCGGTTTCAGCCTGGATCAGTGTTACAACACAAAACACTTCAATTTCTTTATCCAATCTGACCTGCGGTACGCAATATGAATGGCAGGTTGCTTCTCACTGCAGCTCGAATACTTTAAGCGCTTACTCGCCGAGTATCACATTCTCAACACTGGCTTGTGTTACGCCATGCTATCCCCCGACAGGTTTGACAACCAGCAATATCACCACTACAGGTGCAACTCTTTCATGGACGGCAGACACCGCTGCTTTGTACTATGTGG
>DAOORA010000063.1:0-26619 GCA_035389045.1 Bacteroidales bacterium | reverse complement strand
ACTCCCGACTCCCGACTCCCGACTCCCGACTCCCGACTCCCGACTCCCGACTCCCGACTCCCAGCTCCCAGCTCCCGACTCCCGACTCCCAACTCCCTCCCGATAGTTATCGGGACCTCCCGACTCCCAACTCCCAACTTAATCCCATCCTCTTAAATCTTTGAAAAAATCAGCGATGTATTGTTGCCTCCGAAGCCAAAAGAATTAGATAAGGCATGTTGAATTTTTATATCCGTAATGATCTGGCACACAGGTTTGAAATTCAATTCCGGCATTTGTTCTTTAAAGTTCAGGTTCGGAAAGACCATATTGTATTTCATTCCCAGCATCGTGATAATAGCTTCAACGGTGCCGGCGGCGCTGGTGGTATGCCCGGTAAAGGGTTTCGTTGAGCTTACCAGAGGAATGTGTGGTGCAAAGAGCCGTTCTATGGCGCGTCCTTCGGAAAGGTCATTATTGTCGGTGCCGGTGCCGTGGGCATTGATATAATCAATGTCGGAGTCTTTTAATCCACTCATTTCCAATGTCTTTTTCATGGCAAGGTAAGCGCCGTCGCCTTCGGGCGAAGATGCTGTCTGGTGAAAGGCTTCACAGGCGTTGCCCCAGCCGCTTAATTCAAAGAAAAATTCCCTGCCGCCGTCATCTGCAATTTCCTCCGATTCCATGACAATGTATGCCGCACCTTCTCCCAGGTTGATACCGGCCCGGTTCTTATCAAAAGGTTTACAAGGTTCGCTATCTAAAATTTTCAGCGAAGTAAAGCCATTAAGATGAAATTTTGTCAGACATTCCGTGCCGCCGGCTATTACCCTTCTGAGCATTCCGCTCTGTATCAGCCTGGCGCCCATGAGAACGGCATTGGATGCCGAAGAACAGGCCGTGCTCACCGTCGAGATAAATTCACTGATCCCAAAATAATCGGCGACTTTCTCGGTACTGTCGGCGCAGTCGTGTGTCTCGCAATAGGGATTGGGCTTTTTAAGTTTTAAATAATCGTAATAAAACTGTTCACTTTTATCCATTCCACCAACGGTATTGGCAGAAATAAATCCTGTGCCGCTGAAATCACTTATCCGGGCGGAATCAGCAGCTTCCTTAACAGCTTTTATGGCTAATAGCGTTGAACGTGTGAGGTTATCCGTATTTTTCAGGCCGGATAAAACAGCGAGTTCCTCATTGGTAAAAGGGACTTCAGCAACCGGTATCTTATCCTTGTGGATGGTGTCGAGCAGCCGTATAGGGCCAATGCCTGAACGGAGATGCGAAAGAGCATCAAAAGTTTCCGGAAGGTTTTTTCCCAAAGCGGAAATGATACCCATTCCGGTTACAAAGATCCTCTTGCCCATGTATTACTGAGCCTTTTGGTGATCCATGATGTATTTTGCCAGTGTCCGGATGGAAGAAAATATTTTTTTTCCTTCCTTAGGATCTTCGATCTTTATTCCGTAATTTTTTTCGAGTAATACAATGATTTCCAGCGCATCGATAGAATCCAGACCTAAGCCTTCGCCAAACAGAGCAGCATCAGGATCGATATCTTCGGGTTTCAGTTCTTCGAGGTTAAGCTGTTGAATGATCTCTTTTCTGAGTTTTTCAATCAATTCTTGTTCTTCCATATGTAGGTCTTTTATTGACGATTAAATAATTTGTAAATTTCCGGGACGGCAAAATTACATATTTCTTTTAAATCTCCAACTTTCAGGTCAACTTCTACCAGCATCAGAAATGCTTCGTAATTCGTCCCGTTGTTTTCAATCCATCCCGTAATACATGCGCTCATCCTGTTGATGTTAAAGAATAAGTTCACCTGCCGGAACAAGGTATCTGCATCGAAATGCTCCGAAATATAAACAGCATTTTCTCCGAAAAAATGATTTTTGATACATATCTCTCCCAGCATGACATTGGGCAGGGTATATACAAAAAAGGAAGGGCTGGGGAAATAGTTTTCCCGGCTGTTTATTGTCTGCTGATGATCTTTATCCACATCAATACTTGATGAAGCATTCATGATGATCAGTCCGATTTCTTCTTTAGGATATTTCTCAGTAAGATGTTCGTCCTTCAGCAATACTTCCGAAGCCAGGAATGCCAGTTTGCAGAGGTTGTCCATTTTAAAGAATTTCGGGTAAGCCGGGCAGAGTTGCCTGAAGGTCGATTTGATAAAATCCTTATAATCAATAGCCTCCTCGTTATGATACAGGATATTTCCGTTAACGAGAACCTGGTTATCAACAATATGAGCAGTTTTTGTGATCAGCATACGGGTCATAGTTTCTCAAGTATTACGGCAGCGTTGCATCCTCCGAAACCTGAGGCAGTTTTTACAATGTATTTTTGTGTTTTCTCGGTCAGCCTGTCTACGACCGATATTTTTTCAGTTACACCCAACTCACTGTATCCCATGGTTTTGAATAGTATATTTTGTTTCATTCCCTGTATGGCTATGGCTGATTCTATGATGCCTGCGGCGCCAAGTGTATGGCCGAAATAACCTTTCAGGCTGTTGAGTGGAACATGGCACAGTCCGGCAGCGCTGAATGCTTTGGATTCCATTTCATCGTTATAGGGTGTTGCCGTTCCGTGAGCCGAAATAAAATCAATCTGTTCTGCGGTGAGGCCGGAATTCTTCATAGCACGTGTCACGGCAAGCATTAAGCCTTCGCCGGTGCGTGAGGGACCGGAGATATGGTTTGCATCATTATTGCAGGCGCCTCCCAAAACTTTTATGATTGCACCTTTTGGAAGAGCTTCCTTACGGGTAGTCATGAGGATGGTGCCTGCTCCTTCGCCAAGGTTGAGTCCGTCGCGGTTCAGGTCAAAGGGTTTGCATGGCCCGAAGCTCAGTGATTTAAACGACTGAAAGCCGGAAACAACAAACTCAGTAACTATATCGCCGCCTATAACCACAGCATGGTTATACCATCCGGATCTTAGCATTTCGCTTGCCGTAGAAATAGCTAAAACACCTGATACACAGGCGTTTGATATGACCACGGGCTTGTTTTTATTCCCGAAATACTCCGCAATGATTTCTGCAGATTTCCAGAGGTAAACTCTATCCGGTTCAAAAAGGATTTTTTTATCTTCTTCGAGCAGATCAATATTGCCTTTGGTGGATGATATGACAAAAATGGTTTTTTCGGATGATGCGTCAATGTGAGTGTTTTCTGCAAGGGCTTTTTCTGCAGAGCATATCATTATTTTTTCGAATCGGGTAAAATCAGGCTTATGTTCCGGTGAGTGAAATTCACGATCAAGTTGCTGGCTATCAATTATGGATGCAAAAAAATCTTCAGGAAACAGTTTTTTATCCCCGCGCAGCCGGACACCAGTGACATCATTTCTTATATTCTCTATGTTCTCTTCAATAGTGAACCCCAGTGAAGTGATTACATTTTCGCCACTTACATAAACATCGTGCATCTTACAGAAATTAGGGAGCAAAAGTATTAAAAATTTTTATGTGTGCTCATTTTCAGCCAATCAGTCCCCAGGTCTTTTTCCATTCAATAAAAAAATCAGGGGGCGTCAACATCAGCTCGCCGGCCTGGTTCAGAAAGACCTGCGTACTCTCGCCGGCAGCATGCACTTCCCTGGTATCTTCGTTAAACAAGGTAAATTTAAATATGATCTTGGCCGCTTTAGTATCAACAAATCTTGTTTCAAGTATGATTTTATCATCATATTTAACGGGTTTCTTGTAATCGCAGGACACTTTGACCAAAGGCGTCATCATTCCAAAGCCGAACACATCCATATATCCGATACCATATTTTCGTCCAAAGGCTTCACGTCCGTCCTCGAAGTATTTCAGATAATGGCCGTGCCATACAATACGCAAAGAATCTACTTCATGGAAACGGACGTTTATTTTTGTTAACTCCTTAAGGGTCATTATTTTACTTTTTTTAAGGCTTTATATCCGAAACCTACTATAAAGCATCCAGTGCCAAAGAGGAATAATTTGAAAACATTGGGCAAAATGTCTTTGATTCCGGCATTTCGCAGGAAAAGGTCATAGAAGTTGGTCAATGCCCAGTTCATGGGAGAGTATCCGAGCAAACCCTGCATGTTTTTGGGCATCAGGTAAACCGGCATCCACAGTCCGCCGAATGAAGCCAGTATTATGATGAGGATAACGCCAACAGAAGCTGCCTGCTGGTAACTTGTGCAAAACGAGCCCATCATCACCCCAAAGGCCACGGCAGCAAAGGCCGAAGCCAGCACCGCAATGACCAGGGCGTCGAAGTGGGTGCCAAGCTGAAGTCCCGGGATGCCAGCCAAAGGAATAAGATAAACACCCATGCTGAATAATATGATTACCTGCAGAAGGCATACGATAAAATAAACGACCATTTTTCCGATAAATGTCGTAACATAGGTTTTAGGCATGGTTACCAGGCGCATATAAGTGCCGCCGTCTTTTTCCTGTATAATACTGGAAGCCAATGGTATTACGATGAAAAACATGGCGAACAGTGTCCAGGAAGGTACGTTGTGTTGTGTGGAGTTAGGAATAATGGTGTTGTCGGGCTCGGAGGCGTATTGTTTATTCACTGTAATCATGGTGGGATAATTGACATTCAGTTTTTTTTCGCCAGGCAGGAAGTCTGAGAGTATCTCGGAGTACATTTCGGAAATCATTTTCCCGACGATATTGGCTGAATGTTGACCAATGGCGCCATCTACCAAAGCTTTCAGTGAGTTTCTGACGGCAGGGTCATAAAAAATATTGATAACCACAGAGTCGAAGTCGTAGGTTTTTGTTTCGCCGGAGGTGAGTCCGATTTCGGCAAAAGTTTTCATGACCACTTTGCGGGCGTTGCTACGGAGGGTGTCGGTGGCGCCTTCGGGGATATAAATTCCGACTGGATACTTTCCAGCGGAAACATAGTGTTCAAGCGATTGTTTGTCAAGGGCTTTGCCGTCGACCGATTCGAGGATGGTAAAAGCTTTAGTGTCTTCAAGACCATTTTTTATGGCTATTCCCAGGCTGTCGTTTTGAGGGTTGGAGAACAGCATGGATATTTGCTTGTCGGCAGTGGCGTTGAGGGCGCTGTCTTCAATAACCGTCATTACAAACACCAGTATAATGGGCATAATAAAAAGCGAAATCATACCGGCTCTGTCGCGGATAAGCAGTAGCACTTCTTTAACAAATGATGCAAAAAACTTGTTCATATCAGGTCAATTAATCCCTCAAATCTATTCCGGTCAGTTTCAGAAAAACTTCCTCCAGTGTCTGGCAGCCGGGCGTTTGACTGATAAGCTCCTTCGGGGAACCTTTGATTATGATCTTTCCGTTATCCATAAAAGCCACCCTTGAACACAGACATTCGGCTTCCTGAAGATAATGTGATGTATAAATAATAGTTGTCCCGGTTTTATTCAGTTCACCGAGGTATTGCACCATCAGGTTCCTTGACTGCACGTCGACGCCTACGGTGGGTTCATCGAGAATCACTATCCTGGGGTTATGCAACAGGCCGGCTACCAGGTTTATTCTTCTTTTCATTCCTCCGGAGAAGGTATTGATTTTTTTTCTCAGACTGTCCTGTAATCCCAGTAGTTCGACATACATACCGATGCGCTGTTTCAGCACTGCTCCCTTCAGCCCGTACATCCTGCCGATAAAACGAAGGTTTTCGTATGCGGTTAGACTTGGATACAGTGCAATATCCTGAGGGACAATGCCGATTATGTTTTTAATTTTTTCTTTGTCGCTTTTTACCGATAAGCCATCGATATATACCTCGCCTGCTGAGGGGGCAAAAAGGCCGCATAAAATAGATATGGTGGTGGTTTTGCCTGCACCATTCGGGCCGAGCAGTCCGAAAATTTCATTTTGCCGTATCGTAAGCGAAACATGATCTACTGCCGGCCTGTCGGAACCTCTGTAGGTCTTTGAAAGATTAACTATCTCTATTATAGCGTTTTCGCTCATTATTTAAGGTGAGGAAAGTTGTATGAGGGAACAAAAGTAAATAATTGGAGGGAAGTGAGGATTAAAATTTAATTTTTTTGAGCTTGCGGAAGATTTTTTCCTCACGGTCGGCACAGTCTGAAATGATGTCTGCAAGCTGGTCATAAGAGAATTCGGGCTCATATCTGTTTTTGCAGTTGCGGGCGCCGAGGTACGAAAAATTACGCCAGCGGTCGCCCGCTTTTCCCATTTCGATGGAAAGCTCTTTCAGTTCTTCATGTTGAAGCAGGTCAGCGGCTTCATTTAAAAAGGCTCCATAGATAAACCGGTATCCTGCTCCTCCTGTTCCAATTTCCTCCAGGTTGAGGATAGATTGCATAAGGTACTGGGAAGCAATTTTGTTCCCTTTTTTTTGTGGCCATTTTCGCAGTTGTCTGGCAAAAAACCTTATACCCTTGATGCCGATCATCCAGAAGGGCACATCAAGCATTTCGTGACAGGTTTTTTTTATTCCTTTTACAGCCGGCACTTTAAAATCAACAGTTTCGGGGATTTTTGTCATATAATACATTTTTCCTTCAGGGGCAAAAGCACCTTTTGCATAACGCACCCTCATGAGGTCTTCATAAGAGATTATGTTTTCTCCTTCTATGACACTGTCGGCAATCCAATAGGCGTGATTTTCTTTTCCATAAACTACCATATTATGCATGTTGTAATGCATGCGATATTCGGGCGGAAAAAATGGCAGATGAAAGACTCCCACTTGTATGCCTACAGGTATGCCCTGATCGAGTACGCGGTCGAGTTCGTCCATAGCCTGTTTAGGGTTGCGGTAGGTATTACGTACGTATGAAATGCCAAGGTTTTTACAGGTTTTGCTGAACACACGGCCAGGTAAAGCCCTAAAGGTTGTAGCCGGGGAAAAATTCATTTTCATGAACGGAAGATGCCCGAAATAATAACCGGCACCTATGCCAAAAACCATCGGTTCAGTAATTTTAATTTTATAATATCCCAGCATGTTTGCAGTAGCGCCGCTTTCACAATGGGCAGAAAGCTGCATATGGTCAAAATTTAACTTCATAGGGGGCTCCTGTGTTTATTGTTTTAAATGTTCAACATCTTTTAATTCGGCAATGGATATTCCAAAAAAATCAGCATAATGTTTCAGGGTTTTATCTTTGAGCTTCTTAAAAACCTTTACTTTCATGTGTCTTTTTACCCTCCATTTGGCAATACCTGTATATAGAGCAAGAGTATTTATATCCGAAATGCATTTTTCCATATAATAGCCAATAGGGCTTAATTCTCCTGCTATAACTTTTTTTTTGGCTATACTCGTCCTTTCTTTAAAAATTTCCCAGCTCTGGTTTACCACAGGCATACGGCCACCCCATTCTGAGGCCAGCTGATGAGTATAATTACCGTTTTCATCCATTTTATAATGTGTGATCCTGAAATTATAATCAACATCAATGTTTTCGGCGTCCACTATGCGGCTTTTGTTGGTTTTGTCCTTGTTGTCTTCTGCCATAATTTTATCTTTTAAAATTTACGGTTTCGTTTGCTTCTTTAAGAAATATCTTCATTTCTGCCATGGCCAGTAAAAGCCCGTTGCATATAACCCTGCTGCTGATCAGCGTGGCTCCTGCAATTTCATATTCTACCTTGATTTCAGTGTACAGTTCAGAATTAACCTCTGGCAGAGAGAAAATCCTCAGGTTGCTGATGGCACCAATAAAACCGACCGGGATCTTTTCGTTTTTCGATTGGCAGACATATCCTACGCCAAGCGCTGCCGACTGTGCAATGTTTTCAATGATCCCGGGCTCCTGCAGATAACCGTTTTCAACAAAAATATTATCTTGTTGAATATGAAAACCGCTCACCGTTATTTTGTCAGCGGCCGAAATAAGTTTATCTACCATGACAATAGGTGGTCTTTGAGGGATAAGTTTCAGAATATCATCACCTTGTGCTATCATTTTTTATTTTATTAAGTACTCCCATAACGGACCTTTTTTATTTCTAAGTTTGCGTAACCTGTTGGGTATATCGGTAATTTCTTCATCAGGGAAAACCCATCGTCTGCCGGTGTCGTTGGCGCGTTCTTTTAAGGTGCCGGCAGTCACTTTTTTTGAAATATAGTATTTGGGTTCAAGCAGCAGGTCGTTTCTGTCAATAATATGCTCATCCACAGCTATATCAAAAAGTTTTGTCCCGGGATATATCCTCATGCCAACGAATGGGAAAAACACTGTTTTTTTGATTTTTTTGCTGTTTTCAAATGTTTCGGCAAGTGTGTCATCTGTTTCGCCATACCCGGCCAGTATCAGAAAATGAGCAAAAGGAACATCCACTTTGTTGCAGAGTTCGGATTGCTGAATGATATCTTCAACGGTAAAATGTTTGCCATAGCTTTCCAGGGTCTGATCGCAGATAGATTCTGTACCAAATTCAATATGGGTAAGGCCGGAAGTTTTGAACAGTTTCAGCGTATCTTCGGTAATGCCTTTAGGGAAAAAATAGGCTCCCCAACGGATTTTTAAGCCGGATCGTATGATTTTTTCGGCCAGTTCGATATTGTATTCGTTTTTCATATTGAATACCGAATCGGTGAAGAAAATATAATTAATACCTCTGTCACGATACAGTTTCGTGATGGTTTCGATGATATGATCGGTGCTTAGCGTTCTGACGATGCGTCCTTCGATGACCGGATAGGTGCAATATATACAGTTAAAAGGGCATCCGCGTTTGGTCTGCACGTTGAGCATACCGCTGTTGCGCCAGTAAAAATCTATCAGTGATTCATCAAAGTCAAGGCAAAGATCCGTAGTGTGCTGTTTTTTGGGATTGACAATGACACTGTTGTTTTCTTTATATACAAGTCCGCCTATACCGTTGACCGGCAGTCTTTTGTCTAACTTTTGTATCAGTTCAACGATACTTTCTTCACCTTCGCCAACAATGCCATAATCAGGTTTTAAGAGTTCAAATAACGTTTCCGGAAAAATCGAGAATCCTGCACCGCCCATAAGTAGTTTGTATTCATAATGATAGCTTTTACGAAGCAGATCGATTATGGCTTGATAACCACTGATAAAATTGGTCGGATCGTAAGAATTAACTCCATCGATATTACGTATGGAAAGAGCAATATATTTGGGCGAAAATTGTTCTAATTTTTGGACGAATTCATCCTGTTTTGCCAGATTGAAATCGAAAAGTTCCACATCATATTCAGGCAATTTTTGTTCGATAAAAGTGTGGAGATAGGAAATGCCTAAAGGATAAACCGGGTAAGGGGTTGAAAGTGTGTTGAGCGAAGCTATTAATATACCGTTTTTTTCTTGGGTCATGTTGTAGTTTTCCAGAAGTTGTAATAGTTAAACCATTGAAGAGGGTATTTCAGTACAATTTTTTCAAGTTCGGCCACATATTCGTTTACCATATTTTTTAACGTTATATCCCTGAATTTTAAATTGTTAAAGTTTTCCACAAGACGGGGGGGGGAAGCAAAAAAATGGTAATGTGTAGAGGTTTCTTTGATAGCAAAAACATAGACCACAGGGACATTATATTTTCCGGCCATATAAAAAGGGCTGACAGGAAATTCTGCCTCACGCCCGATAAAATTACACGATATCGTTTTGTTTCCCGGCAGGTAACGGTCGCCGCTCATAGCTATTATTTCTTTATTAAGCAGGGCATCACGTATCTGTTCGAGGTGCGAAATGCCATTTTTGATGATGATAAATTTAACGTTCTTGTTTTCAAGGACATTTGACAAATACTTTTTTATTCTTTCATGTTCGGCATCAAACATCAGGATGTTTATTGTAGTGTCGAGGCGTTCGAGCAGCTGACCTGCAATTTCCCAGTTGCCAACATGAGCGTTTACCAGCACGCCTCCTGTATGTGTTTCTGCCAGTTTTCTCAGATGTTCTTCTCCCTCAAAATTAAAGGTGTACCTGTTTGACGCACCGGAAAGAAGAGCAATTTTATCCACCAGAACTTTACCCAACAGGCAGAAATTAAGATATGAATTCACAAAAGACCTGATTTTGCTGTACTTATGAATACTGTTAAAATAAAAAAAGATGGCTTTATATGCTTTGGAGGCTGAAACTAAAAAATACAACGCAATGATTTTCAGAAAAAAATATGCAAACGGTACCCCAAGATTTTTAATGATGAAAACAAAAAATTTATAACCGGCGACACCTCCGCGTGTTTTTCCTTCCCACTGCGTCATAATTTCATCAGCATTTTTCAGGTGTTGGTATTAACCCGGGTAATCACGTAATCGTAGAAATCCTGCAGTGTTTTTACATTGGCCATTTCTTCGCCTCTGACTTTGAAGCCGAAGTTTTTTTCAATGATTACAATAATATCAACAAAATCAAGGCTGTCAATACCCAGATCGGTTTTGAGCAGGGCTTCGGGCTTCAACTGATCGGGTTCAAGTTCGAATTCTTCTACTAAAAAGGTATTGATTTTATTGACTATTTCTTCTTTATTCATAAGAGTTTACGGTATTTTTTTTACAATTATGGCTGAATTGGTACCTCCAAAACCAAAAGAGTTCGACAAAAATACATTAAAATCTTTTTTCACCGTATTTTTGACGATATTAAGTTTTACGGAATATTCATCCGGTTCTTCAAAATTTATGTTTGGCGCTATGAACGAATTTTGCATCATCAGTGTAGAGTATACTATTTCGCTGGCGCCGGCCATCCAGCATTCGTGGCCTGTCATTGATTTGGTGGAGCTTACCGGAGGCATGTTGCTGCCGAACACTTCTGCCAGGGCAATGGCTTCGGAATTATCGCCGTGGATGGTCGACGTAGCATGGGCGTTAATATAATCAATATCAGCGGGTTTCATGCCGGCATCTTTGAGCGACATATGTATGGCACGTATTAATCCGTCAATATTCGATTGTGAAATATGATCGCCGTTGGAGGAAAAACCATAACCCACAATTTCTCCGAGGATTGGTGCTCCGCGTTTTGTCGCCGAGTCATAGCTTTCCAGGATGACAGTAGCGGCGCCGCCACTGGGTATAAGGCCGTCGCGGTTTTTATCGAAAGGGCGTGAAGCACGGGCAGGGTCTGATTCCCGGACGGAAAAGGCGCTCAGCGCATCGAAACTCCCCATGGCATAAGGGTTAACTTCCTGTGCTCCCCCGCAGACGACCATATCCTGCATGCCATGCCTGATGAAAATATATCCCATGCCTATGGCATGGGAACCACTGGCACATGCGGCGCTGACCGTGAAATTTATTCCCCGTAGTTTAAAGATTACCGACAGGTTCATACTTACCGTGGAATTCATAGCCTGAAAAATATAGCCGGAACCCAGGAGCATGGTGTCTTTTTTTTCGCGGACAATATCTGTTGATTCGATGACCGCTTCGGAGGAACTGTCGTTGCCAAAAATGATACCCGCCTCATGCATGTTAAGGTACTCGCTGGTGACACCTGCATTTTTAAGTGCTTCGAGGGTGGAAAGGTAGGCATATTCGCCCTGGCCGGCAAGTCCGACACGAAGTCTGCGGTCAAGCAAACCTTTGAGATTGGGTTTTTCAACTTTGCCGGAAAGTGCGGAACGAAAACCAATTTCTTTGCGTTCCGGCATAATGCCGATACCTGAATGGCCATGATACAAGGAATCTTTTACCTCCTCAAGGTTTTTCCCAATGCAGGAATAAATTCCCAACCCCGTGATTACAACTCTGTTCATGTAGTTTTTATTGATGGTTTGGACCGTTAAGGCCGCAAAACAATCACTTTTATAATTTAATTAATATTTACATTATTATTATGCAAAAAGGTACGATATAGTTTCATAAGGCACTGGCATCCTGTTAAGTATATATTCCTCCATTAACCGATATTACTTCTCCTGTAACATATGAGTTTTTCGGGGAGGCCAGAAAACCAACTACCTCAGCCACCTCTTCAGGGGTTCCGAAACGTCCTACCGGGATCATTTGTTTCAGCATATTTTCATCGAGGTCTTTGGTCATGTCGGTTTTAATGTAGCCGGGAGCTACCGCATTGACCGTAATGTTTTTTTTGCCAACCTCCTGTGCGAGGGCTTTGGTGACACCGATCACAGCTGCCTTGGCTGCCGAATAATTCACCTGTCCCGGCAAGCCTTTAATACCCGATAGGGAAACTACATTTACCACGCGTCCGTATTTGTTGATCAACATGTCTTTGATCAGCCGGCGGGTGATAAAGAACAATCCGTCCAGGTTGGTGTTCAACACATCGTACCATTCTTCATTTTTCATCCACATCATGAGCGCATCACGCCTGATACCGGCGTTGTTCACCAATACCTCGATGTATGCTCCGGGATGGGTATTAAACCATTGTTCGAGGGCTTGTTCGATGCTTTCCTGACGGGAAACATCGAAGGGCATCAGTTCACCCGTACCACCTTTTTGATTTATAAGATCCAGGGTTTCACGGGCAGCGGCTTCACCTGATACATAATTGATCAGAACATGATAATCCATTTCGCTCATTTTCAGACATATCGCCCGGCCAATGCCCCTTGAACCGCCGGTTACTAATGCTATTTTCATCTTTTATTCTATTATTCTATTGGTTGTAACAACATAAATCTTTCTTTGAAATTCCGGCAAATACTCTATAAGTTGTTGACTTTCTTATGAATATAGCTGGTGATGTATGAATTCAAAAAACAGGGTGCAAAGATAATATAAGTTTGATTATTACAGGCGATTTTTTTACATGAATCATGAAGAACCACGTATTATTTTTTTTCGCGTTTTACGATACGGGATAGAATTTTGGCAGGAGTTTTAAAATCAAGTATGATCAGAAAGAAAATACTAATCAGGTGTATAATAAACAGTACAAAAACAAAAATAATGGTTTTAATTACTTGTATTTCTGTCCCATCGCGGTGTTGTGTAAAAATCGCATTATCAATTCTGAAAACCGGGTTCAGGTATATTTTTGTGTAACCATTCCAGGGTTCACTGTCAAATATCTCAGCCCGGATATAGGTATCGGATGGTTTTATTTTATAGGATATCTGCTTGCTATCCGTTGCAGTTGCCACTGTTTTTCCCCGGTCGCTTTTTAACAGGATGGAATCCGCATTTTTTTCCAAAACAAGTTCATACGTATTGTCAGCAACTTCAAGGCTGGTGATCCTGTTCATCTCCTGTCCGAGCCAGCCTTTTGTTGCGCAGCAGGCGCCTTTTTTCAGACTTTTCAATATGTCTTTTTCACATATGCTGTCGGTATTTATCATCGTCCAGCATACACCGTTATTACCGTCGCTGATGTCGTGGGCATCATCGTTGCCTATGATCCAAACGGCGTGGCCGTTCGACAGGGCATAATCCCATTCCGCGACAGACCTGGCCACCGGGCTGATGGCTTCCATGCAGTCATAATTGACGAGGTATTTCAGGTCGTTAGGGCGATAACTGTGTTTAAAGGAAGGGTGAGCAAGTGCAATGATGGTATTGTCTTTCTTTAATTTATTAATAATGTACTGTTTATGGCTTTTACTTTGAAAAAAAGGAAAATCAAAAAAGGATGGGCTGCCGGCATTTATCACAAGCTGGTGCGACCAGTTAAAGTTATATCCGTGTTCATAGGTGCTGAAAAATAGTTGTTGTTCTGTAGTTTTATCTGCAAGCTTGTTGTAATTTGAAATACAAATTATATCGTATCCCAACGATTTATATCGTTCAATCAGTTCTGACGGCGTGTTTTTTCCTTTGGTCAATCCACCAAAAGCCTGACTGTGTGCATGAAAATTGGCTTTTACCCATTTTTCACCTATATCTGAGTAGGGATTGTAGAACTGTTCCCCTGAAAAAGGTTCAGGATTGGAAAACCTGTATATCTTAGTGTTGTAATAAGGAATAGTAGTGATAATCAAAAGAATAATGACAATATTTGTCAAAACTTTCAGGAACTTGTTTTTATGCTTTAAATAATTGATTAACATTGCCTTGCATAATATGATACTATTCGTCGGTAGAAAGTCTAATCGTTTCCCGTATTGATTGCAAAATTGTTTTTGGCGTTTATAAGTCTGTAAATAAACACATTGTAAACTGTTTTTGAGTTTCGTGTAATATGAATTACCTCCCGGGAATTTGCTGTTTCATAGTTGTTTGCTAAATTATCATCAGGAGCTTTGAAATAACGGCTTGTCGTGATGTAATATGCGTCGGAGTTTTTGATGATGCCTCCCCTTAATTCATTTATTTTCATGTATTGGTGGGCTTTTTCTTTATTTCCCCAAATATATACTTTCTTTTTTAAGGGATATGCAAGATAAAACTCGATACTCCCGGCAGGAAACCAGTTGTGTGTGATAAATATATAATTACTATCTGTTTTTTGCGCAGACAAATCTGTATTAATAAAATTTGTTGTTTTATCTTTAACCTGATGCCAGCCATACATGTCCAGGCTTATGTCGTTTTTGCCCAATTTTTCCTGATCTTCAGTATGGTCAACATCAATAATTCCTGAATTGATCTGTAAAAGCCCCAGCAAAACTATGATAAGGAAAAAGAAATTACTAATTAATCCGGGTTTTAAAGCTGTATTTTTTCCGGTTTCAATTTTTTCTCTTAAAATAACGGCCGATAAAATTATCAACCCGATGTATCCCGGCCCGCTCCAATGTGGTAATGTCTTGTTGAACAATGAAATAATCAATGTTGTGGAAATGATCGGCAGGCTCACAAAGAGTAAAAAGGTGATGGCAGGGTTATTCAGCGTCTTTTTGTTCCTGAACAGATAGACAAAACAGCTAATGATGATGAATATATTTACCGGGTTGTTATAAAACAACTGTCCGAATAATTCTGTGGCAAAGTAATCCAATTTAATGGATAAGTGTTCAAAACTGACTCTGTTGCTGTGAAAAGTAAAACTGGCAAATCCGTTATGGTAATTCCACAGGATCACCGGAAGAAAGAAAAATGCCGAAATGAGCGCTGCGTAATACCAATATGGACTTTTCAGGATTTCTGATTTTCTGTATTTAATAGCAAAACATATGATTCCGCCCCAGAGGAATAATGCCGAATATTTTGAGAGAAATGCCAGTCCTGCTGTTATTCCAAAGAATATAATGTACGACCATTGAGGTTTGTAATTATATAACATCTTAATAATAAAATAGATAGATAAAAGCCAGAATAGACATAAGGGATTATCAGGCAATACAAAGGAACCGGAAATTACAGAGCCATAAAAGGAGGCTGAATAGAGCAGTGCAGCATAAAACCCGGCTGATCTGTCTTTGATGGTTTTCGCGATTTGGAATACTAAGATCAGATTCAAGGTGCCGGTTATTACCGATAAAGCTCTGAATCCGGCTTCAGTACCATAACCGAAGATCCAGGAGGAAGCCCTGGCCAGCAAGCCGATCATCGGGGGGTGGTCGAAGTAACTCCAGTCTAAGTATAGTCCGTACGAAAAATAATAAGCCTCATCAATCCCCAGGTTGGTGAAAAAAGCAATAATGAATCTCAGGATCGTATTTAAGATCAATAAGATATAGAAAGGCCTTGTCCATTTTTTATCCATAAGAAATTCGTTCCCAGACGATTCTGTTTGATAGGTACTTCATTAAAGATGGGTCTCCATCAAAAGATCAGAACATGATCTTGTACTGAGGCACGAACATGGTTCCCATCTGGTAAACATTATAAATTTTCCCTGTATTTTTATCAAATGCAATATTACTGATATTTTTCTGATTGAAGATATTGGAAATTTCTAATGAACATTCGAGTGATATTTTACGCCCGTTCATGCGGTAAGCAATTTTGAAGTCTGTCCGTGAATAAGCCGGTAGTTTTTCTGAAAAAGCCCGGTCATCATAATAGATTGTTTCCTGTTCCAGAAACGACTGCTGCTCGTTTATGGGTGTATAGTGACGTCCGGAGCCGAGCACTGTTTTCAGGCTTATTGTCATTGATTTGCTTATCCGTGCGGGTTGTTTTTTCTTTGATCTGAAAATGAATTCCTTACCTCCGAGCAGGTTCACATGATATCCGCCGTTAAAAGCCGTGTTACGCAAAATTTTATCGCTGCCCCTGTATTTCGAGACGGACCACGAGGCGGTCCCCAGGTAATAAAATCCTTTTGACAGAAAGCGTTCGGCTGTGAGTTCAATGCCATAATTATATCCGGTACCGGCGTTGTTCAGGTTGTATGGCGCCAGCATCTCGAAACCGGCGCCCTCATTGAGCAACGAATAGCTGCTGCTATTCTCGGCATCAACCGGAATATTGTATAGATACTGGTAATAGACTTCGGTTTTCAGGTGTGAACTTTCTGTAATGTTCCAGTCATACCCCAGCACAAAGTGCAGGCTGCGCAGAAAATCCAGGCCGATGTTGCATTGGTGGTATACTGCTTCGCCGGTCATTTTTTGGCTGAAGAACAGTACCGGGGGAACCCTGCGGCTGTGCATGCCGAAACCCAGGCTCAGACTGTGCAATGGCACAACGTCCCATTTAAGCCGCAGGCGTGGTTCAATTGAAATGGACTTATTATTTGCAAGGAACTGGCCATGCGTGCCGAAGTTCATGGTAAAATTCTCGCTGATCCTGAACTGCCAGTCTAAATATGCCTGAAAGAGAACCGAATACCCCCGGTAGTCATTATGTTTCATAAATATACCGAAATCAGGTTGGTATATGCTATCGGTGATCTTATTATAAATAAGCGATGCCTTAATGCCGGATTTCAGGTTATGCCTCGAATTGAATTTGTGGATGAAGCAAATATTGCCCAGCAGGCTACACTCCCTGTCTGCGTTTGTTTCATAAGGAAATGTCGACCTTGTTGCCGGCGTTACCGAGTCTTTGAAGAACGTGAAGTTGTGAAAGCTTGTGGCGAGTGTAAATTTAAAATAGCTTGATTTGTTGATCAGAAAATAGTCGGAAATGCCTATCACGGCTTGGTTGGAGCGGTTTGTCAGGTTCCATCCCCGTAAGCCGTACATGTCTATTTCATTTTTTGTGGTATCTCGTTCGCTGTCGGGGAAGCTGATATAACTCATACCGCCGTATGCAAATACGCTGAGGTTGCCGATTTTCAGTCTGGGAAGGCTGATTTTGAAAAACATGTCCTGGTAACGCGGCACCCCTGTTCCTGTGCCCATCTGCAAACCCATCAGGGCAAACAGATCAAGCATGGAAACACGGTAATCAAAATAATATGAACCACCTTTTGCCTTGCTGACAGGCCCCTGGATGCCCGCACCGATGCCGTCAAAACCAATATGGTATGATACTCTGTGACGATCGCCCGCGGGAGTGACTGATTTCAGGTCGAATATCCCGGAAAGCGCGTTGCCATATTCTGCCGGAAAAGCGCCGGTGAGAAAATCGGAGTTCTGCAGCAGATAATTTCTGAATATCCCCACCGGCCCGCCGGTAGTGCCAAAAGCAGCAAAATGGTTGGGATTGGGAATGTCTACATCGTCGAGGCGCCAAAGCAGCCCCATGGGTGAATTGCCCCGGATGACAATATCGTTGCGGGCATCACCGGTACCTTTTACTCCGGCATAATTAGCCACCATGCGCGATACATCGTTGCGTGTACCGGCAAAAAGCCCGGTTTCTTCCGTTGTGTATCTCCGGATGCTCACTGTTGCCAGTGTATTTGCCGGGCTGGTGCGGTCGCTCTGTGCCGTTATTACCACTTCTTTACCCTGAAACGGTGTTTCTTCGAGTTCCGCCTCAATCAGAATCTCTTTGTCACTACCCGTTTCTGCAACTGAATAGACCATATCCGAATATCCCAGATAACTTATTTTGATCTTAAATGGACCATGCGGGATATGTTCTATGCGGAACTTACCCGAAGTATCGCTGACCGTGCCGATGAGGGGATCGGTGCCCGGAATGACAATATTGGCACCGGGCAGGGGATACCGGGTGATCTTGTCTGTAACCGTTCCATGCACTGTAAGTCTTTGGTTTTGTGATGAAACCAATGACGAAAGACACAACAGTGACAGGAATACCAATAGGATATTAGGATATTTCATTCCGCAATGCAGGTGAGCAAAAATACAAATTTTATGGTGAAAAGAAATTTGAGTTGGGTTGCAAAGACGAGTGCGAAGTTGCAAACTTCGCACAACGGCGTTGCAAATGTTGAGCGCGAAGTTGCAAACTTCGCACAACGGCGTTGCAAATGTTGAGCGCGAAGTTGCAAACTTCGCATAACGGCTGCAGTCTGTAAGTATAGTTAAGGCTTAGGCTACAGCCTAAGCCTTAACCTGTGGCCTTCCTTACTTTTTAAATTACATCTGTCCCTTTCTTGATCAGCCAAAGCTTTCCTGCATTTTCATAGAATTTTTCCAGCGGCAGGCTTGTTTTCAGCACACAATTAAAGAAATTATATTTGGTAAGATCGTGGTCGGTTATCTGATCGTAAATTTCTCTGTAAAAGACTGTTCCGGGCATAGGCGTAAGAATTGTATACCCGGCATAAACCACAGGGTGTGAACTTGCATAATCGGCCAGCGCGTTAAAATCATCTTCGGTGTAAGTATTGGGTATCACATAGTTGCCTCTCAGCATAATGCCATTCTGGTCAAAAATCCGGATAGCCTCCCTGATGAGGGAGGCCGACGATGCTTTGTGATATTTCTGTAATTCTTCATCGCGGAAGGATTCAAAGCCGCAGATGACCACTTTCAACCCGGCTTTGGCCAGTTTTTCGATCAACCATGGGTATTTTACCGTGGTGTCGAAACGTATGTCCATCACATATTCTTTGTCTATGCCTTCCCCGATGATACGATCAAACAGTGTGCTGATAAAATCCACATCCACTATAGTGTTCGCATCTGCAAAACGTACTATCTTATATTCGGGAATCAGTTTTAGTTCTTCCATGATACTTTCCTGCCGGCGCTGGTAAAAACGTTTGTCAAACTGCGGCCAGATCGAGCAGAAAGAACATTCGTAAGGGCATCCCAGCGATGTGAAAATATAGGTGGCAGGAACAGGCCGCCCGCCGACAATATAAGTGCTGATCCAGCGTTTCAGCAGGCTGCGGTCGGGCATGATGAAATTTTCATTGGCAGCATTCCATATTGCCCGTGGGGTTTGGGTGGGTTGCAGTGTATTATTTTTATTTATATATAGTCCTCCGATATGTTCAAATCCTGATTTTTTAGAATGGGCCAGTACCACTTCTCTGAAAATATCAGCCGATTGTCCGGGACAGACAAGGTCTACCTCCGGTAATGCAAAGTCGTTCAGTGACAGCACGGTATGCAATCCTCCTGCCACGGTTAAAATCTGCGGATTGAATTTTTTTGCCTCACGGAATATCTCAATACCATAAGGAAATTCAGAGGCAATGAATGTCACACCGACGATATCGGGTTTTATTTCTTCAAGATATGTATTGATGAGGCGGGCAAGGGGAGGTGCTCCGGGATTCAGATCATATTCGCCTTTCAGGTCTGCCAGATGGACATCAAAGTCTTTGACCGCAGCGGCTATAGTCAGCAGCCCGAGGGGGGGGCCGACCAGTTTTTTATGAATAAAACGTTTTGCCTCAGTCGGGGCATATTCCAGTATTTTGTTTTCCGGCGACCGCGGAGGGTTGATTAAAAGTATTTTCATGGTTACAAGGCGGACAAAGATACGTTTTTTTTGAGAATACCTGCCGGTGTGAGACAGGAGGAGACCGTACAAAGGCTTTTACCGATGTAGGTTTTGTTTTTCACGACTCTGTAACGATTTTAAATTATTATGCCCAATGAAATTGTTTATGTTTCATGGCTTACTGTATACATTTTTCTTTATTTTTACCCGCTCAAATCAATGGCGAAAATACTTATTGCATCGGTACCCTTATCCGGACATGTCAATCCGGCTGTTCCTGTAGCGAAAAAACTGATCGACGCCGGCCATGAAGTGCGCTGGTACAGCGGGAAACATTACCGTCAGCTGATTGAAAGTACCGGAGCCGTGTTTCATCCTTTTAAAGAAGCCAGAGATTTTCACGACAGTACCATAAAAACCGAATTTCCGGGCTTACCTGAAAAAATGCTGCTGCAGCATGCTTCCTTTTATATCAGGCATGTTTTTTATGACAATATGCTCGGCCAATACCTCGATCTCAGAGAAATACTGAAGGAATTCAGAGCAGACATCCTGTTGACCGACGAATGGTTCACAGGCGCCATTCCCTACGCCGAAACCAAAAAACTTCCGTGGGTGGTTTACTGCAATTCGCCTCTGTTCTATTATGATGATGAAGTCCCTTTCCCCGGAGCCGGTATTTACCCGCGGACCGACCGTTATGGAATACACCGCAACAGGATAGTAAACCGGATGGTCACAAAAGTATTCTTCAGAAGTGTTCAAAGGTACATTGACAGAATACGAAAAGATATCGGCCTGCAGCCCATGAAACATTTTTTTCTGATCAATAATATTTTTATCAGCCGCCTTTTTATCAAATTCAACACTCCTGCTTTTGAGTTTAAATGGAAATACCTTCCTCCGCAGGTTTGTTTTGTGGGGCCTGTCATTCCTGAATATTCCAACCATAGAGTTTATCCCTGGCTTGACAAACTCGATACAGGGAAACAGGTGATTTTTATTACCCAGGGGTCTATAAATATTGATAATTACGACAAACTGATCATTCCTGCCCTCAAAGCAGTACATGACCTCGATGCCTATATTCTTGTTGCGACCGGAAAAGAGTTTGTTGAAGACCTCCGGTCTCAGTTTCCGCAGGAAAACATTATTATTGAAGAGTTTATGCCTTACGCATTGATATTGCCTAAGGTAAGCGTGATGATCACCAACGGCGGCTTTGGCGGCGTGATTACGGCGCTGAACTATGGCATCCCGCTGGTGGTGGCCTGCAATTCGGAAGATAAGCCCGAAATTGCAGCACGAATAAATTATTTCAGGGTGGGCATTAATTTAGGTACCGGGTTCCCGAAGCCACATAAAATATCTAAAGCTGTCAACGAGATTCTTTCTGATCCCGTATATAAAGAAAATGCGATGAAGATAAGCCGCGATTTTCAGAAGCACGATGCACCGGCAGAAACAGTTAAGCTTATTGAGGATATTTTAAAGTTCAGGCATTGATAATAATTATTATTATCACCCAAAAAAGAATAATTTTGCACTCTTTTTTATTGTATTATGCCTGCTGTAATCCGAATTTCTGACCTTAAAAAAACCTATAAGGGAAACTCCGAAGAGGTGCTAAAAGGTGTTGATCTTGAGATTTTTAAAGGGGAATTTTTCGGATTACTGGGACCCAACGCTGCAGGAAAAACCACGCTTATTTCTATAATATGCGGTTTGCTTAAATTCGATTCGGGGAGTGTTGATGTGAATGGCATTGATATTTCAAAACACTATCGTCAGATAAATCAGTTTATCGGGCTGATACCGCAGGAAATTGCTTTGTACCCCACACTCACCATAAGGGAAAACCTGGAGTTCTTTGGTGAAATGCATGGATTGTCAGGGAATACCTTAAAAAACACCATTGATGAATATATCAGCGTTGTGCAGCTGGAACATCATTCCCGCAAGCGTATTGCAAATTGTTCGGGCGGCATAAAACGTAGAGCCAACCTTATTGCAGGGCTTGTCCATGATCCGGAGATTATTTTTCTCGATGAACCTACTTTAGGTGTTGATGCCCAATCGATGAACCTTATTTATGATTACCTCAGGAAACTTAACGGATCGGGCAAGACCATTATTTATACCACTCATTATATGAAAGAAGCAGAAACCCTTTGTAACAGGGTGACCATCATTGATGACGGGGAAATTATTGCCAAAGGGGTGCCTGCTGAACTTATTGCAGATAATCCGGGTTGCAGCGACCTGGGGCAGGTATTTATTAAACTTACCGGAAGAGAATTAAGAGACTAACCTATGAGGCATTTGTGGGCAGTAGTAAAAAAAGAATTTATTCAGGTCATCCGCGATATACCCGGACTGATCATCCTGTTCCTGATGCCCATGGTGCTGATACTTGCCGTTACCGGTACACAGGAAAATGCTTTCAATAAGCTCTACGATAGTAAATCGGAGATCCTATTCATTGATAACGACCATGAATACCTGAGCAAAACCATTGAAAAAGGGCTTAAAGAATCCGGTTATTTTCGTGTAGTAAAAGAAATAAATGGTAAAGCGCTGAATATCAATACGGCACAAAAGGAAATTGCAGACGGAAATTACCAGGTCGGTATCGTCATAAATGAAGGAGCTACTGCATATGCAAGAGAAAAAGCCCGGCAACGTATACGTAAAAGTTTCATCAGCGACAGCATTACCGATACTTTGCAGGCCGGTGATAGGGGAGTAAAAACGGTAAGTGTTTTTTACGATCCCGCCACGCGTGATTCTTATAAAAATGCAATAACAAGCTCACTCGAGCGGCTGATACTTTCGGTGGAGGTAAAAATTATCCTCGGCACTTTTTTTGAAGCCCTGCCACAGGAGCTGAATGCCCAGTTGCAGCAACCGATAAAGAACTACCTTCTTCAGCAACTCGATGTTATGGAAGGTGTTTTTACCGAAGAATTGAAAACTAGGATGGGGGAGTACCTGCCGGCAGATTTTCACATTGACGCCAAACCCAGGGAGGTGAAGTTCGACATGACTGACGATATCCGGAAAGGAATAAAATTTAATGATGACCTTGAAAAGGATAATCTCATCAATATTGATGAAAACTATGCACAGGGCCAGAATGCTGAAATAAAACCGACACTGGTTCAGAATAATGTGCCGGCTTTTGCTTTATTTGCCATGTTTTTTATTGTTATTCCTCTTGCCGGCAGCATGCTCACCGAGCGAAACGAAGGTACATACAACCGTATCCGGACTTTACCGGTGAGATACATCACCATACTTTGGGGGAAAATAGTGGTTTATGCCTCTATATGCTTAATCCAGTTGGTATTGATGATTATTACGGGTATGTACCTGCTTCCGCTGATCTATGGCATGCCCGCCCTGGAGCTAAGCGGAAATTACGGTGCTTTGATCTGTGCAGCCTTTTCTTCGGCCTTTGCTGCCATAGGTTTTGGACTGTTGGTGGGCACTTTTGCATCCACTCAAAGTCAGGCCGGCATCTTCGGGTCTTTTATGGTACTGATACTGGCCATCCTGGGCGGCATTTTTCTGCCGGTCTATATGATGCCCGAACCTTTGCAAGTGGCAAGTATCATTTCACCGGTGCGCTGGGGTATTGATAGTTTCCTCGATATCTTCGTACGTGAAGCAGGGTTCAGTATCATTGGAACTAACCTGATAAGGATGAATGTGTTTTTTGTGCTGTCATTAGTGATTGCTCTTCTGACTTTTATCAGGAGAAAATAAATTGTTAACAACCCGCTGCCTGGCGTAGTCCTGGGGTCAACCTTTGGGTGGAAGAAGTTGAAAATCATCACGGTAACAAATATGTAATCGTAATTCAAAACAGTTTCTTAATTTTGAAAAAAAATTTTCATGAAAGAAAAAGATGTGATCCACGATTACAAAGTCAAAAAGTATATATTTTATGCCGAGAAAGAGGATGGCTCTTACGGTCCTGTTGAAGGCGGCTCATACATGATCGAAAATGAACTGGATGATTTCTGGTTTAAGAAAAGTCATTTGGAAAAAACGCTCAGGGCGCAGTTGCTCAAGGGCGAAATCAGCCCTGTTCAATATTACATGGTGCTTGAGGAAATGACTGTCGCTGAGCTGGCTGACCGGTCGGGAGTGTGCAAGGTAAGGGTAAAGAAACACCTGAAACCTGAAGGATTCAGAAAAACCCATGTGAGCGATCTGGAGAAATATGCCAAAGCTTTCGACGTGCCTGTCGCTAATTTTTTTCAAATCATCGAAACCTCAAGCGGACTGAACCCGAACTATCATTTTTATTTTGAGGATGAGGCGCGTAAAGATAAGGTCAGGGTTATTCAGCAGAAAACTGAGAATCCACTGATGGTAGTCACTAAAACTGAGGAGAGAACCCAATGAATGTAACTATTCCATTTGAACACCGCATGTCGGCCCATTGCGAAACGGGCACCCTGAGTTCACAACTGGCTTTTCACGGACTTACTATTCCTGAATCATTGGTGTTTGGCATTGGCAGCGGCATATTTTTCGGATATTTTAATAACTCCCGCTTTGCCTTCCCGACTTTTATTGTCAGGAACAAACCCGGACAGATACGAAAGAACCTAAGCGACCGGCTCGGCATAAAATTTCATGCCGAATCATTCAAAACCCCCGAAAAGGCGCAGGCAGGACTTGATAAAATCCTTGAAAAAGGAATTCCTGTGGCGGTGCAGGTTGATTTCTTTTTTATGGAGTACCTTCCGCAATACCTCAGAGTACATATAAATGTGCATTTTATTAATGTGGTCGGGAAAAATGGCAATAATTACCTGATCAGCGATTGTTACCATCCCAAAATTGTGGAACTTGATGAACAGTCCTTGATGAAAGGACGGTTTGCGGGTGGTAATATGGCGCCGGAGGGATTTTTATTTTATCCTGAATTTATTCCGAAAGAATTTGATTGGCCGAAAGCAGTGCATAAAGGTATTAAAAAGGCCTGTTTTTATATGCTGAAAATTCCTATTCCTTTTTTGGGCGTAAAAGGTATGCGCAGGTTCGGGAGGCATATTGTTGAATGGCCTAAACTTGCTATCAACTCCGAAGACCTTTCTCATCAGCTTTCCAAGATCAATGTGCTGCTGGAAGATCAGGGTACCGGCGGTGCAGGCTTCCGTTTTATGTATGCCACCTTCCTGAAAAAGGCTGCCGAAATACTTGAAAAACCGGCGCTTAACGACTTTTCGAAGCAGATGATGGAGATCGGCGACAACTGGCGCGGGGTTTCGTTGTATGCAGCACGTCTTGGACGTAACCGTGATTTTGAAAGAGAACATCTCCTCGAACTCGGAAAACTCATTGATAAACAAGCTGACAGGGAAGAGGCTTTTTTCAAAGCACTATCAAAGTCAATTTAACTCATTCGTAGCACGAGAAACCCCATTCGTAGCACGACTTACCAATTGTTATCTGGGTACTACTGGTTAAGTCGCACTACGAATGGATAGCTGGACAGTAATTTAACCCCATTCGTAGCACGACTTAACGATTGTTACCTGGGTAATACTGCTTAAGTCGTACTACGAATGGGTGATGGTCGTAATTTTCTATCCCATTCGTAGCACGACTTAACAATCGTTACCAGGGTGTTACTGCTTAAGTCGTACTACGAATGGTAGATGATCAATAATTTTCTTCTTTTATCTGCATGAATGATTTCGGGTGCAGACAGGCAGGGCAGGTTTCAAAAGCTTTGGCCGATTCATAAACATACCCGCAGTTCAGGCATTTCCACCATACTTTCCCGTCTTTCATAAAGACTTTATCTTCAGAAAGGTTTTGCAGCAGTTTCAGGTAACGTTTTTCGTGTTCGGCTTCCACTTTGGCAATCATTTTAAAAGCGGTTGCAATTTCGGTAAATCCCTCCTGCTGGGCCACTTCGGCAAAATGCGGGTACAGGTCCGTCCATTCTTCATGTTCGCCTTCGGCCGATGCTTTCAGGTTTTCCATGGTGGTTCCGATTTTTCCTGCAGGGTAGCTTGCTGTAATCTCTACCATTCCACCTTCCAGAAATTTGAAAAATCGCTTGGCATGTTCTTTTTCCTGCAAAGCCGTTTCAGTGAAAATATTGGCTATTTGTTCGTAACCTTCTTTACGGGCAACGCTTGCAAAAAAATCGTAACGGTTACGTGCCTGCGATTCGCCGGCAAATGATTTCAACAGGTTCTGTTCTGTTTGTGTTCCTTTTAATGATGTTGACATACTATATTTTTTTGGTTGTTAAACTTCTATAAATTCTTTTTTCGTGGCGCCGCATAGCGGGCAAACCCATTCATTGGGAAGATCATCGAATTTTATGGCTTCGGTACTATCGTCGTAAATATATCCGCAGATACAACATTTGTATTTTTTTGATAAGCCCGGAAGGGCATTTTTTTCTTCCTGTGATTCCTGAACATAGGTAGGCGCATTTTTGGGCGATCTGCCTTTTTTTACCTGCCGGTAGTAGCGGTATGTCATCGGTTCTTTTGTGCTGTCGATCATTTCTGTCTGAACAAGGTCGCCGATGAACAACAGGTGGGTTCCAACATCAAAAGTACTGGTTATTTTACATTCCAGAAATGCGATGATGTCGTTTATCACGATGGGGACTCCTGTTTTACCGTGTTTTATGGTCAGACCGTTGAATTTATCCATGTCTTTACCACTGGTATACCCAAAACGACTGAAGATTTCAGATGATGTTCCGGTATGCAATATGGCGACAGCAAAATTACCGCTGTCTTTCATGATCTCTGATGTATAATTGTTTTTATTACAGCAGGTAGCAAAACGCGGAGGCTCTGAAGTGACTTGAAAAACAGTATTTGAAATATATCCGTTGCCTATGTCTTTATTACCCGAAGTTACAATATACAGCCCGTAAGATATGGAAAATAATGTTTCGACGTCGACCATCCTGTATAGATTTTGGTGTGCCTTAAATCCGCATGCAAAAAATTTCGGATCAAAAATAGCCCAAATTTTGGTT
>DAOORA010000062.1:0-26629 GCA_035389045.1 Bacteroidales bacterium | reverse complement strand
CTAAAAAATCCATCATAAATCTTATGTAACATAAAATCAAAACAGTTTCTAAGTCCGCGCTTTTTAAAAGAATTGCATATAGTTTTGATTTTGCACTTAAAAGAAACACCTCAAAAAGGATTTAGCCCAAAGATTCGTCTATTGTGCAGAATAATATAAGGCGCCTGATTCAATATGCAGGGAGTAATGAGAGGTGGAAAAAATGCCGTTTAAAAGGGATGCAACGGTTAAGGTATGAAGCAACATTTAAATAATTCCCCCAACCTTGGTTTTAGAATGCAAACGCGTATCATCTTTATATTATTTCATGGTAATGGCTACCTCTTTGAGCCATTGCCCTCCGGACACCACTTTAAGCCAGTACGTTTCACCTTCCCTGAAAATAGTGTTGGCGAGCTTATAATCATAAGACTGGAATCCGCTGTTGTATGGAACTCCGGTAAAAATGTCGAGCATTTTCTTCCCTTTATTGTCATATACCGACAGGGTGACTGTTCCGCTGTAAGGCATATCCCAGTTTATTTCGCCGGCAATTTTATAGCCTTCGCTGGTCTTATCGGGGAATGAATAATCATAGATATAGCCTCCGATTTGGTCGGACTTTATCCTTTTTATGGCAAATTCGACGAAATCCTTCAGTTTTTTAGCTTTCGAAGGATCACCGCCTTTGATGTTTTCGGGGGAAACACCGTCGGTAATGGCCCACACGGCTTGCTGGCCCATATTATCCTGGCAGCCCAAGGATTCGATCAGTTGTGTCAGTTCCAGTAAATATCCTCCCGCCATATCCTGCATATTGAAAACATTTCTGCTGCCCGGAGATGCGCTGGACTTCCTGGTACAAAATGCATTTATCGTAAAATCACAGGTATTTCCCGGAGCCAGGGCGAAAATTTCTGTCTGTGATACCATCATCGTCTGGACTGAATCTTTGTAACATTTCAGCTTACGTCCCGCTTCGAGTTTTAACTCAAGTTTTTTTGAACATATATTCTTCACATTCAGGGAGATACATTTTCCGTAATGAGCGCTGGTATTGTCGGATGTTGTGCCGCGGCCCTTAATCACGACCATGACCAGTTTTTGCTGGAGCGCATCATAAAGGGAAAAAGAATTTGTTTCACCGGCATAAATACATGAACTTAAAACCAGTGAAAAGAACACAACACAAAGTTTTTTCATAATACAGGTTTTTTATGGGTTCGTGTATTTATTTCTCCATAGAGAATAATTAGTTAATTTAATAACTTTTTAGTCACAGCATATCCGGTAAACGATGCTTTTTTATCAAAAATTGTATGTTTGTCGATAATTTATAGAAATTTGTGATAAAATTTTTTCTATGATCTTTACTACGGCATATCTGCCCCCTGTAGAGTTTTTTGTTTACGCTTCAAAATCGGACAATATCGTCATTGAAGGCTGCGAGAATTTTATAAAACAGACCTATAGAAACCGTTGCTGTATTTATTCTGCCAACGGCCGACTAAACCTCATCATTCCGCTTGAACACTGCAGGAGTCCGCGCCTGCCGGTCAAAGATGTAAAAATTGCTTATACAACGTCATGGAATAAAATACATTGGCGAGCTATCACAGCAGCATACAACAAATCGGCATATTTTTTATACTATCGCGATAACTTCGAAAAGTACTTCAGCTTGCACTACAAATGGCTCATCGAATTCAATCATGACCTGATAGCAGAATGTCTGCGGTTGATCAGGTACGACAAACCAATTACCTATTCGGAGGTCTATCATAAATCATATGACTCTGGCGACCATCGCTACAGTATTACTCCAAAAGCTACTTCAGAACTTATTTTCCCTATTTATACACAGGTGTTTGATATAAAATATGGTTTTATTGCCAACCTGAGCATCATCGACCTGCTGTTCAACTGCGGGCCGGAAAGCAGGGATTACATCAGAACAATTGCGCAGGGAATATAAGTAAATCCCTTTTTGCAAACACGAGTTTTATTGCAAGCATTACGTAATACTATGCCCGACAGGCAACCGACAGTATGACATTCACTCATATCACAGATGGTCTCTATTCACTGTTATTATTTTTTTCAGGGTACTCTATCCGGATATGATGCATACTGACCAGGCGGTTTTTCAGGACAGACTTCACACGGGTAATATCTTTCATGGTGATACTGGCATGTTTCATCTGCCTGCATGCTATCAGTTCGTCAATGATTGTATCAACCAGGTCGTCAATGGATTGTTTATCGGGTTTTTTCAGGCTTCGCGTGGCCGCCTCCACCGAGTCGGCCATCATCAACAGGGCGGTTTCTTTGGTGAACGGCACCGGCCCCGGATAATTAAAAACAGATTCATCAATATTTTTGGTATCCTGCTTTTTGTATAAACGGTAGAAATATTCAGCCCGTTTAGTCCCGTGATGAGTCCTGATAAAATCAACGATCTGTTCGGGTATTCCGTATTTTCGTGCAATGATAATACCCTTTTCCACATGGCCAACAATTATTTTTGCGCTTTGATCAAAACTGAGTTTTTCGTGAGGATTGTTTTCACTTAACTGGTTTTCGATAAAATAAACAGGATTGTCTATTTTTCCCACATCGTGAAACATGGCTCCTGCCCTCACCAGCAAAGCATTGGCGCCGATACGGTGTGCCGCTTCCTCGGCCAGGTTGGCCACCTGTATTGAATGTTGAAAAGTGCCCGGAGCCTTTTGGGATAGCGCTCTCAGAAGTGAGTTGTTGGTATTGGAATACTCAAGCAGCGAAACATTGGTCACATAGCCGAATATCTTTTCATATACTACGATCAGAGGATAGGCAATGAGTGTCAGCGCTGAGTTGAAGGCAAAATACATGAAGTTCTGTGAGGCAATATCTTTATAACTCCCAGACTGCATCAAAGTCATACCGATATAGATCAGGGAATACGTACAAAAAATATAGAGGGACGTCATAAAAAACTGCGAACGTTTTTCAAGTCGTACTATGCTGATGATGGTCACAATACCTGCAATAAGCTGCAGAAAGATAAACTCAAATCCGTCGGGGACGAGGAATCCTATGAGGATAATACTTATCAGATGCACAAACAGGGCCAGCCGGGTATCATAAAAAGTACGTATCATCAAAGGCACAATACAAAGCGGGAGCACATAGATATATTCGTTGCCGTACCTCCTGATCAGTATGCTGGCTGAGAGGATCACCAGCAACAGCACGGAAAGTATGAGCAGTGTCTTTTTATTATCGGCGATGATATCCGCACGGAAATTCATCAGAAACAATACCAGCATGATGATGGCAATGGAAATCAGTATGACCTGTCCCAGCAAAAGAAAATAATAACTATGAATGCCTCCGGACTTGCCTTCATATTGTTCTTTCAGGGATTGGAGTATCTGATAATGATTGGCATTGATCAACTCGCCTTTGGAGATGATACGTTCATTTTTTTGCACATATCCTTTGGTGGAGGATATATTTTGTATGGCCGCATACTTATCCTGATTGGTATATCCCGGGCTATACGTGACATTTTGAATTAACACACTTTCGATCAGGTTAAGCAGATCGTTTTTATCATAACCAGCGATGCTGTTCAACTGATTTATTATGTATTGATGTGCTTCGCGCAATGTGTACAGATCGCCGAGGGTCTTCTTTTCAGCCACATTATCGCACACCACATAAACATTAAAATTCTTTTCCTTATTCCTGAGCATGTCATTAAAACGAAGTATACCCTTTTTATAAACCGAGTCGAAAACGGCAAGGCATACATTCAACATTTTTTGTTTGGTATCAGGGCTTTCTGCTCTGTTATCCGTATTAATTTTTTTCGCCAGCAAGTTTCGTTTTTCATGTACAATATTCTTATCAAAAATGAAGTACGGGATGCTTTCCCTGATAACCTTTTCCTTTTCACTGTTTATTTCTTCTTTGGTTTTGTTGATGGTAAAATCAAACGGAGCGATCAGGTCTTCGTACATCCAGGGTTTATCCTGAGTAAAATGATATTTGAATTTGTATTGTTTAGGAAATAAAGCAACAATCAGAAGTACAGCGCCTGCAAAAAACACTGTCTTGTAAAGATACGAAAGACGGCCGGAGTTTTTATCATTCAACACCTTCATAGTGATGTACGCATTTAAAGCATGTAAAAGTAATCAGAATTTTTTTCCAATCAACAAGGCCTGGTTTGAATATTTAAGGCAAACGTAAACTTTGGCGCTGAATTAGGTACGGTAAATGACCTAGGCAATTTCTTGCGGGAATAAATCGCGCACAGTGTATTGGAGACATGGTACAGATGCGGGATACACTCCTCCGGGCAGCCATCGAGAATACCCGAAAACACATTATAGCGGGGTGTTTCGGTGCCCAGCCCGTAATCGTGCCATACGATCACTGAATTTTCATCTTTCAGCAGACGGAAAGCATTACGCGTATCGCTGGCCACAGCCTCTGTATGGTGATCGCCGTCAAGAAAGATCAGGTCAAATTTTTTATGCAGGGAATTGAAATCGAATGTCATCGAATCAGCCTGAATATGGGTCACGTTAGGTAGGTCTTTTGAAAAAAAACGGTGCATACCGATATAGGCTTCATCCAACCCAGCCTTTCTCATCACCTCATCAGGAAGATTGATCGTAGTGCAATTGTTCACCATGGGCGCCACATTGGCAATGCTCTCGCCGCGCCAGGTGCCGATCTCAAGATAGTCCTCCACCTTGTTTTTGCGGCAAATACCACGTAACAAAGCAAAATCTGTCGGTAAGGATGAACCTTCCAGAAAACTGTATGGAAAAATTTCTTCTTCAGCAGGGACAAATTCAGTAAGGTCAACAACAGGTAAGCCGCCGCCCAGCTTATACTTCCGGGAAACATAGTTTTGTTTCACCTGTTCATCATCAATGATGTGGTTGAGCAGGTATGGCTTGCGCATGATCAGCCCCAGCGCCGTGAAAACTTTTATGATCTTATTCATTCCGCTCTGCTTTGTTTCTGCAAAGATATTGTTTTAAAGAAAAATAATATCCTGAAAAATATTTCGGCAAGGGCAACAGTTCCGTAAAGCCTATTTTCGACTCACGGCAGAAATAAACGGTCACAAAAATGGATGTGGCCAGGTAAGAAATGCTGGCTGTCAGCGCTGCACCGAGATAACCAAGCAGTGGTATGAAGATCATGGACAGCACCAGCGTGACCGCCAGACCAATGGCCGAACCGATGCTGTTGACATAATATTTTCCGGTACCCGAAAAATAATGTCCCAGGATGAGCGCATTGACAAAAACCAGCACCCCCGGGGCCAGCAGCCACATTATTCGGTTGATATCGCTGAAGTCTTTTCCAAAAATAAAGGCATAAAATGAGCCGGGCAGTAACACCAGTGGTATTAATACAAAAAATGACAGCAGGAAGCTGATGCGAAGAAGTTCAGCGCTCAGATGCTGACTGAAGCTCCGGTCGGAGGTATTCGATATCTTTGAATACTGCACCAGCGCCACGCTGCCGCTGATCATCCACACCGATTCGGTGATGGAAACCCCGTTGGAATAAATACCGACAGCATCGTATCCCTGATAAGACTCCAGAAAATAGTAACTGACCCTGAAACTCAGCAACTGCGTGATATGCGCCAGCTGATTCATAAAACCATATCGAAACAGCAAGGCCACAGCTTTACGGTAAGTAACGGTATCGGCATGTGAACGTACCCCGGAATAAGGCCTGAGAAAAAATGCGCTCATGACAAAGGTGACTGCATAGGCGATATATAACGAATATATATATCCGTAAATATTTATAGCAACACCGCTAACAAAGAAAAAGAGCAACGCGAGTATGGTCAGGGCAACCTGCGAAAAATTAATGGTATTGACCGCCCTGATATTCTCTTTGCCCAGCAGCACGGAGGTGTTGACTGCGGTAAATGAATTTATCACGGTAAGTAAGGCAATATGAACCGCATAGCGCTGTTCTACGAGTGGAAAAACCAGCAATATGCCGGCGAAAAGGAGGCTGACAACCAGGCTCCACAAATAGGAGGGAAGGAGAAGTTTTTTCAGGGGTAATTTTGGGGTGAGGTACACCAATGAGGCGCCTCCGATGATGTTGGCAAAAATCAGTATCAGCGCTATCGTGGTGATGATGATTCCCTGTTCGCCTTTACCTGCGGCTCCCAGGTAACGTGAAACAAGCACGGCGGTCAGCAAACTTATAATTGCTGAGGACAACCTCACTCCGAATGTTTTAAATATCTTTAAGAACAAAGTACCTGTTTATAAATTTCTAAAAATTGTTTTCCGACCACTTCATAAGAGAAATGCTTCTCCGCATAAGCCCGTATGCCTGCTTTATCGTAAGAACGGCATGTGTCGAGTATTCTGACCAGCTGCGCTACAAGGGCAGCCTGGTCGCCTGCTTCAATGAGTATCCCGTTGCCGCCACCGACGTGCTCGGCTATACCGCCCACACAGGTGGTCAGCACAGGCAGCCCGCACGACATGGCCTCGGCTATCACACAGGGGAAGTTTTCATAGTTGCTGAACAGGAGAAGAAAATCAGATTGTTGCATCATTTCAGCCACTGCGGTAGTTTTTTGAGTTCCGTAAAAAAATACAAAGCTGTTCAAAAGACCCAGCTGTTCTGCCCTTTGTGCAAAAGGATCTACACCGCCATCAATAACCAGATGTAATTCAAAATCCTGCCGAAGTTCCGAGAGTATTTTTACAGCCGTTAACGTTCCGCTGATATTCTTTTGATCATCGTCTGACGACGACACATGCAGGATTTTTTTCCGTGACGTATGTTCACCTGTTCCGGGAACAAAAATACGGGTGTCCACTACATTCGGTACAATAAAATATTTTCCCTTAAAATTCAGGGCTGTCATGGCATTTTTCAGATTTTCCGTTACCGGGATAATTCCGTCAGCGTTCTTAATAATTTTTTTCAGAACATATTTCTTATACCATGGAAGTTTCTGCGGGTATTCAGGAAGGTAGCCGGCCCAGTGTTCGGTGAAGACATGAGGGATGTTGCGAAAACATTTTAAAAAATAAAATACCATCCCCACGGGCAGTAATACATTGGCATGGATCACATCGGGCGTCCTGTATTTCTCTTTCACTAAATTCAATCCGTCTTTATAGGCTTTCAGATAGCTGTAAAACCTCAGGAATACATTCCGGCGTTTTCTGAGATAAATATAAATGGTTAATGTATTTTCTGATGTCTGCTCTGTAATTACTTCCCTTGATTTCTTCAACGATTCATCATAACAGACATGCAGAACGCTAACCCCGGCAAAGGCTGAAACGGCTTCGGCATGTTTCTGAACAAAGTTACCCAGCGTCGGTTTTACGCGGTTAGGATACCAGCTTGAAATGAATAAAATATGTAAACGTCGGGAATCCATGAGTGCAAATGTAATGTAAAAACGAATTTTTCTTTATCTTATTTTTTTTTGTACTGATTTTGAGCTCACAAAAGATCAGGTGAGTCATCCAGGGTGCACCAATCAGTTGACCATAGCGGCAGTTAAAGGCAGTGATACTGTCTTTCCTATGATCATTGAAGCCCCCGGAACCTAATTTTTATGGTTTTTGTCCTGTGATGGAGAATCCAAACCTTACATCAGTAGTAATACGGATATCGGAATAGCCTTTTTTCTGCAGCCATGATGCGGCTTCATCATGCGTATGCTCCCAGCGGAATTCGGGCGAGAGGGAATCCATCAGGTCTATCATTTCTTCGCGCCAGTTGATCCTGCGGCCTTTGATCCTTTTGACGGAATACGTAACAGGAAAAATAAATATCAGGTATAAAAAAAACTGCAAACGCACAGGTAGTTTTGATGTGACCCTGCGCAAAGCATCTATCGCATTATGCAGAAAATCATTCACCGGATGGTACAGCCAGAGGCAAATTTTTCCTCCGGGTATGAGGATGGTTTCCACCTGACAGAACGAAAGCTCGGTGTTGGTGGTATGATGAATGACGCCGCCGCTCAGCAGCAGATCGAAGGTATTTTCAGCGAAGGGTAAAAACTGCAGGTCGGCCTGCACAAAACTTACATTTTCCAGGGTATTATTAGCATAAGCATTTTCTACCGCCCTGCCAAGTTCCACCCCGACAATGTTTTTGCAATACTTTCCCACGGCGGTGGTATTCAGCCCGTGGCCGCACCCGACATCAATAACACTTTTCTCTTTCAGTGAGGTCGGGCTTTCCAGCGATTCTCTGAAAAACAGTTCTTCTATCCCCTGCGCATCATCATGCCATATTTTATCCTGTTTTTTATAGTTCAGCAGACTCCATTCCAAGGCAAAACTTTTTTTGGTCCTGCGGTTTTTCCGGAGGCAATGTGCTATCAACCCCGGATACTTTTGAAGGATATCTTTTTTTGCTGTTTCATAGTCAGGATAATTTTGCTCAAACCATGCTGCATAATCCTCAAAAGCTTCGATCAGCATGCGTGGTATCCCGTCAATTACAGGGAATATCAGTCCGGCATCCGAAAACAAAACACCATCCTTTATTTCGCGTATGGTTCTGTTACCGTATTTCCTCTCAAATTCAGAGAGCACCTGCAGCCGCAACTCTTTTTTTGTCAGAGGGCATCTCAGAATCTGAAGCAGTGAATGTTCCATCTAAAAGTTATCAAATCAAAAATCAAAATTACAGATTAAAAAATCTATCCCGGTAATTTTAATAAATAATAAAGTTAATTTATATATTGATAAAATATTATGAATTTGATTATCTGATAATTAAAACATTAAAGAATAAAAAGACAAGAATTCGGCATCGCTGATACTCAGTGGCAAGTTATAGAAAATAATTCTGATGATGGAAGAAAACGAAAATTTTCTGTTGTACGGACAAAAAAATTATTATTTTTGCACCACAATACGGAGGATGTAGCTCAGCTGGTTAGAGCGTCAGATTGTGGTTCTGAAAGTCGTGGGTTCGAACCCCATCTTCCTCCCCCAAGCCCTGAAAAATCGGGGCTTTTTTTATTGGGGACTACATTTTTCTTTCGCTGACTTCGGGAGCCTCAGTCAGCGGTTTGTACTTGTTTTCTACGGTGGCTGAGGTTCTCGAAGCCACCGTTTTCATGCTGCCTTCGAGAGCCTCAGGCAGCGGAGCCTCAGGCAGCGGAAAATCTCAATAAGCAATAGCCAGCTCCGGCAAAAGTTGTTGGTCCCCATTTATCAGGGCTTCCTTCTTTTTTCTTCGCCAGCCCTGCACTTGTTTTTCCCTGAAAAAAGCCAAATCAATTCTTGGGTATTCTTCGTAATATACCAGTTTAACAGGCAACCTCTTTTTTGTGTGATTGGCGCCATCGCCAGACTGATGTTGCGCAAGACGTAACTCAAGATTGTTGGTACTGCCTGTATAATAGCTGTCATCGGCACATTCCAGTATGTACATGTATCCTTTCATGGAATCCGGTTTAAAAATAGCGACTTATTATTCCACTCGCTCATTTCAATGCTTTTAGTTTTTTGAGTCATTCTTCTGATTATCTTTCCGCTTCAGCCCTTTGAATTCCTTATCAATGTTGGCTTCCAGTTCTTCAATACTTGGGAGGTCGGTTTTGAGAACTTTCGGAATTCCCTTTTTCAACAGGTATTCCGAAACACCAATAGGTGTTTTGATGCCCTGCAAAGAATACCGGATAACCAATTCATTAGGGGTTTTGCATAACAGTATTCCAATGGTTGCATCGTCTTTATCGCTTTTTATCTGAGCATCAACGGTATTGATATAGAAATTAAGTTTACCGGCATATTCCGGTTTAAAATCGCCAATTTTAAGCTCGAATATCACAAAACGATGGAGGCGATAATTGTAAAAAAGAAGGTCGAGGAAATATTCATCATCTTCTACTGTCAGGTCAAACTGATTGCCCACATAGGCGAAGCCCTTACCTAATTCAAGCATAAATTTTTTCAGATGCTGAATGAGGGCTTTTTCGAGTTCCCTTTCTTTTATTTCTTCACCAAAACTGATGAAATCAAATATGTAAGGATTTTTCAGGCTCTGCTGCACCAGGTCAGATTGGAGTTGTGGCAGGGTTTGTCCGAAATTGCTGATAGCTTTCCCCTGCCGCTCATAAAGGCCGTTTTCTATTTGCATCACAAGAATACTACGGCTCCACCCGTTTTCGACACACTGTTGCATGTAAAACAACCGCTGTTCCCGTGTCTTAACTTTATCCAGCAGCACCTGATGATGTCCCCATGGTAATTGTGCAGCAATTTGCTGCACAAATGCATCCGTATTTCCATGGCCAAATTGTGCAACAACTTGCTGCACAATTGCTGTTTTAGCTGTATTTTGAGTTTGTGCATCAGGTGGCAGCGTAAGTGTACTAAACTCCGGGTATGTTTCGGCAAAAGCCCTCATATATTTGAGATTTCGCACCGAAAGGCCTTTAAAATCCGGAAATTCCATTTTTAAATCCACGGCAAGCCGGTCAATGATCTTTGCACCCCAGCCCGCTTTTTTCTGTTGTTCTAAAATGGTTTTGCCTATTTCCCAATATGTTTTAAGCAGCTCGTAATTTATGCTTAAAACAGTCCTGTATCGGGCATGCCTGATTTTTTCTTTCAGCAGGTCGAGTACTTCAAAATAATTTATTTCAGGCAATTTATTCATACTGTATCTTTTTCAGATTTTCAATAATTGCTTTATTCAGTTCCGCTTCTTCAGTAATTTGTTTTTCAAGTTCAGTTTTTAAAGCATTAAAACGTTCCGGGAAATTAAAATCATCTTCTTCATCGGGCAAGCCTATGTAACGGCCCGGAGTGAGCACATAATTTTTTTCACGTATCTCATCAATAGTTACAGATTTGCAATAGCCGGGTATGTCCTGATAATTGCTTGTTGAAGCTGTCGAAGCCCGCCAGTTGTGATAAGTGCTTGCAACCTTGCTGATATCCTCATCAGTAAACTCACGGCTGCGGCGGTTCACCATAAAGCCGAGGTTGCGGGCATCAATAAACAGCACCTCATTGGTGCGGTTACGGAACTTTCCGTTGGTCTTGTTGCGTGTAACAAACCACAGGCAGGCCGGAATGCCGGTATTGAAAAATAATTTGTCGGGCAGGTTTACAATGCAATCTATCAATCCTTCCTCGATCAGGTTTTTGCGTATCTCTCCCTCTCCGGAGGTATTGGTTGTCAGTGATCCTTTTGAAAGTACAAAACCTGCTATTCCGCTTGGCGCAAGGTGGTAAATAAAATGCTGTATCCAGGCATAGTTGGCGTTTCCGGCAGGCGGCAGGCCGTATTTCCAGCGTCCGTCTTTTTGCAGCAGGTCGCCGCTCCAGTCGCTGTCGTTAAAGGGAGGGTTGGCCAGAATAAAATCTGCTTTCAGGTCGGGGTGGGCATCCCTGAGAAAACTGCCTTCGTTATTCCATTTAATATTTGAGCCGTCAATTCCCCTGATGGCAAGGTTCATCCGGCACAGGCGATAGGTGGTCTGATTGCTTTCCTGTCCGAAAATCGAAATATCATCCACCTTGCCCTGATGCGACTGTATGAATTTTTCGCTTTGCACAAACATGCCGCCGCTGCCGTTGCAAGGGTCGAACACACGGCCATTATACGGCTCAATTATTTCAACCAATAATTTCACGATGCTTGCCGGAGTATAGAATTGTCCTCCCTTTTTACCTTCGGCCAATGCAAACTGCCCTAAAAAGTACTCATAAACCCTGCCTAAGGTGTCCTTACTTCGGCTTGCGGTATCGCCCAGGGCAATATTACCGATTATGTCTATCAGTGCGCCCAGACTGTTTTTATCGAGGTTAGTGCGTGCATATTGTTTTGGTAAAACACCTTTCAATGTCGGGTTATCCTTTTCGATGGCATCCATGGCATCGTCAACATCTTTACCCACGCCGGGTAATTTGGCACGTGTCAGCAGGTAGCTCCAGCGTGCCTGCGGCGGTACGTAAAAAACGTTTTCAGCGCGGTATTCGTCAGGGTCTTCCGGATCAGCTCCGGCATATTGCCCTTTTCCTTCTTTAAGTTTTAAATACATTTCCTCGAATGCATCGGAGATGTATTTTATAAAGATCAAACCGAGCACAATATGTTTGTACTCGGCAGCATCCATGTTCTTGCGCAGCTTGTCAGCGGCTTGCCACAATGTTTTTTCGAGGGGCTGCTCTTTGGGTTCCTGTTTAGTTTTTGCCATATCGTATTTTCAGAATCAAATCATAAAAATACATATTTTTTAATATTAAAACCAAACTGTTTTTTTGTACTGTTAAAAGTACAATCAAATGAATTTCAGGATAAGATACAGTGTGCGAAGTTACAAACTTCGCACAACAAGTAACAAGGTGGTTGACATTCCCATTTCATCGGTGGCTGAGTTTCCCGAAGCCACCGTATCCTTCGCTGCCTTCGAAGGCCTCAGGCAGCGGCTGGGATTTTTTCCCCTCGGTGGCTGAGGTTCTCGAAGCCACCGTATCTATCGCCCTGTATTATTCCTTGATACAGATAAACGGCACCTCAGTCAGCGGCGAAGTACGCAATATCCTGAACAATCCCAACTGACTGTTCAGAGGGTCGGCAGGGTCTTTTTCGCCGGGTGCCTGGGCTTTATAAATATTTTTAGTCATTTGTCCCGCTGCCTCATGGCCGAAAGTTAAAGATGTATTTTCCAAAAACTCCGTTTTCACTTTTTCTTCACCAAAATCATCTATATGTTCAAAGATATTGGTGATCTGCCCATAAACCTCCACACACAAAACACTCAGCGGCGAATCGTGCGGCAAACCATACAGGTCGAGCATGTCGTTCACCTCTTTGTTGCCCCAGCGGCCAAAAGCCTGCTTGCTACCTTCTTTCTCCAGGGCAATCTGTTGAAAGATATGCTTATGGATCAGCTCATCCGTGATTTCCACCAGGGGGAGATTTTTCTTTTTCAACACGACATTCTGGTCTTCCAGGGATTTTCTGACATTGATCTCCCGGTTTTTCATACTTCTTTTGGCAATAGTTTTAAGTTCTTTTTCATTTAACAGTATGTTCCTGTAATCCAGCCCGTCGGCCTGTTTTACCTGGGCATACAATAAGGCCCACAGGATGGTTCTGGGCGGCGAAGCGGTGACATTTCTGCCTTTGAATACGGCTTTCGCATAGGGGGCTGTGACGGATACCATCTTTTCATCCCGGTTTACCATACAGGCCAGTACCGGTGCGGGATGCTGAAGTCCTGCCACACGCAAAGCTCTTCCGAACCTGCCCTGTGCCGTGCTCCATATCCTGTCGCTATGGCCGTAGCGGAATTCATAGGTAAACATCCCGAACAGCTCAGGGCTTTCGTGGTGTACTCCGGCAGGTAGCGGCAACAGGTAACAATGCCGGTCACCGTCTGTTGACTTCTCCATTTTCTGCATGGCATTCAGTCCGCTGTGGTCGTGCGAGCTGTCGGGGGTGACCACCCTGATGTGCTCCGGATTCAACGTTAGTGCCGGTTCTTCGGGCAATTCCATAAGCGACGGATGATTGTTGCTGATGAGCTGGTCGGGGCTGTAGGCCAGCACACGGCAGAACAGGTCATCGTTCTTATCCCTGGGTTGCTTGTCAAACTCCAGCCAGAGAAAACGCGTACGTGCCTCGGTGGCCGAATATTTTTCATTACGGTTGTATGGACTTAAGGCGATACCGGCAGCAATCAGTTTAGGGGTTTGTGTGGGATTGACTGTAGCGGGCAATTCGATAGGGTTTGTTTCTAAAGGTTTATCAGCAACAGGCGTATGTTCTGCCCTGAACTTAGGTGTTATCCGGTATTGCAATTCAACAGTATCCGGCAAATACTGAGGGTCCACATGGCCCAACACCTCTATTATTGAAGATGGCTTCGAGGGCGGTTCATTATCCACCACATCGATGAGTATTATTTTTGTATATTCTCTGTGTATCAGTCCGTCTTCTCCCTGTTGAATAGCCTGAAAAGAAGCAGTTTTTTTCAGTTCCAGGTCACCAATCTCCGACCAGTCTTTATCCTTGATCAACTGATGATCGTGTCCTCTTCTTCTTTTCCGGGAAATCTCAAAACTGCTGGCATCGAGGCTGTCCCAGGTCCAGTCCCGGTCCATGATCAATGTAGTGCAGACCAGCCAGTGTCCCTGCAGCTCGTTTCGGTTGGCAAATGTGATGCTGCTGTTGTCGGGCGCCATGCTGTGCCTGATCATATTGCTGCACCAGAACTGCAGCCGCTCGCCGTTTTCCGAAACCAGTGTCAGCCCTTTTACGGCAACATCCAGCTGCCCACCCAGGCGATGGACTATGCCGGACATGCCTTCGTTGCCGCCCTGCAAGGCTTTGAACATAACAGGATCTAATTTGAGTTTCACAGGATCCGGCTGTAAGTAGATTCCCTGTAAGGTTTTAGGATCTGACTCACCCGTGAAGATGTTTTGTTCATTGGCAGATTCTTTACGCATAGTGAGTACGGTCGTTTTCCCGTAACGGGAATCTAAATTTGAATTAACTGTATTTACATGCCCCCAATAATCGGGGTTACCTGCGTATTCATCTCCGACAGCTCTTAAAGTCAGGCGGATATTTCTTGCCGCAGGTAAGATTATCTCTCCGTCAGTCTTTGTTATGAAATCATTATCTGCAGCCTGGGGAAAGGGGCCTGTCATATCCTTAAGTTTCAAAACATTTACATCAATAAATCTGACGGGGATATCAATTGCACCTTCAGGCTCATCTTCATTAAAAGCTTGGAACCAACGGGTCGTTTTATATAAGGTGATATAGTTTTCGCGCCCGTCATCACTGGCCAGATTATCCATCCTGAGGGTTTCCACTTCCACTTTTATCTCCACGCTTTTTACATCAGGATCAGGGATGCCGTATGCTTTTCCTTTTTTTTCATCGATAGAATCCTGAACAGACCGGGCAATTTTTTCAATCACATCAGGATAGGTATATTTTCCGGTAAACACCACGGCAGGGTAATTCAACAAAGGCCTGGAAAGTTTCAGGGAGCTTCCGCTGAAATTATGGTCATCTGTATTTATTTTGATCTCGTTTCTGTTATGAATAGTGATTTCGCGAGGTGCCACATATCTTTTAAAATGTGTTTTACCGATATGGCTTACTGAAAAATCCGGCAGGGTAGGGGTTGGGGCAGAAGGACATCCACCACTGATGTCGGACATGCGTACCCTGAAATGATATTCATTGCCATAAACAAGTTTAGTGTTCATGTCAGGGGCTTTATAGGTATCGCTTATTTTTACTGATTTTCCTTCTTTATATTCATATTTATCAGCGCCTGTCTTTTCCCTTACCAGGGTTTTTTCGCTCTGGTATATCCGGGCAGCCGTTTTATCGGGTAGTACAAGGGAGGAGTTATTCCAGTTGGCAAAATACATGGGAAGCCAGTAATTATTGGCATCCGTTAAGCCGTCATAGATTTTTACCGGATAGACCTGGTAGGGAAGTTCACCGGCGTATGAGCCGATGTCGATGCCTTCGAGGAACATATTGCCGTTGCTGAGCACAGCCGTCAGCGATTCCCAGGCGTCATCGCCTGCCGTACTTTTTTTCACGTCCACATGGTATCCGTTGATACCCAGAGGGGCATCAAGCCTTTTGCCTGTATTTTCATCCACCGCCATCTGCCGGAGGTACCAGATCAGAATCTGCTCGTCTTCCCAGCCCAGGCGTATGCCGACTTCTTTCTGGGGATGAAAGCCATCCTGCTCTTCCTGCAACAGGTTGCCGCTCACCGGTTGATTAGCATGCACTATGGTTGCAAAGCCTTCGTTATAGCGCGCTGCTTCAAGAAACAGTTCGTCCCAGATACCTTCAGGTGATTCCCCTGTATTCATCACCGGGAACAACACTGCGGCAAACAAACTCCTGGCTTCATTCTTTTTCAGCGCCGGTATACGTGCTGCATATCTCTTGATAAATGGGCCACCAGCATAATGGGGATTCGAAGGGTCAAGCGATCTTTGCTGTTCAGCATCATAATCGGTGTCTTTTCGAATATCCACATACAGCCATCCGCCTTTTTCAAAATCTGTGGCTGCCAGTTGTACCTTCGTTTCATAGATCAGGCCGGCCTTTTTTGCCATCAGCGGTTGCCTCATCAGATGGGCATACACTTTTCCCCAGCTGACCTTGTCATCTTTGACAAAATCAAGTTTGGGCTTTTGGTCGCGCATGGCGCAATAGTAGCTGTCGTCCGTCACCGCATTTTTAATGCGGGGCGACGTAAAATTAAACGACTTACGGTAACTTACCGGCAAATACTTCCTGATGGCCGAATCCCTGTTTGTTTCAGCTTTGGTAGCACGGTGTTCCGAACCGGAAGGTACGTTGTCCGTGCTTCTCGCTTCGTCAATATCAAAATATTTTTTGTGCCCCTGCGCGTCAACCGCATCGCGAAGGGTGGTATAAATATCCTTCATTATTCCGGAATAGATACAGGATGCACCCAGGTTTTTTTCATCAGCGGGAATTTTACCGGGAAACTCATCTGGATTATTCACAATTTTTATGTCGAATTGCGGCCGCACGTCCACAAATGCTTTGGCTTTATTTGTTGTATTATAACAGGTATTCACCTGTGTCAGCGGATTAATATTCCGGGGAATAAACACGATGTTCAGCGATAATACCCCGTTACTATCCACCCCCTGAGGGAGGGCCATGATGGTAAATCTTGATTGTTCTAATGACATATAATTATATTTTATATTTCTAATACTTTATATTGATTATGCTATTTGTCTGCTTTCCTCCCAGCTTTCGCTGAAACTGATATCAATCACCCAGAATACGGTGATATCAATGGCAAAACTTACCTGTGCAATGCAGTTTGCAGGCTGGTCTGAGTTTGTTTTTTCGACGGTTCCCCTGGCTTCAATGGTGATGGTGACACTCACCAGGCCTCCGAGCAATTCTGCTTCGCCCCTAAAATACATGAAAGCAGTGACCATGAGCTTTCCAGTGGTATCCACATATATTTCCACACCCACCATAAATAAGATGCTTGCTGTTCCGACCACGGGAATACCGACATTGATCTGTGCGCCGAAACCGAATGCCACTGTCACAGCAAGTTTAGGGCTGGTATCCACCTCGAGCTTCAGATCCACATTACCGACGGCATAAATGCTTGCAGCCCCAAGGGAAGCACACATTACCTGAAGTCCGCCATGAAATTTAAAATAACCTCCGGCAGTTGGTAACAACTGGCTGGGGTCGGTGGTGACTTTGAGCGCTGCATTACAGGAAATACCTATGCTCAGGCTTGCCTCCAGTTTTAGCGGCGTCAGGGGTGCATCATAGGCAGGCTGGGGCGGAAACTGAATAAGGGCGATTTCTTTATCTGCCGAAAATTTATATTCCCATAGTTCGCCACTATTACTCATGGCGACTTTCAATCCTTTTTTCAGGGCGCCGGCATAATCGCCTGAACTCAAAGAAGCCAACAGTTCAAGGATATCTATTACGGGTTGCAGAGCGTCACTGAATTCGATTTCGGGTACGGGTAACTCACCTGCTCCGCCGCTGCCAAGATCTACATCTTTACCTTTTTGTGAATTAAAATTGCCTTTGATTTTCATGACTTCTGTCATAGGCCCTATAGATACCACCACCGCCAGGTTATTCATCCTTCCCTTCCACGTGTCCGCAAGATCCAAAGCAAATGAATTCACATCAAAATCAAATTTCCCGACATAGTCTTTTCCGTCGGTTTTACTGCTTGTCTGATATTTCAATTCAAGTACCAGAATTTCGGGCAGGTCCACAAGCTTGAAACCAAACGAAGGCAGGTCGAAATTAAGAGCGTTCTCTGCAAGGTCATTAACAGAGTTCTTCAACAACTTATAACCCTGATCCAGCAATTTCCCTGAACCCTCTTCCACATCTTCCAAAAGCTCAAGTAGATTAAACACTTCACCAGCATCGGTGGTTATTTTTTTAAACGCTTCCATCGGGGTGCCGCCAGACACCCCTGTCGACAAGGCTATCGCAGAGCCAAAGTCATCGCCTTCCATCTTCCCGATATTCGTAAAAATGCTGCTGCCGGCAAGCAGGCGGAATGAATCAGCAAGCAGCGGCGGCGTATTGCTCATCAATGATTCCACCCCTTTTTTGAAAAGCGGCTTCATGAACAATACCTTCTGTGTGCCCATGTTTTGCAGAAACCCAAAACTTACCGTATTATCATCAGGCGGCTTTAAAAGGTCTTCAGGATGAGCTATGCGCCATACATTCAGCACATCGGCATCCTGCACCACCTTGTCGGCCACCCATTTTCCCACCCTTATCAGAGGTAAGTTCAGTTGTTCCGGCAAGGGTGTTACTTCGCCTGTACCCCTGTTGTGCTGAACCATAGTCCAGCTACCATCCTTTGGCATCATAACAGAGCCTCTTGCCGCACATACAAAGATTTCTTTGTTTTCAGAATTATCAGGATCAGTAGAATTATTAACATCAAAACGGTTTATTTTCATCCGTTGATTAGTACCGGCTATTTTCAACGTACAGCTTACCGGGCCTCCGATGGAATTGTTTTCTGATTTCAGCAGTGCAGCAAACTGTGTAGCGTTGATGGGTTCTCCGGCCGGGGCCACCTGTACATAAGCTACAACACCCTTTGAAGCAACACGGTTGTTTTCACCGCCTTCGGTGACATTTTCCAACTCAACATCCGCATCAAAAGTAACGGCCTGCAACTCAGCAGATCCTGATTTGAATGATTTGGGCTGTTCGTGAATATTCCTGACATTAAATAATCCTCTGATAATACCCGGTTGAAAACCAAACGGATTGGGCACAAACTCTTTATCCACAACCACACCGTTTGCGTCAACAATAGGTTTATAATAAGAAAAATCATATTTGCCATCGCTCTCGGCCTTCCATCCGCTGTCGATGCGGGCTACATATCCATTGGCAAGCCTGAATAAGGTAATGGTTCGTACCACCCTGATACCCCAGGGGTACAACATACTTTTCACCTGCACCACTTCGTGGCTTGTACGGCCTGTGATGACCTTGAACTGTGCCTGGCTGGTCTGGGCAAATAAAGCGCCTTTGTTTTGCCATTCACTGAACATGCTGGCTCCATAGCCGCTGAGGTTTATCCCTGTTAACGGCACTCCCGGCCTTGCGGGAAGGCTGCTGGAATTCGTAAAAAATTCGTTATTAAAAATCGTGGTTGGTGTTTTTGCCAGGGTACTTGCATTAGTGGGATTACCGTTAATGTCATTAATATTCATCAACTGTATGGTGAAACCTTCGAACATATCGCTGTCATCAATCGGATTAAATGAGGTCCCGGCTTTCAGTTCAAGCTGAATACCTCCTTCAAGACTGCCAAAAACAGGTTTTGATTCCCCTAAAGAAGGTTTTTTCTGTTGTGCCGATTTATTATCCAGAATAGTCAGCGCCAGCATACCGAAAGGAAGGTTAAAAAGGGCGTATGTTTTGCCGTCTTCTTTGTTTTTATATGTTTCTACTAAAAACTCCGACATCGGGATGGGCGCCAAACTCACCGTATTTTTACTCAGGTTTCCCACCCGTGTGGCTATACCGTCGTTCGGATAGTAATTAAAACCTACAGGCGGATCGCCGGCAATATCGGGATGGGTCAGATTAAAAACCGGCTCCCAGGCCACCGAAGGTACGGTAAATGCCTGTGCATTCATCCCTGCCGTGATAACATCCAGGCCGCTTACCTGTATCGGGAATACGCTTGCATTGGTTTCATCGGCTATGTTAACCTTGTATTTTCGTGCCAGATGCACCTGAAGCCCGTTGTTCATTTTCGCATACGCAATCCCCATTTGGTTGGCATTGCTGCTGACATCGATCAGGGCAAAGTCGGTCAAACTGAAAAGTTTGTTGACATTCTGGCTTTGAGAAAGGCTATAAGCTGTCGCAGCAGTACCTGAAGATTCCGGAGGTACAGCAGCCGGTACGAAAATCCTGTACATATCTGTCGGCGGCCCTGCACTGATATTCAGCGGTTGTCCGCCCGCATTTTCTTCGGGTGTATATTCTTTTTCAATATTAAGTGGCGCTGACAAGGGGGCAAAATGGAAAGAAACGTCCACTTTATGCCCGTCAGGAGGCTGGGGCGACCATTTCACCAGGCCTATCAGCCACAGCCATACCTTACTGCCTTTAAAAAGATTATGTGTGGCAACTCCGGATGGGCGGATATTTTGGTCAAACTGCCTTTTCATGACGCCAAGATTGGCCGCATAGGGATCAGGCAGAGTCGGCAGGTATGAAAATAATCCGAAACCGAGATACATCACCCCTTTCGAAAGCTCTTTCAGGTCTGGCGTGGCCTCTGCAAACACAACCAGGCTGTTGGGCGGCGTTACCGTGAAGAGCGCATTATGCATGGCCAGGGCATAGGGTGTAACATGAGGGATTTCATCCGCTGGAAGTTTGTTATCCCACAATATATCCTGGTCTATCACGGCCAGCAGCGCTTTTGCCTTGCCCAGCGCGATGATGAACGGGCTGTTCTTTGTTTTTACAGAAACAGCTTCGCCGTTCACTTTCACCGGCCGGTCGGTTTTGATATCCCAGTCGCATGACCCGAATAACAATTCGTGGCCGCTGGCAACCGAGTTGCAGATCATTATCGCAGCTTTCCTGAATTTACATTCAAAAGTTGTCCCGTAGGGATTTTGATCATCTTTCCACCCATCGAATTTCTGAAAGGCGCCGCTTCCGTCGCTCTGCATATCGGTGAAACATATCCGCCCCGGCTCGGCGAGTATGAATGGATTTTTCAATGAAACGGCCTTGTTCTGAAGGTTCGTCCATCGGATAGTAAGTCCTTTTTCGCATCCGATAATGAGCGCTCCGTTACTATCCGCTTCCAGTGGATTTGCGAGGTCAAGTTTTGTGACCGGCAGCGTCCACCAGCTGTTTGAAATTTTTGCCGAGCCTCTCAGATTCATGAACGGAGACTTACAATCCGGCGCTGCAAACTGAAGGTTGTCACATCGCATAGGGACTCCGACGCGGCCAATAAAACCGTTATAAATGCAATTCTGATCATTCTCATAAATGAAATTATCCGTATGACCATACAGCGTCCATCTGGCAGGATTAATAGCCGTAAACTGCCTTACATTATTCTTTATTGTGAATTTTAAATTGTCCGGCAAATGGATGCTTGCTTGTCGCGCATCTATTCCGTAAGGGCTTGAGGGATCATCGTCAAAATTGTCATTTTGTTCAAGAGACAGATCAGCGCTTATCAGTGTTGCAGCAGATACAGTAAGGCGGGTTCCTGCCATAAAAGGATCGGCATTAAGTGTAATGGTGCCGCTTTTCACCCTTAATCCGCAATACAGATCATCGGGCACATCGGCTGAAAACACCCTCGCATGTATCCACACCGATTCCGGATCGACATTAAATGTTTTGGTAAGTTCAATCGGTTTGGCATTAGGCAGGGTCAACCTGGGTTTCTTAAAGGTGGCATCGAACAACATCACGGGTTTACTTTGCCCCTGCACATATAAGGATATCAGTTTTTTTACTTTCACAAAATCAAACCATCTCGAAGTACCCCGCCCGTCCGGGAGCGGGCCTATAGTTCGAACACGGGCGCCGGCAGAAGCAGAAGTAATGCTTCCGGGTATCTGTGTACTTCTGACAGGGACCCTTCTGACAAAAACATTCATTTCGGTAAGTTTCCCACCCTTACTGACCACATTTGCCAGTTCACTGATTTTTTTCAGACGATTGCCCTCTACTTTTGAAGACATGAACAAATCGCTTTTTTCAAAGACCAGTTCCGGGCTCAGGATTGTAGACGGATCCTGTTGCATGAGCGCTTCGGCGACCGAAACCTGCAGCATTTCGATATTTTTTTCGTCTTCATCATTTGAAGACTGCAGATGCCCTGTCAGGGTCGTCAGTATGGCAGTCAGTTGATTAATTTCCATAATATTGATTTATAAAAATTTGTGAAAAATAAATGATCTTGTAAAATCCAAAGTTTTGTGATCTGGGTGTTTAAATCCTTAAGGTATCCAATAGTATCGTTCGACCTGACAAGGAAGTAAAGGGTACATAAATCAGCAGGGAATTGTGTATTTTTTACAATAATAAGGTATCCAAAGAACATTATTGTACAAATCTACAATAATAGAATGGGAAAGCAAAACTTTATTAACTTTTTTTTAATAAGATTATAATAAAAAATAATATTTATTAACAAAATATTTAATTTTAATAAAATCCTCTATTCCGTTTTAATATTAATAAGGTTCTGAGTAAAACTATCCGTAAAGAATATATAGGTGCTGTAAGAGGTAAAATCAAATTGATATTAATACGGCAACAATATCTGATGGGGTTTATTTCTGTTCTGTTGCATATCTTAGGATCAAAACAAACTAAAATATGGTGGTTACTAAACAGGTCGTACCGGTATAAAAAGGCAAAACCCAAATTATTTACACATTGATTTTACAAGATATCATCATCTAACACGGATCAAATTACGGGGCCAGGCAAAAAGCAATTGTTTTTGATGCATCGTATTGACTTTGACGAGAGACTCCATTTATAACAGTTGTGGCTACATAAATAGATTCAGAAAATGCTGCCACTGTCGGACAGGTGCCTAATAACGATAAAACGCTTTCCTTATAATCTATTACTAAGGGATTTGGTACCAGCTTACCGGAAATGGGAGGATGAAGATAATTTGCGCCTTTAATGATAGCATAAGTATAAATCCCAAAACCCATAGGATGATAGGCGGAATAACGAAGAGTAACCTCATGTGTTTTATCTGTATATTTAAGATAGCCACATTGCGGCGTAGCACTGCTCCCATCTAATATGGGCATATCAAGTGAAGCAACACATTGATTATTATCAATAAACAATTTATGTGTTTTACATTCACTTATTATTTTATTTGCGGCATTTGCAGTATAATAAAACTCAACTGAGAAGTCATGCTTACCGTTGGGAAGATCGGTACTTGCAAGTGAGCATCCAAGCAAAATATTATAATACACGTCTGCAGGGCTAAGGATTTTGTAAAAACCGTTTGTATCTGCCTTTATAGTTACGGGGATCTCATATCTGCCATTGGCAGGATTCAACTTCAGGTCGTTCCATGTATCATGGCGGGCATTTCCATCAATCAGTATACGATAATATCTGGCTCCGGAATCCCAGGCCCGGTAGTGATTTACCTGTACCGGAAGCGTCCCCCCAAAAGGTGAATCTTTTGGAAACTGATATAAATATGGGGGGGTAGTTCCTGTTGTATCCGCTTTACCATCACCCGTGATCAGGTTAAACGGAACATTTCCAATGCCCATATACAATCCGGTGGATACGCCTGCTGCAAGAATATATTCATCAATTTCATCATTACAAAACACACAATAAGTACCTGACTTTATAATGGCAACGCTTGATGGTCTGAAGGCTGTATTCGGAATCAGAACATTAACATTACCTGCTGTCATAGAAATATCAACCAATGAAACCCTGTTCACAGGATCACGTTCAGGTACCATAATGCTGCTTTCAGAAGCATCTGCCCAAGTCAGGAAAAATGGATTGGTGAGGCCTGTTGCGACAACTGTTTTAATTCCGGAAGATAAATTCACTTTGCTGATGCCAGATATTCCCTGCTCGCTTATATAGGCTGATGCCAGGTCAGCGGTTATAATTAACCCCACCGCCAGGTTTAATCCGTTAAAAAGAACTGTTTTTACACCTGTAGCCAGGTCGATCCGTACTAATCTGCCGGGATGTGCATATTCAACGATGTATGCCTGATTATGAGCCTCATCAACCCAAAGCTGCTGAGGTGTATTCAAGCCGGAACACACTACTGTTGCAGCGGAACGATTGGCATTTAACAAATTAACTCTTAAGAGATTACCTCCACGTTCGGTTACATAAGCCGTATTTTCATCAGATAAAACTGATATATCTTCCGGCTGATTATAGCCCGTGCCGATTTTGGAATATGAAGGATTAAGTTTATAAGTCTTCCACTGTATCTGCAAGTCATATCCATAGGTAACAATTTTTATTTTACAATAATTACCGGCTTTTGTCTTAACACAAAAAACATCACCGGCAACCAATTTATTAGTCGCATCATTATTTCCTATTATTGGAGCTGTGCTGTATAAATAAGTCTGGATGAGAAAAGGGGTAATGAGGTTGAAATTTACTTTTCCTAAATTAACAATTCTGGAATTGCCCCAGGGCATCATCTGGCGTTTTACAGTGGTGAGTTGATTCCACCAAATATCAGCGATTGATTGCTGAGCATAAGGAACATTAATACCGGTCTCACAATCGAACAACCAGGTACCTTTCAGGGTGGTAAAACCCTGAGAAACCGTAGAAGCCCATGACGAAGCCAGATTATATTTGGATATGGAACCACCATATTCTACAAATATTAGTTGGTTGTGATTCTTCAGGTAGCGTGATCCAATCGCTCCTCCAAGACCGTCAATTAATTTTTCCATTTTTGTTTGTTTTAATGTTTTTGCCTACTCTTTATCGGATTTTCGGCATCTCCTGTCAATACTTGAAATGATTGATTATAAAATAATTAAAGTTTCAAATGTACGACATAGAAAAGCAAATAACAAGAATATTAACATTTTATTTTAAAAATGCGATTAGCTAAAAATAAGAAAATCGGGTATTTAGAATTCAAACATCTTCATAAAAGTCCTATATGAAAATGCAGAAAAAAATTAATTCAGTTTCCGAAATTGCGACATTCAGGATACAGATATATTCCTGTGACAGCCCGGGCTAAATAAAATTGCTGCACTTCCGATTGAAAATGCACACTATAAAAAATCAAAATTCTCTATTGCGTAACCGCCCCCACAAATGTTTCTGCATACTTGGCAAAAGTGGTTTTTTCAAAGGCATTGTCCCCGAAAAAATGCAGTATGGGTTCAAGGTCTTTTGCCGATTTGAAACCAATGATGGTATTAAGTATTTCGAACTTCTCATTTAGTATCACGAACGAAGGGTATTGCATACGTCCCTGCAGCAGGGCTACAGCAAGCTGATGACTTGAACGCGGCGCCCCGGGGCTTGGATTCACATAATAGCTTCCGTTGAAAAACACGGTATCCTTACGTTCGGCATCAAGTTTTACGGGATAATAGTGCTGAGCCATATAGTTTCTGATGATGCTGTCGGCAAAAGTGCTGGCATCCATTTTTTTGCACCAGCCGCACCATTCCGTAAATACATCCACAAAGATCTTTTTGGGGTTCTTCTTGTTCAGTTCCAAAGCTTCTTCAAAAGAATACCATTTGAAAACCACAGTCTTGTTTTTACTTTTCTGAGCGAGGGTAAAACCGGCCAAAACGATGACAGTAAGGATGGTCAGGGATATTTTTTTCATGTTTATTTTTTTGCGGATTCAAATCATCAAATATCAAACCATAATGCTGAGTTCTGAAATCTGAATTCTGAATTATTGTGTGCAAAGATAATACGAAATCTTCTGATAATTCGCATCGTTAATAAGTGCTGAATTTTTTATATCGCTGACTTGTACATACTGTCCGTGAACCATGCGGTAATTGATCAGCGAAAGCGCAATATTATAACCAATATAGGGGTGCTCTTTCAGTTCGTCGAACGTGGCCGTGTTTATGTTTATTCTGCGAACCGCCCTGGCATTTACCTCGACAAAAGGACTTATTTCAACGTATCTTGCACTATCCATTTTCGGCACCTCAAGCAACTGCTCTTTTGCCCGATATCCTCCCAGACGATTGCGGAATTTAATAATCTGAATTGCAAAATAATTTCCTATGCCTCTGATCTTTTTCAGCTCTTCTTCTGTCGCCGTGTTTAAATCAATCCGGAGCTTCTTTTCATCTTTTGAAAATTTGTTTTCTTTATTCAAAGAATCATCCTTAAACTTCTTACTGGCAGCTTTGATCTCTATGAACGGCTCCAGTGTTTCATATTCCTTATCTGTGATACCGTAAATTTTTTTAAAATCTTCTTTTTTAAAGAACTTTCCTCCTTTGGTGCGATACTTCGATATGGTTACGGCTTGTTTCGTGCTAAGGCCCATTTCGATAAATCCGTCGTATGGCAGGGTATTCGGGTCAAACACAAAGGGGTTTAATTTCTGTTCTACGGCAGAAGCATTGACATCAAAGATATTGAACGGGTCTTTCTGTCTGTATGTTTTTGGCCGGGTCGAAATTATTTCCCTGGTTTTTAAAAATTCAGCCACTTCTTTATCAAAATGATTATAATCGTATTTTTCCTGTGTTTTCAGATACGGAAGGATAATGTTGAAAATGATCAGCAGCAATATCAGTATGCACAGCACCAGCAGGCCACGACGCTCGCTTTTGTTGAACGTGAAAAAATCTTTGATATATCCGGACAACTTTCTGAACATAAAAAAAAATTTGTGTAAATATATAAAAAATACATGCTTTAATTGTTTCATAAATTGAGAAATTGTTTTGATTTTATCTTTCCATATCTTTATGCGTCTTTTTTACTGCAACTTCGTTAGATTTTTCGACATAGGATAAACTATGTCTGCAAAATCTGC
>DAOORA010000061.1:0-28206 GCA_035389045.1 Bacteroidales bacterium | reverse complement strand
ACTCCTGACTCCTGACTCCCAACTCCCGACTCCCGACTCCTGACTCCTGACTCCCGACTCCCGACTCCCAACTCCTAACTCCTGACTCCTGACTCCCGACTCCCGACTCCCAACTCCTAACTCCTGACTCCCGACTCACGACTCCTGACTTCCGACCTCCTCCTCTCTCATTTCCTCCACGTCTCCACAGCGCTGTACCACACATCTTTATATTCGGCGCTCCGGTCAAGGGTATAGTCATTTTCGGTAAAAGGGTCCAGTGTTTTATTGAAATCCAGTGTCATGGATAAAATGTTGCGGTCCTCGCCATAGTACCAGGTTTCATTAAATGGGGAACGGTATACGCTGTAAGGCGGGCCATATACAATGTAGATCATGCCGCGGTCTGTCTTCCATCCTTCGGTATACGACGAAAAAAAACGGTTTGCATCCTGTACCCGGTTGTAATAGGCTTTTATCATTTCCTTTGCCCTGTCGGGATTTCCTGCTTTGTCAAGCCAGAAATTATCTATGGCTGCCTTGATGTTTTTCATCAGAGCCAGGTCGTTATATTCGCTTTTGGTTGTGATATACCGTAAGGGGCCAATCATCTCCTGCGCACTGGTGATCAGTGGAAAATCGTCCGAAAACCTGAAAATGGTGAAACCATCTTTCTGGCTGGTATCGCTCTGGAAATGATAAATACCGGGTTCAGAAAAACTCAGCGTTCCGGAATGTCTGTCGGTAATGTCGATGGTGAAAATACTGTCGGCCTTGAATGATCTGGGCTTTAGGTTTACCACGGCAAAAGGCGGTTCGGCGATGTCGGTACTGCTTTTGTAATACCTTACAAAAAGTTTGTAAACCTGCTTTTCACGCATGAATATGCGGAAGCCGTTGCTCCGGCTGAGGTAGTTTTGAATGATCGGATTGTTCTTACTGTCGCGGATTATATAGTTATTCCTGTTTAAAAGATTATTTTTGTATATGTTCAGGTAATTAGTGGATGAAAAGGTTTTATTCAGGTCAATAATAGTAAATGATACCACATAATTGTCAGGCTCTTTGAGTAACATATCTATGCTGTCGGTCAGGTTGCTGTTTGTACCGTAATTTACAGAATCAATGATGAGAAATGATGCCGAATCAATGACTTTTTTCATGTCGGCGGCATTGTAAAGGTCGTACCTGATGATATATTGTGCATAAAAATAATTCTTTTTCATATCTTTCTGGAAGAACAAGCCGCCGGTGTTGAATTTATAATATATCCTCGTACTGTCACTACTAAGGTTATAGGCGCAGATGCTTATGTTCAGGCTTCTCGACTGGTCCTGGTAGTTTGAGGTAATATTGGTCGTATTCATTTTTGAAGGATTGTAGCAGGCGGTAAAAAGCATTGCAATAAAAAAAATGAATACGAATAAACATATCTTTTTCATCTTGGTTGGGTATTTTCAGTTTGTTCGTCTTCGGTATGGAATGAGACCGGTAGATTTTTGGAGTTTTTTGCTCCCAGTCGCCTTAATTTTTCAACTTTTCCAATAAGGTTTCCGCTGCCGGCATAAAGTTTTTTGTTTGCTTCGAGGAATGTTTTCTGAACCGTGTCGAGCTGACTGCCCAGTTTTTTCAGGTCTTCCACCAGGCCGGCAAATTTGTCGTAGAGTTTGCCACCTTCGCTGGCAATTTCGATGGCATTTTGAGTCTGTTTTTCATGTTTCCAGATGGATTCTATGGTTTTCAGGGTGGCAAGCAGGGTAGAGGGGCAGACCATGACTACCCTTTTGTCCCAGCCGAAATTGAACAGTTCAACATCCTGCTGGATTGCCAGGCTGAAGGATGATTCGATAGGCAAAAACATCAGGACAAAATCAGGTGAATTCATATCGCTGCTGTGGGCATAGCTTTTTTCGCTCAACCCCCTGATATGGTTTTTTATGGATTCGATATGAAGCCGCGCAAAACGTTCCTTTTCTTCCTGAACCTCAGCATTGACATACTGTTCATAGGCAAGCAGCGACACTTTGGAGTCGATGATAATATGCTTGTTCTCAGGCAGTTTTACTACAACATCGGGACGAATCAATTCCCCGTGATCATTTCGTGCGGTGAACTGTGTTTCATATTCTTCGCCTTTGATGAGTCCCGATCGTTCCAGTATCCTTTCCAGGACGATTTCGCCCCAGTTGCCTTGTTTTTTTGTGTCGCCTTTCAGTGCTTTGGTCAGATTACGTGCTTCCTCAGAAATATTGATGTTCAGATCCTGGAGCTTTTTCAGTTCCGCCTTTAGATCCGACTGGTCTCTCAGGCTGCTTTTATAAGTGTCCTGTATCTGTTTTTCAAAATTGGTAAGTTTTTCTTTCAGTGGATTCAGTATGTCCGATATGTTTTTCTGGTTGGTTGCAGTAAACTCCAGCGTGTTTTGTTTCAGGATGCTATTGGCAAGATTTTGAAACTCTATGGTGAATTTTTTCTGAATATCGGCTATTTCAGCTTTTTGAGAATCAAGCCTTTCTAAAAGCCCTTTATTTTGCTCCTCGGTTCTCGAAAGTTTTGAAGTCAGTTCAAGTTTTGACTGTCTTTCTTCTGTAAGCTGTTGTCTGACAGAGTCAAGAAGATTATTAAGCTGTGTGGTATGATCCGATAACCTTTGGTTCAGATTTTCGATCTCAGCGTCTTTCCTTATTAGTAATTTTTCGTTTAGTGCGATCTCCTGACCGGCATTCGATAATTTACTCTTTACAATCAACCAGGCAACGATAAATCCCGTAATTAACGAAAGTGCAACACATAGTATATAAATGACTACCATTGTATAAAATTCAATGTGTAAATTTATGGATAAATCTTTTCATTACAGGGATGGATAACACTATTTTATTATGGTGAGGATTTACGGTGCAGGATAATAAGCGTGATTTCGGGCCTGATACCGATTCGTGCCGAAAATCCGCTATATCCAAGTCCCGGATTTACATACAATTTTTGTTCGCCTGAACCATACAGTCCCTGCCAGAATTTATAGATCAACCGACTGGGGCTGAATTTTATGAAGTTAGTAATAAAACCCAGTTGCATTCCGTGCGTATGCCCGGATAAAGTTAACTCAATATTGGTTTTACCGGAAACTTCATACAGCCAGTGGTTGGAGTCATGCGATAATAATATTTTAAAATCATTGTCAGCAGTGCCGGCCGTGGCTTTGTTCAGGTTCCCGTTTTTTTTGAACGGAAAGGTTCCCCAATTGTTAACACCGATCAGGGCAAGAGAATCATTGTCTTTTTTTATGTAACAGGCCGAATCTATCAAAACCAGAAAACCCATATCTGTTTGTCGTTGTATGAGTTTTTGGGTAATTTCTTCAGTGTTTTCAGGTCTTTTCATTTGGAAATAATCTCCGATGTCATGATTACCCAGAATGGAATACTTTCCATATGGAGGTTTGATTTTTCTAAACAGGGAATCAAAGGGATCAAGTTCCCTGTCGCTCACGTTGATCATGTCGCCCGTTGATACCAGAATATCAGGAGAAAGTTGTCCGATCAGTTTCATATATTGTATAAAAGGCTTCAGATCTTTAAAACTCCCCAGGTGAAGGTCTGAAATCTGAACTATGCGGAAGTTTTCAAAAGATCCTGGCAGCCGGCTGAAAGAAAGGTCGATCTTCCGGATCGTTACATTGGTTTTTCCACAGGTAAAACCTTGTATGCAGATGGCAAGCACGGCCAGAAAAACGAATAGCGCTGCGACGTAACAGATCTTTGAACGTTTCTTTTCTTTACCGTTTTTGTGACGGAAAATAATTGGGATAATACGAAAAATGTCATGGAAAATAAGAAAGACTGCTGTTACGGACTTGGGCAGATACATCAGGATAAAAGCATTGAGCAGAATGAACAGTTGCCTGTATTTAACGTAATCGTCGAGCGGATAACCAATAACTAATATACAGCAGGCTTCGAAGATAATAAATGCAATAGCTTGAATAAAGATAATTGCTTTTAAAAGTCTTCGGCCCTTTCCATTTTTGATAAAAAGGTTTTTTATGAGCCTGTAAAAGTATATATCTGATACAATGATAACCAGGCTGATGACAACTATCCGGATCAACAGATTCATAAAAAAAAAGCAGCTACATTAATGTAACTGCTTTTCAAAGATAATAAATTTATTTACTTGTTCATAATTATTTTTCGTGTAAGCGTATTATCTTCACTTTGAAGTCTGATGAAGTAAATACCATTTTCCTTATCCTGCAGGTTCACGGTGAAAAGATTGTTTCCCGGTTTTAACTGAAGTGTATTGCCATAAATTTCCTGTCCAATCATATTAACAACACTGAGATGTATATCCTGGCTGTGGCCGGCAGGTATCTGAATGTTAATTTTACCGTTACTCGAAGGATTGGGATAAATGCTGATATTATCATTACTGAGATTGTTTTCTATTCCTATAGGAGCGGCCGTTCTGAACTGGAAAGGCGCACACCATTCCGTGGAGTCAACATGTGTAACGGCACGCATACGCCAGTGGTAAACAGTAAGAGGTTGTAATTGAGTGTTCAGGGTGTCGGTGATTGCCTGCTTGTTGATGATTAAATAGATTGGGCTTGAAAAGGATGGTGAATCATCAATTTCCATATGGTAGGCACCAATATTATTGATTTTAGTCCATTTAAAAATAGGAAACCTGCTTATGTCAACAGCACCATCGGCAGGAGAAACCAGGGTGACTTCGCTCACGGTAGTGAATTTCCATGTTGCCGTCCATGCAGAATTGCCCAAAGCGCTTACATTCCGTACTTTCCAGAAATACTTCTGACCAAAACGCAGCGTATCCGAATTGATTTTGATACTGACGGTGTCATTATACACCGTATAGTCGTTGGAATCTATTACCGAATATACAGCGCTGCTGAACAGGGAATCTGTGGATAAGGCCAGTTCATATTTTGATGCACCTGTCCAGTCCCAACTCATCTCCGTCACCGGCGACAGACCGACAGCGCTATTTTGCGGGCCGATCAGATCAAAGGTATTCAGTGTAGTAAAATCACGTAGTTCACTCCATTCTGAAGTATCCGCGTTGTGCAGCGCCCTCATTCTTAAATGATAGTTAGTCCCGGAAACAAGCACATTGGTGAACGCAGTCGTTTTATCATAAGCTACAGCGTTGCTGATGAGCAGCGGACTTGAAAATGATGTGGATGAGTCAATCTGATATTCATATTTTGTCAAACCAGATATAGCATTCCATCTTAAGCGAATTTTAAGATTATTGTTCATTGATCCATTCGCGGGCTGGGTGATGGTAACAGTTTTCAGCACTTTAAATTTAAAAAATCCTGACCAGCTTGTTGAATCATTGACACCATATGCTTTAACTCTCCAGTAATAGATTGTATTAAATAACAGGTTGTCGGTGTAAACAGCCGAGAGATTGGTGGTATAAACTTTATTCGTGGTGAAAAGGCTGTCGGTGCTTACCTGGGCTTTGTAGTGAAATGCACCGGGCACAGCGTTCCATGAAATGAGCGCATTGGGCATCTGTCCTGCTGCGCCATTGACTGGAGCCGTTAAAGTAGGTGCAAACATCGAAGTTACATCCATATATACGGTGGCAGTGGATTGTTCTCCGTCAATATCGCTGATCGTATAAGTGAAACTATCGGTACCGTGATATGAAGCATTGGGTGTATATACAATTCTATCATCAGCAGGGTTCGTAGCGGTACCATTATTATTGACAGAGGTCGTTCCATGAGCTCCGTTTGTAGCTGTAATGGCACAGGCACAGGTGCCGTCGCCGCCGAAAGTATCATTATATAAAACATTTATGGTCACCGGGGTGTACGAATTAGTGGAAGCATTATCCGTGTTAGCCACGGGCAGGTCGTTAACGGGCGTAATGACAATATAAATAAATGCAGTATCGCATAACGATGGGAGAGGGGTACCGTCGTCGCATATGCAATATTCAAGAGTGTCATTTCCGTTGTAATTCGGATTTGGAGTATAGTTAATATCACCGGTAAGTGCATTGATCGTTGCAGTTCCGTGTCCGGGAAGCGTTAAAACAGTCATGGCAGAAAAGTATAAATTGCCATCCACATCATTATCATTAGCTGTGGCATCTATGGTTACAGGAGTATCCTCAGCTGTAACTGCATTGTCATCAATTGCTCCGGGTTTGTCATTGATAGGCAAAACTGTAAGGTAAATACATGCAACCGCACTGTCATTGTCTACATCATAAATCTTATAAATTATAGAATCCATGCCATAAAAATCAGCTCCGGGGGTATACGTATATGATCCATCTGTATTAAAGATAACAGCTCCATGAAACGGTCCGGTGACTGTTCCCCACATGTTACCGCCATCAGCGCTTAATATGTCATTTGCGGTGACACTGTCGGAAAGCATACCGTCTTCATAGAGACTTGCACTATCGCTCAATGCAACAGGGAACTCATTCACCGGGCTAATGGTGATGGTAACGAGAGCAGTATCACAATCGCCGTCAATATCGCATAGTTGGTAGGTAAATGTATCTGTCCCATAAAAATTAAGGCCGGGTGTATACTGAAAAGTTCCGTTATTATTGAAGACCAGCACACCATGTGTGGGTAAAGACACGATGGTCCACTCATTGATGCCATCAGGGCTGATCGTATCGTTGGTAGCCACCGTATTATTTAATACGACATCTTCACTGGTAACAAAATTATCATCAGTTGCTTTTGGCGCAATTTCAGAAAGGGGATGGAGAAAAACCGGGTTTATACTCTTATTACTATGGTGATAATCTCTGGCAGCATGAGAATTATTGTTGGAATAAGCTGAAAAAAAGCCGGTTACACATAAAATCATCACACAAATGGATAATACTTTTTTCATATTCGATATTTTTATTAATTAATGATAGGGTATTTGTTATAAAAATGGCCTTGTATCATTTGATACAAGGCCATTGACATTTATTTTGTGACAACAAATTTTGACGTTTTGCTGCTGTTGCCTGCCAGAACCTGAACAATGTAAGTTCCTCTTGAGAAATTACCGCATTCAATCTTTTCAATTTGATTGCCGCTTTGTTTTTCCGACAGATTAACCAATTTGACAAGGCGTCCGTTGATATCAAACACCTTAATGGTGACGGCTGTCTTGGTAACCAGCGAATAGGAAACATTGACATAATCTGTGGCAGGATTGGGGTATACCGAAAGATTTCCTGTTGTATAATCTGCTGAACTGAGGTTGTCGTTAATACCTAAATAATCAGTTGTTTTATAAAAACCTTTCCCGTGAGTACCTATGTAAATGCCTCCATAATTAGTAACACCCGGATAGTTATATATCTGCTGCCTGATCATGAATACCGGTACTCTGGCCATGCCGTTGTTTTCTTCCGTCCATTCCATCAGGGCTGCTGTTTTGGTTATATCCTGTGTCGCAAAAATGCCATATTCTGTGCCGATGATAACCATATTGGGATGGTTCATTTCAAATATGGCGCTGTATACCGGCATTTCAGGTAATTTTTTATTGGGGGTAGAACCCTGTTTTGAAACAAAGGTCGGAGCAAGATCCAAGGCATTCTCACAATAGTATACGTAACTTGAATTGCTATAATTACCCAGGGTAACAACTAATCGCTGCGGGTTGTTCGGGTCTATGGCAATACTTGTCACGGCCTGTCCGAAACTTTTGATCAACGCCCGTTCGACAACACAGAAAGGATTGTTGTACCAACCACTGGCTGTATCTGTAATGGCTAAAATATTTGAAATACGGTATAAGGCTCCCCCGATGGTACCAACAAACAGATAGTTACCATCCTTTGAAATGGTCATAGTGTGCGGGTCAGCAATGTTGGCAATATTCATCCACTGCGGCATGATGCCGAATTGTAAAGCGCCCCGTGTGAACCATACTCCTGATGAAGTGCCAACAAAATAGTGGCACGACACGATGTCCTGCACCGCCAGTGAGTCGCCTTCGGAGAGGTTGCCGTCGGCAGGAGTTAATACATAATAAAAAGGAACCGCATTATTTTTACTTTTCACAACGATAGGATCTCCGACAGAATAGCTGGAATCGGCAACAAACCAGGTAAAATCAGGACTATAGGTGTTGTTATAGCTTTCCCACATGACCAGGGGGGTGATAAACGGTCCGCTGTCTTCACCGGGAGTGCTGCTTCCCATCATGGTGGGGCTCATAAACTGTCCATCAGAAGCAGCCTGGTAAGTAACACCACGATCAGCCGAACGCCAGATATCTGCACATTGCATGGTACCATAGAAAGCGTCAGGATTAAGGAGAGAAAAAGCGGCCCAGCCGCCGTCACCCTGGTACAATACCTTTCCTTTTTTAGGATCTACACCGGTGCCGCTCACGTAAGGGCAACTGTTATCCTGTGTGCCCGCCATGATACCTGTGGTGCCGTTCATGGCCACCGCATAGAACTGAGTAACGTTATAATTCTTGTTGATGGTGATAAACGATTGTCCTAAATTGGTTGTTTTGCCTATGCCGCCATCAGATCCTACATAAAAAACATTCGGATTCTTGGGATCAAAGACAATGGCATGCATATCCACATGAACATCAATGGCATCATCGCCCGAAGTTATCTGTGTAAAACTGGAACCCAGATGCCATTCCCATACAACTATTCCACCCACAAAAATCTGGTTGGGGTTGACGGGATTAACAGCAATGACATTGTCATAGGTGCCCTGGTCGTTAGAACCGAATAAATTAAATGCCTGAGAACCACCGGGGCCGATAACGGTCCAGGTATCACCTTTGTTGGTTGAACGGTACACATTCTTGAGTTTTCCGTTGGCGCCCTGACCGGAGGCTACAGAAACAATAGCGTAAAAAATATCCGGGTTGGAAGGAGCAATAGCAAGTTCTGTCCTGTTACCAGAAAAAGGGTTCTTGTCTGCATACGTCGCAGAGTCACCGTTTCCTGCTCCGCCAACAGAAACTTTCACGACATTGCCTACTACAGCCGCCACCGTTCTGTCGCTGCCGACCACCACGCAGTCGCAACGGTTAACGTTGGGAATAGATGCTGTGAGATTAATAGGGTTAACCCATTTGTTGTGGGCGTCATCCCAATATCTCAGGCCTTTGTGGGTGGCAGCATAGAGCCGGCCTGTGACGGGATCGAAAGCAATACGGTTAACGAATGCCCAGGTGTCTGATGTGGTGTTGGTAGCTGCCGGCTGGGCATTATGAAAAATATGCCAGGTGGCTCCTCCGTCCGTTGATTCATATAATCCGCTGCCGAGGAAACCGGGTGTGCCGCTTATCCCGTCAGGATTGGCGAACCATTCGCCGGTTCCGACATACAGATATCCTGTGATCGGGCTTTGAGCTATGCACGAAATATTTACTTCAGTCATACCCGGTAACGGTTCCCATGAAGTTCCTCCGGTGGTGGTTTTGAACAAGCCACCGGAAACACCGCCGGCATAAATCAGATTGCTGTTGTTTTTATCAATCAGAATGGCTCGGGTACGTCCTCCGACATTGTTGGGGCCTGCTTCTTCCCATTGTATTCCAATGGATTTTTCATGGCTTAATTGGGCAATCTGCTTACGGGCTTTTAACACATCGGCAAAATTTAATTCGCCGGAAACCTGGTTGTTCCTTATGGAAGCCAGCCAATCCATGGCACCTTTAATCTCTTTGTAATAAACTGAATTCTTAGGATTATACCTTCTTTCAGCATTTCCAATGTACACCGAAACAAAAACAAATGCAATCACTATACCTAAAAATCCGGCTCCAAATAGTAATTTTTTCCTTTTCATGAGTCTATATTATTTATTATTAATTAATTATGTATTAAGATTTATTAATATGTAAAAAACGGCGCAAGATACGGCTTTTTATCGTATCAGTTTCATTTTTTTTCCAAAAAAAAATCATTTTTCATCATTATTTTTTACTTTCTATCAAAATTAAAGAAAAATATGAATTACCCATGCATCAAATCAGAATAAGGTCATTTTTTTCCAGTTATCGGTTGAACATTTTTCCGGGCATCTAAATGCCTTATGGCATGATACGATGAACGGACCAGGGGGCCGGATTCCGCTGCGACAAATCCTTTTTCAAGCGCCACGGATTTAAGTTGTTCAAATTCAGCCGGAGAATAATACTTTTCAACCGGATGGTTTTTCTTTGACGGCTGCAGGTATTGCCCTATAGTTATGATACTGCAGTCGGCGTTCAACAGGTCGTCCATGGTTTCATAGATCTCTTCGGGGGTTTCGCCCAGCCCAAGCATAATACCTGATTTTGCAGTTATGCCCGAAGCGGCAACATACTTCAGCAACTCAAGGCTGAGGTGGTACCTCGCTTTGATCCGGATGGCCGGGGTCAGCCTGCTCACCGTTTCCAGATTGTGTGATAGTATATCCGGTTTTGACCGTATCACGGTATCAATGCTTTGTCTGTTGCCATTGAAATCGGGAACCAGCGCTTCGATAGAAATTCCCGGATTTTGCTCTTTGATGGCCACAATGGTATCATGCCACAGTCCGGCCCCTCCGTCATCCAGGTCGTCGCGTGTTACCGAAGTGAGTACACAGTGTTTTAAACCAATATTTTTAATGACGGTGGCGAGTTTTTGGGGCTCCTGAAGGTCAACCGGCAGAGGATGAGCTTTGCTTACGGCACAGAAACTGCAATTTCTGGTACAACGGTCGCCCAATATCATAAAAGTTGCCGTTTTCGATTCCCAACATTCGGCAATATTCGGACACTTGCCGCTTTCGCAGATGGTATGTAGCCCAAAAGCTGACAGATATTCTTTTATGTAGGAATAATCATTGACGGCAGGTAGTTTAATTCTTAGCCATTCCGGTTTACGCTGAGGTTTTACAGGTGAAGGGTTCATCATTCTCAATTCATTCTTTTTCCGAAATGCAGGCTCAGGTATACATTAGTGAATAAAAACTGGTTTTTCTGGTAAGCCATGATCGGAACATTACGGTAAAAACAATCTGCAAAAACTCCGCACTCCAGCGATTTCAGGAACGTATCCTCGGCCCCGTATTCAAAACTCAGACCTATTTTTGCATAAATACCGGGATAGAATCCCATTTTGTTAAAACCCTTGAAAAAGGGCCCTTTGCCAAAAATGTCGGTAACATAATGCAGGTCAGGATCAAACCGTTCCAGTTCGAGGTAAGACTGGCCTGTAGTTTCGTCAAATTTTACAATGTATAAATAAATAGGCTTGGCTATACCAAGGGAAAGTCCGCCGAAATAAAACAGTCGTAATTCAACACCTCCCCAGTAAGGTTTGCCGTTTAATATATGCTGTTGTCCCACGCCTCCGCGGACTGCAAAAAAGTTATTCAGTTTCCCGTAGGAAAAATTTTTTGAATTCTGATAATATGAAGATACTTTATATTCTTTGGGATGCTTCAGGTTTAATCCCTCGACTTCCCACATAAACTTCCGGAAATAGGTTTTATGTTTGCCGGAACGGTATCCAAGTCCAAAACCGCCGGAATGAACCATCAGAAAACCGGAACGTTCTTTACGGTACAGAATTTTATTATCTAAATTGGATTCGGATTGGGAAAAAACCATGGAACCGGACAAGATAAATATAGTAAGAATCAATATTTTCCGGGAAAAATCCATGAGAAAAGGTTTATACAAAGATATCGAAAAAGAAGCAGAATTATAAAGATAATTCTTGTTCTGCAACCTGAAGATAAATAAACTACACTCTTTTTTCAGTGGCAGCTTTTTTCTCTGCTTTGCTGTATGCAGGGCAAAGTTCTCTTGTGGCACACGATGAGATGATCATCGCCATGGCAACTAATAAAAGGATTACTGAAATTGTTTTTTTCATTATGATTAGTATTTTGAGTGGGTTCGGTGTGATTTGTATGCGTCGCAGTGTACCGGAGTTTTGCAAGCTGCAAAGGCAATGATAACCATAATAATCAGTACAAGCAATGCAATAATTTTTTTCATCGTTGGTTAACAAATTTAATTTTGACAAAATTAATGAAAAAATCCAATATAATATATAGCCTTCCGGATGAAACTTATTAACAATTTTATGTTGAACAATATAATTTTGCAGATTAATAACGTTATTTTTACGCTAAAAATTATTCTATGACAGAAATTAAACCCCATATTGAAGAAAGTTGGAGGCAAATCCTTATGGATGAATTCAATGCCGGTTATTTTTTGCAGCTCAGAGAGCGTCTTGTTGAAGAGAAAAAAAATTATGTGGTTTATCCGCCCGGGATGCTGATGTTTTCGGCCTTCAACCGTACCCCTTTTGATGCGGTCAAGGTTGTCATCATCGGGCAGGATCCTTATCATGGACAGGGTCAGGCTAACGGACTGTGTTTTTCTGTGTCGGATGGTATTCGTAAACCTCCGTCGCTGGAGAATATCTTTAAGGAATTGAATACCGACATGGGAATTCCTGTGCCTGTGTCAGGGAACCTCGAAAAATGGGCAGATCAGGGCGTGTTATTACTAAATGCTTCGCTATCGGTGAGGGCCAATACCCCTAATTCACATCAGAACTACGGATGGCATATTTTTACCGATGCCGTGATAAAAAAATTGTCCGATAACAAACAGGGGCTGGTTTTTCTGCTCTGGGGCAAATTTGCTCAAAGCAAAGAATCATTGATAGATACCGGTAAACATTATATTCTGAAAGCGGCTCATCCTTCGCCTTATTCAGCGTACAGCGGTTTTTTCGGATGCCGGCATTTTTCAAAGGCTAATGAGATTCTCCGTAATACAGGTAAAGCAGAAATTGACTGGTCAATCGGATAAAATTTGCTAAATTTGATTTTTTCAGGGAAACCTATGCCGAATATTTTTCTCTTTTATGTCCGATACAGTTTTCTTTTAATAGGAATTATACTGGCAGGGCCTGTGTATGCCCAGAAAAATGTCACATTGAACATTATTTCAAACGATAGCTCTGAAAAAATAATCCAGCGCTCACATGTTGAAAAACAATATGTTACAAGAAACGATGCCCTGAACGGTGCGAATGACCTGCTGGCATACCTTTACAAACAGGGTTTTCTGGCCGCACGGATAGATAGTCTGAAAACCGATTCAGCCAGGGTAGATGCTTTTTTAACAATAGGAAAGAAATATACGTTCAAAAGTTTACGTAAAGGAAACTTAGACAAGTACTTGTCCAACGAAATAAATTTTCGCGCACAGCAATTTTCAGGAAAACCATTCAATTATGATGAGATCATAAAATTGTCGGAAAAATTACTTGAATACTCTGAAAATAACGGATATCCTTTTGCGGAGTTCCGATTGGACAGTGTTCAGATAAATGATAACAGGATTGATGCCGTCATCAATTTTCAACGTAACAATAAAGTGCTTGTTGACAGCATTATACTCAAGGGAAATTCAAAAATTGCTCCGGGATATTTGAAAAGCTATTTATCTGTAAAAACAGGGAGCCTTTACAACGAATCCATTATCAGTAAAGCTGACCGGAAACTCAGAGACCTTCCTTTTGTCACGGTAATCAAGCCGGTGGAAATATTATTTACTGAAAACAAAGCAAAAATATTTATATATGCAGATAAAAAGAAAGCAAGTAGCTTTTATGGTATTTTAGGAGTTTTGCCCGACAACAAGACTACCGGCAAGTTATTAATTAACGGGGAACTCAAACTATCGCTGCTTAATGCTTTCGGAAGGGGCGAACTCATCGACCTTAACTGGCGAAGCATCACTAAAGGCACACAGGATTTGAAACTTACCCTGGCATATCCTTATCTGTTTTCTACACCATTTGGTATAAATTATAAGTTTACCCTGTACAAACAGGATACCAGCTATTTAACTTTAAATCATAATGCCGGAGTCCAGTATTTTTTTACCGGAAATAACTTTCTGAAGGTCTTTGCGGATATCTACCGGTCTGACCTGCTGAGTGTCAATGGATTGGAGACGATAACCGTGTTGCCTGATTATGCTGATATTTCTTCCGATCTGTTCGGAATTGAGTTTTTCCGGGAGGTTTATGATTACCGGCTCAATCCCCGTAAAGGGCATCAGATACATTTTTCGTTTGCCGGAGGGATAAAGAAAATCAGAAAGAACTCGTCGGTCAACAGCATAGTATACGACAGCATACGCCTCAGATCTTCCCAGTACAGGTTTTTGATCAATGGCAGTTTGTTTATTCCGGTGTTCAGGAAAATGACGTTTCTGTTCGTTAGCCGTAACGGATATATTGTTAATAACCGTATTTTTGCTAATGAGTTGTTCCGTTTGGGCGGGCTTAACTCACTCCGGGGGTTCGATGAGGAATCTATTCTTGTTTCATATTACAATATGTTTTCTTTAGAGTTCCGGTATTTGTTTGAGCGGAATTCATTTTTTGCTGTTTTTGCCAATGGCGCCTATTACGAAAAACGTACCCATAATGAATTTGTGCATGACATTCCGTATGGCTTTGGCGCTGGACTTTCGTTCGATACAAAGATCGGGATGTTCTCGATATACTATGCTTTGGGAAGCCAGTTCAGCCAGCCCATAACGTTCAGACAGTCAAAAATTCATTTTGGTTATATCAATAATTTCTGATCGTTTTTGATCACGCTAACATAGCATCAGCTCCTCAGATATGATGCACCATTGATATCTATGATCCCACCGGTCAGGAATTCCGTATGGTCGGATGCAAGGAGGAGAATGGTATTGGCGATCTCTTCTGGTCTGGCCACACGGTTCAGGGGGCTTTGTCTTCTTATATCAACTCCCGCCTCACTTTTTAATATATGTTTCGACATGTCAGTTTCAACAAAACCGGGTGCTACCACATAAACAAACACATTTTCCGGCGCCATCAGGCAGGCCATCGACTGGCTGAACTGATTCAGTGCGGCTTTGCTGGCACCGTAAGCTGGCGCCAGGGGCTCGCCTCTGAATGCCCCTCTGGATGAAACATTGATTATTTTGCCTCCGCCTTTGCCGGCCATATGTTTGCCAATAAGAAAGGAGAGATGGGCAGGGCCGTAGATATTTGTTTTTAAGGTTTCATCAAAATTTTTCTGCCATTCGGCAAAGGAACATCCGCGCATATCGCATTGCTTGTATATGCCGGCATTGTTGACCAGCACATCTATTCTTCCGGTTTTTCTGATGGATTTAGTTACCAGGTTTTCTATTTGTACAGGGTCTGTCAGGTCGGCTTTCATCAGCAAATGTTTTCCCTCAGCTAATAAGGATAATGTTTTCAGTGCGCCGCCGCTATATTCTTTGTAATGAACGACCACATTGGCACCACATTCGGCAAATTTAACCGCTGTGGCCCTGCCTATACCGCGTGAGGCGCCTGTAATCAGAACCGTCTTGCCGCTGAAGTCGATTTTCATTCGATAATCCTTACGCCGGTGTTACTGGTTGTAGTTTTTATCACTTTTACGAAATTGGGGTTTGGGCTTAATCCTCTTTCCATGATTTCCGCGATCTCATCCTGTAACGATGCTTCACAAACAGCAAAAACCGACGAACCGCCCCCGCTTACGTTGGTGCCGTAAGCTCCGGCGTTCAGTATCTCTTTTTTTGTTTCATGGTAATTCAGTATTGCGGCAGAACGGACTGGTTCTGCAATATGGTCCACCGAAACCGCGCGCCCGAATTCTTCCAGGTCTTTGGTGAGTATACCATGGATGACGCTGGCGCAGCGTGCCATCTGGTCTTTTAATTTTTCCTGCCCGATTTCATAGGTGATGAAACCCCTAGTGGTCCGCTGGCTCTTCTGAATGACGGCCAGCACAACAGGAAATTCAGGCATTTCAAGTTTTAAGACATCAATGGGGTGATAATTCTGAACCAGTACAAAACCTCCCAGCATAGCAGCAGCCACATTGTCTGCGTGAGGGGAACCACCGGAAGCAACTTCGCCCATGCGTGCAATATCAATTAGTTCGTTTGAAGATAAATTCATCCCAAGCAAACTGTTCAGCCCGAAAACGGCCGAAGCCGCCGAAGCTCCTGTAGTGCCTAAACCGCATCCCGATGTCATGCATTTGGTGATCGTGATTTTGACACCGGTATCAAGGCGATATCTTTTTTTAAATTCCATCACAGCCAATCCTGCTGTATTATCTTCAACTTTCAGTGGTACAATGGTTTGGTGGTTACCGGCCACTTCAATGGTAATCTTATTATCATCGGTAAGTTCAAGCATTATTTCATCATGAGGCTCTTTCAACGCCATTGCAAAAATGTCATATCCCGGTCCGACGTTGGCGCTGGTGGCAGGCCCTCTTAATCTTATTGTGTTCATAGCAAGCCTTTTTTTTGCATTAATAGTTTCAGTTTATTGGTTTTTTCTTCGCTGAGCGGTGTAAGCGGGCAACGGTGACCTCCTGCAGGCAGCCCCATAAGGTTCAGGGCCATTTTGGCGGCCATGGGATTGGACTCGAAACGGAATGCTTCAAAAAGGTCATAATAGCTGTAGTGCAGCTCTGCTGCTTCGTTCATTTCGCCGGCTAAGGCATGCCCTGTCAGTTTTTTCATTACTTCAGGAATAACATTTCCGGCCACGGTAAAAGTTCCTGCCCCGCCAAAAGAAATCAGGGGATAGGCAGTAGTATCTTTTCCCGTAAACACACAGAAATCTTCATTTCTGGTCAGGTGCAGAATTTTGGCCAAATGGTCAAGTTTTTTGTTGCCGTCCTTGATACCGATAATATTCGGGTGCTTTGCCAGATACCCTGTTGTTTCGGGTAAAAGATCCACACCGGTTCTTTCCGGAGCATTGTGAAGTAATATAGGAACGCGCGAAAAATCAGCCAGTTGCTCATAGAACGCTATCAGCCCCTCCTGTTTGGGCAAAACAAAATATGGCGTAAAAACACATATGTAATCACTGCCCAGGTCAATAAAACGCTGTACCCGTTCCTTGGCTTCCCATAAACTGGTGCTGCAGATGTCCGGGGCGATCATGGCTTTCCCTTTGGCCACTTCTGCAACAATTTCTATTACCCGGTATACTTCCTGATCGGTCATCAGGGTGTTCTCTCCCGTGACCCCCAGTGGCGCAATGCCCTGGATACCTGAATCTAATTGCCGCTGCACCAGGATTCTCAGTCCTTCTTCGTCGAGGGTCAGATCCGGTCTGAACGGAGTAATTAATAATGTATATGCACCTTTGATCATCATAACAAAAAAATTAATAAGATTATTTTGCAAACATAGTGAAAATGAGAGTACGTAAATTTTCAGCAGATTATTTTTCTCACATTCTTTTTAACAAACAATAATTATTTTTGTTGCCCGCTTATGAAAAAATACAAACATTTACTCTTTGACCTTGATAAAACCATCTGGGATTTTGATAACAATTCCCGTGAAACGATTTTTGAGCTTTACAATGATTTTGGACTACAACGAAAAGGCATCGGAGATTTTAATGTCTTTTTCCTTGATTATGAGAAGGTAAATCTTGAATTGTGGGGTCAGTACCGTCAGAATACGATCAGTAAGGAGGAACTGATGTACCAAAGGTTTAACCTGGTGTTGCTGAAATACGGTATCGATGACCTGGCTCTGGCTAAAGAATTTTCTGATAAATATTTACAACTGTTACCTTCAAAGACAAAGGTTTTTCCCGGAACTTATGAAACGCTGCAATACCTGTGTGACAAATATGCAATGCACATCGTAACCAACGGATTTGAAGAAGTACAGTTCAGAAAGATACAACAGGCAGGGCTGGAAAAATATTTTGACCAGGTGATCACCTCTGAAAAAGCAGGTTATAAAAAACCGGACCGGAACTTCTTTGATTTCACATTACGTGAAATTCATGCGGCAGCCCATGAATGTCTGATGATAGGGGATGACATTGAGGTTGATCTAATGGGATCCATGAATGCCGGGATTGATCAGGTGTTTTTCAATTATGAAAATATTAATCATGAGGAAATATTTACCTATGAAATCTCACAATTGAATGAACTGACCGGGATCTTATAATCCGGTGTCTTCCGGATGATACTATCAGATAGTACCGTTATCTTCTTTGCGTTTTACTAAAAGCCGCCAGAAATATTTCCAATGCCAGAGAATATGCAAAATGGATATTGCCGCCATGCTGATCCCGAATTCCACATGCCAGAAAAGCATGTCTGAGAACCAATCGAAAAAAACCAGATAATTAATTTGAATTACCAGAAACAAACCTGTCAGACCTGTATTTAAAAATGATATTAACAATAAAGTGTTCCATATCTTTTTATGGGTGCTTTTTTTGAAAACTTTTCTTTTGGATAAAATCGACGAGATCAAATAAACCAAAACACAAAGTCCGAAAATTAAAACAAGGTCATATTTTTTTATTTTGTATTCCTTTTTTTCGACCTTTTCCTGAAGTTTCTGTGTGGTTCCGGCATTTGTAAGGTTGCTTTCTGAGATCTTATTTTGATCACATTCGGGCGTGTTTGCAAAGGGGCAATTCTGGTGCGGGTTTCCGTCTGATTTTATTTCCTTACCTGTGGTACTTTGTTTGACTGTATCGGTATTTCTTACAAGGTTTTTAGCATTTTGAATGCTGTCGGCAATATGTTTGTCCCTTAGGCTTTTTGCTTCAGCAGCAGAATCTTTTTTGTGCATGCTCTTTTTTATCAGGGCATCGCTGAACGCCGTGAGGTCGCAGTATCCGTCATGGTCTGAATCGGTAAACCAGCCGCAGGCGCCCTTACAGTCGTATAAATGCCGCGGGCATTGCTGTGCCGCAACAGGTGAAATCCATATGACAAATAATAAAATAATTATACAGTATCGGATTATGGCTTTTATGTTAATAGTATTCATATGGAAGTTTAACTGATTGGGGGAAATCAATAATAATCATTAATAATAGGCTGCAAAATTAAGAAATCTTTTTAGACGTTTCAGTCAAAACGTCTGTTGTGTGTGTTTTCTTATGAAATCAATAATTATTTCCGTTTCACGGGGATGAAACCAATAAAAATCTTTATCGCGGGCAAACCAGGTCATTTGTTTTTTTGCATACCTGCGTGTGTTGGTTTTTATTTTTTCAATAGCTTTTTCACGGGAACAGGTGCCGTCAAAATAATCGAAAAACTCCTTGTATCCAACGGTTTGAAGGCTGTTGTACTTCCTGAACGGATAAAGGCTCCGCGCCTCAGTTTCCAGTCCCCGTTTTATCATCAGGTCGACCCGCTTGTTGATGATTTCATTTAATTCGTTCCGGTCACGTTTCAAACCGATCTTTATAATGTTGAAAGGCCGTATGACCGTTTTTTTATTTAAAAAAGAAGAGTAGGGCTTTCCTGTTGTAATGCTCACTTCGAGCGCCCTGATGATGCGTTTGTGATTGGATATATCGGTTTTTTTATAATATTCAGAGTCAAGTAACATCAGTTGTTCACGCAAAGGCTTAATTCCCTGTGTGTTAAAAATTGTGTTCAACTCATTGCGCAGTTCGGGGTCGGGGTCGGGTATTTCGTCTATACCATGGCATACCGCATTGATATATAGCCCTGAGCCGCCAACAAGCATCACTGTATTATTTTGCTGAAAGAGTGTTTTTGAAAGATGCATCACATCGTTTTCGAAACGGTATACGTCATAAGGAGCGCTGAGCGGGAGCATTCCGATAAGATGATGTTTTACCATGCTGAGCTCTTCGGGCAGGGGAGCCGCCGTTCCGATATTCAATTCTTTGTAAAACTGCCTCGAATCGGCAGAAATGATTTCCGTGTTAAAATGTTGCGCAAGCTGAATGGCTAGTGTTGTTTTTCCAACGGCTGTCGGTCCGGCAATAATGACCATGTGCTTACCGGCCGGGTAAGAGTTAAGGTCACTCATCAATAAGGTCAGATGTATTTATTTTCTTCAAATCCATCTCCGGGGTTCAATTCATCCTCATTAAAGTTTGTGTCGTCATCGCTGAACAAATCCTCTTCTAATTCGTCAAATTCTTCGGCAGATTCCGGCATATCTTCATTTTTAGGGATTATTTTTTTGGGTTTCTGGATATCGCCTGCCGACTTGAGACAGCGGGGATACGTAATTTTCTCATCACCTTCTGTAATTTTTGACAATTCGATATAAAACGTGTACATTTTCATAAAATCGTACACATATATCAGCCGCTGATTAGGATCATTGATGCTTTCTTTAAGCTTAACCTCCGACATCATTTTAACTGGTCTGACATTGTTTTCCGGATTATCATCTGCATCCCGGCTGCTTTCGTCTTGTTCTTCCAGATTGACAAGCGATATTTCCTGCAGTTTGTTCCATTTGTTATCGCATATATAAAACGATGCCATTTCACCCGGATTGAATTTTATACAATCATTAAGCATATCATGAAAGTCCTTGAACGTATGGCCGGGTTTTATTTCAATCTCCCTGTAAAAATTATCTATCTCATCACTGATAACCTTGAACTTATATATTAGCATTTTTTTAATATAATTGTGATTAACGTTAATAAATTTACCACAAAATTATGCAAAAAGCAATAAAAGTATAGAAAATTTTTTTCCAAAAAAGAGAGGCTGTTTTTTTGAAACAGCCTCTCTTAATGTATTTAAATTTCAGCGGTATTATTTTATAAATTTTCCGGTTTTCATATTGTATTCATTATCAACAGTTCTTATGAAGTACATCCCGCTTTGAAGTTGACTGACATCTATCCTTTCAGTTTTTGATCCGCCGGGAAATGATCGGTTATATACCATCTGCCCTGTTGTTGAATATATCTGTAATGAATTTTTACCTGAAAGTGGATTTTCAAAATCAATATTCAGAAAATCTGTAGCCGGAATGGGATAAATCCGGAGCGAATGGTCTGTAAATAATTCATCTTGACTTTCTTCGGAATCAATCGTATTTAAGGTGGTGTTTGTAGATACCGGCGCATTATAATCAAAATATATATCAGCAGAATTTTTTATTTCTGTACCAATGCTTAACTGCGGCTTTTGTTTGATAGAGTATGTGACCATGCCTCTGCTGCCGAATTCGTTTATCGACTGGTAGGGTAAGTTGATATTTTTGAAAGTAAAAGTCAGCACACCATTTTCGCTCATGTTTGCTGTGTAATTATGATCGGAGTAGCCGGGTCGTAAAGAAGTCCACTCAAGATCTTCATCCAGCGTGTCCACCAACACAATATTTTGTGCATAGTAATTGCCCGTATTCTGAAAATGCAGTATATAATCCAGCACCGAATCGTTGCGGCTGATGTATCCCTGAGACCCTGAACCTGTTGGACTCACTTCTTTGAAGTTCGGGTCATAAGAAGAAACGGTACTAATATGATAACTTTGTATGTTATTCCAGGGGGAATATTCGATTAACCAGTTATTCATTGGCGCTGAAAAAGCAGTAGTATCGTAAAAAAAGACCTGTGTATTTATCGGGATATTTACAGGAACCTGGAAGTTGTTTTGTATCATGGCCGCATTGCCTGGCGCAAGAGCCGGAAATCCTGAAGTGATGCTGTACCAATCCGGATTTATTATCGGATTTAATTGGTTGAGAGCCGGCATGGAGTAAAGGTAATTCAACTGTCCGTCGTGCCGGTAACCAAATTGTATATCCGTTTCATTTATCGTTCCTTCATTTTGTACAATGATCCTTTGCGTATAAGAGTAACCCGGAACAGCCTGGTTCAAACTGCCGGTGATGATATGTATATCATGCAAAGGGTTTATAACGTTTGCAAAATTCACCGTGTATATGCATCCTGAATCCGCCGTAACAACTGCAGGGATTGAATTGTTCTGACATGGCGCCAAAGGGTATAAGGCGAGTATATTTTCAGATATTACGTAACTGCCTGTCGGAACCATGAATGTATAATTACCATTGGCATCGGTCCAGGTATATCCAAAGCCTGAACAATGTACCATGACATGTGATATACCCTGCTCATTTACATCAAATGTGCAATTAGTATTCAGGTCGGTATATACCTTCCCGGAAATAGTGCAATAGCAATCATCGTTATTCGGATCATAACCTACCGAACCATATTTTACCAAACTGCATCCTTGTGCGTCCTGAACATGCACCGAATAACCTCCTGCTGTAAGCCCTGTGGCTGTATTTCCCGTTTGACCGTCCGGCCAATGATAGGTGTAGGGCGCTGTACCTCCGCCGGCCATAGCATATAAACTTCCGTCACTGGCATATATACAGCTTGCAGGAGTAGCTGAAAAACCGATGGTAATCGGACTTAATGGATGAACTGTGGTGCATTTTATCACCTGGCAACCGATGTTATCAGTGATTGTACAGCAATAACTTCCGATGGGCGCCAATGTTATTGTTTGAGCAGTATCACCATTGTTCCAAAGGTAGGAAAAGGGAGGATTGCTTCCGCTGGCATTAACGCTGACGATACCTGTTGTTCCCGGACATACCGGATTAACTGCTGAGGCGTTCGCCGTTATGGTGCTTTGCGGATTAATGTGGGCAGTTCCCGTGCGTACACAACCTACGCCATCTGTTACCTTGAATGGATAATTGCCGGAGGGCATATTGCTGATGCTGATACCATTTTGTTGCGGATATGTATTCCATGTTATGGTATAAGGATTAGTGCCTCCTGTGATGTTTAAGGTTGCACTGCCGGTTGGAGTGATGCACGAACTTGGAGTGGTAGTGCAGGTAACCGTTATAGGTGTTGTACTGCCAATATAAGCATAACTGTTTCCGAAACAACCGTTGGCATCTGTTGCAATAACTGTAAGGTGGGTTCCTCCATAAAGCCCGCTGATGGTTTGACCGGTCATTCCATTACTCCAGGCATAGCTATAGGGCGGTGTGCCTCCCGATCCGAATGCGATGACACTTCCGTCGTTTTGAAGGCAGGTGGCATTGGTAGGACTTATGTGGACAGTTATGACAGGTATTTGATTCACATTGGCCATTTTAACCGTGCTGCAAGCCTGTGAGTCGGTAACGGTAACATAATAATATCCTTTTAAAAGATTATTTATTGATGACGTGATAGCTCCATTCGACCATTGATACGTAAATGGCGGGAGACCACCAGTGATATTAGTTACCGTTGCAGTACCATTCGTGCAGCCTGCCGGGGTAATCTGAACAGAATAATTCAGATTGGAAAGACTTTCGACTTCCCAATTGTTTAAGCCTAATGTATCGAACGGAGATGTTGTGCAGCCATTCGAATCCGTAACAACGATCATATAACTTCCAACAGCTAAACTCATGGGATTGCCTGTTCCGATATAAGGACCAAAAGCGGGCATCGCACTGGCATACCAGTGCACGGAATCAGGCATAGCGCCCTGGTTTATGGTAACCAATATGCTTCCCATCGTATCCGGACAGATGGCATGGGTTACCTGCGGGTAATCAACATGAAAAGGGGGATGCATCCCTGACCATAGAAACAGAACATTTCCCAAATTGTCAGTAATATTAACAAAATCGCACATTATTATATTGTCAAGCGTATCCGTCATTGCGTTAATATTGCTGTGCGTAATGGCAGAATAGTACGTATTATAAGTAAAAGTCAGTGGCGGTGTCATTCCGGAGGTGACGCTGACGGAAAGTATCCCGTCGTTATGGCAAGGTTGCTGTATAACAGTGCATGTTCCTACAGGCTGGGCATAAACATAATTGCACGTAAAACAAATGAAAATGAACAGGATGACCAGAGGAAGCATTTTTTTAGCCAGGGCAATAGTTCTTTTCATGATGGTTATTGTTTAGGTTAAGAAAGTGTCTGACATTGTAAATAATTAAGAAGTAAGGTGTTATAAACCAATTGAAACAGTTTTCCTAAAGTTTAACTGCAAGGGAGGATATGGTAATGATGATTCAAATTTTCACTTTAACCGGATTTATGTATCTATATAGTTAAAACCATTATAAGTTATTTTATAAACTTACCGGTAATTATATTGTTTTCATTATCAACAGTTCTTATGAAGTATATCCCGTCTGGCAGATGACTGACATTGATGGCTGTATTTTTCGTTTTGCCGGTCAATGTTTTGCTGAATACTTCCTGCCCCGAACAGGAATAAATACGGATTATGCTGTTTTCAGGCCACATAGTTCCGAAATCAATATTCAGAAGGTCTTTTACCGGGTTAGGGTAGAGGTGAAGTTCCGGCAGCAGGGCGTTTTCTTCCGTGTTCAAGGTCTGGCTGATGTAAATATACCCCATGTAAGTGGCCAGATGTTTCTGCCCGTTGTTGCAGTTGATGGTCAGCACCACGAGCTGTGCCCCGTTATAAGAATAGGTGTAAGTGGCATACACAGGGACGCTTATTCCGCCGCTGTCGAATACCCATACCACGGTAACGGTATTGTTACCAGAGATAAAAATACTGTCTATATAAAAGCTGTCTGCAACAAATCCGAAACAGGTGTCAATAACGTTGGTATAAAGAGTATCAATAATGGTATTAGCAGAATCATAGGGCTCCAGGATCTGAAATGTAAAGGTGAATGTGGGACATACAGGATTTGAGGTTGAGATGTTTACGGTGTATATTCCGCTGTGCAGGTTGTAAACATTTCCGGTGGTGTCGTTCAGATTAAACCAGTTGAAGTTATAAGGCGGTGTGCCTCCGGTAACAGTCAGTTCTATAAAGCCGTCGTTGCCCCCTGCGACAGTGACATGTGAAATGTAGGGAACAACACTGATGAGGCATGTTGAATCCACCACCGATACGCTGACACAAGCCGTTGAATTGCAGTTGGTGATTGCTGTCGTTGTGGTGAGGCAAACGGTATATGTCCCCGATCCGGAATAAGTATGTGAGGGATTGGGCGCTATGGATGAGGCTCCATCGCCAAAATCCCACATCCATGAAGTGACATTGGCTATAGCGCCGTTATAATAGGCTGAACCGTTGAAATCAAAAGTGTTGTTGGCATTGATGGAAGGCGTGTATGTAATTGTTGTGTAACAATTTCCGCCGCCCTGGAGAAAAATATAATTGCAGTAAGTAGCGGCGCATCCGGTGCTTGTGGCAATAGTAAGGCATACCTGATAAATGCCGTTGCCGGGATAGGGGATCACAGGATTTTGAAGGCTGGAGCTTGCCATAGTGTTCCCTAAAGTATCGCTGATTGTCCAATACCATGAATTTACATTTCCAGTAGTGGTGTATGAAGCATCGAAGAAATTTATATTATTTGTCATGGAGTCAACCTGGTAATTAAAGTCTGCGATACAGGTGTCGGCTGGATTTGTGTATAAACTTATAGTATCGCAATAATCGCTTGAGCAGTTTGCTGTTTCTATATGCAAACATACATTTATGAATGCCGGAGGAGTACTGAGTTGAATTACAGTGTTTTGGGTGTGATATATGTAGGTGTTAATTCCAATTTGGTACGACCACTGCCAATTCGTAATATTGATCGTTGTTGAATCAATATTGTAAGAATTATCATATAAATGTATTATGGTATTACCGGATGAGTCCTGGAAAACCGAATACGTGAAAGATGCCTGGCAAATCTGTTGGGAGAATGCATTTGTTGTCAGTGCAACAAAAAACAGGATGGATAATAATTTTTTCATGGCTTTGGTTTTTTTATGATTCGTATAATAAAAACACTACTCGGAAAATTTGGTTGCCTGTGACCCTAAAAAAAGTATCGTATGCCCAGCATCAAACCTGCTGAGTTGTTTTTTATGGCATAGCCTGATGGCGCTTTGATACCTGTGAGATTGAACCGGCCATAAGGCTGACATTCAAGGAGCATACGTTCGCTGATAAAATAACTGACCACAGCCGATAGCTGCCAGGAAAGGCCGATCCGGAATCTTTTAAATTCATCGTCTGTAGTCTGTATGCCGGCCTGTTCAGTAGCATAAGCCGGTAAAAAGCCTTTGGTGCCTATAAGCACACTTATCAACGGCCCTGTCTTTATGCCCAGATTGACCTTCCCCCAATTATATTGCCATCCTGCATACATGGGGAGTTCGATGAATGTGTATGTGTTTTTCCAGTCCGGATGATATAAAGTATCATAAACTTTAGTGTTTATGGTATCGAAATGGTCAATGTAGGAAGTGTCAATTTTCCAGGTCCATACCGAATCATATTTTCTTATGACAGAATCACAGATCCAGTAATAATGGAAATATCCGCCGCCTGTATCTATGTTCATGGTCTGTCCGGAAAAATTATAATATTGAAAAATCCCGGGATTGTATAGCATGTTATCGGATGTAATCTTTTCAGAGAAATGAGCATACTGTAATCCCAGTTCAAAGAAGAAATGTTTTTTTTCGGCTCTGACATCTATTCCGGCTGTCAGCGAAGGAAAATCCATGGAAGCCGAATAACTGTAATTATTGTCATCCGATATTCCGGGAAGTCTGATAAGGGGGGACTGGTATACGGAATGACCGATGGTTAATCCGACCGACCAGGATAACGGGTTGAAAGTTTTTTCAGCCTTGTGATCCGGTTTTTTCAAAAGGGAATTTTCAATACCGGAATTATTTTGTATACGTTTCACCTTGGGTACAGAACTGATGTTTTTAGTGTTAACCGGAAGATTTTCATTCTTGCTGGTTTCGTTGGTGTTAATTAAGGTTTTGTCTGTTGTTTCAGAAGATGTTATGTCTTTAAAATTAGTATCGTCAGCGCTGGCAGGATCAGAATTATTACTGACCTTTTCAGGAGTGATAAGGGTTGATGGTTTTACATCAGAGGTGATAGTGTTATCAATGGGGTTTATATCACTGACGAATGAAGGGTGCGATGCCGATAGCTTAGTCCCGTCATGCTGGCTTTTTCCGGAGGCATGATCAGGAACATCTGATGGTTGACCGGTATAAGCATGTGTGGTGGTTATCGCCGCGGGTGTGATTTTGTTCCCTTGGTCATTTTTTTGTGATCTTGTTTCTTTATGATTGGTATTCACATCATTTTGATCCTCGTTAAGGTCATTCTGCTGTTGTATATGGTTGAAACTGTTGACGGGAACTATTTTTTCTGCAACCAATGCAGTATGCTCATGGAGTTGATTGTAAGCATAAAAGCCCAGCGTACATAATACCATGCCTATTGCAAAATAGATGCTGTTACGCTTAATACTTCTAATGAAATTATATGGTCGCAGACCGCTGAAAACTTCCTTTTTCAGCGCTCCTGGCGGTGGTATCTCAAAACCGGCCATTCGGTTTTTTATCGATTGATCGAAGTCTTTTTCAGGGTTTTTCATACTACTTCTTTTAAAAGAATTTTATGATCAATTATCTGATTAAGTTTGGATAACAGCATTTTACGTGCCTTGAACAGTTGTGTCTTTGAGGTGTTGACAGATATGTCAAGCTGTTCGGATATTTCTTTATGGCTGAAATTTTCAACCACATAAAGATTGAATACCGTGCGGTAGCCATCAGGCAGATCTTTGATGAGGTCGAACAATTTCGGGCTTCCTATACATTCTATTATTTCATCGTATACAGAAAAATCTTCGTTTTTATTATCTGCCGGGTTATTTTCAATTTCTTCGATATCTGTGTTCATTTTGAATTTCGTATTGCTTCTGATAGCGTTCAATGCCGTATTCACTGTTATCCGGATCATCCAGGCATAAAAAGCTTTTTCCTCCGTATGAGTGAAAGAGCCGATATTTTTAAAGATCTTTATCAGTGATTCCTGAAGGACATCTTTTGCGTCATCACGATCTGCCATATAACGCATGCATACCGCATACAGACGTGGGGCATAGGAATCATAAAGCTCGTTCTGGGCTTTTTTCTGCCATTTCTGGCAACGGCATATCAGCTCTTTGGTATCCATCAGAACAAATGTAATATTATAACACTAATACCCCATTTATGGTTGCCTGAAAAGTGAAAAAAATATTGGTCAGCAATCTTTCACCCACTTGACCTGATAAATGCACGAAGTTTATGAACCTTTGGTGCAAAAGATTCTGATGCTATGTGGTTGTTTTTTTAACACAAAGTCGCTCAAAGTAAACCACAAAGTCGCTCAAAGTACAACACAAACAAAGAGATACACTCAAACGCCAAAATAAATATTCATGTACAATATTTTTGAATAAATAAGCTTAAATCCATGCTGTTGAAAATCGATTTTTTTAGTCGCTTAAATAACTGGAGTTTCCTCAAAATTTAGTCAGGGAATAGCGACAGTTGAAAAGTGTCATG
>DAOORA010000060.1:0-28839 GCA_035389045.1 Bacteroidales bacterium | reverse complement strand
TAAAAAATCCATCATAAATCTTATGTAACATAAAATCAAAACAGTTTCTAAAAAATTTACAGAATTTCTCAGGTTACAAAATATGGAACGATAAAAATCAGAAAACACTATCCGAAAATAGAGGACATCAAGAATAACGGAAACTTTTTCTACTTTTGTTAAAAACTTTCAAAAAATGAAAACATCTGCTGTATTCCCCGGCTCCTTCGATCCGATAACCAAAGGGCATGAATCTGTGGTGCTGCGCAGTCTCAGTTTGTTCGACCATATTACGGTGGCCATAGGGGTCAATGCAGATAAAAAATTCCTGTTCCCACTTGAACAGCGTCTGCAATGGCTTAAAGAAGTCTTTGTCTCTTATCCCCGGATCAGTATCACCACCTATGAAGGTCTGACCACTGATTTTTGCAAAAACAACCATATACAATATATTTTACGGGGCTTAAGGACTTCGGCGGATTTTGAATTTGAAAGAAGTATAGGTCAAATGAATAAAAAGATTTATCCACCGATTGAAACGGTTTTTCTTCTGGCCCTGCCCGAATATAATGCATTAAGCTCCTCAATAATCAGGGATATTTATCGCAACGGTGGAGATATAAGACCTTACATCCCCGAAAAAATTGAATTGCCTCCGATAAAATAATTTTTTCCATTGCTTCGTTTGATAATAAAATTTTATATGAAATACAGGGGCGCCGGTGTTCATTTTTCTATTCCGTTACTTTTATTTGTTCTGTTCAATGCATTGATGACTGATGGGCAGAATGTGTTTATAAAAGGGCTTGCAAAAGGCGCTGAAGGAAAAACCATTATTGTTAAATCGTACTCCGATTATTTCACGCTCAGCGAACAATTCACAGCAAAAAGCGTTGTTGATTCTTCAGGTTTTTTCGAAATCAAATGCTCCGTTCCCTCAACTACCCTTGCTGTGATTCATATTGATTATTATTCAGGAGAAATGTTTCTGGAACAGAACAAATCGTATTCAATAGAAATAAAAAACCTGGTGTTTAATGATAGATTTGATAAGGTAAATTATAACCTTAGCCCGTTCAATTGTTATATCAAGGTAATCAGTGATGAAAAAGAAGAACTGAATAATCTTACCCAAAAGCTTAATGTTATGCACAATACTTTTATCAAGGATAACATCTACCTCTTGAACACCCGGAATATCCTTATAAAGGTTGATACCTTCCTGATGTGTGTAACAGACACTTTTGCCAATACCCGTCATGTTTTTTTCAATGATTACCTTAATTACCGTATTGCTTCATTAAAACTGCTCACCAATTATTCCGATCCGTATAAACTATTCATAGATTACCTGTATCAGAAACCGATATTATATGAAAATATAGAATATATGAGCTTCCTGAACAGTTATTTTGAAAATTATTTTCAGAATTTGACAAACCCAGTACTTATAAGTGATTTGTATGTTCCGGTTAATAAAAATCAAAGTTTTCCGGAACTTATTGATGTGCTCGGAAAGGACAGCCTGTTCATCAACGAAAAATTACGCGAAATAATAATGCTCAGCACACTGAATACCCTTAATTCGTCAAATTATTTCGGTAAAAAGAACATTATCAGCATTTTAAAACAGGTTTCGGTATCCAGCAAATTTGAAAAACACAGGCAAATGGCAAATAGCATGTATATTTTTCTGACACGGTTTGAAAAAGGAATGCCGGCACCGGATTTCTCTTTAAAAAGTGTGGACAACTCAACCATCAGCCTGAGCGATTTCAGAGGTAAATTTGTGTATCTTAATTTTTATGCATCGTGGTGTCTGAATTGCAGAGATGAAATGGAACTAATGAGAAAGTTCCGGCAGAATTTTGATAATGATGTTGTGTTTATCAGCATATCAGCTGACCGTGAATTCATGAATACGTATCACTTTGTTCACGACCATAATTATAACTGGTTATTTCTGCACTTCAACAGCGATTATGACCTGCTTGAATCCTACGGTGTATTCGCCTACCCGGATTTTGTCCTTATAGACAAAAATGGAAATTTCATACAATGTCCCGCGCCAAAACCCAGTGAAAATATTGAATTGTTTTTATCGAATCTTATCAAAACTGACAAAGATATACCCGGAGAAAAAAAATAATGCCATCATAAATATATGAAGGCATTATATAAATTTTTAGTCCGGATTTAAACAAACTAAAAAATGGCTATTTAATGATCATTTTCTTTACAACTTTTTTACCTTCGGTGCCTGAAAGTTCAATAAAATAAATCCCTTTGGCTGCCTTTGTCATATTGACAGTTAAATCATTATCGGATGAAATGGTTTTATAAACACTGTTTCCAAGCATATCAAAAACCTCAACATTCGTTGTCCGGCCGGATAAATTGGTGATATTAAACATACCGTTGGATGGATTGGGATAGATACTTATATTATTAGCAATATCATTTGAACTAACACCAACCAGGGTCCCGGTAAGGGTAATATTGGTATTAATTTCCGAAATCGCTGATGTAACAGTTAGTTTTATTTTAGTTGGCGTTCTGCTGATCGTCCAGCTGTTCAGGACAGTATCGTAAGTTCCGGTAAAAGAGAGCAGTGTGTCCTGAAGGGTAGTGCATGAGGCAAAATAAGTGTTTGCTCCTGCACCAAACAAACCCTGCGCATGGTTGTAGTGATCATTGGAGGGTACCTGATACCCTTTTTCCGGTGGGCCAACAATATAAGCGGTACCAATGGCTGTGCCGTAAAATAAAGCATCAATAGGAACACTGGTCGAATCAATCGTTGTTCCTGAAAACACACCGGCTCCGTCGGCATTATTTCCGGCATTGCCAAAAACACCACTGACACTTGCATTGCCAAAACCATCACCCGCTGTTGTGACATTATTAATGGCGCGTATCCAGGTCATACTACTCAGATCCGTTGAATTCGGGCCGTCAATTTTCTTTCTGTCCCCACCAACATAAAACACCTCCCCTGTGTTAACAACGCCACTGGTAAGATTGTATTTGTAGGTAATACTCAAGCCGTTAGCCCAGCCTTTAACCGTTGCAGAACCATTATTTAGTAAAACAACGCTATATGGAGTGGCAGCAAAATCAATATGTTCCGTTGCCATCAGTTGAATATACTCACAGGCCGAATCGGTGCCTGTGGGGTTGGGCATCATGGCTGATATAACAATTTGAGAAGATGACTGATAGGCGGTAAGAACCAAAAAGCTCAATAAAAGGGAATAATAGATCTTTTTCATAATAGTTTTTTTTACAAATATAATTAATATTAAATAAAAGAGGGTGATTTCTCACCCTTTTTTTATTTATCTTTTACTTCTTCAAAGTCAACATCCGTCACGTTGTCGTTTCCGCCTCCGCCCTGATTTTGCTGTGACTGTTGCTGCCCTTGTTCCTGCTGAGCCCCTGGCCCCTGCTGCGTGGCGTTGTACATATCCTGGCTTGCCGCCTGCCATGCCGTATTCATTTTAGCAAGAGCCGCATCAATCGCCTGTAGATTTTTACTCTGATGAGCTTCCTTAAGTTCTTTCAACGCACTTTCGATGGGCGCTTTTTTATCAGCCGGAATTTTATCACCGTATTCTTTCAACTGTTTTTCAGTTGTAAATATCATTGAATCTGCCGCATTGATCTTATCGACCTGTTCTTTGGCCATCCTGTCGGCTTCTGCATTGGCAGCAGCTTCGTCCTTCATACGTTTTATTTCCTGATCGTTCAGGCCGGATGAGGCTTCAATACGTATCTGCTGCGATTTTCCGGTGGCCTTATCTTTTGCTGAAACATTTAAGATTCCATTGGCATCAATATCAAAAGTCACTTCAATCTGCGGTATTCCTCTTGGTGCCGGAGGAATACCATCCAGATGGAAACGTCCGATGCTTTTGTTCCCTGTTGCCATTGGCCTTTCACCCTGCAAAATGTGTATCTCAACAGAAGTCTGGCTGTCGGCAGCCGTTGAAAACACTTCAGATTTTTTTATAGGTATGGTCGTATTTGATTCGATAAGTTTGGTCATTACTCCTCCCAGCGTTTCAATGCCGAGTGAAAGCGGGGTTACATCGAGCAACAGCACATCCTTTACCTCACCGGTAAGAACACCGCCCTGTATAGCAGCACCCACAGCAACGACCTCATCAGGATTAACCCCTTTTGAAGGAACTTTACCGAAAAAATCCTCAACCATCTTCTGTATCTTTGGAATACGTGTAGAGCCACCCACAAGGATAACCTCATCAATGTCGGAGGCTTTCATATTGGCATCCGCCAACGCTTTGCGGCAAGGCTCAATCGTGGCCCGGAATTGTTCGTCGCATAATTGTTCGAACCTGGCACGTGTAAGTTTTCTGACCAGATGCTTGGGCACTCCGTCAACTGATGTGATGTAAGGAAGATTTATATCTGTTTCGGTTGAACTTGAAAGTTCAATTTTAGCTTTCTCGGCAGCTTCTTTCAGACGCTGCAAAGCCATTGGGTCTTTACGCAGATCAATGTTTTCCTCAGTTTTAAATTCCTGTGCCAGCCACTCAATAACATTGTGGTCAAAATCATCGCCACCAAGATGGGTATCGCCATTGGTTGATTTCACTTCAAAAACGCCATCACCCAGTTCCAGGACGGAGATATCAAATGTTCCGCCACCGAGATCATACACTGCGACTTTCAGATCCTGATTTTTTTTATCGAGACCATAGGCAAGTGCAGCGGCTGTTGGTTCATTGATAATACGTTTCACATTTAAGCCGGCTATTTCTCCCGCTTCTTTGGTGGCCTGACGCTGCGAATCGCTGAAATATGCAGGAACCGTAATAACGGCATCCGTCACTTCCTGCCCCAGATAATCTTCAGCAGTTTTTTTCATTTTCTGAAGTACCATCGCAGAGATTTCCTGAGGGGTGTACAGCCTATCCGTGATTTTTACCCTGGGCGTGTTGTTTTCTCCGCGTTCAACGGTAAAAGATACCCGGTTGATTTCTTTGGTCACACGGTCATAAGTTTCACCCATGAAACGTTTGATCGAATAGATGGTGTTTTTGGGGTTGGTTATCGCCTGCCGCTTAGCCGGATCGCCGATTTTGCGTTCCCCGTTGCTTGTAAAAGCAACAATCGAAGGAGTGGTTCTTTTGCCTTCGCTGTTGGGGATTACAACAGGTTCATTACCTTCCATTACGGCCACACATGAGTTGGTTGTTCCTAAGTCAATTCCAATGATTTTTCCCATATTATTTTTCCTTTCTGATTATTTCGTTTTGGTTTGGTCAGCAACTTTCAATGATTATGCCATTATTATAACAGGTGTTTTTCGGGTAAATATGGCATAAAAAAATTTTTAATGCGGACATAACATGTCACAGAATAATGACAAAACGTCAGAAAAACACCATGTGTTTTATTGCGTCAGTGAAATCAGAAGCAACAACTTCTCTGATTTTTGTTTTAATTCTGCATTTGTGCAGGTGTAATTATTGAATATCACGGCAAATGACAGCTCTTTGCCGGCCTTGTTGGTTACATAACCGGCATAGGACTTTATTCTGTCCATATTGCCGGTTTTTGCAGTAAGGTTATTTTCGGCGAAAGTGTTGTTCAACATTCCGGCCATGCCTCCTGATTTACCGGCAACCGGCAACGACTGTCTGAAGCTGTCATATGATTTTTCCCAACGGATTACACGCAGCATTTCGCATAACTGCCCGGCACTGATTTTATTTTTACGTGATAATCCGCAGGCATCTTCCATCACAAATCCTTTCAGGTCGACCTTTTTTGCTGCCCAGAAATTTTTAACTACTTCTATGCCAGCCTTTTCGGAGCCTTCTCCTTTCTTTATTTTCCCGATAGCTTTCAATATCGCTTCGGCAAAAAGATTTATGCTTTTTAAGTTGGTATGCCTGATTATTTCATTCAGATTCGGTGACAGGTGTCTTGTTATTGGCAGCCTGATTGCAGTATCAGGTTTATCCAGCCATTTCATAATCCTTGTTGTAGTCACCGAACTGTCTGCCGTTATACCTTTATTATATAAATACCCGGAAAACTGTTCGGCAAAATAGGCAGGAGGATCTGGTATCGCGCCGTCGACATCAAAATTTTTTTTCCCAAAAGGAACGGTGCCATCCATCATCCTGAGATCAGTATATGGTTGCCCGTATATGATAACATTGTCACCGCTTCCGGCTGCGCCTGTTCTTACATTATTTATGAATGTTATTTCGCCTATGTAGGGTTCCATTTTTACCAGCGTGGCAGGGCTGCCTGTTTTACCACCGGCATCAAAATACAAACGGTAATAATTTTCATTAATATTCAGCCCGTAAGCGCCTGATGCATAATAATTGCCAATGTCTTCCCAAAGCCAGCTTCCTGCAGCAGGGTTTTCTTCAAAAGCAGAAGCATCGGCCACTATAAACCCATTGATATGCCTGATATTATTCTGTTTCATAGCGAGATAAAACCCGGAAAAAATACTGTCCATACCGATGGTTGGCCCCATTCGTTTTGAGCCGGGGGTAGGGTCACCGCTACCGGTAATATAAAGATTTCCTTTTAAATTTCCCGATGTATCAATATGTCCAGTATATTCCAGTTTGGTTTCAAAAACAAATGAAGGACCTAATAATGACAGGGCGGCTCCGGTGGTAACAATTTTCATAACCGACGCAGGCTCAAGCACCAGATCAGAATTATAAGCACATACCTGATTACCTGTTTCGTTTTCAACAACATACAAACCCCATGATGCATTTTTTAAACAAGGATCTTTTTTCAGTAATTCAATTTCATTTTTTAATACACTCACCGGGTTAGCATTGTTTTGAGCAAAAAGTTCAGAACAAAACAAAAAAGAGATTATGAGATAATATTTTAGCCAATCCATAGTGACATTTTTACAAAGATAAATAAAGCCAGGTAAATAGAAAATCCAGATCATATTATTGACAGTAAATGGGAAGTTGGGAGATTAGGAGATTGGAAGATTAAGTTAATTAAGTCAATTAGATTAAATAATTTAATTAAGAGGTCAGGAGATTAAGAGATAAGAAAATTAGAAGATTAGGCACAGGCAACATCGACCCCGCCATGAATATACATAATAATGGTCATTTTGTCAGCGAAATGTCATTGGCATATACTTTGAATACTTCCGGCAAAATTAAAAATCCATTATTATGCAAAAAGGAAAGATAAATGTACAGACAGAAAACATTTTCCCGATCATCAAAAAGTTCCTGTATTCGGACCATGATATTTTTCTCAGGGAACTGATCTCCAATGCGGTAGATGCCACACAAAAGCTCAAGGTGCTTTCATCGCTGGGCAAAATTAAAGGCGAACTTGGCGACCTTACTATCACCGTGAAAGCCGATGAAAAGAAAAAAACACTTACGGTTACCGACCGCGGTATTGGAATGACAGCCGAAGAACTTGACAAATACATCAACCAGATCGCTTTTTCAAGTGCTGAGGAATTCATAAAAAAATATATGGGGAAAAGCGAGTCCGATCAGCAGGCGCTGATAGGCCATTTCGGGCTGGGATTTTACTCAGCTTTTATGGTGTCAAAAAAAGTTGAAATCCGCACCAAAACTTACCTGACCGAAGGCGATCCCAAAGCGATGAAATGGACCTGCGACGGCAGTCCGGAATACACTATGACCGAGATAAAAGACCATGACAGAGGTACGGAGATCATACTTTACCTTGCCGAAGATGCAGAAGAATATGCACAGGAATCACGGGTACTGGACATTCTTAAAAAATATTGCAAATTCCTGCCCTTTCCGATACAGTTTGGTATGGAAAAATCCCGGGAAAAAATTGAAGGGGAAAAGGATAAGGACGGTAATGATAAAACCAGAGAAGTCGAAAAACCCCGTATCATTAATAATATTAGCCCTGCATGGACAAAAAAACCAGCCGCCCTTAACGAAGAAGACTACAATAACTTTTATCATGAACTTTACCCGATGAATTTTGAAGAACCGATGTTTCATATTCATCTGAATGTGGATTATCCCTTCAAACTCACCGGCATATTGTATTTTCCCAAAGTAAAACGCAACTTTGAGATACAGCGTGATAAAATACAATTATACTGCAATCAGGTTTTTGTCACAGATTCCGTCGAAGGCATTGTCCCTGATTTTCTCACGCTTCTGCACGGGGTGATTGATTCGCCCGATATACCACTCAATGTTTCACGTTCCTACCTGCAAAGCGACCCCAACGTCAAGAAAATATCGTCGCATATCATGAAAAAAGTTGCCGATAAACTCGAAGAACTTTTCAAAAACATGCGGGAGGATTTTGAAAAGAAATGGGACGACCTGAAAATATTCATCATTTATGGGATGGTGACCGATGAAAAATTCTATGAACGTGCTGAAAAATTCTTTCTCTTTAAAAATACTGAAGATAAATATTTCACTTTTGAAGAGTATAAAAAACATATTGAACCGATTCATACTGATAAAGACAAAAAACTGGTCTATCTGTATGCCTCCGACAAGGAAGAACAACATGGATTTATCAGCAATGCGAGGGAACGCGGCTATGATGTGCTGCTGATGGACAGCCCGCTCGACATGCACTTCATCAACATGATCGAACACAAACTGGAAAAATCGTCTTTCGCACGTGTTGATTCAGACACGCTGGACAAACTGATCCGGAAAGAAGAACCTGCTCTGTCGAAAATTACCGAAGATGAAAAAAACAAACTAAAGGATATTATTGAACGTAATATTCCCAAAGAAAAGTTCCATGTGGATTTCGAATCACTCCAATCGGATGAAATGCCCTTTGTGATCGTGCAACCCGAATTCATGCGGCGTTATAAAGACATGGCTGCCATAGGAGGCGGAAATCCATTTATGGCAAACTTCCCGGAAACATATAATCTGGTTGTGAATGCGAACAATGATTTAATGCTTAAAGTGCTTAACGAAGCTGATGAAAACAAACAAAACGAACTTGTAAAACAGTTTTTCGACCTGGCAAAACTCGCACAAAATCTCTTGAAAGGAGAAGATCTGACGGGGTTCATAAAAAGGAGCATGTCACTCATACCATAATGACAAAAGTTCCTGAACTCTTTACAATGGACGATATCGAGGATATTAAGCAGGCCATAATGCTGGCTGAGCTTGATACGTCGGCCGAAATACGTGTACACATCGAAACAGAACCGAATGGAAATTGTGAAACCAATGCAGCGGAATGTTTTCTGAATTATACGATGAACCGGACAAAAGAAAAAAATGGTCTGTTGATATATCTGGCATTGACAAACAGAAGGTTTTGCATTCATTACGATGAGGGCATACGAAAAATTATTCCTCCGGACTTCTGGGTAGTTATCAATCAGAAATTCCTTACCCGGATCAGCAGTGGAAATTATGTGGAAGGTATTATCGAAGTAATTCAGCAGACCGGCGCACAACTCAAGAAGTTTTTCCCCAGAAAACCCGGTGATATCAATCAGCTTGCTGACGAAGTGACCTTTAGTTAGAGTCTGCCCGTAAAGTCAGAGTTTGAACCAGAATGTTTGAATTCGAAGCTTTCGAAGTTTTGAAAATCAAGAAGTCCGCCAGGTGGCGGATGACTGTTTTCAAAACAAGAATAACCCTGCCCGTCTGACCGCCAGCTGGCAGACGGGCAAGCCCGCCTGAATAATTTAGTCGGGTATACATAGGAAATAGATTTTTCACATCAAACACTTCGTTTCCGTTCAGACTCTAAATATGTTTTTACAACTTCAACTACAACTCCAGAATATCCTAAAAATGGCTTAATGCCAAATTTTTCACACACTCCGTCTGCATGTTCAGGTAATTTGCCGGCAAGAACAATAGTTACCCCCTTTTCCTGCAACAAGTAAGGCACATTGTTTTTACAATCACATCCCTGAGGTGTGTATAGTATTTCTGTTTCGATGATGTTGTTTTCATTATCAATCGTGAAAATTGTAAAGACCTCACAAAAATCAAAATACTCGTCTAAAATGTTGCCGTTTGTTGGAATTGCTATTTTCATGGTTTGTTTCTCCTTATCTTTTGATAAAATCGTTCACTGCTATCAAAAATTATGATGATATTCATGATGACAGGTTAAACTTTTTCTAATGCATTTTGCAGGTCAGCAATAATATCTTCCACGTCTTCGATTCCTACAGAAAATCTTACCAGATCATCAGTTATGCCGGCGGCCAGTTTGTTTTCTTTGCTCACCGCTGCATGTGTCATGGAGGCCGGATGCTGAATCAGTGTTTCAACACCGCCTAATGAAACGGCTAATAATGCCAGGTGAACATTGTCCATCAGTTTACTTCCGGCTTCATATCCGCCTTTTACCCCGAAACTCATCATGCCGCCAAATCCACTCATTTGTTTTTTTGCCAGTTCATATTGCGGGTGTGATACTAATCCGGGATATTTTATCCATGCAATTTTAGGGTGAGATTGCAGGTATTTTGCAATTTTCATGGCGCTTTCCTGGGAACGTTCTATGCGTAATGCCAGTGTTTTAACTCCGCGTAAAACCATAAATGCTTGTGTCGGGTCCATATTACAACCCATATACACCATTGAATGACGGATTTTTTTATAAATTTCAGGGTCTTTCGTAACGATAATGCCACCAACGATATCCGCATGACCGTTGATGAATTTGGTAACAGAATGCAATACGACATCAGCGCCAAAATCAAGGGGCTTTTGTAAACAGGGTGATGAAAAGGTATTGTCCACGACCAGAATCAGCTTGTGCTCTCCGGCAATTTCTGCACACGCGGCAATGTCGGTAATATCCATGGTAGGATTCGCGGGTGTTTCAATATACAGGACTTTGGTATTGGGCTTGATGGCTGCTTTGATATTTTCAATATTGGAAGTGTTTACAAAACTTGACTCAACCCCGAATCTTGAAAAATCCTGTTCAAGCACACCTCGGGCAGGCCCATACACGGCATCAGAACTGACGATATGGCTTCCTGCGCCTAACAGCGACATATATACGCTGCTGATAGCTCCCATTCCGGAACTGGTTGCTATTCCATCGTAACCATTTTCAAGTGCTGCAATATTTTGTTCAAGTGCGCGAATGGTAGGATTGGCGATACGGGTGTAAATATATCCATTGCTTTTTCCTGAAAAACAGTCGGCCCCGTGTTGTGCATTTTTAAACCGAAATGTTGATGTTTGATAAATAGGTACTGTTGCACTGCCAAATTCGTCATCAAATCCTCCGGCATGAATTAATTTGGTATTAAAACCTGATTTCTTTGTGTCCATATATTTTATTCGTTTAAATTGTGTATTAAAAAAAATCTTTTAAGGTATTTGTAAAATATTCCGGTGGTAGGCATGGCCTGAGCGTTTCCTTCATGATAAATGCCAGGGTGATTTCTGCAGTATTTATCAGAACTCCTGAATGATTGGTCAGCTCATATTTAAATTTGATCCTGGCTCTTGGTAATTCATTGATCATTGTTTTTACAGTCAGCAAATCGTCATAGAAGGCAGGCTTGATAAAATCAAATTTCATGGAGATGACCGGCATATATATACCTTTTTTTCTCTATGTCTTTGTAGCATAATCCCAGTTCACGCATTGCCTCCCACCGTGCGGTTTCATAATATTTCACATAATTTGAATGATGAACAAATCCCATTTGGTCTGTTTCCGCATAGCCAACCCTTATTTCGGATAAATGTGTGAATATCTTCTCAGTGTTTATCACATCCCTCATGGTTGGTGCAGCCAATACCGCTGTCCTTGATGTTATTTTCCAGGTAATTGCTGATCACATTTTCCACATCTCCAAAACAGCCCCTGTAAACCTGTATTCCGCTATCAGATAAAATGCATAATGCACCCTCGCCCATATTCCCTGCGAGCATCACTTTAACTCCCATCTGTGCTAACATCGGCGCTATATTTGATTTGCACCCGCATCCTATGGGTGATTCCATCATTTCTTGTTTTTCAACTTTCCCGTTCTCGATGGTGAAAATTGTGTAATATTCGCAATGGCCAAAATGGTCATCTACTTGTCCCTGTCTTGTCGGTACGGCTACTTTCATAAAAATATTCTCCTCGTTTTTTTAAATTAGTTTTATTAATTGGTTCATATTTATTGTTTCATCATTTATGATTTGTACTTTAATTTTGATTTTTTCTGCTGCCTTCATGGACTTTATTCCAAACTTCACGGATACTATCTTTTCTATCTGATGTTTTGACAATAATTTAATAATCGCTTTTCCGGCACTAATAGAAAAGTATCCCACCGGATTTCTAATAAAATCTATCTTTGAACTTTCAGTATCACAGATCATGAAATAACTGCATTTGCTAAAGCAATAATCAAGTTTTGATTCCATAGTATTTCCTGAAGTTGCGACGGCTATTTTCATTGTTTTGTCCTATTCAGATCAACTAATTCTTCTTTATCAAAAAGTTCGCAGTTCGCACATTGCACATGATTTTGTCTCCCGTTTATTAATTTATAGCATTTCATGCACCGGAGCCAGTCACTTTCAAATTTCACATTTCCTCCTTCAATTTCTATTGATTTTCCCTCGACAAATGCAGTGGCGATTTTTTTCAAAGCGTTATTATACAAACGTGTAAACGTCGGCCTTGAAATCCCCATTCTTAAAGCAGCTTCATCTTGCGGAAGGTTGTCATAGTTCATATATTTAAAACCCTCAAATTCATCATAATTAAGGACAACGCGTTCCTTCTTGCATTTTTTCAGTCCGTAAGGCTTGTACCCGATCATTTGGGGCGGAGTACAAACTATTCTGCTTCTTTGTGGTCGTGGCATAAGGTTTAAAGGCGTTTAGAGGTTAATATAAAAACAGGGTATTCCATTGCACTCATGTTTTGCTCTAATGGTATAGAATTAGTATGCCGTTTGCAATGGCTATCGAGCGTTCCATGTGAATAGGATTTTTATCCCATTCCTGTGCTTTCAGATCAAAATCATTCATTTTTATAAATAAATTTCGACAAAGGTAATGAACCTGCGTTCATAATGCAAATTTATTTTTGATAATATTTGGTTCAGATCCACAAAAAAAATGATTTGATTGCTTCCAATGGAAGTTACAGGGAATTAGCATAACACCCTAAGTCACCTTTTTGTAAAGGGATTAATAATGACTGGAAATAGGTTTATAAATCTAGCTTATTTACCTGACTTTTCACCCCCCATTTATACACTACATAAAAAAGTCTAATTTACCTGGTGTTTAATAATATTTTGTAATTTTTTGTTAATTTTCACGATTATTCCATATTTTATCTTATTTTTATAAAAAAATAATATAATCATTATGAAAAAACACTTACTTTTCACATTGTATACTTTGCTTTCGGCAATTGTACTTGCACAAAGCCCTCAAAAGATCAACTATCAGTCCGTGGTACGCGATTCGTCCGGGAATATAATAATAAACCATTCAGTGAGTTTCTTTTTAACTATCAGGGAGGGGTTACCGGGAGGCACTGATCTTTATCACGAAACCCATGATGCTACAACAAATCAATATGGACTGGTCATTTTGCAGATAGGCAACGGGGTTAACCCAAGTACAAGTTTCTCTTCTATCAATTGGAGTTCAGGAGATAAATATCTCGAGATACTGTTTGATGCCAACGGACCTACAGGAGGCTATACCTGGACCTATTTTGGCACTACACAGTTACTAAGCGTACCGTATGCACTCTATGCCGAAAAAACAAATGGTCTGGGTTTGACAGGCACTTCAGGGCAGACCATCCGTCATGACGGAACATCATGGATTGCCAATAGCAATCTGCTTAATAATGGCAAAAACGTCGGGATAGGAACATCCACCCCTTCTGCTCTTTTACATGTGGGTGACAGCGGCCTGGTTATCAGATCAAAAGGTGAAATACAGACCATTGGCGTAGGTAACGGTACCGTGGCTGGCAACGCCAGAGGCATTGGTGCTATTGATCTTCAAACAAGAAGGGATTCGGCAACAATGATAGCTTCGGGTCAGTACGCTGTTCTCGGAGGAGGTTATTCAAACAAAGCCAGCAGTCTCTATGCAACCATCAGCGGAGGCATGAACAACACAGCAAATAACAGTTATGCCACCATAAGCGGAGGATATTATAATCAGGCAAGTGGCACCATTGCATGCATCGGAGGAGGTGATAATAATACTGCAAGCGGAGCGGCGGCTACTGTCAGTGGCGGACGCTATAATGTGGCAAGCGGTTTTCGCGGAACTGTAGGAGGAGGTTATTCCAACCATGCATCCAATAGCTATTCAACCGTTGCAGGCGGATATTTTAACCAAGCAAGCGGTTATGAATCTGCTATTGGCGGTGGTGATAATAATACTGCTGATACTTCATGGGCAACTATCAGCGGAGGCTACGCTAATAACGCCAGCGGTATTTATGCAACGGTTACCGGTGGAACTCAAAATACTGCAGCAGGAGATTTTTCCTGGGCAGGAGGAAGTAATATGCGACTCACTGACGCAGCAGATAGTTCTTTTGCTCTGGGAATCTCAAAAAATCCTTTGAATATAACGCAGTCTAATTCATGTATCATCTATTCACGCAAGGTCGGTATCAGAACCACAACACCAGGCGCTCTTTTGCAGGTTGGAGACAGTGGCTTGATGATCAAATCAAAAGGGGAAATCCAGACAACAGGTTTCGGAAATGGCATCGTGGCCGGTAATGTAAGGGGGAAAGGAGCCATTGATCTGCAAACAATAAGAGATTCTGCTATTCATGTGGCTTCCGGACAATATTCAGTTATTGGTGGTGGCGCTTATAACAGATCAAGCAACACCTATTCAACTCTAAGCGGGGGTTATTATAACAGCGCAAGCGGTTTGGGAGCCACTGTCGGTGGCGGTTATTATAACAAGGCAACCAATAGCTATGCAACTGCCAGCGGCGGTTATCACAGCAATGCAAGCGGCGATATGTCTGTCGTGGGCGGGGGTGATGAAAATACGGCAAGTGGCTCTGCTGCTTTCGTAGGCGGTGGCCGTAAAAACAACTCTATGGGTTCCCGCGGATTTATTGGCGGTGGTTATTACAACACGATTACCACAACTGCCAGTTATGCTGTGATTGGGGGTGGTTACGGCAACATAGCTCACGGGTATGAATCCGTTATCGGAGGTGGAGACACAGATTCCACAGGCGGAGCATATTCAACCATCCCCGGCGGATATCTGAATGTTGCAGCGGGCAGCTACAGCTTTGCAGCAGGTTACAGAGCCAAAGCCCGGCATATGGGTTCCACAGTGTTCGGTGATTCATACAATGCCAATATAGCATCATCAGCCAATAATCAGTTCACAATACGAGCTACCGGAGGCATGAGAGTATTTACCAATGGAGGCCTGACAGCCGGCGTTTTGCTTGCTGCCGGAGGCAGTTCCTGGTCGGCAGTATCCGACAGCACGCTTAAACATAATATCCGCCCTGTTGATGGAAGCGACATCCTTGCTAAACTTATGCAGGTGCCTATAAGTCGATGGAGTTATAAGGCACAGGACCCGGGTATAGAGCATGTCGGCCCCATGGCACAGGATTTCTTTGCGGCTTTCGGATTAGGAGAGGATAATAAACACATCAATTCCCTTGATCCTGATGGCATAGCACTGGCAGGTGTCCAGCAACTCGCACGCGATAATATAAAACAACAGGAAATTATTGAATCACTGATAACTGAAATTATTAGTCTTAAATCTGAACTTGAAAAACTTAAAACCATAAATGCCTCTAAAGAAACCGGTGATGCAAACCCGAAAAACGAGGTAACCAGTAAATAACCTTAAAACACCTGATATTACTGATAACTCTTATAACAGGCTGGTAAATGATTTTATGTAAATCATATATTTTATATTTATACTAATTTAATAAATCCGTAAACACGCATACAAGATTTCACTGAAAAGAATTGTGTTTTAATATTTGGATAAATTTCTAAAGCGTTGATAATTTTTTTGCGGAAATCTTTATGGCCTACTGTTTTTTTTATATTTTTATAAAAAATGCTGAGTCCACTCCAAAAAGCCGATTTTATTAATTGAATTGCAACTGTTTTTTTTGCGCTGAATCCAAGATGTATTCGCACTAAATCAGCTCGTTTTTTTGAATAAGCAAAGCTGATATTCTCAATTTTGATTTTTGGAATGATCTCAATTTAAAATTTTTTTTATGAAAAAACACTTACTTTTCACATTGTATACTTTGCTTTCAGCAATTGTACTTGCACAAGCTCCTCAAAAAATCAGTTATCAGGCAGTGGTGCGTGACTCATCAGGAAATATTTTAGCCAGCCAGAGCGTAAGTCTTATGATGATCATACGTGACGGATCATCTGCCGGCCCTGACGTGTACCATGAAACCCATGACGCGCTAACCAACCAGTACGGGCTTGTGAGTCTGAAAATCGGTGGCGGAAACAACCCGAGCACTAGTTTCTCATCCATCAACTGGACTTCAGGCGAAAAATACCTGGAAATACAACTCGATGCCGACGGGCCATCGGGAGGATATACCTGGAGTATCTTTGGCGTCACCCAGCTGGTGAGCGTTCCCTATGCGCTGAACGCCGAGAAAGCTAATGTCATTGGTATGGCAGGATTATCCGGGCAAACCCTTAGGAATGATGGAACGGCATGGACAGCCAATAGTTTTTTGTATAATAATGGAAGCAGTATCGGCATAGGCACCACCACTCCGGCTGCATTACTCCATACGAGCGGCGCCGGTACGGGTGAAGGCAATGTAGTGTTTACCGGTCAATATAAAGCATCATCGCCAGGCGCTGCACCAGTGGAAGGCGCTGGTACCCGCATGATGTGGTATCCCGATAAAGCGGCTTTCAGGGCAGGTACTGTGGATAATAACGTTTGGAATACCTCAAGTGTTGGCGGTTATTCTGTAGCTTTTGGTTATAATACAAGAGCATCAGGAACGTATTCCGCCGCTTTAGGCTACAGTACGAATGCGTCAGGAATGTATTCCTCCGCCATCGGATATGGGGCAGCTGCTGCGGGAGATATATCCTTTGCTTATGGATATGCAACAATTGCTTCGGGTATGCGGTCCTTTGCAGGAGGTTATTTTTCACAAGCTTCAGGACAGGCATCAGTTGCATTAGGTTATCAACCCACTGCTTCAGGGGATCATTCCATATCTTTAGGTAATGGCACAACTGCATCCGGATTGTCTTCTATTGCCTTAGGATACTATTCTAAAGCAACAAGTGCGTATTCGGCAGCGATAGGAAAGTATGTCAATGCTGCTTCATACAACGAAATCGCTTTAGTATCTTATCTTTAATAATTGTGTATTTTTTGGCAAAATATTTTTGACGATTTTCTGTATCTCATTGTTAACAGGTATTACAGAATGAAATATTTTTGTTCAAATTCAAAAACCTGTTGGGTTCTGGCTTGTCCAGGTTGGGAAGTTGTAATACTGTTTACACGCCTTCAGGCATAAGTTCCTGGTACGCAGGAGACCGTCTTTTTGTAATCGGAAACGGCGCTGATACGAATTCCAGAAGCGATGCCATAACTGTACTTAAAAACGGAAACACTGGCGTTGGCACATCAACACCCTCTGCACAATTGCATACCACGGGTACTGTTCGTTTTCAGGGTGCCGGAACACCCGGCTCCGGTAAGATTCTCACCTCTGATGGTATTGGATATGCCACCTGGCAAAACCCAGGCACTTATATGCCTTCAGGTATTACAGGACAGACCCTCAGACATGATGGCAGTACCTGGCTCGCCAGCAGTTTGCTTTATAATAATGGAACTAGTATTGGGATAGGAACCTCTATACCCACAGCGTTGTTGCAAACATTCGGTATAGGAACCGGCGGTGGCAATGTATTATTTGTTGGTTCTTATAAATCTTCAAATCCGGGTGCAGCACCGGCATCAGGGGCAGGTACACGCATGATGTGGTATCCTGATAAAGCCGCTTTCAGAGCAGGATATGTTGCTGAGGCATATTGGGATACTGATAGTACAGGATATTTTTCGGTTGGTTTTGGTTCCAATAACAGGGCTAAAGGAAATTATTCAACTGCCTCGGGCCAATGGTGTACGGCTTCAGGAAGCCACTCTGTTGCCATGGGTTATTTAACAAAAGCCCTGGGCAGTGGTTCTAGCGCCTTTGGATACATTTCAACCGCTTCAGGAACTTATTCTACTGCAATGGGATATTATTCAACCGCCTCAGGAACTCATTCTACAGCAATGGGATATTATTCAACCGCTTCAGGAAATTCTTCCATAGCCATGGGAAGTAATACATCCGCCTCCGGAGATGCATCCATGGCCATGGGTGATAATACGGTTGCCTATGGAAAAGCATCTACTGCTATGGGATATTATACAGGAGCATCGTCTTACTGTGAAACTGTTATCGGGGCCTGTAACACACTTTATAATCCTTCAAGTGCAACCAGCTGGAATATCAACGACCGCCTTTTTGTGATCGGCAATGGAATCGGAGTCGGGAACGAAAACAATGCAATGACGGTAATGAAAAACGGCAATGTGGGTATTAATACCTCAGCGCCATTAGAACTCCTGCATGTAAACAATACAAACGGGGCATCACGAATTAGGGTATCAGCAAATGCATCATATCTGTCAGAGGTAAGTTTTTATGGCGGTATCAATTATAAGGGAGCTATTGGATCTAATAACAACGATGATTATATCTATATTTATCAAAACGGTAATATCATTTTCAAGAACGGACGCATCGGGATACAATCAGTAACAAACCCAACTTATGCCATTGAACTTCCCAACAGCGGATCCATTGGCACAGGATCGGCCAGGGCTTACGCCTGGGCCACCTATTCAGATAAAAGGTTAAAAAGCGATGTTAAAGAAATTAATTACGGTATTGATGCGGTACTGAAACTAAAACCTGTAAGCTACCTGCAACACAACTCAACGGTGGAGAACGGTAAAATTGTAATAGATAATGCCGGTGTCAGCAATATCGGCTTTATCGCACAAGACATTTATAAAATAATTCCTGAAATAGTCATCAAACCGGAAAATGATGAAAACACACTCTGGAGCATGAGCTACGAAAAATTAACACCGGTACTTGTCAAAGCCATACAGGAACAACAGAAAATCATTGCTGGCCAGGACCATAAAATTGAAGCATTACAAAAACAGATCAATGATTTAAAAGAACTTATTAATAAATGATGAATTCGTTAAAGAAGTCAGGTAATTCAACATGAAGTAAACGGAAGATAGGTTTGGGTAAACACGAGCCTGCCCCACCATTTTGCAAGAGCAAAATATCATATTATTTATATTTATTATATTCATTCAATATAATATACTGAATTTCTTAAAATTACGAGTATTATAAAAAGTCAGGATTCTTTTTTTTTGTAAACCAGAAACTTTTTATATATATTTATACAATTTTTTCACTGTCTGGAAAAGGTATTTTCCTGTATTAATAATTGCACACCTGATGTGTCTTATACTATATTATTGTAACCCGGCAGGCAGTATAGAAAAATTTTTCTCAATATAGTTTTGAATCATGATATCCGGTAAGTTTTTTGTAAATTTATGAAAAAACATCAATTACTTTCATCCTTTATTTGTCACTTGATCACATCAGCGAATCAGCAAATATTCCGAATGAATTGAAACAAAATGAGGAACTCATTTAAAAGCAAAATTACAAACCAAATGATAAGAAAATGAAAACACACATTCAAAAATTTGTTGCAATTTTAATGATCACATTAGCTAATCAGCTAATTATCACATCGTCTTTCGCACAGGCTCCTCAAAAAATAAATTATCAGGCAGTGGTGCGTGACTCATCAGGAAATATTTTAGCCAGCCAGAGCGTAAGTCTTATGATGATCATACGTGACGGATCATCCACCGGCACTGACGTGTACCATGAAACACATGACGCGGTAACCAACCAGTACGGGCTTGTCAGCCTGAAGATCGGCGGCGGAAGCAACCCGAGCACCAGTTTCTCCTCCATCAACTGGGCTTCAGGCGAAAAATACCTGGAAATACAACTCGATGCCAACGGGCCAACCGGAGGTTACACCTGGAGCACCTTTGGCGTCACCCAGCTAGTGAGCGTTCCTTATGCACTTAACGCTGAGAAAGCCAATACCTTTGGCATGGCAGGATCGTCCGGCCAGACTCTCAGGCATGATGGAACGGCATGGACAGCCAATAGTTTTTTATATAATAACGGTACCCGTATGGGGGTTGGTACAGCCAGCCCGGCTGCAATGCTTCACACATATGGCATGGGTGCAGGTGGAGGCAATGTATTATTTGAAGGTGATTATAAGATGTTAACTCCCGGACCTGCACCCGTTGAAGGTACCGGTACGCGTATGATGTGGTATCCTGATAAAGCAGCTTTCCGCGAAGGATATGTAACAGGGGCACACTGGAATACCGACAGTATCGGAGCTTTCTCTTTTGCCAGTGGTTATGATACGAAAGCCAAAGGGATGGGGTCATTTGCGGCAGGATATAATTCAATAGCTTCTCATAATTATTCTGTTGCCATGGGCGTCGGTCCTTATGCTTCCGGAAGCGCTGCCGTGGCTCTCGGGTTATACGATACGGCATCAGGAGGAGCATCCACAGCTTTAGGTTATCAGACAATTGCCGCCGGCGACTATTCTATTGCTGCCGGATACAAAACAAATGCTACAGGAAGTGCATCCACAGCAACAGGCAACGAATCAAATGCTTCAGGCGCTCATTCTGTTGCCATGGGTTATTTGGTAACGGCTTCAGGGCCCAATTCAATAGCGTTAGGTTCCTTTAGCAATGCCTCGGGAGTCAATTCTACTGCATATGGTTTTTATTCCAATGCTTCAGCGTATGCTTCCACTGCTACAGGTTATAGTTCAGAAGCTTCCGGCAATAATTCTACAGCCATGGGAACTTTTTCCATTGCTCCGTCTTTTTGCGAATTTGTTGTCGGAAGTTGTAATACCACCTATACACCTGCAAGTACAACGGCATGGATATCGAGCGACCGGCTTTTCGTTGTGGGAAATGGTACCGGTTCCACAATCAGAAGCAATGCGCTAACCATATTAAAAAATGGAAACACAGGCATCGGCACATCCACCCCAACTTCCAAGCTTCAGGTGGCGGGTAATGGATCATTTTCAGGTACTGTCTCCGGTTCTGATGCAATCAGTAATAATGAATTTATTACTAAGGGTCAATTAATAACTTCTTCGCTTTGGGATACTGCCGGGCAAAATATATACAACAAAAACACTGGAAATGTCGGGATAGGAACGTCCACACCCACAGCATTGTTACAAACATACGGTACCGGCACCGGAGCAGGGAATGTTTTATTTGTCGGATCTTATAAGTCCTCCGGCCCGGGTACAGCGCCGGCATCAGGTATAGGTACGCGCATGATGTGGTATCCCGATAAAGGAGCATTCAGGGCGGGACATATTGCCGCTTCCGATCCCAATTGCTGGGACACAGACAGCATAGGAAATTTTTCAGTAGCTTTCGGATTCAATACAAAAGCAAAAGGCATTGTTGCTACTGCAATGGGTGACAAAACTTCGGCATCAGGGAGTTATTCCACTGCGATGGGTTACGGCACAAATGCTGTTGGTTCTTCTTCCACAGCAATGGGTAATAACACAACTGCTTCAGGAGATTATTCAACAGCGATGGGAAACGCGTCAACTGCTTCAGCAAATTATTCAACAGCTATGGGATACTTGTCAACTGCTTCAGGGCCTGTTTCCACGGCGATGGGATATTATACAACTGCTTCAGAATATTGTTCAACAGCAATGGGAATCGGAACAGGTGCCTATTCTTATACAGAGACTGCCGTTGGATCTTTTAATACCATATATACACCCGGAAATCCAAATGGCTGGGGGACCACCGACCGTCTTTTTGTCATCGGGAACGGAACATCTACATCAGTAAGAAGCAATGCGGTGACTATATTAAAAAACGGGAACACCGGCATTGGTACAGATGTGCCTGCTGCCTTGCTACATACATCGGGCACTGCTACCGGCGGAGGCAATGTGCTTTTTGCCGGTTCCTATAAATCATCAAGTCCGGGTGCAGCGCCTGCATCAGGGGCAGGAACACGCATGATGTGGTACCCGGATAAAGCGGCTTTCAGAGCCGGATCTGTTAATGGGGCATATTGGGATACGGATAGCACAGGATATTTTTCGGCTGGTTTTGGTTTTAATACCAGGGCAAAAGGAAATTATTCAACAGCATCGGGTTATAACTGTTTAGCTTCAGGAAACAAATCTGTCGCCATGGGTGATTTAGCAAAAGCCCTGGGTGAAGGTGCTACCGCATTTGGCAGCAGTTCGTTGGCTTCAGGAACCAATGCTACTGCTTTGGGCTACGCAGCAAATGCTCATGGACCTTACTCCTTTGCTGCCGGATATAATCCGACAGCTTTGGGAAGCAATTCCATCGCTCTCGGATGGATGGCATATGCCAATAATTTTGCAGGCAACGCTATTGGCTATGAAACAACGACTTATGGCCAGTATGCCACAGCCCTGGGTTATCAATGTACGGCATCAGGCTCTGCAGCTATGGCAATAGGTAACAATACGGCAACCACCGGTAATTACTCTATTGCTATGGGAAGTTACACGACAACCCCCTCGGCATACGAAATGGTGGTAGGAAGATATAATACTTATTACACTCCGGGTAGTTCTGCCACCTGGTATACCAACGACCGTCTTTTCGTTATCGGTAATGGTACAAGTTCCTCGGCTCTCAGCAACGCCTTGACCGTGATGAAAAACGGCAAAGTTGGAATTGGTTCAGATACCCCCGGGGAAATGCTGCATGTGAGAAATGCCGGCGGGGCAGCAAAAATAAGGATAGCCGCGGCTGACAGTAACCTGGCCGAAGTAAACTTTTTCCAGGATGCAACATACAAAGGCGCCATTGGATTTGATAACACATCAGAAAACATCTATATCTATCAGGCAGGAAACGTCATTTTCAAGAACGGACGCATCGGGATACAGTCTGTGACCAACCCGACCTATGCCGTTGAACTGCCCAACAGCGCTACCATTGGCACAGGATCGGGCAGGGCTTACGCCTGGGCCACTTACTCGGATAAAAGGATAAAATCTGATATAAATCCGATCAGCTACGGGATCAGGGATGTGATGAAATTAAAACCGGTAAATTATTTACAACATAATTCTTCTGTCAAAGACGGTAAACTCCTAATCGAAAATACCGGCACGGCGAATATTGGATTTATTGCGCAGGATGTCTTTCATGTGATACCCGAAGCTGTAAGCAAACCCCAAAACGAAGAAAACACACTCTGGAGCATGTCGTACGAAAAATTAGTGCCTGTGCTCACCAAAGCCATACAGGAACAGCAAATAATGTTAGAATCACAACAGAAAACCATTGCAGGACAGGACCAGAAAATCGAAGCCTTGCAAAAACAGATCAATGATTTAAAACAGCTCATAAATAAATGATGCTCTCGTAAAAATAGTCTTTTAGAATCGGAAGGTCAATTTGGATAAGCGCAAGCCTGTCGCATCATTCTGTAAGTATAAAATATTGTAATACATATATTTGTTTGATTGTTAAAAAATAATATTCTGAATTTCTAATAATTACAGGTATAATAAAAGGTGAGCAATATTTTTTATTGCACACCGGTAAATTTATATATATATTTATAAAAATTTTTTCAACTTCTGAAAAGGTTATTTTTCTGTTCTAATAAATGTACACCTGATATGTCTTATACCATATTTTTGGAACCTGACAGGGAGTAATGAAAAAATTTTCTCAAGACAGATTTTGAATCAAAAATGTCCGGTAATACTTTTTTGATTTTATGAAAAGTCTTAAATTATTCAAATCCTTTAATCATCAAATCAAAATTATAATCCAAATAATAAAAAAATGAAAACACACATTCTGAAATTTGCAGCAATTTTGATTGTAACATTAGTTAGTCAGTCCATCATCACATCGTCTTTCGCACAGGCGCCGGAAATGTTCAACTATCAGGCAGTGGTAAGGGATAATGCAGGTAATATTCTGTCAAATCAGGCGGTATCATTCCGGCTCAGTATCCTTCAGGGCTCAATGTATGGCGCATCTGTATATGTTGAAACACAAAAAGACACAACAAATTCTTATGGAATTTCTGTGCTTAAGATCGGTGCCGGCAATCCGCAATATGGAAGCATGACAGGAATAAACTGGACAAATGGTTCTTATTTTATTAAAGTGGAACTTGATCAAAGCGGTGGAACTGCTTATACCACCATGGGTGTGACACAACTTATCAGCGTACCTTATGCCTTACATTCCAAAACGGCAGACAGTGTTTCCGGAACTTATCCGGAAACCGACCCTGTTTTTGGTGTTTCGGTGGCAGGCAGCATCACGGCAGCAGACACGGCGAACTGGAATGATAAACTTGACCTTGAAGTTGATGGTTCGGTGACCAATGAGCTGCAGGTATTAAGTATAGCTCATGATACCATCTATCTTAGTAACGGCGGTTATGTTAATATTGCCTCATACAGGGATACGTTATGGAATAAGAGCGGAAACAATATCTTTAATACCAATTCCGGCAATGTGGGTATAGGTACAGCAAGCCCTGCGGCTCTTCTGCATATACACCATACTGCTACAGGCAACGGTAATGTCTTGTTTACCGGGGAATATAAATCTTCCAACCCGGGGCCTGCGCCGGCAACAGGGCCGGGTACCCGCATGATGTGGTACCCGGATAAAGCAGCTTTCAGAGCCGGAAATGTTGATTGGGCATATTGGGATACGGATAGTATCGGAAAAATATCTGTCGGGTTGGGTTGCAATACCAAGGCAAAAGGATATAGTTCAACAGCAATGGGATATTATACAACTGCTTCAGGAAATTATTCAACAGCAATGGGATTTATGACAAATGCTTCAAAACCGGGTTCAACAGCAATGGGAGATAATACAGCTGCTTCAGGAAATAATTCAACAGCAATGGGAGATAATACAGCTGCTTCAGGACATTATTCAACAGCAATGGGATCTAACACAACCGCTTCAGGAAATAATTCAACAGCAATGGGATTGAATACAAGTGCTTCAGGATATAGTTCAACAGCAATGGGTTATTATTCAACCGCTTCAGGATATTATTCAACAGCATTGGGATATTATTCAACTGCTTCAGGAACTGTTTCAACAGCAATAGGATATGGTTCAACTGCCTCAGGAAATTATTCAACAGCAATGGGATATGAAACAACTGCACCCTCATGTTATGAAACCGTAATTGGACTGCTTAATACAGATTATGCTCCTCTTAATACAACTGGATGGAATGCTGCAGACCGTCTGTTTGTGATTGGTAATGGTACCGGTTCAACAGCAAAAAGCGATGCCATGGTGGTACTAAAAAATGGAAATACAGGATTTGGCACATCAACGCCGACTGCCTTGCTCCATGCATCGGGCACAGCTACAGGCGGAGGCAATGTGCTTTTTGCAGGATCCTATAAATCTTCAAGCCCGGGTGCAGCTCCTGCAACAGGGGCGGGAACGCGCATGATGTGGTATCCTGACAAAGCGGCTTTCAGAGCTGGGTATGTTGATGGAGCATATTGGGATACGGATAGTATCGGAAAAATATCTGTCGGGTTGGGTTACAATACCAGGGCAAAAGGATATGCTTCAACAGCGATGGGATATGTTTCAACTGCCTCAGGAAATTATTCAACAGCCTCGGGTTATTTTTGTCAGGCTTTGGGAAACTATTCTGTTGCCATGGGACATTTAGCCAAAGCCCGGGGAGAGGGTTCTACCGCCTTTGGCAGCAGTTCAATGGCTTCAGGCATCAATGCTACAGCGTTGGGCTATGCATCAAATGCTTCTGGTGATTTTTCTTTTGCTGTAGGATATAATCCAACCGCTTTGGGGGACTATTCCGTCGCGCTCGGATGGATGGCATACGCCAATAATTTAGCAGGTAACGCTATTGGTTATGGTACAACAACTTTTGGCCAATACGCTACCGCCCTGGGTTATTATTGTACTGCTTCAGGCTCCACCTCTGTGGCAATAGGTAACAATACGGCAACTACCGGTAATTATTCTATAGCTATGGGAAGTTATACTACAACTCCCTCGGCCTATGAAATGGTGGTAGGAAGATATAATACTTCTTACTCTCCGGGCAGTTCCATCACCTGGAATTCCAACGACCGTCTTTTCGTTATCGGTAATGGTACAAGTTCTTCGAGTCTCAGCAATGCCATGACCGTGATGAAAAACGGCAAAGTGGGTATTGGTACCGATGCTCCCGGTGAAATACTGCATGTGAGAAATACCAGTGGAACAGCCAGAATAAGGATAGCTGCGGCTGACAGTACCCTGGCCGAAATGAACTTTTTCCAGGATGCCATATACAAAGGCGCCATTGGATTTGACAACACATCAGAAAACATATATATCTATCAGGCAGGAAACGTCAATATTAAGAACGGACGTATAGGGATACAAACGGTGAATAATCCGACCTATGCTGTTGAGTTGCCCAACAGTGCCATCATTGGAACAGGATCGGGCAGAGCTTACGCTTGGACTACATATTCAGATAATAGAATAAAAAGCGACGTTAAAGAAATCAACTACGGTATTGATGCTGTGCTGAAACTAAAACCTGTGAGCTACCTGCAACATAACTCAACGGCGGAGAACGGTAAAATTGTGATAGATAATGCCGGTGTTTACAATATCGGCTTTATCGCACAAGACATTTATAAAATAATTCCTGAAATAGTCAACAAACCGGAAAATGAAGAAAATACTCTCTGGAGCATGAGCTATGAAAAATTAACACCGGTACTTGTCAAAGCCATACAGGAACAACAGGCTATCATTGAATCGCAGAAGTCAACCATCGGAAAACTTGAGGCGCAAAACTCAGAAATCCTGAAAAGACTTGAGATGCTGGAACAAAGCTACGGGCTTGTCAAAAAGTAAGGAAGGTTTGGCTGAAAGTGGCAGTACGACTGCGCGAAAGGCTCATGCTGCTGCCAGTCGTGCCGCCACTACTGCCATGTACTTTCTTTCCCTTCCCTTCCATGCAGGCAGGCACTATCAGAATCTGCTCTGCCCTGACTGAAAGTGGCCGTACGACTATGCGAAAGGCTCATGCTGCTGTCAGTCGTGCCGCCACTACAACCATGTACCTTCTTTCCCTTCCCTTCCATGCAGGCAGGCACTATCAGAATCTGCTCTGCCCTGACTGAAAGTGGCCGTACAACTACGCGAAAGGCTCATGCTGCTGTCAGTCGTGCCGCCACTACAGCCATGTACCTTCTTTCCTTCCCATCCATGCAGGCAGGCACTATCAGAATCTGCTCTACCCTGGCTGAAAGTGGCCGTACGACTACGCGAAAGGCTCATGCTGCTGCCAGTCGTGTCGCCACTACAGCCATAAGTCCCGGCTTTTATATTAAAAAAGAAAATAATTAAGTATTTATTTGCCCGATAGAATAATTACTATTTTTGCAGTAATTCCGGTTTGATGAAATATAAGTATACATTACTAATAGGATTTCTCCTGCTTAAAGGAATCACTGCTACCCCTCAGACATGTGATGAATGGTATACCAGCGGAATCACCAATGTACAAGCCAATAATCTTCCCGACGCGATCTCTGACTTCACAAAAGCCATAGAAATTAAACCGGACTACAGCAATGCTTATATGTATCGTGCTATGGCTTATGAAAAAACCGGGAATTACAAACAGGCCATAAATGATTACTCAAGTGTTTTAACCTTTAAGCCCGATGATGAAACAGCATATCTGAGCCGGGGAAAACTGTTCGCACAGCTTGGTAAATCCGGGTATGCCATGTTAGATTATAACAAAGCCGCTGAAACTAATCCTGATAATGGTGAAGTATACTTACAGAGGGGACTCCTGTTCCATAAAAACGGACAGGATACTGCTGCTATAAATGATTTTAATACCTACATCCACATGTTCCCCTTATCTGTCAAAGGATACGATGCTTTAGCCGGCATATACAATGACCTGGAAGAATATAAAACCGCCATTGACCTTTATTCCATTATTATCCGCATTGATTCGGCTAATGCCCGGGCCTTTTTCAACAGGGCCTATGATTACGAACTTATCAGCGACCCGGATAGTGCCCTTGCCGGCTATACCAAAGCAATAGAATTTGATGAAAAGTTCTCAGATGCATATTTTAACCGCGCATATATTTATAACGACCGCAACGAGTTTGATAAAGCAATAGCCGATTACACCAAAGTAATTCAACTGGAACCCGACAGCCCTGATGCCTATTTTAACCGTGGGCTGGCTAAAATAAGTTCCGGACAAAAACAAAGCGGATGTTCTGATATTCAGAAAGCTGCCTCATCAGGTGATAAAACGGCAAAAAAATACTTTTCGGTAAATTGCAGATAAAATGATTTTGAGCAAGAAATATAAAAGAAATGCATATAAGAATTGAATTCCTTCCCGGCTCACAATTCCGGAATAAAAAATCCGGTGCTACCCGCCTTTCGGCTGACCGGATAAAAGTTTGTATTCAGGTCATTTCTCACGCAGAAAGCCCGAATAAATTATGAGTAAAATTGTTATCATAGTACATGGTATCCTGGGTTTGACACTTGAACCGCCCATACCCCTCTGAAACCCTTATTCAGCAAG
>DAOORA010000059.1:0-29214 GCA_035389045.1 Bacteroidales bacterium | reverse complement strand
TTGATAATGTCATCGTGATACTCAAAAGTTATCCGGCCGGAGTAGAGTTGGCAAGGGATACCAGCGATGCCTGGGGCAACTACCAGTTCCTTGATGTACCCGACGGAAGTTATTTGCTTTCGTACGATAAGTATACAGCCGATACCATGCAGTGGGGCAATGATATAAACGTGGCTGATGTTTCTATGCTAAAATATTTAATTGCCAGTGATACGCTTCAGGATCCTTCGAGGTGTTTTGCATCCAGATACAGAAAAGCAGGGAATGTTGATAATAATCAGTATTTGAATGTGATAGATGTCTCTAGGATAAAATCAAAGATAGCTTCTCCATATCTGGCTGATAAAAACTTCCCCAAAGGCAACTGGGTAGCTTTAAATAAAGCCGTCACGGTATCCGGTGCTGATGTAAATATAGATCTGGAGACTATATGTTGTGGCGATTACAACGCTTCCAGCACAAAATACCGTGATTCTTTGTATACCTGGAATAATACAAAGTCAATGGAACAGGAGAACATAATCTATACTTCTGAAGAAAACATGATGCTCAATAATGCCTCATCCATTGAACTGCCTTTATCGATCAGCGAAAAAATGAATGAGTTTTCTGCTTTGGGCTTGGAATTGAAATACCCGTATCATGAGTATCAGCTGGTGGATGTAAAAATACCCAAAGCTCATTCAAAAAACAATGCTGTTAAGATCAATCCTTCATTAGAGGAGATCATTGCTGAAAATGACGACCTGCTGGTAACCGATGAAAATGGTACAATCAGGATTGTTTATGCCACTACAATGCATTTTGATGTGGAAGCCGGCGAAACATTGATTGTTTTCAGGTTTCATCCTTTGCAGGCAATGAGTCCGGGAGAACTGGATTTCAGCCTGACAGGGTCAGGATTGTGGGCAGATCAATATGGCGAAACTAATGATGAGGCATACCTGCTGATGCCCAAAATCTTTGTTCAGGGTGATGATAGTGATTCGGGATTTGAGTTCGCAGGTTACCCCAACCCGTTTGATGGCGAAGTGGAAATCAACTATAGCTTACCGGAAAGCGGAACGGTGAAACTGAATGTGTATAATGTTTTAGGGGAACTGGTTTCAGAACTTGTGAATGATATCCGGGCTTCAGGGAAGCATAGGGTGCTGTTTCCCTCTAAGGAATTGCCTGCAGGTATGTATACATTCAGATTAGAATATATAGGGTTGAATAGTTCAAAATGCGTGATAATGAAATTGGTACACCATTAAGTCGGTCACTTCTGAGCATTATGGTTTGAGTTTGCACCTTATAAGTCTATCTTGCTGAAAACATGCCTTATAACAAATTTTTTTTCGCACTTCACCAATTAACTTACTGTTGTGTTGTTATCACATAAGAGATACAATAACAAATTAACGGTAAGTGTGATGAATTTATACCGTTCATGCTGGAAATTGTATTTGACGGAATGTCAGTCCGGATTTTGTTCACCGGCATCAAACGCATTTATTTATAAACGCATTTTGGAGGGGCGTCCTGCATCATTCGTATTTAAATACAGATATATTGTTGCCGGAAACGCCGAATAAATATCCGATAGAAAAACTGAACGACGACAGATAATCTTTTTTGTAAATCTCCGGATCCCGGTAATTGAGCAATCCTTGTGTGTATCTTATACCAATAATAAAATTGTTATCTAAATGATAAGATACATCAGCCATAATGCCAAAATCCACTTTCCGGATATTTTTATCACCGGTAATGTTTTGGTTAACCGCTGCGTTATAGCCCGGAAACATACCATCAATGATGCTCGTATAAAACGGGATGGTATCAAGCCCTGTGAGCGATTCCACGATAGGAATGTGTTGCGAAAACGATTCTTTGCTCTTGTTTGAAACTAAAAATGAAATATAAGGCCCGGCAGAAAAATATAATGACTCATAGTTAAACGTAAGCAGTATGGGAATCTTGATATAACCAAGATTTGCCATACCGCGTGTAGTATTATACACCGTATCGTTTACATAATTTTGAATAGTACCGAGTGAATCTAGGATATCATTAATGTCGACACCCAACATGGCCAACATCGGATTAGCGCTTAAGGTTCCAATGAATGAACCGGTACTATTTAGTTCATATGTTTTTTTGCGACTTGTATAAAGGGCTTCTGCCGAAACCGAAAACCAGTCGTTGATTTTATAGCTGGTGATAATCCCTGCATGACCTCCAATGCCAAAGAGTTGTCCGTTAAGATCATCTTTTTTAAATGGCATGACATTCAATCCTGCCCGGCCGCCAATGCTGAAATTCTGGCCATAGGAAATACCGCATAAAATAAAGATTACAATAAATAAGACTATTTTTCTTTTCATGTGAATTTGATTTTGAATATCCAAAATAATGAAACAGGGTGTGAAAAATTTCTTCGCAATGAGTGTGCCTTTTTTCAACCTTGTCCGGAAATGAGGTTATAGCTGACGCGGCGTTTCTGTACAGGGATTTTATGGAGTTCAATGAATACCAACGCATTACCAATTCCGTCAGGGTGTAATCATAAGCCGGAAAGTTGATGAAAGTATATTCCATGAGCAAGCAGAACGATTCTACAGGGTTAATGTTTTTATAAATTCCAGGCGCAAAATTAGTAAAGCCGGTGATATTTAAAGAAAATATCATTAATGTATTCATAATCAATCTCTTTAATTATGTATTTGATTTGTATAATAAAAACTTTAATCCTGTTTCCAATCTGTTTATATGATAAAAATCCGTACATCCCTTTGCTGAAAGGCATGAGCAGGGGGAGCACGTTAATTGTTTGACCAGCTCATATTTTTCAACGATGCTCACCGGGATTAAATTTAAAAGCCAACAAACCTGACTTTTTGACAGTAGAAACTGAATTGTTAAACACCTATCCAAAAACCACTGAATACCACAGGGTTAATTATGCAACCCATGACAATACATATAAATCCCGAATAACAATGTCGAAAAAAAAATCAAAAATACGGTACGTTTTTATGGTTTAGCATTAAATTTGCAAAGAATCTCCAAAAAATTTTTATATGATTTCTTTTATTTCAAATGTCATATTATCAGCGCTTTTTATGGCAAATTTTGCTTTTTATCACCCCAATAAGATTTCAAATGAGTATGCCGGGGGTTATAAAATTCACGCTAAAGTTACTGGCGTGGTGAGCGATACCTGTTACCTGGGACATTATTATGGCCAGCATCAGTATATTGACGATACGCTCATTGCCGGCCCAAAAGGAGAAATACTGTTTCAGGGCAAGGAGCCTCTGCCCGGAGGTATTTATTTTATTGTGACACCTACCAAAAAGTTTTTTGAATTCATTATTAACAAGGAGCAGGAATTATGGCTGGAAACGGATACGGCAGACCTTGTGAAAAATATGAAAGTTAAGGGTTCAGATGAAAATAAGGTTTTCTACGAATATCTGAACGCAGCCAATCAAAATCAGAAAATTTACGATAAGCTGAAAAAGCGCCTTGATGACAATAAAGACAATAAGGATTCTACTGCTATCATAAAAAAAGAAATTGAAAAAATTGACGAAGCCGTTAAAAACTATAAGATAGATTTTATTAAAAAACATCCGGAAACTTTTATTTCAAAAGTTTTTGTTGCTTCGCGTGACCCTGAAATTCCTGAAGCCCCGATCTTATCAAACGGACGCAAAGATTCTACCTTTACATATTTTTACTTTAAAAATCATTACTGGGATAATATCGATTTTTCGGATGATAAAATTCTGAGAACTCCTGTTTTTTATAATCGTATCAATAATTTTTTCAATAATGTTATAGTTCAGCAGCCCGATTCTATTATGGTTGAAGCGGACAAGCTGATCGAACGTGCCCGTGCCAATAAAGAAATGTTTAAATATGTGGTTTGGTTTATCACATATACCTATGAAACTTCGAAGATAATGGGGTTTGACGCCATTTTTGTACATATGGTTGAAAAATACTATATGACCAAGCAATGTACCTGGATGTCGGAAACTTTACTCGAAAATATTACCAAACGTGCCATGAAGCTCAAACCCATATTGCTCGGAAAAGAAGCTCCTCCTATGATCATGCAGGATACCAGCCTTCAGCTTCATTCCCTGTATGCCATCAATGCAAAATATACCGTAGTAATGTTTTGGGATTATGAGTGCAGCCATTGCAAAGTTGAAGCACCCAAAATGGTTGAGATATATAATACAAAGAAAAATGATTTGAATATGGAGGTTTTTGCCGTGTGTACGGATACGAACATGGCTGAGATGAAAAAATTCATACGGAAAAACAATATGCCTTTCGTTAATGTAAACGGACCCAGGGCACTTACGCCTCATTTTGCTGAAGCCTATGATATTTACAGTACTCCGGTTATATACCTGCTTGATGAAAAGAAAATTATCATTGCTAAACGCATTGATGTTGACCACATTGAGGATATTATCAAATATAATGAAAAGCAAAAGAAAGATCAGAAATAGTGCTTCATCTGGTGGTTTCTGATTGATACAATTTCTGGTTTCCCCGGTAAAAATTCATTATTTATTAATTTATTATCTAAATATGAAACACAGTATCCTCATTCTGTTTATTTTTTTATTGAATATCTCGATCATATTTGCTCAGCAAGCAGAAAAAAAAGTTCTGGACGAAAGTGTTTATACGGCCTGGAAAACCATAAAGAAACCGGCTATCTCCGACGACGGGAAATGGATAATCTATGAAATCAATCCCCTGAAGGGCGATGGGATACTGTATATCGTCAACGCGGCCAACAACTCCAAAGACTCAATTCCCCGTGGCTGTGATGCTCAAATATCGGCAAACAATGAATTTGTTGTTTTTAAAATCAAACAGCCTGCCGATAGTGTGCGAAAAATGAAATTAAAAAAAACAAAAGATGAAGATCTTCCAAAAGATTCGGCAGGAGTCTGGATGCTTAAAACACGAACCCTAAAAAAATTTGATAACGTAAAATCTTTTAAATTAGCTTCTGACGGCGGCTCCTGGGTAGCGTTGCTGCTCGAAGAAAAAAAAGAAAAAGTCGATACAAAAGATACTGCCAAAGTGACTGATACCGCGAAAGTTCAGCAGACAGAGCCAAAAAAAGACAAGAAAAAAACTCCGAAACAAACCGGAACCGACCTGATTATTTACAACCCGGCAAAAGATATCAGTCTTACCAATAAACTGGTTACGGAATATGATTTTTCGAAAAACGGAACGCTTTTGTCGATGATCTCCCTGAAAAAAGATTCAATGGACACGGTGGCTGTAAGCATTTTTACTTCAGAAAAAGATAAGCCCGACACCTTGTTTTTAAACCCAGGAACGGCCAAAAATATTGTGTGTGATGATGTCGGACAACGGATGATTTTTCAGTTTTCACTGGATACCGGCAAAGTAAAACAATACAGTATCATGGGCTGGAATACGAGGCGAAATGAGGTTCATAAACTTGTAGATACTACCGAAGCCCAATTTCCTGGCCGATGGCGTATTAGTGAATACCAGCAACCCAGATTCTCTGAGGATGGCGCACTGATCTATTTTGGAACGGCACCCCGGCAATATCCCGAACCCAAAGATACCCTGCTGGAGGAAGAAAAAGTTAAACTTGACCTCTGGAGCTGGACTGACGGCCGCCTGCAGCCGCAACAGGTCAAGGAACTCGAAAAGGATAAGAAAAAAACATACCAGGCAGCATATTTTTTTAATGAGAAAAAAGTTGTCCAGCTTGCCGATACGCTCGTAGACCGTATCAGCCTGCTCAAAAAAAATACGTCTGTTGCGTTAGCAAGCACCGGTTTACCCTACGAGAAGCTATCTTCCTGGGAAGCAGCTTACGCTGATTATTATATTGTGGATGTTCACACGGGCCGGAAAGAGCCGGTGTTGAAAAAACAACAAAATGAAGTAAAAATGTCACCCATGGGTAATTACCTGCTTTATTACAATTTCAACGATTCTACTTGGAATGTTTATTCCGTGAAAAACAAAACGTATACCTGCCTCACCAGAGATATTCCGGTAAAATTCTTTGAGGAAGATCATGATGCTCCGGAACAGCCTTCTCCGTATGGCATAGCCGGTTGGACAGAAGATGATGCCTTTGTGCTGGTGTACGACAAGTATGATATCTGGAAAATTGACCCGCAGATGATTGCTGCCCCTGCAAACATCACCGGAAACGGAAGAAGCACCAATACCGAATACCGCTATGTGCGCACCGACAGGGAAGCAGAACATATCGACTCCAAAAAGCCTCTGATGCTATCCATGTTTGATACCCATACCAGGCAAAGCGGCTTTGCCTCTTTTAGCCTGAAAAATGGCAAATCACCGGTAAAACTTATTTTTGGCAATTATCAGATGAACTTTATTGCAAAAGCCCGGAAATCTGAAAAACTCATATTCACCAAAGAATCTTTTACACAATATCCTGATCTTCAGTATACAGATATGAAATTTTCTGATCCTGTGCAGGTTTCCTTTGCCAACCTTCAGCAGAAAGACTATTACTGGGGCAGCGTGGAACTGGTAAACTGGACTTCGTTTGATGGAATTGAACTGGAAGGCCTGCTATACAAGCCGGAAAACTTCAATGCTTCAAATATATACCCTGTCATTGTATATTTTTATGAACGTAATGCCGACAACCTCAACCGGCACTGGATACCTTCGCCGAGCCGTTCCATAATCAATCCTTCTATCTATTGCAGCAACGGTTATATCGTATTCATCCCCGACATCAGGTATAAAGCCGGATATCCGGGGCAGTCGGCCTATGACTGTGTGGTAAGCGGTACGGAATTTATAAAGAAATTTAATTATGTTGATAAACAAAATATTGGTATTCAGGGTCAGAGCTGGGGTGGTTACCAGGTGGCCTATCTGGTTACACGGACCGGTATGTACCGGGCTGCTATGGCCGGTGCGGCTGTTACCAATATGACCAGTGCATACGGCGGTATACGCTGGGGGACTGGAATAAGCAGGATGTCGCAGTACGAAAAGTCGCAGAGCAGGATAGGAGCCAATTTGTGGCAAAACCGCGAGTTGTTTATTCAAAACTCTCCTTTATTTTATGCCGACAAAATCACTACACCTTTGCTGATGATGAACAACGACAATGACGGAGCCGTGCCTTGGTACCAGGGCATAGAACTTTTCAATGCACTGCGACGTCTGGACAAACCCGTGTGGATGCTGAATTATAACGGTGACGAACATAACCTCGAAAAATGGCCCAACCGTATCGACCTGAGCATACGCATGATGCAGTTTTTTGACCATTACCTGAAAGGCAAGCCCATGCCTCAATGGATGAAAACCGGCATACCGGCAATGGAAAAAGGAAAAAAGACAGGTTATGAATGCTCAGAGTGATAAGGATAATGATTTATCAACTATGCAGTATAAAGCATTTTGACTATCATTTTCTGTTTTTTTTCAGCACTTTTACCGCCCTGTTGCGGAACCCCGCCGGCGCTTCATCCAGGCAATATTCCAATGTATTCAGAAATTCACCAAGAAGCTCCGGTTCATAATGGCAGAACTTCTCGATAATGCCTATACAATAATACTGGGTGGCCAGAGCTTCGGCAGGATTTATCAGCCAGTCGAAGCATGTCTGCAACAAAAGGGCGTTATCTTTAACCAAACTGAAATCGACAAATTCGGCGATGATCTTCAGAATATTTCTTTTTACACCTTCAACCTTTGAAATCCGGAAATTTTCGATCACCTCATCCAGATATGGCAAAATGAGTGTTATGTTCTTTTCGCAACAGAGCTGAACCACTCTTGCAGCACGCATACACATGGGGTAGGAGGTGGTAAAGCACATATTAAGCAGCAGGGCAAAACGTTTAGGATCGTTTCCTACGGCTTCCACAGCCATATCGGCGGTTTTCCGGCCGGAATCATAAAGCCCTGCCTCAAAATCGGGCATCTTTTTGTTTTCAGCCCTGCTTTTCATTTATCATGGAGCTTTTTACGCTGAGTGAGTTTTTCAATAAACAGGGCAAGCCTTTGATCACGGGTTTCCTTTTTTTTTGCCGAAGTTATCCAGAAGATATATTCCTTCCGGTCTGTAAATGAAAGTTTTTCAAAAAATAGTTCAGCTTCCTGATTCTTTTTCAGCAAATCGACTACGTCATAAGGAACAGCAACTTCCCTGACTTCCTTGTCTTCTTCTATGCTCACCGTCACCTGGTCGCCAAAGGTTTTATTCAGTTGTTGCCGGATGGCTTTGGTGAGGCCCAGTACAGGATGTTGGCCTCCCATATTGAACAAACTGCCTCGGTACACCACATGGCCGTCAAAAACAGCTTTTACTTTTAATTTACCTCTCCTTCCGAAAAAACCTTCAATATCAAATGGAAATTCAACATAAGCAGCATCCATGTCTTTATGCTGAACAATGGTAGCAGTATATTCTATGCTATTTTTCTTCATATATAATACTTCATGTATTTTCGAAAGGATGTGTATTCCTGAAATCAGGCCGGTAATGGTCATGACTCGACAACTCCTGGATCCAGCCGCGTGTCAGACCGAGTTTTTCCGCTTCATTCACTACTGTATCATACTCCTTCCGGCTCAGCGACCGGTTTATTGTGTCATTTTCCGTTGCTTTGTACACAGGATAATACTGCGACATAAGTGAAACGTGGATTTTTGGTGAGAGTTCTTCAGCAATAAAATGTAATACATCCAGACTGTTCTGTATATGTCCGGGCAGTACAAGGTGGCGTATAATAATTCCGCTTTCGGCCTGACCCGTATCCAAATAATGCAGCGCGGCGCCTTTCTGCCTGAACATCTCTTTTAGCCCTTTTTGGGCAACCTCCGGATAATCCTTTGCATCAGAATATGTTAACGCTAACCCGGCATCCATGTATTTCAGATCAGGCAAATAGATGTCTATCAGGCCTTCCAGCTTCCTGAGGGTTTCCACCTTATCATAACCATTTGAATTATATACAAATACAGGTCTGGGCTGATGATGCTCAAAAGCCCTGATAATGGATGCCATCTGCGGAATCTGATGCGAAGGCGATACAAAACCGATAGCTCTGCATCCCGAATTGAGATGATGCTGGATATCGGCAAGGATCTTTTCAACATCCCTGTATGCCGGCTGATGTGCTGAAGCGTTTTGGCTAATCTGAAAATTCTGGCAATAAACACATTGCAGGTTGCAGTGACTGAAAAAAATATTACAGATGCCGTGTTTGCCGCTGATGACAGGCTCTTCACCATGGTGAGCCACAACAGCACTGATATTATAATGATAATCAGAATGGCAATATCCTGAACTTCCGGCAAACCTGTCAACGCCGCAATTACGGGGACATAGCAAACATTTTGCTAAGGATTTAAAGGAAATATCCATTGAACAACATCAGTTGGAATTCATGTATTCGCTGGAAAACAAAAAACGGATCATCACATTAAAATGCGGACGGAAGGTGTTGTAGTGCTTCAGGTTGATTTTTGACCAGTAGACACTCCCCAGCACATCAATACCGATATGCTCACTGAACTTAAACCTTACGCCCGGCGATAAAAAGGCGCCAAGCCCTATGCCACCCTGACGAACAGGGTATTCCTGTAAGGTGGTATTTGGAATGTATTGCTGATCTCCATATATATTAATAATACTGTATTCAAGGTTCTGGATGGCTATTTTATTTTCCCTGACTTTGGTGTTGTTCAGATTAAAGCCGACCTCCACAAATCCAAAGATTTTTTCATCAATCGGAAATTCATAGCTTGCGCCAATATCTATATTAATCCGGTCTTCCGAACCCCATATCGGGCAATCCAGCGTGGAGTCAAATGCCTGCGTAGATGGTGTGGCGCCAATTTTTAACGAAAACGCACTTTCGGTGGTGAACTTCGAATAGTTGAACTGCATAAAAGCGCCGAAATGGTTATTGAAATTCTTTTTCACATAGAATCCCACGCAAAAGGCTGGTTTGTACTTCATATCGGCAGGCATGCTGTATATGGCAAACGAATCGTTTATCACCTGGTAAATCTCGTTGCGATAATACTGGTTGCTGAAAATATAACTCAGTTCATTTTGATTTCCTTCGGCGCCGTTATAAAAATCGGCATGGTATTTATTGGCCCAGGCCGCCCCGCAGTTGATGCCAAAACTCCACGCCCGGTTTTGTATCGTCGAGTCTTCCGTGATGGTATACGCTGAAACATGAGTATTTATTAAACAAATAAAAAATACCAAAACAACGAATACCAATGTTTTTTTTAGCTTTGTCATATTTTCTTAACGGTAAATACGTTAATAATTATATGCAAAATTAAACTCTTTGAGCATTTTTATTATAAAGTTTTTTATTATTTTGCAAAAAAGTTTTTTATGAAGAACCTGGCTGTTTTGTTTTTTTGTGTCCTTTTTACCTTTTCCTTACCGGCCCAGGATACGGTGCAGGCAACGCAGCAGGAAAAAAGTCCTAAAGTGAGGCTGAGCGGTTTTGGAGGACTGATATCTGAAACATTTATACTGAAGAAACAGGTTTCCGAAGCCCTGGGCGCCGGAGGTGCTTTGATGATTAACAATTATTTCTTCCTCGGCGCTTACGGCCTGACTACCGTTTCAAACCACACGATCAAAGACCTGATCATTCCGGATGAATTTCTGCTGGATGGACGGCCGCTGTATTACTACGGAAAACCTCTGAGAATAAACTTCGGTCATGCCGGAATCTGGCTGGGCGGCATTTTTTATCCCGGCAAAAGAGTTCATTTTGGTATCAGTTCACGATTTGGTTGGGGAAATATACATCTGACGGATTCGGTAAACAATTCCTACATAAACAATGTGGATTACCGCCTGGAATACACTAATGACAAGATTTTTGTAATTTCACCCCGTATTGAACTTGAAATTAATATTACTTCCTGGCTTAAGACAAATATTGGATTGGGTTATAACTTTGTTACCGGCATAGGTTTCGATCGTTATAAAGATTGCAGATTCAGTTCCCCGCAGCTAACCATAGGATTGTATTTCGGCGGTTTTACCTTTAACGATGATGGTGAAAATATCCCGGAAACAGAGGATGCAGATGAATACTAATTATGAATTCAAAATACAAAATATTGAATGATGTATACCCGGGAATTATTTGACGAGATCAGGCCCTTTGAGGATTATGAAATAAATGATGCCATTGGCCGGCTGATCAGAAATCCTGAATTTGCATTGTTTGTGCGTTATCTTTTTAAAGGGGTAGACAGGAACGAGGTTTTTAACTCTATAAAGGATATTTCAAGCATAGCCGAATTCCAGGACAAATTTGTCAGAGCTGTGCTTGATGTGGTCATCAGCCGGAGCGTCGACAGCCTTAACGTGCAGGGTATAGAACATCTGGCGCCGAAGAACGCCTACCTGTTTATTTCAAATCACCGCGATATAGTGCTGGATTCTGCATTTATTAATTTATTATTACTGAACAACGGATATAATACAGCTCAGATCGCCATAGGAGGGAATTTGCTTATTTCGCCCATGATAACGGATCTTGTCAGGATCAATAAGAGCTTCATCGTGAAACGCAATATCCCTCCGCGTGAATTATATAAATATTCCCGTATACTTTCTTCTTATATCTCGTATGCCCTGACTGAAAGAAATGAATCGGTATGGATAGCTCAGCGTGAAGGCCGTTCAAAAGATGGTAATGATAAAACACAGACCAGTCTGCTCAAAATGATCATCATGAACAATGAGGATAACTTCATTGAAGCATTTGCAGGGATGAACCTGGCTCCCGTAGCCATTTCCTATGAATACGATCCCTGTGATGTGATGAAGGCTGTGGAACTGTATTCCATAAGTAACAACCTTCCGTATGAAAAAACACAGGAAACGGATTTCAACAGTATCAACACAGGATTGCACGGTTATAAAGGCAGGGTAGAGGTATCGTTCTGTGATCCGTTCACCTTAGATGACTATAAGAGTCTTGGCGGAATTCATCTGAATGATTGGCTGAAAAGCCTTGCAGTCAGGATCGATGAAAAGATCTATCAGGCATACCGCTTGTGGGATACCAGTTATATAGCCTTTGATATGCTCAGCGGAGAAGATACATTTATCAGCAGGTACAGCCTTTCTTCAAAAAATAAATTCACTGAATACCTGCATGAAAAAACCGCAGGGCTGGAACCTGTTTACCCCGGAGAGGCTATCAGACATCTTGTGATGAATATGTATGCCAATCCACTGAAAAACAAATTAATACATCATTTTTCAGTCTGATCAGAAAACTTCCAGTATCTTATTTTTTTCACCGCGGAACTCAAAAGTATCACCTGCTTTTAGCCCTTTGATAGCATGGTATAAGGGTACCGTGGGTGATATGGCATGGTAGGTTTCATCATCAATGATTATTTTTCCCATACCTGTAGCGATGATCAGTTTTTGTGTTTCCGTGAACACTACAGCGCCAAAAGTAACTTCATCAATAATGATCGAGGGATCGATGCGTTCCAGAGTCTTTATTTCTTCAATGATTTTCTGAAGCTGAACACCGCAGGCATCCCTCTTATTGAGCATATCCATTTTATAAGTGTCCAGCCAGTCTTCCGGAGTGCCGTATTCTTTGGCATTCTGAAATGCTTCATGCATTTCTTCCTGAACAGATTCCATCTGTCTTACCTGCAGCTGCATACAGAAATCAAATATTTTTTTCTTCAGTTCTTTCCTGTCCATGTCATTATAGAATAGGTTATAAAAAGCAATAGTTATTCCCTGATTTCTGGTATATCCCGCGTTATCAATATTATAAAACGAAAAAAAAGATAATTAAAAAAAAATAACCTGATCAGAAATCAGAAATTCAAAAATTTATGTTTTTTTTACTTGAGGAAACAAATATATGTGTTTTTTTGGATAAAAGCAAATTTTTAAACAAATTTGCGGTTTTATTAGAAACTGTTTTGATTTTATGTTACATAAGATTTATGATGGATTTTATAGCGAAACGAGGCAGATTTTGCAGACATAGTTTATCCTATGTCGAAAAATCTAATGATTTGCAGCAAAAAAGACGCATAAAGATATGAGAAGATAAAATCAAAACAATTTCTTAATGTAATAAGAACAAATTTATTGGAACATCCCTTTATTCTGATTATTTTTGTTTACAGAAAAAACCTCCTTATATGGGAAAAAGATTTAATGAAACGGTTCAATCCAAAAATGTACTGGAGTTTATAACAGTAGTCAATGAGTTATGTTTGTTCCTCGAAGAGATTGAGAAATATGACCTGGAGTTTATTCTGGCCTACCTCAACAAAGTCCTGCCGCTCACCTATCTGAAAGGGACGATGATGCCGGATGTTGTACTAGAGGATGAGGATGGTAATGTGCGTTTCGTAACACTGGAACAGTGGGAAAAGATCTACCTCGGCCTGCTTGACAAGACCGGATCAAAAGATATTTTCTACTATATCGATTTCGCTGATGATGCTGATTCAGAAGGTGAAAAAGGGAGCATTGCTGAGAATCTATCCGATATTTACCAGGATTTGAAAGATTTTATTCTTTTATACCAGAAAAACACCCTGACAGCTCAGCAAAATGCCGTTCATGCCTGCAAACACCTGTTTGAAACAAACTGGGGACGTAAAATGATTGATACACAAAAGGCCATACACAGCCTGCTGTACAGCAAAAAAAAAAGTAAAGATGATTTATTTCTGGGATTTTCACCTAACTAAACTTTATGTATCTTCAAAAACTTATATTAAACAATTTTAAAAATTATCAGGAACTGGAAATAAGTTTTTCAGAAAAGATAAATTGTTTTGTTGGAAATAATGGCGTAGGTAAAACCAACCTGCTCGACGCGATCCACTATCTTTCTTTTTGTAAAAGTTTTTTTAACGTCATTGACACCCAAAATATCATGCATGATAAAGAGTTTTTTACCATACAGGGCGTCTGGTACAAAAACCATGATAATCCCGATACTCTTTTGTGCAGCCAGAAACGCAATCATCACAAAGTCTTCAAACTGAACAAAAAAGAGTATGACAGGCTGGCCGACCACATCGGGTTATTCCCTTTGGTGATGGTATCTCCGCGAGATAATGATATTATTTACGGCGGCAGTGATGAACGCCGAAGGTTCCTGGATAGTTTTATAAGTCAGTTCGACCATGTTTACCTCGATGATCTGATCAATTATAATAAAGCGCTTTTTCAACGTAATAAACTGTTGAAAATCTTTTTTGAAGATCACTTTTTTGCAGCTGATTCCCTTGAAATATGGGATACACAATTGATCTCCCTCGGAACAAAAATCCATGCCAAAAGAACCTCTTTTATTCTGGATTTCATTCCATACTTCAATCATTATTTTAGTCTTATCACCGGAGAAAAAGAATCAGTTACCCTCGAATATGTGTCGCAGCTGAATCAGGGACGTTTTGAAGAATTACTCAAGTCAAGCCTGGCCAAAGACAGGATCATGCTTTATACTACCTGCGGTATACACAAAGATGACCTTGATTTTGGCATTGAGGGATACCCATTGCGAAAATTCGGCTCACAGGGACAACAGAAATCGTATACCATTGCCATCAAATTAGCCCAGTTTGAATATATTAAAAACATGAAAGGATTCAAACCCGTTGTGCTCTTTGACGACATCTTCGACAAGCTGGATGATGAAAGGGTGGAACATATCGTAAAACTTGCCGCCGACAATAATTTCGGACAGGTTTTTATAACCGATACCCAGAAAGAACGCATCATCAGCACGATGAAGAAAATAAATTCACCGGGCAAGGTTTTTTTGATCAGTGATAACAATGCCAGAGAAATAAAATTCTGAGATGCAAAAGGAAAAACCACTGAAAGAGATACTCAGGGAGTTTGTGGAGTATTACCGGCTCGAAAAAAAACTCAACCAGGTTACCCTGATAGAAAAATGGGAAGACGTCGTGGGCAAAATTATTGCAAGACATACCACCAATTTACATATTGACAAAAATACCCTGTTCGTGGAAGTGGATTCATCGGTTATCCGGAGTGAACTAAACCTGAATAAATCAACCGTCATCTCACGCCTGAACAGTTATTTTAAAAAACCTGTAATAGACAAAATCATTCTTAAATAATGTTATTAATATAATGAAAATATTTTTTTATATAGTTAATTTACTTTTAATTACAGCTATCATTTGTAGTATTACTTCATGTTCAAATCATGACCCGCTTAAAGGAAACGGTAAGCTCCTCACCAAAGATGTTCAGGTCGGGGAGTTCAGCAAACTCGAAATAGAAGGTTTTTTTAAGGTCATATTAACCCAGGGCGAAACTCCGAAACTCAGCATAGAAGCGGATGAAAATCTTATAGAATACATCAATGTTAAGGTAAGCAATAAAAAACTGAAAATCAGAAGTAAAAAAAACATCAGAGGATCAAAGGATATCAGTATTTATCTGACTTTCAACAGTCTTGACCAGATCATGGTCTCAGGTTATACCTCTGTCAGTTCGGCTGCCGATCTGAATTTTGACAAACTTAATCTTGAATTATCGGGTAACTGTAAACTTGACATGAACCTCAACTGTGTGGGTCTGAACGCAGAAATCAGCGGAAACAGCAATGCCGCATTATCAGGCGCAGTATTAACGGCAAATTTCGATGTCTCCGGCGCATCAAAGGTGGAGGCTTTTGAATTATATATTGATGATTTAAAGCTTAATGCGTCAGGTAATGCTTCAGCCCGTGTGAACATCATCAACAAATTTGACGTGAACGTTTCCGGTGCAGCAGGTGTCGAATACCAGGGCACGCCGGAGATGAAACAGGAAACATCAGGAACAGCAACAGTAACAAAAATATATTAGATATGGACAAAGAACTTACCGTCGGCACACGCGTCGATCACGAAAGATATGGCGAAGGCGTGGTCAGCAAGGTTAATATTTCGAATTACGAGATCATTTTTACCCGTGGAGGGAAAATGGAATTCTCGAAAAGTAACAAAGAATTAGAGATTCTGGAATACAACGAGGCCGCTGCAGGCAATAATACATCCGTTGATCTTGAAGCTTTTGAGCAGTTGATGAAACATTTTCTCGACCGGTACGGAGCTTTTCAGGAAGTGATAGCAATGGGTGAAAAATGGGAGGGAGGCCAACTCATTCTTCAACCCGGAAAAGCCGGGCTGAAACCCAAAGAGATTCCGATTGAAGCTTTTTTTCACAAAATTGTGATGCTTCGCGACCGCCTGCGCGTACTGGAGCAAAACATCAACAGCCATCCCAAACTGACAGACCAGGACAAGGTCGAGATGCAGCAGTATATTACCCGGATCTACGGCAGCCTCACCACATTCAACATCCTTTTTGACAACAAGGAAGATTATTTTGTCGGAACAGGAGGAAATTAGGTTATACGAATAGATGCGTATCAATGCGAATCTACGAATTATGAATAACTGTTTAAAATGCCTTTTATGAAACCAATTGTCAGAAGAGATGATCTTTTGCATCCAGATTTGAGTTATAAGTTGGTAGGGTATTCTTTTAAAGTGTTTAACGAACTTGGGCCGGGTCATTTTGAGAAATCATACCAGATGCATATGCTTTAATGCTTCGTAAAAAGAGTCACAACTTTGCGTAACAGGCATATTATCCTGTTAGATTCAAAGGTCAGGTAGTAAGCAAAGGATTTCTTGATTTTAAAATTGAAGAAAAGGTGATTATTGAACTAAAAAAAACAGTCGTTATTCAAAAACACGCATGGATCAGGTTCTGACTATCTCAAATGTTCTGGGTTAAAGCTCGCGCTGTTGATTCAGTTCTCAAACGAGGGAGTAATATTCAAGCGTATCGAAATGTGAACATCTTTGATGAAGCAAATCCTCCAAAAAAATTATAAATATCTAGCCTTTCATTCGTACATGCGGACACCAATTCATACACATTATTGGGCATTGAAAAAGTTTTTCCCAAAATTCATTGTCACCTCGTAAATTATTGATACTTTTGCACTCCAATTTATTTTTGTAATTAACATTATTATTAACCCCTGTCTGTAAGCAGATTGCAGGCATACAAAGAAAGAAACATTACATGACCGACGAAACAAATTTGAACGATCAGGAAAACGTTCAGGAAAATCAGGAACAACAGGACAACCAGGTGGAAACCAATGTAGAAGCTGAAGCTCAGGAAACCCCTGTTGCAGAAACTGAAACAAACGAAGTTGTTGAAAAAACAGAAGCTGAAGCTCAGGAAACCCCTGTTGCAGAAACTGAAACAAACGAAGTTGTTGAAAAAACAGAAGCTGAAGAGCAGGTTGAAACCCCTGTTGCAGAAGCAGAAAAGGTCGCTGAAAAACCAAAGAGAGTGGTGAAAACAGTGGACGAAAATTTTAACTGGGAAAATATCGGCAAAAAACATGATACTTATTCCGGTGATGAACGCAAAAAACTGGAAGATATCTACGACAAGACATTAAGTTCCATCGTGGAACAACAGGTTGTTGATGGAACCATTGTGGGAATGAACAGCCGTGAGGTTGTGGTAAACATAGGTTTTAAATCCGACGCGGTGGTCAGCCTGAATGAATTCAGGGACATACCCGACCTGAAAATTGGCGACAAAGTGGATGTGTACGTTGAAAGCCAGGAAAACCTTACCGGACAACTTATCCTTTCACACAAAAAAGCCAAACTGCTCAAAGCATGGGATCGTGTGAACGAAGCCCTCGAAAAAGACGAAATCATTACCGGATTTGTTAAATGCCGTACTAAAGGCGGCCTCATTGTAGATGTATTTGGTATCGAAGCTTTCCTCCCCGGTTCGCAGATCGACGTGAAACCCATACGCGATTATGACGTCTTTGTAGGAAAAAATATGGAGTTCAAAGTGGTGAAGGTGAACAACGAATTCAAAAATGTGGTTGTTTCACACAAAGCGCTTATTGAAGACGAACTTGAACAACAGAAATCACAGATCATTGCAAAACTCGAAAAAGGACAGGTGCTCGAAGGAATCGTTAAAAACATCACTTCTTATGGTGTATTTATTGATTTGGGCGGTGTCGACGGACTTATTCACATCACCGACCTCTCCTGGGGCCGTATCAGCCATCCTGAAGAAATCGTAACTTTAGATGAGAAAATACAGGTAGTTATCCTCGATTTCGACGAAGGCAAAAAACGTATTGCCTTAGGCTTGAAACAACTCACACCTCATCCGTGGGAATCTCTGGATGCTAATTTAAAAGTTGGTGATAAGGTTAAAGGAAAAGTGGTTGTTATTGCTGACTATGGCGCATTCATAGAGATTGCCAAAGGCGTTGAAGGTCTTATCCACGTCTCTGAAATGTCCTGGTCGCAGCACCTGCGTACCGCTCACGATTTTCTGAAAGTCAACGATGAAATTGAAGCTATCATTCTTACCTTAGATCGCGAAGAACGCAAAATGTCACTGGGTATAAAACAACTGATCCCTGATCCATGGACCAACATTGGCGAAAGATACCCTGTAAACTCAAAACACGAAGCCATCGTACGCAACTTTACCAACTTTGGTATTTTCGTTGAGCTCGAAGAAGGTGTGGATGGTCTTATCCATATTTCTGACCTCAGCTGGTCGAAAAAGATTAAACATCCTGCTGAATTTACCAAAATCGGAGAAAAGATCGAAGTGGTCGTTCTGGAAGTGGATACTGAAAACCGCCGCCTGAGCTTAGGCCACAAGCAGCTGGAAGAAAATCCCTGGGATATCTTTGAAACCGTGTTCACCGTCGACAGCATCCATAAAGGAACCATCGTGAGCTCTAATGATAAGGGGGCCATCATTTCACTGCCATACGGCGTTGAAGGTTTTGCTCCCGCACGTCATCTGCTGAAAGAAGACAATACCATCGCACGCACCGATGAAACCCTTGATTTTAAAGTAATCGAATTTTCCAAAGACAATAAAAAGATCCTTGTTTCACATACCAAACTCTGGCAGGATGCCATCAATGCCGAAAAGGCTAAAGAAGCTGCCGACCAGAAAAACAAAGAAACAACGGCTAAAAAGGTGGTAAAGAAAATCAAAGACAACCTCGAAAAAACTACCCTCGGCGACATTGAAGCTCTGGCCAACCTGAAATCGGATATGGAACAAAACGAACGCGAAATTTTCGACAAAAAATACAAGGAAAAAATTAGCAAAAAAGAGGCTAAAAAAGCAGAAGAGAAGATAGTTGAAGAAGAAAACATAACCGAAGAAGTCAAGAAAGTAGAAGATATTAAGAAGGATGAGCCAACGCCGGACAATGCTGAAGAAAATAAGGAAGATAAGAAACAGGTGGATGGTGAGATCAATTTCGGAGAATAGTTGTTTTGCACGAATGAAAAAGCCGGCTCTCAGGAACCGGCTTTTTTTTGACTATATCTTTTTTATGAACTTCAAAACGTTGGCGGTCATAGTGCCAGGTTTCTTTTTCCTGCTTGCATAAATCTGCGATCCGCCTGTGTGTAAAGCGGGTAACATTTTCTCACAAAGACAAAGCTATTATTATCCCATTTCCATCCACAATGACAATTCATTGCAAATCAGGCAGATATCTGGTATTAATGAATTACGACAACCTTTTGTGTTATGAGAACTGTGTTTTCTGAAATTGCCTGCAAAAAATACGAACCTGAGGAAAGATTCCGGGTGTCTGATTTTAAAACATTGCCAGTCTTTCTCCATTCGACAGGTACCAGATTTCCGTAGATATCCATCAGCCGGAATGAATAATTATCCGTTTCGGAAACTACAATATTTATCTGTTCATTGGCAGGGTTAGGAAACATCCGGAACCGGTCGGTCTTTGGAAATGCTTGAGCAGAAACGGTTGACGTATTTGCAAGCACTGTTATATCATCCAGGTAAAAACCGTCAAAATTATGGGTCTGGTCGCTGTGAAATTCAAACCTGATCTTCAGGGTGCCGCCAACAAAGGCATCCAGAGAAATTTCTTCCAGTACCCAGTTATGGGACAACCCGTCGTAAACCGGCTCTCCTTCTTCTTCATCATCAGTGCCGTAGGCTGAATATCGCCCGCACAAAGGCTGCCAGGTGCTTCCATTATCGGATGACGCCAGCACCTGCACCCAGTCGTACGATTTTTCTGTTTCCCATTTAGCATTGAAAAGAAAATAAGCGCTGCTGGCAGCACTGAGATCCAGCGCATCAATCATTTCTAATGACGACGTCTGCAACAGGCCGTAGTTTGCCGAAGGTGATTCCGTAAAACATGATGGAAAAGAAACATAATTTTCGGAAGTAACAGCAAAATCATCTGCTGCCCAATTGACAAGATTTTCAGCAGGATCATAAAAAATAGTGTCGGGACTGGCGTATATTTTTGTGATGGTATCTTTCCATGTGAAAATACCGTTACTGATATCCAATGAGAACGACACCTCGGCGCCCTGAATTATGGCAGGATTCAGGTTGAGCACAACCGTGTCATATCTTTTCTCAAGGGTTTGCATGGCGCTGAATGTCACAGGGAGGCCTGTGCTGACAATATCAGCGGATATAGGTGTTATGCTCACGGCAAAGTTGGCCGGCACATCGAGTCCGAGACAATAAACCTCAACCGGAATGTTAACGAAAGTGCCGGAAATATAAGTTGGTGAAATGTCGTTCAAAAGAGCGTATGGTGTACCCAGTTTTGCAAAACGCAGGTTCATATCCAGAGCAGTGATGCATAATGATTCAATGTTTGCCGCATTGGGCCAGAATCCGTCAACCGACGATCCGACTTCAGCCGTGACCGATATGATTTTATTTTTGGAAGTAGTATCTCCGTAATCCCAATCGTCGGCATCGCCATTGCTGTTGTATCCGTATGTCTGGTCACAGGTACCATAACGGTAATGGCTGTCAATGGTCAGGTAGCGCGAGAACTCTTCAAACAGGGTGGAGTCGCTGGTCAATATTGATTCATAATTCCAGGGATAAATCAGAAAATTTCCCCATGAATGCCAGTTCATATCGAGTAAAAATTCATGAGCTTCTATAAATGATTTCATGGCCTGGCTCTCGGGTTCCGAGAAGGCAGCCGTGCCTCTGTACCAGGGTGAACTGCCAATAGGCTGCGAACCAATGTTATTATATCCCCACTGAAAACCGTAATTGCGGTTAAGGTCAACACCGTAAGAAAGCAATCCGTTATCCCTTCTGTTTTTACGCCAGGTACCTCCACCGGCAGGATTCTGGTTCTGGTTGTATACATAGCCATCAGGGTTTATGACCGGAACAAAATATAACTCAAGGTTGTCAATCAGGTACTTTATTTCACTATCGGTACTATAATTTTCAAGAAGATAGTACATAAAAAAAAACAACTGCTGCATACTGCAAGGCTCCGATGAATGATGCAGCGACGTGTATAGCACCTGTTTTTCGCCCTCTTGGATGTCGGGGTTGTCAGAGATTTTTACAGCATATACCGGGCGGTTTTCGATGGATAATCCGATCTGCGACTTCGCTGAAATCAGGTTGGGAAACCAGGCCCTCATGGAATCGAGCTGGGCCATTGCTTCGGTTAAGGTAAAATAGCCACCCATGCTGCCCAGGTTGAAATGTGTGGGAGTGGAGTAAGTTTTGGGCAGGCCGCAGTTGTATGTGATATTCTTTTCACCGGTTTGAGGGTGCTGATTTCTGATTTGATAGTGTTCAGTGAGGTTTTCGGAGATTATTTCGTATGGCAACCCCGATAATTTCAGTTTATTTAAATCCTTGATGTTCACCGCTCCATCGAAATAAGATTTATGTAAATAATGGCCATTAATTAATGTGATACCTGCATCAGTAAGCTGCCGGTAATCTTTGCCCCACACTTTAACATGGCTTAGTACTTCGGTTTGCTGGCCGAAACATACCTGAGCCGTAAACAATATCATTATTATCAGTGATTTTTTGTACATATCAGGTCGTTTATTTATGCGTAACAAAAATAAACAAAGAATGGTTGTGTTACCCATCATACTGTTTATAATAACAGGAAAATATGATAATGTCCAAAAAATTATTACGGCTTATAAGCAGAAAAGTCATTATACTCTAATCCCACGCATGAATCTGAAGATAAAATATTGAATTGTTATATGCCTTTATAAAAGGAGTCAAAAAACTCTGAAACCCTTGTCATTGTTGGTGAGTCTTAGCAGTTCCGATGGTTATCGGAAGAACTGCTGACCTTTTCCCGACGACGATCCGCCATGCGGCGACTATCGGGAGGCTCAAAACCAGTAAATATATTTATGTGTATACTGTTGTGTTACCCGAAAGAAAAGGATTTCAGAACCCTCTGAAACCCTCGTCGTAATTTTGTCAGATTCCGTTTACACCTTTGGTTTATTTGCCTGTTGTTTTTTATAAGCATACCATTGACTTTAAATATATCCTGCCCAAAACCGAATTGTTTCGCAGAAACAAAGAGCGCTGGCCTGAAAATATGCCGGTGTCAGGGAGTGGCTTGTGTGTAGGTTCGGTATATATTTTCTTGACTTTTTTGGTACTTTTTGTGTCAAGACAAAAAGTACAATACAAATATCTCTTGAAGGTTAAATACCTTTTTTAAAAACCAGTTGTGCGAAGTTTGCAGTGAGTCTTAGTAGTTCCAATGTCTATCGGAAGAGCTGCCGACCTTTTGCCGACGATCAGTTATGCGGCGACTATCGGGAGGCTGAAAACCAGCAAATCCATTTATGTGTATATTTTTGTGTCACACTGAAATAAAAAAGGATTTCAGAACCCTCTGAAACCCTTGTCGTAATTTTGTCAGATTCCATTTACACCTTTGGTTTATTTGCCTGTTGTTTTTTATAAGCATACCGTTGACTTTAAATATATCCTGCCCAAAACCGAATTGTTTCGCAGAAACAAAGAGCGCTGGCCTGAAAATATGCCGGTGTCAGGGAGTGGCTTGTGTGTAGGTTCGGTATATATTTTCTTGACTTTTTTGGTACTTTTTGTGTCAAGACAAAAAGTACAATACAAATATCTCTTGAAGGTTAAATACCTTTTTTAAAAACCAGTTGTGCGAAGTTTGCAGTGAGTCTTAGCAGTTCCGATGGCTATCGGAAGAACTGCTGACCTTCCCGACATCCGCCGGTTGGCGGATCGTCGGGACGCTCTAAACCAGCAAAACTTTTTATGTGTCAATTTTTGTGTAAACCGGAATATAGTAAGATTTTTGAAATTTCTGATAATATTGACTTTTCCTTGACCCCTGAAACAAAAAAGGATTTCAGAAACTCTGAAACCCTTGTTTATCTAAGTGAGTCTTAGCAGTTCCGATGGCTATCGGAAGAACTGCTGACCTTCCCGACATCCGCCGGTTGGCGGATCGTCGGGACGCTCTAAACCAGCAAAACTTTTTATGTGTCAATTTTTGTGTAAACCGGAATATAGTAAGATTTTTGAAATTTCTGATAATATTGACTTTTCCTTGACCCCTGAAACAAAAAAGGATTTCAGAACCCTCTGAAACCCTTGTCTTTGTTGGTGAGTCTTAGCAGTTCCGATGGCTATCGGAAGAACTGCTGACCTTCCCGACATCCGCCGGTTGGCGGATCGTCGGGACGCTCTAAACCAGCAAAACTTTTTATGTGTCAATTTTTGTGTAAACCGGAATATAGTAAGATTTTTGAAATTTCTGATAATATTGACTTTTCCTTGACCCCTGAAACAAAAAAGGATTTCAGAACCCTCTGAAACCCTTGTCTTTGTTGGTGAGTCTTAGCAGGATCGAACTGCTGACCTCTTGCCTGTCAAGCAAGCGCTCTAAACCAGCTGAGCTAAAGACTCATGATACAAAAATAATATTTTTTTAATAATCTGAATCAAAATAATTATTATTTCCCTTTTTGTAAATACGGCTTACCGATGATTTTTTTCCCTGTCTGAGCTCCAGGAAATAGATGCCGGATGGATATACACTAAAGTCAAAAAGCCGGGTATATATCCCTTTCGACCTGGGTATCTTTTCTTTATATATTGTCTTTTTTGATTCATCTTTAATAGACAACTGGGTATTTTTCTGCTGGTCGAGCTGAAAGACAATTTTAACACTGCCTTGTTCATAACCAGGTTCTGCTAAAAATTCATCGACAGGCTGTTTGTAAGGTAATATGATATTTTCCGCAGTAATGCTTTTTTTTCGTAGTGCTTGCGGGGGTACTGATTTTGCTTTATTACGGGATGCATCAGTAGTATCAGGATGCAGATGGACTTGGTCTTCATCCGAAAATACGCTATCGAAATTCAATGGGAACGATTTCTTATAAAAGTCTATCGGATTATCAGGCATGTCAAAAAGAGGGTGGTTGAAATCCTGAAAGAAATCATTCATCTCACGACTGAAAATTTCATGAAACTTTTCGGAGAAATTAGTGTCAATGTCATAGTCATTATTAAAAAAGATAAACTGGTTGTTATCCCCGAATATACTGTCGTCAAATATGATCCCGTTGCCGTCGGAGTTGTAATGGCGTTCTTTGACAATTGTATCGCCGTTCTCAATGGTGATGGACTTGATGGTGATGGATGATTTTGATTGTGAATAGCCCCATAATGGTACAAGGAGGGCTGCCAGGCAAAAGATTTTAATTGTTTTCATGGCATATGATATTAAATAATTTAATTTTTAACACTATCTGCCTAAACTATAAAGTTTTGCAACCTTGATAAACATTATTGTGAAAACCAGAACTAAAAACGAAAACCGGATTAAAAAATTGTATGTTTATATCAAAAAAATCAAGGCACAGATAACGAAAGGGGGATGATCTTTCCGTTCATAAAATGATGAGCGTTCAAAGCAAATTCAACGATAAAACCAGCAATTTTTTCGGGTTCTGCCGAAGCTTTACTTCCCGGAAATGCCTGCTGAAACATCTCAGTCTGAACAGAACCCGGACATAAACAGTTCACCTTTATATTTCTCTCCTGTAATTCAACGGCAAGACATTCGGTCAGACATGCGAGGGCAGCTTTGGAGGCACTGTAACCGGATAATTGATCAAATTTTATGCTGCCCTGAAAGCCGCCCATACTGCTAATGTTTACAATATGGGCATCAGGTGTAAAATAGGGTAGGAGCATCTGTATCAGTTCAAACGGCGCAAGATAATTTACCGCCAGCATCCTTTTGTTATCTTCGGTATTCAGGTCTTTAAATGCTTTTTTTAACAATAATCCGGCATTGTTGATTAAAACAGCAGCTTTTCCACCGGGCAATGAGGAAAGTTGATTGATGACAGTGGCATAATTTCCATTTTCCAGGTCCAAAGAACAGGGATGAAGGAATGAATGTTCACGTGCAATTATTTCCAGCTTACCGGTATCACGTGAAATGGCAAGAATATGTATATCGGGATACTGCAGAAACCTTTTGCAGAGTTCAAGACCAATGCCTTTACCTGCGCCCGTGATAATGATGTTCATGCTGCCGGTGTGTTGTTTCGCCTGTTAGGTTCTTATAGTAAACTTATTGAGTAGTATCAGATATCAATTCTTGCATATTTTGCATTTTTTTCAATAAACTCTCGTCTGGGAGGTACTTCATCGCCCATGAGCATCGAAAAAATGCGGTCGGCTTCGGTACCATTCACGATAGTAATCTGACGAAGTGTACGTTTTTCAGGATTCATGGTGGTATCCCATAGTTGTTCCGAGTTCATCTCACCAAGACCTTTATACCGCTGAATGTGTATATTGGATTCTTTGGTTGTTTTTGAAAATTCTTCAACAATCTGTATTCGTTGTTCCTCAGTCCAGCAGTACCGCTGTTCATTTCCTTTTTTGATGAGGTACAGTGGTGGTGTTGCAATATATACATAACCCCGTTCGATGAGTTCATGCATATAACGGAAAAAGAACGTAAGGATCAGGGTGGCGATGTGGCTACCGTCCACGTCGGCATCGGTCATGATGATGACTTTATGATAGCGGAGCTTTTCGAGGTTTAGTTCTTTGGAATCGTTTTCTGTTCCGATGGTAATACCAAGAGCCGTAAACATGTTTTTGATTTCTTCCGATTCAAATATCTTGTAAGGCATAGCTTTTTCCACATTCAGGATCTTTCCCCTGAGCGGGAGTATGGCCTGGGTTCTTCTGTCGCGTCCCTGTTTGGCGGTACCTCCTGCAGAATCACCTTCCACGAGGAATAACTCACAAAGTGCGGCATCTTTTTCGCTGCAGTCGGCAAGTTTGCCCGGGAGGCCTGAACCTGTCAGCACAGTTTTACGCTGTACCAGTTCGCGTGCTTTGCGGGCGGCATGACGGGCGGTGGCAGCCAGGATAACTTTGTTTACGATTGTTTTTGCCTCTTTGGGATGTTCTTCAAGGTAATACGAAAGCAATTCGCTCACAATCTGGTCAACGGCTCCCATCACCTCGTTATTGCCGAGTTTGGTCTTGGTCTGGCCTTCAAACTGGGGCTCCATGACTTTTACCGAGATAATGGCTGTCAGCCCTTCGCGGAAATCATCACCGTTGATGTCGAATTTGAGTTTGGCCAGCATCCCTGACTTCTCCGCATACGTTTTCAGGGTACGGGTTAGCGCACGGCGGAATCCCGCAAGATGCGTACCGCCTTCATGGGTGTTGATATTGTTAACATATGAGTGTATATTCTCGGAAAAAGACGAATTGTATTGCATGGCAATGTCAATAGGAATATCATTTTTATCACCGGCAATACAGATAGGTTCGGGCATTAGCTTTTCACGTGTGGCGTCAAGGTATTCGATAAAATCTTCCAGGCCGTTCTCTGAATAATAAATTTCGCTGACCGGCATGCCGTTCTCGTCTTTCTCACGCAGGTCAGTGAGGGTGAGTTTTACTTTTTTGTTGAGGTAGGCCAGTTCGCGCATACGTGATGACAATATCTCAAAACTATAGTCTGTAATATAGAATATAGATTTGTCGGGCATAAAAGTGATTTTTGTGCCTGTCTTATCGGATTCGCCAACTTCACGGACAGTATATTGAGGATCGCCGCATTTGTATTCCTGTTCAAAAATTTTGCCTTCACGGTACACCGTAACCTTCATATCAGACGAAAGTGCATTTACACAGGATACGCCAACGCCATGAAGCCCGCCGGATACTTTGTACGAGTTTTTATCAAACTTTCCGCCGGCATGAAGTACGGTCATTACCACTTCAAGGGCCGAACGGCCTTCCTGTTCGTGAATACCCGTAGGTATACCACGGCCGTTATCCTCCACAGTTATCGAATTGTCAGTGTTGATAAATACGTCCACGGTATCGCAATAACCTCCAAGTGCCTCGTCTATAGAGTTATCAACAACCTCATACACAAGATGATGCAAGCCCCTTGATCCGGTATCTCCGATGTACATCGCAGGACGCTTGCGTACCGCTTCCAAACCTTCTAATACTTTTATACTGTCGGCATCGTAATTTCCATTTCCGTTCCCGTTACCGTTTTTGTTCACAACTTCATTTTCTTTATCGCTCATAATCAAATACTTATATAGTTTTTATTTTAAACAAAGATACGTTTTATTTCGTTATGGATTCCAAAAAAAATCAGTAATAATAAACAGAAGTTATTAACAGTTTTTTCATTATCTAAGTTGTTGATTTACAATAATTAAACATAATAAATATTGGTAAATTTTTATTCCCGGAAAAATTATATTAATTTTATTGGAATAATCAGATTTTAAGTCATGTTTTGGTATCATTTTCTCGACTATTTTTTTGTTGTGTTTCATACGGTTTTATCCTTGTTTAATATGTTCGGCTGGATATGGAAAAAAACCAGGCTTGCCAATTTTATTACTCTATCGCTTACAGGTTTATCATGGTTTGGACTGGGTATTTTTTACGGATGGGGGTTTTGTCCGCTTACCGAATGGCATTGGCAGGTACTTAAAAAACTTGGTCAGCACGACATGCCCTTTTCGTATATCAAGTACATAATATTCAGAATTCTCGGAATAAATGTCCATGAAGGTTTTACGGAGGCCGCCACACTTATGATCTTTATCCTTGCCTTTCTGGCTTCGTTTTATGTAAACTTTGTGCGAAAATTAATTTTCCGCAAAAGAACCCTGAAAAAATAATTCTTGTTTACTTTGCCTCAAATTTTTCAGTTTTGTACGAAGAATATAAAAATTATGTGTTATATGCCCTTCCGCTGGTAGTCCTGATTACTAACCGTATTCCTTATGTGGGTAAATTTCTCCGGATCATCAATACCCTTATTCATGAAAGTGGCCATGCGCTGATGGCGCTAATCTCCAACGGTGAAGTTTATGAAGTGGAACTGTTTGGTGACCGCTCGGGGGCGGCAATTGTTAAAACCAAAGGAAAATTCAGCATGTTGCTTGTGGCGCTGTCAGGTTACGTCATCGGCTCAGCATTTGCCTGCCTGATGTTCTTTTTGATCTCAATAGGAAAATATGATCTTGTGATCTATAGTGTTGCTATTGTTGCCCTGCTCAATCTTACATTCCTTGTTAGGAACACTTACGGAATATTCTGGATTATAACTTTTATTGTTGTCTTATTACTGGCAAGGTTTTATCTCAATGATTTTTTTCAGTTTGTCTTTACGGCATGGATATCAGCAGTAATGCTTTTTGAAGCTTTCTATTCATCTTTCGAACTTGTGATCATGGCATCCCGAAAACCAAAAACTGCCGGTGACGCTGCAGCGCTTGCCAAAATAACCGGCATTCCCGCAATGGTATGGGCTTTGTTTTTTGTTTTACAGTCCGGTTTCTTTGTTTACCTAAGCATACGGTTGTTCTTCTGAAATCCATCTCACAACCGTCCACCAGCCAACAAGCTAAAATATTTACGGTCAACTCCCGACTACCGACTCCTGACTCCCAACTCCCGACTCCTGACTCCCGACTCCCAACTCCCGACTCCTGACTCCTTCTCCTGACTCCCGACTCCTGACTCCCGACTCCCGACTCCTGACTCCTTCTCCTGACTCCCGACTCCTGACTCCCGACTCCTGACTCCCGACTCCCGACTCCCGACTCCCGACTCCTGACCCCCAACTCCCAATTCCTGACTCCCAACTCCCGACTCCTGACTCCCGACTCCTGACTCCTGACTCCCGACTCCCGACTCCCGACTCC
>DAOORA010000058.1:0-30086 GCA_035389045.1 Bacteroidales bacterium | reverse complement strand
ACTCATGTTTTCAGCAAGATAGACTTCTGAGGTGTCAAACTCAAGAAAAAATCCACCATGAAATTTTTGTGAATACGTAAAAGACATACCTGCAATGAAAAATAATAATACAAACAGTTGTCTCATATTTCTTACTTGTTTTATGCTATAAATAAATCCTTTATTTAAACTATAAAAACGGTTCACTGGATCGTGATTTGTTTTGTAAAAATAATATTTTTTTCAATAACAGCCTTTTTATGCCATTTACCATTCTCCCTGTTCCTCGCAATATGTCTCAAACAAACACTGAAATCCACGCCAGTCCATTCTGATTTTACGTACAAAACCAGCTATTAGTTATAGCATTGTTAATCTGACTATTACGATCATAGCATTTCTCAAAAGCGCCATAATGACACGTTGTTGATTGTTAATACTGCCATTATGGCTTGGTATTTATATTTTAATTTTTTTATATTTAATTGATAATGTGTTAAATATGAAAAATGACAATTTAATGTTTTTCTTTTGCACAAATTTTGAAAACAGGTTATTACAAAATCAAATTTTAATTATTAATTTAAAAAAAGGAGGATAAAACCATGAAACTTATTAGATTAAACAACGAACCCATGTTTTCTGACCTGATGAACAGCTTCTTTGAAAATGATCCGATTAATTTGTTCGGCAGAAACAACTGCAGCGTACCTGCAACCAACATTGTTGAAAATGAGGATTCTTTTGAGCTTGAACTGGCTGTCCCTGGTTTGAACAAAGAAGACTTCAGGATTGACATCGAAAACAATACGCTGACAATTTCATCGGAAAAGAAAGAAGAAAAAGAAGTGAAAGAAAAAAATTACACCCGCAAAGAATTTGCGCACGGGAGTTTCAGCCGCTCCTTTGTTCTTCCCAAAAGCGTAAATACCGAAAAGATTTCAGCTGAGTACAAAAACGGTATTCTCGTAATGAATATTCCGAAAAAAGAAGAAGAAAAAGCCAGCATTAAAAGACAGATTGAGATTCATTAACAAAGGTTTGTTTGCAAAAAAAGGAGGTTTAGTATGAACCTCCTTTTTTTATTCTCTAATTTTGATTTGTTTGAATATTCTTAATGAAACGGTACCAAAGCGTTTTTGTATTTGTCCTTATGGTGTCATCCACCTTTATGATGTCATGCAAGACGCAACATCAAGCTACGGTGAATCATCATACTAATCAAACACGTAACAGTAATGTCTCAAATTATAAGCTATACTCTGATAAATTAGGAGTGAACTTTAACGGGTCTGAAAACCCTGCTTTGTTAAAGTGCCTCACGGAATGGATGGGGGTTCCTTACAAGTATGGTGGTTTCAGCAAACAAGGGACGGATTGTTCCGGTATGGTCATGTCGGTTTTTGAAGAAGTTTATAATATAAAATTATACAGAAGTTCGGCCGGACAAATAAAAAATGTGAAAGAGATCCATAAAAATGAACTTAAAACCGGCGACCTTGTTTTTTTCAAGATCAACAACGATTCTGTTTCGCATGTTGGAATTTACCTTGGTGAAAACAAGTTTATACATGCAACAACAAAAAATGGCGTTATGGTTGACGATCTGGATGAAGATTATTACAAAAAATATTATTTTACATCCGGCAGAGTAAACATACCGCGCTGAACAGACATGCTATAAGTAATGCCTGAACGGGATCAGCAGGTTTTCGAAAAACTTATGAATGAACGGCCGTCTTTTCCATAATTCATAATCAAAAGGTTCACAATCTTCAATAGTCTTGTTGGCATGTACCATCAAGTCCTGCATAATATTACGGTCAGTTCCCATTAACATCACTTCATACATATATCTAAAACTGCGGTAATCAAAATTTGAGGTTCCGAAAAAAAACACATTATTGTCGACCAGCATCAGCTTAGCATGAAGATTATACGGTTTATAAAACAACAACTGAACATTGTTTTTATGAAGTACGCCCAGGTATTTACTCCTCAGGACATCCACCAGATTGACATCCGACTGCTTGGGTGTGATAACTTTTACATCAACGCCCCTTTTTCCGGCATCCATAAGCAACTTTCTTAAAAAATATCCCGGCAGAAAATACGGAGTTTCAATAACGATCTGTTTACAGGCATGTTTGATAAGATATTCAAACCTTTTCTTCACCTTTTGCCTTGTCAGGGACGGTACATCACGTATGATCCTGAAATTACCGCAGATAATGGAACTGGTTTGATGACGGATATTAAAAGTGTTCTTTTTATAAATTTCCCAACTGCTGTTAAACGATTTTTTGAAAGAATGTGCTATTTTACCTTCGAGTTTTACGATAAGTTCGCGCCATGTAACCGAATACTGGTTGATATTGGCTGAAGACAGGTAGGCAATACGGTCGTCAATCACAATGACTTTACGGTGATTACGCCTGTGGTGCTTGGTGAAAGCATCAAAATTGTACTTTAGTTTCATAAAATACCTCACCTGGGCGCCGGCTTTCACGAGTTCATCAAAAAACGATCCGCCGGACGGAGCGCCCCATGAATCAACCATCAGCCGGACCCTCACTCCCTGGCGACTTTTTTTGACGAGTAAATCCCTGAACCGGACACCAACATCATCATCAATAAATTTAAATATCTCAAAACATATATTATTTTGAGCTCTTTCAATATCCCCGATCAGTTCCGTATAAAAAGTAATGGTATCACTGAAAACTCTGTGACTTACCACACAATCGACGGGATCTGTTTCAGAAGTCATTTTATTTTATCCTTCCCGGATTGTTAACCACAAATGATTTCCATCCGCTGAACAATTTTGAATCCGGCGTGGTGTTTTTCTGAAAATAATGGCATACAGCTACCCCCAGGGCATCAGTGGCATCAAGGTATTCTGGGCTCGTATCTATGGCAACCAGGCGAGCCAGCATGGAGGCAACCTGTTCTTTTGAAGCATTCCCTTTTCCGGTAATAGACTGCTTGATCTTACGCGGCGAATATTCAAAAACAGGTAGTGATTTATAAAGTGCGGCAGCAATAGCCACACCCTGGGCCCGTCCCAGTTTCAGCATCACCTGAACATTCTTCCCGTAAAACGGAGATTCTATTGCCAGTTCGTCGGGCTTATATTTCTCGATCACGGCAAGTGTCTCTTCAAATATTGTTTTCAACTTCAGGTACGGATCGGAAAGCCTGTTTAATTTTATCACATCCATAGTGATTAGTTCAATCTTTTTATCTTTGTTATGAATTAATCCGTAGCCTAATATATTTGTACCGGGATCAATGCCAAGTATGATTCTGTCGATGCTCAAAATAACAATATTAAATGCCTGAAACAAAATTAATCAAAACAGGTAATTATATTATCAAATTTCTGATAATTATTCTTTCTTTTGGGTTTATTGCTTACCGTATATTTTACAAAGAAAACATTTCGGAGTTATCCGCCAGCTTCATGAAAATAATTTCCGGACGCATTTCATTTGCAGTGCTTGTTGCTGTTTTTTTTATGATGCTGCTCAACTGGAGCGTTGAGTCCATTAAATGGCAGTATCTGGTCAGAAAGATTGAGCGGGTTACCTTTTTCAGATCATTCATGGCGGTATGGGCAGGGCTGACCATAGGCGCGTTTACGCCCAACAGAACCGGAGAATATTTCGGCAGGGCCTTCATACTGGAAAAAGCAAACCGTTGGGAAGGGATATTTATCACTTTTACCGGAAGTCTCGGACAGTTATTGTCTACCTTATTGTTTGGCTCCATAGCAGGCTTTTTTTTCCTCTCATTGTTACAGCAGGGTTCTTTCGGCGAAACGCCCGTAGTCTTAAACATTATGCTCGGTCTATCTGTGGTCATGGCATTTTTTGTTTCTGTTTTATATTTTCGGATTGAACTGCTTAAAAAAAATTTTCAAAAACTTATACCCCGGAAATATTCGCTGTTCCGCTCACATTTCGACGTTTATTCCAATTATTCAACCAAAGAGTTACTCATTGCTTTTTTATTTAGTTCCATACGGTATATGATATTCACAATGCAGTTTTATATCCTGATAAGATTATGCAATATTGATATTCCGCCGGGTGAAGGCATAATGATTGTTTCCTGCATATTCCTGGTCATGTCGGCGATTCCGACATTTGCACTAACGGAGCTTGGCGTCAGAGGCTCGGTGAGTATTTTGCTGCTTGATATGTATTTTCAGAACCAGTCAAAACAAATTCCAGACCTTGCTTCCGGCACACTATTGGCCTGTTTCCTGATCTGGTTCATAAACCTTGTGATACCGGCAATTAACGGCGGTTTTTTTGTTTTTCGTCTTAAATTCTTCAGAAAGTGACATTTACAATTGTCATATTAATTTCCGTATTAAGCGTGGCATGTTACTTTGGCCTGATCTTTTTTTTTACCTGTGGATGGTTTAGTCTTAAAACCACCGACTATAATCCTCACGCCTTCAGAACAACAGTAAGTATAATAATTCCTTTCCGCAATGAAGAAGAAAATATTGAACCCTTATTAAAAAGCTTGTCCGGCCAGCAATACCCCAAAGAACTTTTTGAAATAATACTTGTGGATGATCATTCGACTGATCATAGTTATGATATTGTTGCACAATTCATTAAAATAAATTTTTCGGCTACTATCAAATTGTTTGCTTTGGACAAAAGTGATGGTTTTTCAAAAAAAGCCGCTTTAAAAAAAGGAGTGGAAAATTCTCGTGGAAAACTTGTTGTAACAACCGATGCCGACTGTATCTTTGATAATAACTATTTATCCTGCCTGGTAAGTTTTTACGAACAAAACAACTGCCGCCTGATTAGCGGGCCTGTGGTTTTTAAAGACAGTAAAGGGTTATTCACAAATTTAGCTTCTCTGGAGTTTCTAAGCCTGATAGCCAGCGGAGCAGGGGCCATCTCCCTAAATAAACCCTTTTTGGCCAATGGCGCCAATTTTTGTTTTGAACACAGTTTATTTGAAGAGCTTAACGGTTATACCTCACATGACTCGTACGCTTCGGGCGACGATGTGTTTTTTCTTCTGCAGGCAAAAAAACATATAAAAAACAAGAATAAAATATGTTTTATCAAAAACCGGGAAAGCATAGTAACGACACAAGGCCCGGCAAATCTGAAAGAGTTTATACAACAGCGTGTCCGCTGGGCTTCAAAAAGTCCTGCCTATGAGGACTTTTTTGCAAAATTTACAGCAGGCAGTGTTTTTTTCTTTAATCTGGCATTAGTTCTGCTGCTGATTTGCGGATTTATTGATTTCAGATTTGCTATTATTGCTGCAATAATGTTTGCGGGCAAACTGGCAGTTGATCTTCCGTTAATGTTCGCTGCAGCATCGTTTGTAAAAAAGAAGCGCTTAATGTGGTTCTACTTGCCGCTACAGCTTATATACCCGTTATATGTAGTTTTTATTGCCATATCATCTCTGTTTGTGAAGGTGGAATGGAAAGGAAGAAAAATATAATGTTAAATATCTTATTTTCAATATATTAACAGAATATCAGATCCATTTACCATTAAAATAAATATTAAAACCCTATTACTTCTCCAGTAAAGTGCCATTATCAAACGGGGCGTTTGCTCAGAAACGCTTCTGCCACAAGCAGATCAGAAGGATAAGTGATTTTTATATTTTCAGCATTGCCTTCTATAAGATGTATCGTTTCGCCTGTTGATTCCAGAACTATGGCATCATCGGTAAATCTTTCATCGTAATTCTGCAAATATGCTTTTTTGATCAAGCGGATTCTGAAACACTGCGGTGTCTGTATTTTGAATAATCGTTTTCTGTCCACAGGTTCATTTAACGGGCCATCCTTGATACGCACCGAATCTGTGATATTCAGCGCCGGAACGGCATTGCCGTAATATTCAGCGTCTTTAAATGCCTGTAAAATCACTACTGCCGACACACATGGCCTTACAGCATCGTGGATGGCAACAACAGTATCGTCATCAGAAATTTTTGCCAGCCCGTTCCTGACTGAATGAAAACGCTCAGGCCCGCCCTCGGCCAAAATCCAGTTTTTAATATGATAACCAGACAGAATAGCATCCCAGCTGTCCCTCATTTTTGGATTGATCACTATAACAAATTCAATATCGGGCAATGGGTTGAGAAACGCCTCAAGTGTATGAATAATAACGGGTTTCCCGCAAATTTCTATGAATTGTTTGGGTAAATCAGTACTCAACCGTTTTCCGGTTCCTCCTGCAACTATAAGTGCAATTTTTTTCAATCAGGAATAATTGGTTGAACAATTATGGAAACCGGTCGCAAAAAGTTTTCTGCAAACGGTTCTTGATTTATAATTAAGGGCATCAAATGATCATCATGGCATCACCGTATGTAAAAAAGTTGTATTTCTCGGCCACAGCTTCCTTATAGGCCTTCATGAGAAAATCATATCCGGCAAATGCGGCCACCAGAATCATCAGTGAGGACTGCGGAAGATGAAAATTAGTGATCATACAATTGGGCACTCCAAAATCGTAAGGCGGAAAAATGAATTTATTGGTCCATCCGTTGAACGGTTTCAGCATGCCCGAGATGGTAACCGATGATTCTATGGCTTTCATGGTTGTTGTACCGACGGCACAGACAATCCTTCTGTTTTCTTTTGCTGTATTGACTATCCGGCACGCCTGTTCATCAATGATTACCTGTTCGGAATCGCACTTGTGCTTGGTAAGGTCTTCCACATCAATGGTACGGAAATTCCCCAGCCCGGCATGCAACGTTATCTCAGCAAAATTAACTCCTTTTAGTTCTAATCGTTTCATCAATTCGCGGCTGAAATGCAGTCCTGCAGTTGGAGCGGCCACAGCGCCTTCGTGCTTTGCATACACGGTCTGATAACGTTCCTTATCCTCAGGATCGGTCTGACGCTTGATAATTTTCGGTAAAGGAGTATCACCTAAAGATTCGATAATCTTTTTAAACTCCTCATACGGCCCGTCAAATAAAAACCTGATCGTTCTGCCCCTGGAGGTTGTGTTATCAATCACTTCTGCTACAAGGTTATCATCATCTCCAAAATACAGCTTATTACCTATACGGATTTTACGGGCAGGATCAACAAGAACATCCCAAAGCCGGGATTCATGATTCAATTCACGAAGCAAAAAAACTTCAATCTTTGCTCCGGTTTTTTCCTTGCGGCCATAAAGACGGGCAGGAAAAACCTTTGTGTTATTAACAATTATGGTATCACCATCCTGAAAAAAATCGAGTATATCTTTAAACACCTTATGCTCAATAGTTTGCTGCTTTCTATTCAATATCATAAGGCGTGATTCATCTCTCTGTTTTGCCGGCCTGTCTGCTAACAACTCCGAAGGTAAATGAAATCTGAATTCAGATAATTTCATAAATCACAAATTATATACATATATTTCAATAAAAGGATAGCAAATGTACACTTTTTTTCGCCCAAAGTCAAGTTTTTCAGGAAATAATCATGTAATTATGTGATAATGAGAGCCAAAAAAAATAGATTATATTACATTTTAATAATTTTATTAAATATAATATTATTATTTGTATATATGGCTGTTAAATACAATCCGTTGCCAAGTTTGTCAAGATCATATGTAAACGTACGTGAAGGGTTTTCAAGGGTAATGTCATCAATTATTGCGCCTTTCAGATCAGAAATCCTGACCCTGGTTATAGTATTTTTTTGCCCGCCGTCAATAATAACAGATTCGTGTGCCGGGCTTGGATAGACAAGGACATCATTGTCCCCGGAATCATTATTTCTGGATACCTGTACAATACAGGTATCCAGAACTGCAATTAATTCACTTTCAGGATCAAACGTAATTTCGACCGGAAGAAAATTCAAATGCGCATCAAATGATTGAAAATTTGTGGTGTTATCAAAAACAATCACGGTATCGTGGACACCATCAGAGAAACGAACAGGCAGAGGTAACTCAAAAAAGCTCACCGAAGGATGACTTGGTGATTGTATAAAAATAATGTTAACAGAACTGTCATAATGAACCGTGCTGTTAATATAATAAACAGGGTATCCCTGACCATAGATCCAATCATTAAAAAATTCCGTAAGATTTTGTCCTGAAGATAATTGAGCATGGTTTTTAAAATCGTCGGTATCAGCAAAACCATATTCCAGCGAGGGATCTGTTATAAAGTTATTCATACAGGTAAACATGGCCGAGTCTCCGATTTTGAGCCTTAGCATATTCAGCACCAGAGCGCCTTTAGCATAGGACAATCTGCCGTCGAAAATTCTCGGCACGCTGGTGGTATCATCACAATACACGGATCCGTCGGGTGCTGAAACAATGTAATTGATGTTTCCGACCTTCCAAGAGCGCCAGGCGTTATTATCTGAAAGGAAATAATAGGTAAGTCCTGTCAGAAAAGTGGCAAAACCTTCATTTATCCATATATCGTGCCAGCTACCGCATGTGACCTTATCGCCAAACCACTGGTGTGCAAGTTCATGAGCCATAAGATCATAACCAAAATTTATCAGGAAGGTCATTGTTTGATGTTCCATACCTCCACCCCATCCAAACTGGGCATGACCGTATTTTTCATCCAGGTAAGGATAATCCGAAAACAAACTATCATATAACTGAATTACCGGGATCAGGTAGGGTGTGTTTTGCCGTGCATATACCGAGTCTTCCGGGTACACATAATTCAATATTTCCAGGTTCCCGTTCTGCAGCTGGGCAAAGTCAGAATAAGCCGCATAATTAGTAACGGCAATGGCAATTAAATATGTGGCAATAGGATGACGGTGTTTCCAGTGAAATTTTTTATCGGGTCCGACACCGGTAACCGAAACAAGAACGCCGTTGCTCGCCACCCTGTTCGGCGCAGGGGTTGTAACATATACATCAATAGAATCTATTTTGTCGCTGAGTGAGTTTTTACATGGCCACCAGTCGGGAGCGCCAAAAGGTTCGGATAACGTCCATATGATAGGGGTTCCATTGTGAAAATCATGAATAAAAGAACCGAAACCTCCACCCTGAGGATCTCCATGATAAAATACGCTCACGGAATCAAATGCGCCGACAGCAATGGCCGTGGTATAATTTATGGTAAAGGTATTTCCCGGGTGATTGAAAGTCAGGTGCGTATTGTGATATTTAACACTGTCAATAACCATTACCTGATTCAATTCAAACTCCATCTGGCTGATAGCCGATACGGCCATGAAATAAGAAGTTACTGAACCACTGATAAAGTTGGTATCGGGGTCCACAAACCAATTCATACGGTGATATTTTAAATCATAATTGTCACCTAACTTGGCATTTCCTGATTTAAAAAGGTTTTCGTGACTTTTTGCTTCCAAAGCTGATATCTGTTTGGCAAAATCCTGATCAGGCTGCCGTTGTGGCAATGCAATCACTGAATAACCAAGAATAAATAGTGTAATAAAACTTTTTTTCATATAGGCATTAGTTAATTATAAATATGAAGTATTTGTCCATCATAAGTGGCGCGGTATTGTTTTAAAGAAAGAGACGAAGGGCCGTTTATAACCGAGCCGTCAATAATCAGAAATTCAGAACCACAACTATGACAATTCATTATTAATCCCGATGAATCGACACCGACCATAGCGGAATCGACTTCCCAGTCATAAGGACAGGCACGCTCAAATGCGACAAATTCATCCGAAGATAAGCGGTATACCGTAATCCCCCTGTATCCTCCCGATACATTTACAAATCCTCCTACCGATGATAATTCCAGATATAGCGTTGATGAAATATTCATATAAAAATTCACGTATACATCAGGTATAGGATCTTTGATTTTCTTTTTACAAGATACCAATAAACAGGCAGAAACAAAAACCATTATCAGCAAGGTATGACCTTTAATTTCCTTCATTATAACAATATTAGCACTAAAAACGTTATCAGTATGTGGATAATTTGGTGAGTATTTAATTTCTTTCTGCCCTTGTGGCATTATAAAACTTAATATTTTTATTGCACCTAAAATGTTTTACAAAAATAACCAATCTACCAACAACAAAGATGAGAATTTTCAGAATTATTATTTTAATTTTACTGTCTCTTTCATTTTCGGTATCCTTAGAAAGCTGCAGTAAATTTCAGCAAAGTAAAAGACAGGAGGCCCAAAGGCGCAGGCAGTTTGAAAAAGAGAAAAAACAACGCGACAGGGAAGCTGAAAAGGCATACAAGGAAGCGCTGGATCGTCATTATGCCATACAGGATGATAACACCCAGCAAATGATGAAGCAGACCGCAAGGAAATCGCAGTTAAACCGTGACCATAAAAAAGAAGGTTTTTTCAAACGGTTATTTGCGCCCAAACAGAGAAAAACCAAACCTCACAGAATTGAAAAGTAAGCTGGTTGTTATAAACCACCCAAAAAAAGAAACTATTTTGTTTAAGCCATTCTTAATTGGGGGGATTTTTTTCTTATGTCTGGTTTTTAATAATTTATTACTTGGCCAGGACGTTCCCGGATTAAATTTCGACAGGATTTCTTCCGAAAACTACATAGTGACCAAGGGACTTTCACAAAATTCGGCCTTTTGCATCACCCAGGATATGAGGGGATATATTTGGGTTGGAACATGGGATGGGCTGAACCGATATGACGGATATAGGTTTTTAACCTTCAAAACATCCATAACAGATGACCCTGATGAACTTAGCAGTCAGACAATTTATTCATTATTCACTGACAGCCGCGGAACATTATGGATTGGAACTGAAAAAGGCCTGAACAGCTATGATTTCAAAACCCATAAATTTATCCATTATATAAACAGCAGCAAAAATCCTTTCAGTATCAGTAGCGACACAGTACTGTGCATCGCAGAAAGTGAAGACAATGTTTTATGGGTTGGCACCAGCAACGGATTAAATAAATTTGATAGGACTTCAGGCATTTTTTATCATTTCAGGCTTAATCCGAATAATGCAAACAGTCCCAGCAACAATAATATCAACTGTATACTCATTGATAAGGATAAAAATATCTGGCTGGGGACCAATAAAGGATTAAACTACTTTGATATAAAAAATAAAATCTTTACTCACTGGTATAGTACTCCGGGCAACTACAACTCATTATTGAATGATGTTATCAGGGATTTAATGATTGACAAGCACGGGAATTTATGGATATGTTCTGATGGCGGCATCGACATCTATAACCCGGTTCAGAAAAAAATAATCAATAAATTCTTTCATAACGACTTACAAAAGAATTCATTGAGCAACAACAATGTCAGAACCGTACTCCAGGATAATGATGGTGCCATCTGGGTGGGAACCTATGGAGGCGGGCTGAACCGGTTTGACGAAAAAAACAAAAGTTTTGTCTGTTACAAAAATGATATATACGACAATAAAAGCCTGAGCAACGATTACATCAACAAAATTTTTCAGGACCGGTCCGGTATTATCTGGGTGGCGACAGCATGGAAAGGTGTCAGTAAAATTGATAAGTATTCTAACCGTTTTAACCATATACAACACCTGACCGACAACGAAAACAGCCTAAATGACAACAATGTGTGGGCGATATGCCAGGACGAAACAGAAAAAATCTGGATAGCTACCGATAACGGCATCAATATCTATGACCGCAAATCTGACAAATACAGTTTTATCATACACAACCCTTCAAATTCCAATTCGCTTCCAAGCAACCTGGTCCGCCAGATTTTTCCGGACAAGAACGGTATCTTCTGGTTTGGAACTTACGATGCCGGAATTTGTTCATATAATCCGGAAACAAAATATTTCAAGACCTATGCCCATGATCCCAAAAATCCTTACAGCCTCAGCAACAACCGTATCAATTTTATTATGGAAGACAGCAGGGGGTTGATGTGGGTGGCTACTGATAACGGCCTCAACCGTTTCAACCGTGAAAATCAGACTTTTAAACGATATTTTAACAAACCTGAAAATAAAAATTCGCTCTCAAACAATACCATTTATGGTATTTATGAAGATAAAAACGGTGTTTTGTGGCTTTGCACCCTGGGCGGATTAAACAGGTTCAATCCGGTTAATGATTCTTTTACCGTATTCCGGAAAAACCCCAAAGCCTTTAACTCCCTGAGCTCCGACCGTATCTTTTCGATTTATGAAGACCTGCAGGGGATATTCTGGCTTGCAACCTGCGGAGGCGGACTAAACCGGTTTAACAGAGCCACAGGTGACATTAAATATTACCTGGAGGAAAACGGGCTACCCAATAATGTCACGTATAACATCCTTGAAGACAATAATAATAATCTTTGGATATCAACAAATTACGGACTTACCAAATTTAACAAAAACAACGAAACATTTGTCAGTTACGATGCCAAAGATGGTATTCAAAGCAACGAATTCAACCTGAATGCGGCTTTTCATAATAAAAAAACGGGCGAAATGTTTTTTGGAGGCATGAACGGATTTAATTCTTTTTATCCTGAAAATATCCTGACAAATACCTATATACCGCCTTTAGTTATTACTGGTTTCTATATTTTCGACAAGCTGCAATCACGCGAAATCATGGATAATGATACGATACAGCTCTCCTACGATGACAATTTCTTTTCATTTGAATTTGCAGCAATTGACTATTCCAATCCTCCTAAAAACAGATATGCCTACTTTCTTAATAACTTCGACAACAAATGGAATTACTGTGATGCTTCCCGCCGGTATGCAAGTTATACACGTGTTCCACCGGGTACTTATCTGTTCAAACTGAAAGGCTCCAACAGCGATGGCCTGTGGAACGAAAAAGGCATTTCGTTCACCATCGTCATCAGGCCACCATGGTGGCGCACCTGGTGGTTTCGCGTAGGATCGGTACTTCTGATCGCTTTTATCGCATGGTATATCATTTTTCTCAGACTCAGGAATATCCGCATACGCAACGAAGATGAAAAAAGGATACTGGAAATAGAAAAACAGATGTTCAGCCTTGAACAGACCTCACTCCGGCTGCAAATGAACCCGCATTTCATTTTCAACTCACTGAATTCGATACAGAGCGTTGTGATTGCCGGCAATACCGACAAGGCCATAAATTACCTTGCCAAGTTTTCCAATTTAATGAGATTCATCCTGACACATTCTCAAAAACCATTCGTAAATCTGAGCGATGAAATTAAAGCCATGGAAATTTACCTTGATGTTGAACGTTTACGTTTTGATAATAAATTCAATTACAGCTTTGAAATCGATCCGGACATTGATGAAGAATTTATCGAAATTCCTCCCATGATCATTCAGCCCTACATCGAAAATGCCATACTCCACGGATTGCTGAATAAAGAAGGAACAGGAACACTAAAAATACAACTGAAACTGAAGGACAAAGAATACATCAGTTGTATCGTCGAAGACGATGGCATAGGCCGTGAAAAATCAGCAGAGATACGGCAGCGTTCAGGACTTAAACATAAATCAAAAGGCATGGCAATTACCCAGAAAAGGCTGGAAATATTAAATAAAAGCAGTAAGGATGAAGCCAATGTAAAAATAACCGACCTTAAAGACGGACAAAACAACTCCCTCGGAACCCGGGTCGAGATATTGATCATTTACAAGGAAGTTTAATTTTTATGTATGTTTGTAAAAATTTAAATCTATGCTCAGAGCAATAATAATTGATGATGAAAAAACCTCCTGCGACGCATTATCAGGACTTATCAAACGCTACTGCGATAACATCACCGTTGTGGCCCAGGCCGATGGTTATAAATCCGGTATCAAAGCCATCCATGAGTACAAACCCGACATCGTATTTTTGGATATTCAGATGCCCGACGGAAGCGGGTTCCAGGTGCTGGAAGATGTTAAGGAGGTTGATTTTGAAGTGATCTTTACCACAGCCTATGATCAATACGCCATCAAAGCCATCAAATACAGTGCGCTGGATTATCTTCTCAAACCAATCATACCCTCTGACCTCGTGAATGCCCTGCAAAAAGCTGAACATAAAAGAAATGCCTCCGAAATGAGCAGCAATATAAAGGTGCTCCTTGAGAATCTGAAAACCAAGACAACATCCAAAAAAATCATCCTTTCCACTTCCGAAAAAATTCATGTAGTTGAAACCGATAACATAATACGCTGTGAGTCTGACGATTATTATACACGGTTTTTTTTCAGCGACGGAAAAACCCTGCTGATCTCCAAAACGCTTAAAGAAACGGAACAGTTACTCGGAGAGCTTGATTTTCTCAGGCCGCACAAATCCCACCTGGTGAATATCAAATACATAAAAGGGTTTTTAAAGAACGACGGGGGCTATATTCAATTATCGGATGGATCAAAAGTGCCGGTTTCACGAAGAAAAAAGGAAAAAGTAATACATACGATTCAAAATTTATAATGTAATGCCATTTTCCGTTTACTTTTTTTTCATACCGTTAACTTTTTTTTTCGCACCGTTAACTTATTGATAATAGAATTTTTTTTTTCATTTGCTAACTTTGCCTGATACCGGGCAACATTAATATTAACCGGCAAATAAGGCAAGTTGTCCGCCCCGGAAAAAAACCAATTCATGAAAAAATATACCTTTTATTATATTTATTTTCTTGTAAAAAAACACATACAGCCAAAAAAATATTTGCGTAGTTTAATCGAATATTTATATCTTTACCGACCTTTTTAAAACCATTTTTTTTAAAAATAAAAATAACATAAACTTTAAAATATGCTTCGAAAGTTACTTTTTACAGCAGCTGTTTTAATTTCAGCAAACATGTTGGCATTTTCACAATCGGGGACGTTGAAGGGAAAGATCACCGATAAATCGACTAACGAACCGATCCCATTTGCCAATATCATCATTGAACAGGGCGGAAAACAATCCGGTGGTACCACATCTGATTTTGATGGCAACTACACGATAAAGCCTATTCCACCCGGAAAATACGATGTAAAAGCCACCTACGTCGGATATAAGCCTATTATGATTGCCAATCTGGTCATTGTGGCCAATCAGATCACGTTTCAGGATATACAGATGGAATCCACCGCCATCAATATTGAAACTTTTGAAGTGGTTGATTATAAAGTTCCTTTGATCAGCAAAGACCAGACCTCCTCGGGAGGAACCATGACTTCGGAAGAAATATCAAAAATGCCCGGACGTTCTGCAGAATCTGTAGCTATCCAGGTTGGCGGGGTATTCTCACAGGATGGAAATATGGGAAGCATCAGGGGCGCCCGTAGCGACGGCACCATCACCTATGTCGACGGCGTAAAGGTGCGCGGGTCATCTTCAGTACCCAAAGCCGCCATTGAACAGGTTACGGTTATTACCGGCGGGACTCCGGCACAATACGGCGATGCTACCGGTGGTATCCTGTCCATCTCGACAAAGGGCGCCTCGAGGGAATTTGGTGTCGGGTTCGAAGGCACCACCTCTCAATTTCTCGACCGTTTCGGCTATAATATGCTTGCTCTGAATATGCAGGGGCCTCTGATCAAAGGCCGCGACTCGACACAAAACACAGCGCTATTAGGCTATTTTATTGCTGCTGAATATACCTATCAAAAAGACCCCCGTCCTTTCGAAACAGGTAACTGGAAAGCTCTTGACAATGTTGTTGAAGAACTTGAACAGCACCCCCTGGTTATTTCGGGATTAGGACAGGGAACCTATACCGCAGCAGAATTTTTGCGTAATGCCGACCTGGAAAACATTCCCTACAAATTAAATTCGGCCAATAACGACCTTAATCTTTCCGGAAAAATTGATGTACGGACATCTAAAACAACAAACCTTACCTTTGGCGGAACCTGGCAATACAACTGGGGCAAATCCTATGTCCGTAACTACTCACTGTTAAACTGGAAGAAAAACCCTGAAGACCTATACAACTCCTGGCGTGTTTACGGACGTTTTACACAGCGTTTCAATTCAGATAACAGCAGCAAATCTACCATTAAAAATGTGTATTATTCAATACAGGGCGATTATTCAAAAACCACCCGCACCATTCAGGACCCCGAATTCAAAGACGATCTGTTTAAATATGGCTATGTGGGTAAAATGAAAACCTATACCACTAAATCATATGAATGGGGACAGGATGCAATTTCCGGTATGGAAGGATACATACATAACGGATTCGCTGATACACTGGTGACCTATGAACAGACCGATATTAACCCGATCCTCTCTAATTACACCAAAAATTATTATGATTTATATGCCGGTGATCCCGATTTTCATTACAGAAACCTCGATCAGATTCAGCTAGGCGGCGGGCTTATCAATGGTGTCTTCCTGGGACGCGATGATGTTTACGGATTATGGACCAATGTTGGTATTCCTTATAATCAGTATTATCATTACGAAACAACCCAGTACGGGATCACTGCCAATGCGTCGGCCGATATTGGCAATCACGCATTACAACTTGGCTTTTATTATGAACAGCGCAACGACCGCTCCATCGGTTATTCCCCGGTCGGTTTATGGCAGGCCATTCGTCAGCAGGTCAACAAACATATTATACAGCTCGATCTCGACCATCCGCATTTAGTTTACGATGCTTACGGAGTGTTTCAGGATACCATATATTATGACCGTCTGTTTTCAGAAAGCGAACAGGCCCTGGTAGATTATAATTTACGCGAAAAACTCGGACTGGCAACAAACGGAACAGACTGGATCGACGTGGACAGTTATGAGCCCTCAACCTTTACCATCGATATGTTCAGCGCTGATGAACTTTTAAACGGCGGAAATTCATATGTCAGTTACATGGGTTATGACCATACCGGCAAAAAAACCAAAGGCAGACCGAGTTTTGATGATTTCTTCACCAAACTGGATGAAAACGGAAGATACCAGCGTCCTATAGGAGCTTTTGAACCCATCTATATCGCCGGTTATATTCAGGATAAATTTGCTTTCAACGATCTGATCTTTAATGTTGGTGTCCGTCTTGACCGTTATGATGCCAACCAAAAGGTGCTGAAAGATCCTTATTTGCTTTACGAAGCCCGTACAGTTAAAGAAGTAACAGACCTTGGAACTCATCCTCAAAACATGGGTGATGATTATGTTGTTTATGTGGACAATGTGAAAAATCCTACCGCTATCAAGGGATATCGCAACGGAAGCACCTGGTATAACGCACTGGGTACTGAAATCAGTAACCCCGAAGATATTGAAGGCGCCTCGGGTATCGCTCCTTACCTGGTTGATCCCGATCAGAAAGAAGTTAACTCAAGTGCATTTACCGATTATGACCCGCAGTTGAACTTCATGCCCCGTATATCGTTCTCATTCCCGATTTCCGACGAGGCTTTGTTTTTTGCACACTACGATGTGCTGACACAGCGTCCGTCAAGCGGAAACATCATGGATCCGACCGAATATTTCTTTATTTATACCCAGGGACAAAATGCCATTAACAATCCTAACCTGAAATCAGAAAAAACCATTGATTATGAATTGGGATTTCAGCAGAAACTGAGTAATTCTTCATCCATAAAAATTTCGGCTTACTACCGTGAACAAAGAAATATGATTCAGGTGTACAGGTATTCCGGCGCCTATCCTGTTTCCTACATATCCTATAATAATATTGACTTCGGTACTGTTCAGGGATTTACAGCAACGTATGACCTTAGAAGAACCGGAAACGTCTGGCTCAAAGCATCTTACACCCTTCAGTTTGCTTCCGGTACGGGATCAAATTCGGAATCCGGTATAAATCTGCTGCGTGCCGATCAGCCCAACCTGAGAACCATTACACCCCTTGATTTTGACAGACGCCACTCGATTTCAGCAGTTATTGATTACCGTTATAGCGAAGGCAAAGAATATAACGGCCCGAAAATCACAAGAAAAATAAAAGGTACCGATAAGGTAAAAACAACCCAGCTTCTGAAAAACACCGGATTGAATGTTTCCATCAACGGAGGATCTGGAATACCTTACAGCCGCTCCAGGACAGTGGTGGGAACTCTGATAGGTTCCGGAACCTATTCACTGGAAGGACAGATTAACGGCTCGCGTATGCCCTGGCAATTCAGGATTGATGCCCGCCTGGACAAGGATATCATGATTAAAACCGGAAAGAAAGGACAGAAAAGCGGCAGACCTCTCTTTATGAATATTTATCTTGAAGTGCTCAATGTGCTGAACAGCAAGAATATAATGGCTGTATACCGAGCTACAGGAAACCCCGATGATGACGGTTATCTTTCTTCAGCCGATTTTGCGGCACAGATAAGCGCACAAACAGACTCACAGGCTTATATTGACCAGTATTCAATAAAAGTTAATAATCCTTATAATTACAGTTTACCAAGAAGAATCCGTATAGGGCTTTCTCTGGCTTTTTAAGAAACATTAATGACAGAATTATATAAAATCACAACTATGAAAAATATATTTGGTTATTTGTTATTTACAGCAATTTTGATAATCGGATTTTCCGGCCGAGGCTATGCTGATAAATGGCCGATTTTAAAGTCCCAAAAAGGTGAAAATACACCCAAAGCATTGGCCGAAGGCTGTTTGCCGGCCTCAGCCTCTACCGACCTCGATGTCAATAATGTCAGAGCACGTATCAATACCGGCGGCGATATGTGGTGGGACCTGCAGGGCAGCCCTGAATATTTTATCCCGGCAAACACCACGAAAACAGCTATGTTCTCCGCTGCCTTATGGATTGGCGGACTGGATGTTAACGGCCAGTTAAAACTTGCTGCCCAGCGTTACAGGGGAAATGGCAATGATTTCTGGACAGGTCCGTTGTCAAAAGACGGTACGGCATCTGTAGATGCTGAAGTCTGTGACTTTTATGATAAACATTTTGTCATTACCCGTTCCGACGTAGAAGGATTTATTGCAGCGGTAGCAAGCGGAAACGGCGCCATTCCTTCCGGTTATGATGTCCCTGAATCCATTAAGACCTATCCTGCCCACCCGGAATTCACTGACCGTGCCCAGAGTTTTTATCTCGCGCCTTTTATGGATGTGGACGGCGATTTAAAATACGACTACACCAAAGGCGACTATCCATATTATGATTTTGACAATACCCTGTGTCCGATAAAATATAATCCATGCGTTACTCCTTATACTGCGCCCAAGCCCATGGAAGGTGTCGGAGTTCTTGCCGACCAGGTGTTAAAGGGCGACATGACCTTGTGGTGGGTTTTTAATGACAAAGGCAACATCCACACCGAAACAAAAGGACAGGCTGTAGGTATGGAAATACGTGCCCAGGCATTTGGATTTTCGACCAACGACGAAATCAACAACATGACCTTTTATACCTATGAAATCATTAACCGTTCAACCTACCGCCTCACCGAAACTTACTTCAGTCAGTGGGTAGACACCGATCTTGGCGATGCCACGGATGATTATATCGGATGCGATGTATTAAGAGGTTTGGGGTACTGTTACAACGGTGATGATATTGATGGTTCGGGACGTCCACAGGATTATGGCGCACAGCCTCCGGCCGTTGGTGTTGACTTTTTCCAGGGACCTTATATGGATCCTGACATAACAGATAATCCGAAATATGATATTAATAATCCTTTAGTGGAGTGCGGTGTCGCAATAAACGGTGTTAATTTCGGAAACTGCATCATTGATGATGAACGTTTCGGGATGCGCAGATTTGTATACCATAACAACCTGGGAGGGCTGGATGCTATGACCGATCCGGATGTAGCCGCTGAATATTACAACTTCTTAAGAGGTATCTGGAAAGATGGTGAACGTATGCATTATTGGGGTAACGGACATCCCAGTGCGGGCGGAACAGGCCCTGCATGTGACTTCATGTTCCCCGGCGATACCGATCCTTGTAACTGGGGTACAGCCGGAGTTCCTGTTTCTCATCCTCCTTACTGGACAGAACAACAGGCACAAAATCTGCCCTACGACCGTCGTTTTATGCAATCGGCAGGACCCTTTACCCTGGAACCCGGCGCTGTAAATTATATTACCGTTGGTATTCCCTGGGCCAGAGCTTCCTCTGGCGGCGCATGGGCGTCTGTTGAATTACTGCGTACCGTAGACGATAAATGCCAGGCTTTGTTCGATAACTGTTTCAAGGTACTGGACGGGCCGGACGCACCGGATTTGACCATACAGGAACTTGACCGTGAGCTTATATTATACCTCTCAAACAGAAAAGGCGTGTCAAATAACTATAATGACAAACCTGAAGATTATATTGAAGTGGATAACAGTATCATTGTAGGTGATTCTGCATTCCGCTTTGAAGGATATCAGATCTTTCAGCTTGCTGACGCCTCAGTATCCATCACTGATCTGCATGATCCTGATAAAGCCCGTTTGGTTGCCCAGTGTGATATAAAAAATGATGTTTCAAAAATTGTCAATTATAATATGTCGGAAGCCCTGGGCGGCAATGTACCTGTTCTTGAAGTTGACGGCGCCAATTCGGGAATAGTCCACTCCTTCCGTATCCTGGAAGACAAGTTTGCTTCGGGAGATAAACGTTTGGTAAATCATAAACAATACTATTACATAGCCATCGCTTATGCTTACAATAATTATAAAACCTACAGCCAGTCCAACCCGCTGGATTATGATGGTCAGAAACTGCCGTACAAAGCAGGACGTAAAGCTGCAGCAGGCTCCAATACTGCCGTTTCTGCCATGCCGCATATTCCCTCACCCGAAACCGGCGGAACCATCCAACATGCAGAATACGGGGTTATGCCCCAGATTACCCGCCTTGAAGGAAACGGCAATGGCGGCTTTGTGCTCGATTTCACGACAGAAACAACGGACAGAATTATGGATGGATCGCCTTATTTTGAAGAAAATCTCACCTATGATTATAACAAAGGCCCGTTAAACATTAAAGTTATTGATCCGTTGAATGTTGCTCCAGGCAATTTTACACTGAAACTAATTCCTTCCGCAAAAGGTAATATTGATTCCAGCACCTGGGTGCTTACCAACCTTACCACCGGACAGACCTGGAATTCGGAAAGTACAATAAAGATTGGTTATGAACAATTGATTCCCGAACTTGGCCTTTCCATAAATATTGCTCAGGTTAAATTTCCGGGACAAAACTATTCGATCAATAACGGATTTCTCGAAGCATCCATTGAATATGCCGACAGTTCAAAAAGATGGCTAACCGGTGTTTCTGATATTGATAATTATGCATATTTTAACTGGATCCGTTCGGGCAGTACCGACGATCCAACTGATAATGCCAATGATGATTATGGGATGGATACCACGGTAGACGGTCTGGGACAGAAAAACTGGCTTGACCCCTCTGAAGTTTATGAAAAAATACTTGGAGGCACCTGGGCGCCTTACGTTTTAGCATCAGATACCACATACGGGCCTGCATTCCGTATCAGAAACAGCACCGACCAGCGTCATTACATGTGGAATACAGCCATGACAGCTTTAAAAAACAAGAGAACCTACTTCTTTAATAAAATTGCTTCCATAGACCTTGTCATCACACCCGACCGTTCAAAATGGTCACGTTCACCTGTGTTTGAACAATGTGAAAATTCTAATGTTACATTATCGGAAGGCAACATAAGAAAACTGGAATTACGGGCCGGATCTACCGACGGAGTGCAAGGTATGGGCTGGTTTCCCGGCTATGCCATCAATGTTGAAACAGGCGAACGGCTTAATATTGCTTTTGGCGAGGATTCATGGTTACAGGGCGAGAACGGCCGCGATATGATATGGAATCCTACCAGCAATTATGTTTCTCCTCTCGGAGAAGTACTAATGGGAGGAAGACATTGGGTTTATATTTTCGGACATTATGGCGACAGTATTCATCAAGATTATGGAAAAATGGATGTCCCTGCTTATGACGGAGGACAGTTTATCTGGGACAACATGAAAATTGCAAGCAATCATGACAAACACAAAATGCATGTTTTTAAAGATGTTATGTGGGTGGGATGTCCAATGGTTGAGGAAAAATTCCGTTTTACAGATCCTTCAAATATACCCTGCGAGGTAAAGATCAGAATAAGGGTAAGCAAGCCTTATCAGCGTTACTATTCAACCAGTGCTGTAAAACTGGCTAATCCTTCTAATGATAATTATCCTATGTATTCGTTCAGTACCGAGAATATTTCAACCACGCACAATGATGCCCTTGCCGCTGAAGGCTCGCTGGATCTTATCAATGTGGTTCCCAACCCTTATTTCGCATTTTCCGGTTATGAAACGACACAGCTTGACACCAGGGTTCGCATCACCAATTTACCACAAAAGTGCAGCATCTCCATTTATACCGTAAGTGGCAGCCTGGTGCGCCAATATTCAAAAGATGATATAAAATCGTATGTGGACTGGGATTTGAAAAACCATGCCGGAATACCGATAGCCGGAGGATTGTATCTCATCTATGTCAAAGTAGACGGTGTCGGTGAAAAAGTCGTCAAATGGTTTGGTTCGCTTCGTCCTATTGACCTGAACGCATTCTAATAATTAATATATTGGTAAATAATATAAAAGCACAACTATGAATAAGACTTTTAAAATATTTTTAGCAATGATCCTTGCCGGGTTGTTTATTCTGCCTTTTAAAAACGTTTCTGCCGGTAATGAGGATCGTGTTGGCGAATGTGGTTCCCAGGAATTACTTATCAACCCCTGGGCGAGGAGCTCAGGCTGGGGGGGCGTTGGCGTAGCCTGCTCAAGAGGTATTGAAGCCATGTTTACAAACATAGCGGGTATGGCATTCACACCGCGTACTGAGCTTGTTTTTGCACATACCATGTGGCTTAAAGGCTCCGGAGTGAGTATAAATACATTCGGATTATCGCAAAAAGTTGGTGAAACAGGTGTCATAGGAATCGGATTCATGGCCATGAATTTTGGAGAAATTCCCATCACCACTGTTGATCTTCCCGAAGGCGGATCCGGTACGTTCAGCCCTTCACTGCTGAATATCAATATTTCATATGCAAAGATGTTTTCTAATAGTATTTATGGAGGAGTTAATATCAAGATCATTTCGCAGAAAATTTCAAACCTTTCGGCACAGGGTTTTGCTATTGATGCTGGTATACAATATATAACCGGTGAAAAAGAAAATATTATGTTCGGAATCGCTCTGAAAAATGTGGGCGGAAAAATGAGATATAACGGTGACGGGCTATCTATCAGGGGTGATGTAACCGGCGCTGCCACAGAGCTTACAGTAGAACAGCGTTCTGCCGAATATGAACTTCCGACAACCTTAAATATCGGCGCCGCTTATGATTTTATCATCAATGATCAGCACAGGATCACCCTCGCCGGCACTTTTATTTCCAATTCGTTTGGCAAAGACCAGTACATTGTAGGTCTTGAATACAAAATGATGGATTATATGTATCTGCGGGGCGGTTATACTATGGAAAAAGGCACCTTCAAAAAAGCTGAAAGAACCAATGCCCTTACCGGGCCTCATGCCGGAATTACTGTTCAGGTACCTGTAAATAAAAAGAAAGGATCAACCATTGGCGTCGATTACTCGTACAGAGCTACAAATCCTTTCCAGGGTGTCCACTCGATAGGAGCACGTATTAATCTGTAGTATTTTTTATTAATTTTGACAAAGAGTCTCATTGCTATGGGATTCTTTGTTATTTTATAAACTTAAACATATAGTCATGTCAAAGTATTATACTTTAGAAGGATTAAACAAATTAAAGGAAGAACTTCAACAGCTGATCACCGTAGAACGAAAAAAAATCTCTCAGCAAATTGCCGAAGCCAGAGATAAAGGCGACCTGTCGGAAAATGCCGAATATGATGCCGCCAAAGATGCCCAGGGTATGCTTGAAATGAAAATTTCAAAATTACAGAATCTGATAAGGGAGGCAAAAATAATTGATGAGTCCCAGCTTGACATGTCAAAAGTACTTATACTTTCCACCGTAGAACTGAAAAATATTACCACCGGCGCTGTAATAAGCTATACACTTGTTCCTGAAAGCGAAGCCGACCTAAAAATGGGAAAAATTTCGGTGAATTCGCCGATTGCCAAAGGGCTGCTCGGTAAAAAAGCCGGCGACAAAGCAGACATACAGGTTCCGGCGGGTATCCTGAAATTTGAAATCATTAAAATCACCTATTAATATTCTGATTATGGCCAGTATATTCACAAAAATTGTCGCCGGCGACATCCCCTGTTATAAAATTGCCGAAGACTCACGTTTTCTAGCATTTCTGGATATTAATCCGCTGGCACAGGGGCATACGCTGGTTATTCCGAAACAGGAAACAGATTACCTTTTTGATCTGGATGATGAACTATATAAAGACCTTTTTCTATTTTCAAAAAAAATCGCCGGCGCCATCAAAAAATCTGTCCCATGCATAAAAGTAGGTCTTGCAGTTGTAGGGCTTGAAGTGGCCCACGCTCATATTCATCTCATTCCACTGAATGGCATATATGATATTGATTTCAAAAAACCAAAACTGAATTTTTCAAAAGAAGAATTTGAACAGATCGCAAACAAAATCAAGCAGGCCTTACCGGTTTGATCCTTTTTTAGTATGCATGTATTCTGATATCTTTACAAGTTCCTCATACCAAGACTTTCCGAATTTTCTCACCAAGGGCGCTTTTAGAAATTCGTACATATAAATACCTTCTTTTTCCCCTTTTTCAAGCGCCGGTTTACAAATATGCCATTCATGATAATTTACAGCAAAAAAATCCTTGTAATCAATAATGCGTAAGGGATATAAATGACAGGATATCGGTTTCTGAAAACGGGTTTTTCTTTTCTTATAAGCAATCTCGATGGCACAGTATGCAACATCATTTTTATAAACCAGAAAAGCACATTCCCTGCCGTTGACCAGCGGGGTGACCTTTTTTCCTTCCACATCAAAAACATATATGCCATGTTTTTCAATAGCTGCAATACCATCAGGTGTCATCACCCTGTAAATTTCATTTATTGATGAAGAAATAATTTCTATCTCTTCTTCTTCCAGCGGCGCCCCCGCATCCCCTTCGACACAACAGGCACCCTTACATATGTGGCAATCACAACAGAACATACATTCTGCAAGCTCATCAGCAATCAGTGAATTTTCAATTATTAACATAGATTTATACAGAGGCCAAAATTAAAAAAAATCACCCTGCCGGTTCATCGTTTTGATATATTTGTATAAAAAAAGATGATTGTTTACCCAAACTGTAAAATCAATCTTGGGCTCAATGTAATTTCAAGGCGCCCCGACGGGTTTCATGATATCGAAAGTGTTTTTTATCCTGTTCCCTGGTGTGATATTCTTGAAATAATCCCTTCTGCCAAGGGCATTTTTACATTTAACGGTATTAATATAAACTGTCCGACCGAAAAAAACCTTTGTTACAAGGCTTATCAACTTGTTAAAAAACAATACCATATACCTGACATCAATGTTTATCTGTACAAAAGGATTCCTTTTGGCGCCGGACTTGGCGGGGGGTCATCTGATGGAGCTTTTACCCTGACATTGCTGAATGAACTGTTTTCATTGAACATGAATGAAACAACACTCCTGGAAATGGCATCTGCACTGGGAAGCGACTGTACATTCTTTCATCAGAACAGCCCATGCTTTGTCACCGGGAGGGGTACTATCCTTCAACCGCTTACTATTTCCTTAAAAGGATACCATATTGTTATAATAAAACCGGATTTTGCTATTTCTACGCAAGAGGCCTACCGGATGATAAGCCCTCAGAAGCCATCAATGTCCGTCAGGGATATAATGGATTTCCCTGTATCCGACTGGAATAAAATGCTGATGAATGATTTTGAAACTCCTGTCTTTGCGAAATACCCTCAAATTGGCCAGATAAAGGAAATACTATATCAAAAAGGGGCAGTTTATTCCTCCATGTCGGGCAGTGGTTCGGCTGTTTACGGGTTATTCAGAAAAGAGCCCGAAATCGGAAATAATTTTCAGGATTGTATCACGTGGAAGGGCTGCCTCCTATAGATCATTTGGGCGCTTTGCGCACCATGTAAAAGGCAATCACGGCAAATAATAAATTGGGCAGCCAGGCAGCTGCAGCCGGAGGCAAACTACTGTACGTTGAAAAAGTCTCGGTTATCCGCATAAAAAATATATAGGTAAACGTCAGTGCGAGGCCAATGGCAATATGTATTCCGACGCCTCCCCTTACCTTCCGGCTGGACACCGAAACACCGATCAGTGTTAAAATGAATGTGGAAAAAGGAAAAGCCAGTCGTTTGTGTTTTTCCATTTCATAAAACCTGATATTATCCGAACCTTTAAGTCGCTCATCTTTTATAAACTTTCGTAACTGAGTGAAGTTCATTACATCGAGATTATCGAGTTTTTTATGAAAATCGGCCGGGGTAAGATTTATTGCCGTGTCCTTTCGGATACCTGTAATCAGTTTTTCCTGTAATCCGCTGAACAAATGAATACTGTAATTGTTTATGGTCCATTTTTGCGTTGTGCTGTCCCAAACAATACTATTTGCATTCATCTTATAATACAAAACACCATCTTTAAAATGTTCTATGGTAAAACGGGTACCCCTGTTATCGTCTACATTATAGCTTTCGACATAAACAAATGCGCCCGGCGCTATTTGCATATGAATATTCCTGTTATCGTTATAATATTTGTTTTTTATATAGGCATATTTAAAATTCCAAAGGTTAATATTCGTATAAGGAATAAGAAAATTTGCCAGATAAAACGACATGACCGTCAGTAGGAAGGCTGTGACCATATATGGCCTCAACATCCTGGTAAAACTCACACCGCTGCTCAAAATGGAAATGATCTCGGAATGTGTAGCCATTTTGGAAGTAAAATAGATCACTGCGATAAAAGTGAACAGTGGGCTGAAAAGATTTACAAAGTATGGGATAAAATTCAGATAGTAGTCAAAAATTATTTCGTTGAGCGGTGCCTCGCTGGTGATAAGGTCGTCAATATTTTCAGAGATATCAAAAATAACTACAATGATAATTATCAGCGAAATAGCCAGAAAAAAAGTTCCTAAAAACTTTTTCATTATGTAAATATCCAGCTTGTTCATCATTGCTCTTATACTGGTTTAAATCCGATCATGGCCGCTATGGCATTGCACAAGCCCAAAAAATACATGTACCATTGCGCAATGCGTTATTAAAACCATCGATTATTTAGACATTTGGTAAGTGAATTATGCTATCGGCCTATCTTACTGATTACGCAAATTTACTATATTTCGTATTTTAACTAAAAAAAAACCTGCCCGTAATGAGCAGGTTTTTATAGAACTCTGTATGTTAATCTTCGTCTTTTTCCTGTTCTTCATAAGCTTTAAGGAGCTGTGTCTGGATTTCGCCGGGCACCTGAACATATTCAGCGAACTTCATTCCATAGGTCGCCCGTCCGCTGGTAATTGAACTCAGGGCGGTAGAATACCGGTTCATTTCAGCCAGTGGCACCTTAGCGAGAATTTTCTGATAACTGCCTTCATGGTCCATACCCATGATAACAGCTCTTCTGCCCTGCAGATCGGTCATTACATCACCCATTTTATCTTCGGGAAGTATCACCTCCACGTCATAAATCGGTTCAAGAATCTTAGGACCAGCATTTTTAAAAGCTTCTTTAAACGCATTACGTCCAGCCAGTTTAAAAGAAATTTCATTAGAGTCCACAGGGTGCATTTTACCGTCATAGATATATACAGCGATATCGCGTGCATAGGATCCGGTGAGCGGACCTTCTTCCATTTTTTCCATGACACCTTTGAGGATAGCCGGCATAAAACGTGAATCAATAGCGCCACCGACAATACAATTATGGAAAATAAGTTTGCCGCCCCAGCTTAATTCGTGATCTTCCCTGCCACGTATCGGAAACTCAGTAGGATCAGGCATATTATCAGAAAAGGGTTGTATCAGCATATGAACCTCTCCGAACTGTCCTGCACCTCCGGATTGCTTTTTATGACGATAAACCGCTTTAGCCTGTTTGGTTATGGTTTCACGGTAGGGTATTCTGGGAGGAAGAAACTCAATTTCTATCTTATTTATTTTTTCTATTTGCCACTTAGCAATAGCCAGGTGCAGTTCGCCCTGTCCGTGAACGATCAGCTGCCTGAGTTCTTTGGAGTATTCGGGTATAAGCGTCGGGTCAATGCGTTTCATATCATTGAGAATGCTGCCCAGTTTTTCATCATCAGCGGTGTTTACCGCTTTGACCGCCACACGATACTTTGGATTGGGCAATTCGATAGGCGTCAGTTGGAATTCTGAATTTTTTGAAAGTACAAGTGTATTATTGGTAGAAGTATTTTTTAATTTAATCGTTGCAGCAATATCTCCGGCTACTGCTTTTGCAATTTTCTCACGGTTTTTTCCTGCGCAGATATATACCTGCGACACCCGTTCCTTAGTGCCGTTATTAGCATTTATCATATCCAGTGCTTCGGAAACTTCGCCTGAAAGAACCTTAAAATAAGATACTTCGCCGATATGGGTTTCAATAGAAGTTTTAAATACGAAGGCAGATGCCTGATCGGCAACATTACATGGAACAAATTTCCCTTCGGTATTTTTCGGGCAAACCACTTCATTTGGAGAAGGTGTGGAGTTGGCAATAAACTCGAGTACGCGTCCCACGCCCATATTGAGTTTGGAAGAGGTGCACAATACCGGGAACAGGTTGCGTTCCATAATTCCGAGTTTTAGTCCATTGTATAATTCTTCTTCAGTAAGTGTGCCCTTGTCAAAGAATGTTTCCATCAATTTTTCATCACTTTCTGCAGCAGCTTCGATCAGGGCTGCATGCAATGCTTCGGCTTTTTCTTTTTCTGCAGCGGGTATATCTGATATCTCAGCTTTGCCTTCCTTGTTATATTTGTACATCTTCATTTTCAGTACATCAATGATCGAATCGAAACCGATGCCAGAATGAAGGGGATACTGAACAATGGTAACTTTATTTCCAAAATTATTTTTCAGTTGCCGTATGTTTTCGTCAAAGTTGGCTTTTTCGTGTTCGAGCTGATTAATCACAAAAAGCACAGGAACCTGCAGACGGGCAGCATGACGCCAGGTTATTTCGGTACCTACTTCAACGCCATTTTGCGCATTAATGACCATAACTGCTGTTTCGCATACTTTCAGCGCAGCGAGAACTTCTCCGATAAAATCATCAAATCCCGGATTGTCAATAATATTTATTTTTTTGTCAGCATATTCTGTATACATAACTGTTGAAAACACAGAATTCTGACGTTCAAGTTCTATTTCACGATAATCGGAAGTAGTATTTTTATCTTCCACAAAGCCTCTTCTTTTGATAACTCCGCCTTCGAACAGCATACATTCGGACAGGGTGGTTTTTCCGGATTTGGAACCGCCGATCAAAGCAATGTTCTTAATTTCGTTTGTCTGATATACCTTCATTTTTGTAATTAATTATTAATGGATTAAACTATTTTTCTTAAAAGGTGTGCAAAGTTATTAATAATTATGAAAAAAACCTGTATTCAGGAATTAATACTTGAATTTGATTAAAAAAAATATTGGCAAAATCATAATTTGATGCGCTGGAAAAAAAATACGAGCTTTGGCACATGGCAAAAATAAGTACAACAAGCACAAGTATCGAGAAACACATTCTTGAACTTTTAATAGCGGAAGAAGTTTTAGGATGTTTTGAATTGAATTAATTTCAAACTGTTACCGTTGCTTAATCAAAATCAGGCCAGGACAAATTTTGATTTATGCTTATGATGTTAGTGTAGGAATTTGGGTTAAAAGTGCAAATGAAATTTGGATCTATTATAAATAATGTATCTATATAACACGAAATAAAAGTCAGAATATTCAATTATATGTTGTTTCTTTTATTGTACTTTTTGTCTTGAAACAAAAAGTACCAATCCGCCAGCTGGCGGACAAGAAAATATATATCGAACCCTGTCTGCCGCCAGGCAGGCTCCGCACAGGCCACTCCCTGACACCGACATATTTTCTTGCCAGCGCACTTTGTTTCTGCGAAACAATTCGGCTTTTTCGGGACAGGTTAGCCGATATTTGGCGCGCGGGCA
>DAOORA010000057.1:24712-30617 GCA_035389045.1 Bacteroidales bacterium | reverse complement strand
ATAAGGGTGTGGTGCCGCTCACGGAAGTAATAGCTGCATTGGGGTTGACCGTGAGTGCCTTCAAGGCAGACTTGGTTCCTCCGCATCCTCCGGTGATGGTATAGATGATATTGGTGCTGCCTGCCGTAACGGCGGTCACGGTGCCGTTGACGGCTACCGTAGCTACGGCGGTGCTGCTGCTGGACCATGCTCCGGTTCCGCCGCCTAACACCACGCCGTTGGCGGTATAAGCAGCGCTGGCGCCGATACACAGCGGCGATGTCCCGGTGACGGATGTCACCACGGCATTCGGCGTTACGGTAAGCGTCTTATATGCTGATGCTGTACTACCGCATGCGCTGGTAACTGTGTAAATGATGTTTGCAGTTCCTGCGGCCACGGCTGTGACAGTGCCATTGGAAGCTACCGAAGCTATGCCAGTGCTGCTGCTGGACCAGGCACCCGTGCCACCTGCTAAAACTACACCTGTGACTGAATAAGCTGTTGTATTTCCGGGGCAAAGTGGTGTCGTTCCTGATACTGTACCGGCACTGGGTGCAGGGCATTTTGCCATTACAAAATATCCAAGAGAAGAGCCGGTAGTATTCGAATTGGTTATTGAATAGGTACTGGGAGTACCACAGAGAGAACTATAGGTGCCGTTTGATGTACTACTTCTTCCTATAACATCCAGCGGAGTTATGGCAGATGGCCTGGTAAGTCCAACTGTAGCACCGGTGATGGATCCTGAAACAATGCTGGCAGCCCAATATTCAGTGGTGCTGAGAGAAGACAGGGTGGTGCCATCTGCCGTACCGCCACAGTTGCTGTTATTTGCCTGTACCTGGATTTGTGGTGTGCCTGTGGGGGTAATGTTAAATGGATAATACCCGCCACCATTACCTACCGGAAATGTATAAGCTGATCCGCTGGCCAGCGACCACCTCATTGGCCCATTCACATATTCATCGGCATCAGCTCCGGTGGCAGCTCCGGTGGAGGTATTTGTTATCGTAAGAATATTTGATGTTGTTGTATTAAGTTTTCCGCTGGTAAAGTTTAAAACACCCGATACATTTTCAGCTACAGCCAGTGTTGCCCCCGCAGCATTGTTTAACGTAACATTATAAAATGTGGTAGTATTGCCATACAGGGTCTGGAGGGAACTTCCGTCGAAAGTAACGGTATATGATCCGGCTGTGAATGTCTGGATGTTTGTCCAGTTTCCTCTTACACTTATACTTCGGTTAGCAGTAATGCTTTTGTTTAATAAAATATGGTAGAAATATACACTGGAGTTAGCCCCAAAGTCCGATGCATAACTATAACCGCCGTCATAAAATTCAGTTGTTCCTCCTGTAGCTGACCAACTGGAAACTTCGGAATAAGAATTTAAAAAATCGCCGCCAATTCTTAACAGGCCATTTGTCATATTCATAAGAACTCCGCCGGAACCCAAACCATCATAATTCTGACCATAAAATTCTTTGTCCACTTCCACTATACCTCCGGAAATATTCAAATAACCTTCATCAAACATCAGGCAGTGTTCCACATGGAAAGTTCCGCTGGAAACATTCAGTGAACCACCAAAATAAACGTTGACCCTATGGGATGAGTTGGTAGCCTGTACAGTTCCGCCACCATCAACGGTTAGGCTTGCGTTTACACCATAGATCATATCCCAGTTTGAATCATCGCCGGTCATAGTTGTTGTGTAACCATTATCTTTATATGTCCCACTGTTAATACGCAGGTAAGAAGTATTTACATTGTCAACTATTGGATAAACAAGAGCTGCTTCTGATGATTTATTCACATACAAATAATAAAAATTTTGTGCTGCACTTTCAATAGTGGAATTTGAACTTCCGTTGAAAGTCACACTACTGGTTGCACAAGTGAATGTCCCGTTATTTTTCCAGTTTCTGCCGACATAAATGGCGGGGGACCCGGAACATGTGTATGAACAGCTGATATTTACAGTCAGGTCATTACTGACATTGACGGTGCCTCCGGAATGGGTTACTGTACCGGTACGTGTTCCATCTCCGACTTTGAAATTATCGCAATTCACTGTTCCTGATGAAACAATCAATGCACCGTTCAGACCGGAATATCCGACATTTATTCCTCCGGTGACATTCAGGCTGCCACCGTCAACATAGACCGTTCCTCCGTTAGTATATAAACCCGCATTGGCAGTAAAAGAATATCCATTGGTATGAACCGAGCCGGTTGTTCCAAACATTGGCCAGCAATTGCCATTGCAACTGACCGTCCCGTTTGAAAAGAAGTCGCCGTTTTTAAAAACCAGATAGTAAAGGTTTGTACCCCTGAGGTAATGTGTTCCGGAACCGCTCATTTGTATTAACGGAGAACCGGTATATGAATATGTTCCATCAATGACTAAATCTCCTGCAATATCAATACCATTGGAACCATTCCAAACCAGATTGTGATAAAAAATACCTCCTGAATTAACAGTGAAATTGCCATATACATAAAACCAGGCGCTATAATTCAAGGTCATGCTGCCACCGCTTTGAATGGTAAGATTTCTGCAGACAGGTGCGGAGGTATATGAAGCAGGATAATATGTGCATCCGGAAGGGATTATTACATCTGTTGTAGAGGTAGGAATCACACACTGTGCCCAGTTTGATGCTGTATTCCAACTGTTAGAGTTTCCGCCCAGCCAGGTGCCGATTGCGCCTGCGTTAGAGACTGTCACGGTTTTAGTTGCCGTTTTAGTACAGGAGGAAGCCGTCACGGAATAGGTGATCAGTGAGGTTCCGTTTGCAATTCCTGACACAACACCGGATGTTGAGCCAACTGTCGCAACTGAGGTAGCCGAACTTGACCAGGTTCCGCCGGCAGTGGTGCTTGACCAAGATGCTGTAGAACCTACGCATATCGGTGTTGCTCCCGTGATAGTCTGATTTGGCGGACCTTGTATTGTGACTGTTTTTGTAGCTGTCATGGTACAAGTACCATTTGACAAGGTGTATGTTATTGTAGCGGTTCCTGCTGACACTCCTGTTACAACACCTGATGAGGACCCCACCGTAGCCACTGATGTAGCAGAACTGGACCATGTTCCTCCGGTAGTGGTCCCTGACCATGTAGCTGTTCCGCCAACACAGAGTGGTGTTGTTCCGCTGATGGTCTGGTTCTGGTAGCCGTAATTGATCATTTCAATGGTGTTTGAAGTGGCAGAATTGGTGCATCCGCTGAATGTAGCCACGCACCAGACATGAATATGATTATAGGATCCGCCAAAAGTATTGATCGTCAGTGTCTGTGAGGTTCCTCCAGAATATGATGTATACAAAGGCGCATTTCCAGTTGGTTGTGAAGCAATACATGTTATTATAGTTGAATTGTCTACATTACTGATGTACCATTGATATGATACTGTGCCGACATAATTGGAAGGTGTTGCTGTATAAGAGATGTTCTGATATGAACATGCAGAAGTCGGACCGCTGTTGCTGAGCGTGGGAGTGGGTACCGTGACGGTATTACTGGCACAGGTAGTGCTGTTGCAGGTGCCTACCGCTCTTACATAATAGGTAGTGTTTGAAGATGGATTGACATTAATACTTGTTCCGGAGCCAGCCGATGTCGTTCCACAGCCAACAGTATACCATTGCCATGATGCACCTGTTCCAAGGTTTCCTCCTGTGACTGTCAGGGTTTTTGTTGATCCGTAACAAGTACCGTTATTTCCGATTGTAATTCCTGTCGGCGCCACTGAACTTGCATTAATTGTAACCGAAGCACTGCCCTGTGTCCCCCAGCCACATCCGTTGTGAGGCCTGAAATAATATGTACCGGATGACGATACTGACTGATTTGTGGAAGGTGTCAGGGTGTTTGTACCATTACTTGTAGTTCCCTGCCAGTAAATCGTTCCATTGGTACCACCACTGGCTGTTAACGTTCTGCTCCCATCGCATTGAGTTCCGCCATTGTAAGCAGTTACACCACCGGGAACATTATTAACGGTGATCGTAGTACTTGCACATGTCGTGGTATTACATGTCCCTTGAGCACGCACAAAATAAGATGTTGTGCTGCCGGGTGATACCGTAATAGAGGCTGAGCCACTACTAATAAAAGCACCGCCACAACTGCCCGAATACCAGTACCAAATGCCGCCTGTGCCAAGTGATCCGCCACTTTGGGTTAAGGTTGTGGATCCTCCGCTGCAGATGGTGGTGGTGCCGGAAATCCCTGTCGGCGCTGTTGAGGAGTAATTCATTGTCACGCTGGCACTATTCTGTGTTCCCCATCCACAGTTGGCGTTATATGCTCTGAAATAATATGTTCCAGAAGTTGTTACCGAATATGATGTTGTGGGAGTTCCGGTTGATGTTCCTCCGCTTGTGGTACCCTGCCAGTATATGGTTCCATTGGTCCCGCCTGTAGCAGTAAGGGTTTTGCTGTCACAATATGTTCCTGCGCCATTGACGGCCACCGCGCCGGGACTCGGATTTATGGTCACTGCAGCGCTGCCTTGGGTTCCCCATCCGCAACTGGTGTTATATGCCCTGAAATAATAAGTGCCGGATGAAGAAACCGATTGATTTGTCGAGGGTGCGCCTGTTGAAGTTCCATTACTGGTGGTTCCCTGCCAGTAAATAGTAGCATTGGTGCCACCGCTGGCAGTTAGTGTCCTGCTGCCGTCACATTGTGTTCCTCCGTTGAAGACAGTTACGGCGCCCGGGAGGGCATTAATGGTTACGGAGGTACTTCCTTCTGTTCCCCAGCAACCTGCTGATGAGCGTGACCTGAAATAATAGGTACCTGTAGATGAAACTGTTTGAGGATTAGATGAATTGGCAGTAGAGGTTCCATTGCTTGTTGTTCCCTGGTAATATATGGTTCCTCCGGTACCACCTGTTGCGGTGATGGTAGCGCTTCCGCAATACGTTCCTCCACCTGAAACAGAAACTGCAGCGGGAACAGGATTGATTGTAACAGCTGCACTTCCTTCCGAGCCCCAGCAACCAGCAGATGAACGCGACCTGAAGTAATAGGTTCCGGTAGCAGAAACTGAATATGAAGAAGCGGGTGTGGCTGTTGATGTTCCACCACTTGTGGTTCCCTGATAATAAATGGTTCCTCCTGTGCCACCAGACGCTGTGATGGTAGCGCTTCCGCAATAGGTTCCGGCACCTGAAACAGAAACCGCAGCAGGAACAGCATTAATTGTTACTGCTGCGCTTCCCTGTGTGCTCCAGCAACCTGCGGATGAACGCGACCTGAAGTAATAGGTACCTGAAGATGAAACTGTTTGTGGATTTGTTGAATTGGCGGTAGAGGTGCCGTTGCTTGTGGTTCCTTGGTAATATATGGTTCCCCCGGTACCACCTGAAGCTGTGATGGTAGCGCTTCCGCAATAGGTCCCGGCACCTGAAACGGAAACCGCGGCAGGAACAGTATTGATTGTAACAGCTGCACTTCCCTGAGTACTCCAGCAACCTGCAGCTGAACGCGATCTGAAGTAATAGGTCCCTGAAGAAGAAACAGAATATGATGAAGCAGGTGTGGCTGTTGATGTGCCATTGCTTGTTGTCCCCTGATAATATATGGTTCCTCCGGTGCCGCCAGAAGCGGTGATGGTGGTGCTTCCGCAGAAAGTCCCACCACCTGAAACGGAAACTGCAGCGGGAACAGAATTAATTGTTACGGATGCACTTCCTTCCGTGCCCCAGCAACCTGCCGATGAACGCGACCTGAAGTAATAGGTCCCTGAAGAAGAAACAGAATATGAAGAAGCAGGTGTGGCTGTTGATGTTCCACCGCTAGTTGTACCCTGGTAGTATATGGTACCTCCGGTGCCTCCTGAAGCGGTGATGGTAGTGCTTCCGCAAAAGGTCCCGGCACCTGAAACGGATACCGCAGCAGGAACGGCATT
>DAOORA010000057.1:0-24612 GCA_035389045.1 Bacteroidales bacterium | reverse complement strand
CCCCCAGCCGCAGTTGGCATTATATGCGCGGAAGTAATAGGTTCCTGAGGAAGAAACAGATTGGGAGGTTCCGGGAGTTCCTGTAGAAGTACCCCCGCTTTGTGTTCCCTGCCAGTATATAGTGGCATTGGTACCTCCTGTTGCCGTGAGTGTTCTGCTGCCACCGCATTGTGTGCCACCACCATAGGCGGTTACCCCACCAGCTAATGGATTTACTGTAACTAGAACCGAGCAACAGTTGGTTGAAAAGCCGGAGGCATTATAACCTCTTGCATAGTAGGTGGTGGATGCGCTGGGAGAAACCGAATATCCTACACCCGGAGAGCTGGTAAAAACCTGAGTTGTGCCGCAACCGCCCGTATACCAATATATGGTTGTTGCACCACTCGAAGTAGCAGAAACACTAACGCTTGAACCGGAGCATATTGTTCCGCCACCGGAACAAATAGGCGTAGAAGGGGTGGTAAGCATCATATACCCTGATGGAGGCAGGCTTTCTGCTGAATTCACATCCCATTCGGTGTCGCTCATGTCTTCGTCAAGGGAGGCAACATCAGATAGCTCTTCTGCTGCCCTTTCGGTGGCAACACTATCGTAAGCCAAAGATAAAAGATCTTCGGGCAGGTGTCCGGTCCGTGTAAAATCGGAACGGGTAGCGGCTGCTCCGGTTGCAGCCCGTGGTGCAATAATTCCCTGCAGCAACTTTGAGGCATCAGGAACTGTCTGTTCTGATGTTGTCCTGTCATTTGGCAGTCCTGTAACAGCAGACCAGTTCAATGAATAATCCGTACCGATATATTCATTGGCTTTGAAAAGTGAAACCGATAATAACATGCTGGATTTACTTGCCTTATGCAGGTAATCATATCCTGCAACTGATATTGTAGTTCCTGAGAGACTTGCACCGGCGAAAGAAAGGTTGATTGCAGAGGTTAAAAACAGTACAGCAAGAAGTTTGAACTTTGCCGCAGCAATGAAAGATTTTGACTTTAATCGGGTTAAAATTTTCATATAAATGTTTTGCTTTATTTCTGATTTATAGTAGAGTGGCATTAATATGTAATTATAACGAATATATATATGCAAAGAAATAGGGAATTGTGGATAATAAAAGAATGAGTCTTTTTATTTAAATTTGATAAGCGAAATTTATAAGTATGCATTAAGGAAAAATAAATTTGTCGTTATTTTTTTACAAAGATATTAAAAACTAATGAGATGGCAAAAAAGTATTAGAATATTTAAATGTTTATATTTTTGTTATCAAATATTATTATTTATCAATTGTTACATGGAGTTTATTTTCAGTTATTAGAATCAATTTGTTGGTCTGGCACGAAGATGGAAATTGATTTCGAAAACCAGCCATAAAACCTGCGATCGAACATAAAAAAACAATTTGCCTGCAAACCATTGGATCTAGTGCAAAAACAGGTTTGTTAAAGTTCATGTTTTCCGTAAGATAGAATTCTTGGGTATGCAACAAAAGAATATATTGCAGGTTTAATGCCGATTTATAAATAAAATTATGATATAGTCTTACTCTCACAATTGTTCCCTTAGTGTTCTTCTGTAAAAGCCCCTCGAATAAATTGTTAAAAAAAGTTAATTTCAGTGGAGTTGAAATGATTATTGTTAAATTCGTTAAAATATATAATATAAATTAACATTTTTCCAAATCAGAGCTTAATTCGGCCTGAAACATCATTATTTATTTAATTATACTCTATGAAACCCCAAAAAACACTATTATTTTCTGTTATTTATTTTTTACTTCTCCTTTATTCGTCAGGAATAAAAGCAGATGGAGTATTACCAACCGGTCTGAAAAATTTAATGCCTGACCAGGCTGCAGTTCCTGTAAATAATCCACCAGGAATTTGGTTACAGACCTTTATTAATTGTAATTTTTACTCATTGTTATCTGTTTATCAGGATAATTCTGGTTATTGTTCTCCAATTCCTTCGTTTGATAATGCTTGCCAGATGTGGATATCCAAAATAACGTCAAGTGGCGGGATATCTGATTTAAATCACGATTCTGGCTGTGCCGGTTCTTCCTATTTCGATTTCAGCTGCACCGACACTTTATCAAATACACAGTTGTCGTATACCGCTTTAACATTTGAATCTGCTGGTTATGCCATGGCATTTTCTGTATGGATAGACCTTAACAATGACTATGTTTTCGACATTTCGGAGCGTGTCATTGCACACAACAATCCAGGTGGGGATTTAATTGTAACGGATAGTTTCATGATCCCCCTTTCCGTTTCTCCCGGAACGTACAGGATGCGTGTCCGTGGTGATTTTTATGGTAACGGAGCGCCTGCCGATCCCTGTGATCAGCTGCATTACGGCGAAACGGAAGATTATTCTTTTACAGTACTTGCCGCTGTGCCATGTACAGGGCCTGCCAATCCCGGAAATACATTTACTGATTTAAGTGTTGTTTGTCCGGCAGACACTTTTACGGTAAGCTTGCAGTACCATGTTGATGCATTTGGAATTACCTACCAATGGCAATCATCGCAGGATGGTGTCAACTGGACAGATCTTGCAAGTGATACAACGGATAATCTGATGACCTCGCAGCCGGCTCCGTCTTACTATCGTTGTACGGTTAATTGTTCCTGCGATTCGAGTACCGGTTTTTCCAATCCTGTTCATATACAAATGAATGACCTTGTTTCCTGTTATTGTGTTCCGGCTATTTCAGATGCGGCCTGTGATTATGAATGGATCAGCAATATCACTTCCAGCGGTGGAGAAACCAATATAAACAACAGCACCGGTTGTTCTTCCTGGTCGTATGCTGATTTCAGCAGTTCCGATACTTTATCGGGTTTTCAGTATGAGCAGATTTTCATGACTTTTACATCCTATGGTTATGCCCTGGCATATGCTGTGTGGATTGATTTTAACGATAACGGAATCTATGAAAATCCGGAAAAAGTGATTTCTGAAGACAATCCTTATGAGGAATTGACTATTACAGCACAATTCTCTGTTCCCGGCTATGCTCTGCCCGGTGCTCATACCATGCGCGTAAGGGGAGAAGACTATGGATATGAAGCGCCTGCCGATCCCTGCAATCAGTTATATTATGGCGAGACAGAGGATTATACTTTTAATGTTTTACCCGCATTGCAGAAAGATGTAAAGCTGTTGAGTATTGTTAATCCGGATGATATCGGATACCAGTCTGCCGCAGAGAGTGTGATTGTTCACTTAAAAAACAATGGTTATGATACTTTGTATCAGATCCCGATCACTTACGTTTTAAATGATAAACCGCCGGTATCTTATACCTGGAACGGGCTGTTGTTACCTCAACAAAAAACAAATGTCATTCTGCCTCCTGTGATGCCGGAGGTGCTAAACAATACCATTACTGTTTATACCGGTTTGCCCGGCGATATGGATCATACAAACGACACCCTGTCAAGCGGTTTTTTTGCCTTATCGCCTCCTGCTTTGATATCTGCCATTCCCGATACAGTTTTCGGAATGATAACATCCTGTGATAGTTTTGCAACACAGACATCATGGTTGTCACTTGTCAATGTGGGATTCCAACCTTTGTATTATTCGATAAGGCATGAATGGTACGAAAATTTTGAGAACGGCCTGAATAATTGGAGCTCAGACGATAATTGGAGTGTCGCGCAAGGTTACACCGGGGCATACGGATTGACCGAAGGGCCTTCAGGGAATTATGAAAACTACTGGAAAAAATATATTCAATTAAAAGATTCACTGTATATTGCTGATAAAGATAGTTTCGGCATACAATTTATGGTGAAATTAAATCTGGATACCTGGAATGATTATTTATCCCCCCAGATTAGTGTCAACGGAGGTTTGTGGTATTCAGTTGCCGATTTGACCGGCACCGGGGAATGGAACCCGGTGAAAATTCCACTGAGCAGTTATGTCGAAAACGGCGATTATATCAAATTCCGCTTTATGTTTGAGTCCTATGGGTCAGCGGAATTTGAGGGTGCTGTCATTGATGAACTTAAAATTAACGGCGTCGAAAATAAGTGGGCTTCTTTAAGCCAGACAAGGGACACCATTGCTGCAGGAGATACATCATCAGTTGAAATAATATTTACCGTAGGACAATTAACTGCCGGAATTCATACGCAAAATTTAATAATTGAATCTAATGATCCTTTAACGTCAATCATGGTGGTTCCGTTGTATTTTATTGTCACGGGACTTCCGCAGATTCTGGTGAAAGACAGCGTTAAAATCTTTCCATCCATACAGGCCGGACAATCGGCCGAAGAATCATTTATGATCTATAATATTGGATGCGATACCCTGAAAATAACCGCTGTGAATAATACTGATCCTGCGTTTAATCCTGTTTACCCTTCCTGTATAGCCGGAAGGGATTCAGCCCTGATCGTTGTAAAATTCTTTTCTTTGGCACAGGGGATTCACAATGATACGCTCATCATCCAGAATAATAGTGAAACGATAAAACTATATGTCAGCGGGATCATATTACCGGCAGCTTACCTGACATTGAACCCCGACAGTATTTCAATGAGTACGGCTGTTTGTGAAGATACTGTCAATGGTTCGTTTCAGCTGATAAACAGCGGCAATGATACGATGAGGTGGAACGTATATTGCGGGGAAGATGCAGGGACAGCAATGTCATTCAATGGAAGTACCAGTGAGGTCAGGTTCGGAGATATGGGGCAAATGCCCCAAAAAGGTTGTGTCGAATTCTGGATGAAAACTAATGTGGGCTCAGGTTCCAGACGGGTGTTTTCAACTTCGGGACTTAACGGTAACTGGAAAGGTGTAAACATTTACCAGTCAGGAAGTTATCTGTTTTTAGGCATAGGAGATGACAACGGGGCTTCAGGTTCATATACCATTACCAATAACGTTGATTATGGTCATTGGCATCATGTGGCTGTCACCTGGGATGTTGCGCAAAATAAAGTATGGGCCTATTTTAACGGAATTGTGAATGTGAACGGGGATTATAATTCGCATTGGCCTTCTGCGTTTTCGGATGTTAGACTTGGCATCGGTTACAGTGCATCAGCATCTTATTATTTTAACGGGGAGGTTGACGGATTCCGTATGTGGAAGGAAAACCGCTCTGCCTCCGAGATAATGGATTTGTATCATGAAGGATTATCGGTGCCACTGTCAGGCCTGGCAGGATGGTGGGAATTTAATGAACCGTCAGGTGATACGGTTTATAGTTTAAATTCCGGTATAAAAGGTGTATTATATAATATCACCAGAGTTAGTTCGGGTGCAGGGATTACAGATCCGCAGACCGATGCCAATCCTGCCAGCGGCATATTAGCCGGAGGAGATACTGCTGTGGTTCAGGTAAACTGCTTTACCGGAGGCTTTAACAGCGGAATACATAACGCAGTGGTCGGTTTAACTACTAATGACCCTTTACATCATAATGTTTTTGTACCGGTACAGATGGTTATATCGGGAACATCGCAGGTTTTCTTTACGGATAGCATCAGGGCTTTCCCTTCTATACTGGCCGGTGATCTGATCACAGATACGTTTAAAATATTTAATACAGGATGTGATTCTTTGAAGATAACAGCTGTTAATAATACAGATCCATCATTTTCAGCAGATTTTTCCACATTTGTGATACCGGGAGATTCGGGACTGATTACAGTCAGCTTTTCTTCATTGACACAGGGCTTACATACAGATACACTCACCATACTCAATAATAGTGAATCAAAACACCTGTATGTGAGCGGCGTTATTTTGCCAACACCAAAATTAACTTTGGTTCCCGGCAGTTTATCTAACAACACAAATATTTGTGATGATACGCTTTCTAATGACTTTACAATAATTAATGCCGGAAATGATACGTTAACATGGGAAGCATATTATACGGATGGCGCCGGAAAAGCCTTGTCATTCAACGGAAGCAACAGCGAGGTTCATTTCGGGGATCTCGGGCTTATGCCGGAAAAAGGGAGTGTGGAATTCTGGATGAAAACTAATGTTAACACAGGCTCCAGAAAAGTATTTTCATCATCAGGTCTGTTCAACAACTGGAAGGGCGTGAATATTTTTCAGAATGGAGCCGGCCTGTACCTGCGCATGGGTGATGATGCCGGAAATTCTTATTTTTTTACAGTCACGGATAATGTCCAGTTTGGCACGTGGCATCACGTGGCGGTTACATGGGATAAAACTCAAAACAAAGTCTGGACATATTTTGACGGAAATGTTTATGAAAACGGTAGTAATAATCCCCGGTGGGTTTCCGCTTTTTCCGATGCGAGGCTGGGTGTCGGTTATGCCGCTACAACAGCCAATCATTTTAGCGGAGAGATCGACGAGTTCAGGTTATGGAGTGAAAGTCGTTCTGCTGCCGATATTATGAATTTATACAGTGAAGGAATATTTGATATTCCGGTAAGCCTCACAGGTTTATGGGAATTTAATGAACCTTCCGGTGACACGGTATACAGTTTAAATTCAAATATTAAAGGTATTTTATTTTACACAGGCAGGGTAACATCAGGTGCAGGTATCAGGGATGCAGGTATTGATGCTTTACCCGTCAGTGGTCTGCTGGCGCCTAATGACACAGCTCATGTTGCCGTGACGCTGAACACCGCTGGTTATTCCAGCGGCACTAACCATTTATTGATCGGAATAACGACAAATGATCCTCTGCATCTGCTTGATTTTATTCCTTTACAGCTGGTTTTGGACGGTGCGCCTCAGATTGTTTTTAATGATACTACAGAGATCTTCCCTTCAATAATGGCCGGAGCAGTGGTATCAGACACTTTTAAAATATTCAATTCCGGTTGCGATTCACTGAAAATAACAGCGGTCAATAATGATGATCCGGCATTCACACCCGGTTTTCCAACTTTTGTACTACCGAAAGATTCAGGAATAATCACCGTCATTTTTTCTTCACAGATACAAGGCTATCATAGCGATACCCTTATAATTATGAATAACAGTGAACCCCGGCAACTGTATGTAAGCGGTACTATTTTGCAGACGCCGCACCTTTTGCTTGTTCCCGACAGCCTGTCGGTGAGCACAGGTATTTGCGAGGATACTCTTTCTACTGCCCTTCAGATAATAAATACAGGCAATGCTGCTATGAGCTGGAGCGCTTATTGCAGCGATGGTGCCGGAAAATCTGTGTCATTCAATGGAAGCACAAGTGAGGTGCGGTTCGGTGACCTCGGGCTTATGCCGGATAAAGGCTGTATTGAATTCTGGATGAAAACCAATGTGAACTCCGGAACAAAAAGGGTCTTTTGTTCATCAGGGCTTAACGGTACCTATAAAGGAATTAATATTTATCAGAGCGGAACTATACTGTATTTGAGGGTGGGCGATGATGCCGGGAATTATTATGTCACTCATACCATAACAGATAATGTTGATTTTGGCAACTGGCACCATGTGGCAGTTACCTGGGATAAACCACAAAACAAACTCTGGGCATATTTTGACGGGAATGTTGCAGTTGATGACACCTATAACCCTGAATGGCCGCTGGCATTTTCGGATGTCAGGCTTGGCGTATGTTACAACACCACCTCAACCTATCGTTTTAACGGAGAGATTGACGGATTCCGGCTGTGGAGCGAAATCCGCTCAGAGGCTGATATCAATGATTTTTACCATGAAGGTATTTTTGATCCTCCGGCCAGCCTGACAGGCTTGTGGGAATTCAATGAACCCTCGGGTGATACTGCATATAGTTTTAATTCCGGTATTAAAGGTGTTTTATTAAATATTACCCGGGTCAGTTCAGGAGCGCTAATCAGCAACCCGGGTATTGATGCCGATCCTGTAGATGGTACTGTGGCTGTCGGAGATACTGCAAGTGTTGTAGTGACATTTGTCACAGGTGTTTTAAACAATGGGACTCATCATTCTGTAATAGGGATTAGCACTGATGACCCTTTGCAGCATCTTGTTGTGGTTCCCACGCAGGTTATCCTGACAGGATTGCCGTGTATACTTATCAGGGATAGCGTCGCTGTTTTCCCTTCTGTTGAGGCTGGAGATTCAGCAATAAAGACTTTTATGATTTATAATACAGGGTGTGATTCTTTGAAAATATCAGCGGTAAATAATGGAGATCCCGCATTTGTCCCTGTTTACCCTTCTGTCATTCTGCCCAAAGATTCTGCGCTGATCACGGTCGGGTTTTATTCATTAGTACAGGGACTTCATTGTGACACACTCACTATCCTGAATAATAACGGAACAAGGCATTTGTATGTATGCGGGACAATTCTGCCAACAGCACAGCTGCTATTGGTTCCTGACAGTTTATCTGCGGTTACAGGTAGCTGTAATGATACCATCATTTCAAATTTCCAGGTCATAAATACGGGTAATGATACCATGAACTGGAGTGCATATTTCAGCCACGGCGCCGGCAATGCTTTATCATTCAACGGCAGTAACAGCGAGGTTCATTTTGGGGACCTCGGGCCTATGCCTGAGCAGGGCTGTGTCGAATTCTGGATGAAAACAAATGTCAACGCCGCAAATAAGATAATTTTTTCTTCATCCGGGATTAACAGTACCTGGAGAGGAGTGATTATTTATCAGAATTATAATTATTTGTACATACGCATGGGAGATGATAATGGTGATTATAACTCTTATGTGATCAGTAATGACATTGATTATGGCCAATGGCATCATGTTGCAATCACATGGGATATTTCACAAAACAAAGTATGGGCCTATTTTGACGGAAATGTTACGAAAAACGGAAGTGCTAATATTTATTTTCCTTCTGCGTTTTCTGATGTGAGGCTCGGTATCGGATATTATTCTTCTACGACTTATCATTATAATGGTGAGGTTGATGGATTCCGCATGTGGAGCGAATATCGTTCCGGTGAAGAAATAACCAATTCGTTCCGGCTGGGTATGTTTGCTCCTCCGCCAGGGTTGATTGGAGCCTGGGAATTTAACGAGCCGTCGGGGGATACTGTTTACAGTTTTAATAATGATAAAACCGGTATTTTGATTAATGTGACAAGGGTGGCTTCAGAAGCAGGGATATTGGATCCTGGTATTGACCTTCAGCCTGCCGGCGGGCAGATCGCTGACGGAGATACAAGCGCCGTGCAGGTGACATTTGTGAGCAGTATACTTAACAGCGGGACCCATATTTCAGCAATAGGAATAACGACCAATGACCCGTTACATCCGTATGCATTTATTCCTACATGGCTTGTTTTGAACGGGTATCCGCAAATCATGATCTATGACAGTATCGGGGATCTCCCTTCGGTTATGGCCGGAGAGGCGGCAACAGACACTTTTCAAATATTCAATACCGGTTGTGATACCTTGAAAATTACATCGCTTACCCATACCGATTCGGCATTTACGATTATTTATCCCGACTTTGTGATGCCGAGAGATACTGCCCTGATTATAGCGGATTTTTATTCGTTGATACAGGGTATATACCACGATACCATAACGATCCAGAGTAACAGCGGAATCAGGCGTTTATTTGCCGGTGCGACCGTAATTGTAACTCCCGGGATAGCATTAACACCTGATAGTATCATAGTGAGTACAAATAATTGTCACGACACCATTGTGACTACCATAAATGTTATCAATACAGGGAATGACACCCTTTTATGTTCGTATTATTTTTCAGAGACACTGTCTGATAATTTTGATGCCGGGATTGATTATTTCGACTGGAGTGAGGTTCTGAATGGAACTTCTGCCGCATGGTGCGGAACAGCTGCAGGAACCGGTGCATTGTATTTTGACGGGACCGGAACAAGGGAGATTATAACCAAATCATTGAATACGGTAGGCGGCGGAACTATTTCTTTCCACCTCATGATCGCTACGGGGACAAGTCCCTGTGACAATGCAGATGCCGGCGAAGATATTGTATTGGAGTATTCTGTTGATAATGGTTCCACCTGGGTCGTTATTCAGATTTTTGATTCTGAAAACTATCCGGGTTTTACTGCTGTTCAAATACCGATTCCTGCTGCTGCTCAGAATGTACAAACTTTATTCAGATGGCGTCAGATAGCTCATAGTGGATCAGGTAATGATAACTGGGCTATTGATGAAGTAAACATTAATGGGACAACCGGAAGCTGGGCGATATTGAGCGATACCTCAAATATGACCATTCCCGGGGATACTTCTCAGATTGATATTACTTTTTTTGACGGTGATCTGAGTTCGGGAAATTATTTCCAGAATCTGATCATAGAATCCAATGTCCCTGCTTCACCAATACTATTGGTGCCTTTGTGTTTTTCTATTTCCGGACAGCCACAAATCCTGATAGAAGACAGCATCAGAAATTTTCCAACGATCTATGCAGGAGCAACCACTACCGATACCTTTATGATATATAATACAGGTTGTGATTCATTGAAAATAACGGCAATAAACCATTCAGATCAGGCATTTACGCCTGCATTCCCATCATTTGTAATGCCCTATGATTCAGCGCTGATCACAGTCGGTTTTTATTCCTTAACACTGGGTTTCCACAGCGATACTTTGAGCGTTTTGAACAATAGTGAAATCAGGCGGCTGTATGTCAATGGAACCATTACTGCAGGTCCCGAGCTGGCCGTCACGCCCGACAGTATTCCCATGAGTGCAAGTATCTGTGATGATACATTGTACAGTTTACTGCAGGTAAAAAATTCCGGTTTCGATACATTGAACTGGAACAGCGATGTTACCCGGGGAGCTGATAAAGCACTGTTCTTTAATGGCAGTAATTCGGAAGTTGTGTTGGGGGATTTTGGCCCGATGCCACCCAAAGGATGCATTGAATTTTGGATGAAGACAAATTCCATCAGCGGACAAAGAGGAATAGTTTCTACATCAGGTCTTAACAGTAATTGGAAAGGAATTAATATTTATCAGAATAATAATTATATATATTTGAGATTTGGGAACGATTTCGGAAATTATTATGCAACATATGCAATTGCCGAAAATGCTGATGCCGGCCACTGGCACCATGTAGCAGTGACATGGGATATAACCCAGAATAAGGTCTGGACATATTTTGACGGGAATATGAGCACTAACGGCAGTTATAATTCTTACTGGCCATCAGCAATAACCGATGTGCGTTTTGGAGTGGGTTACAATGCTACCAGTCGTTTCTATGGAGAAATGGATGAAGTGCGTATGTGGAGTGAATATCGTACAGCGATAGAGATAGCAAACCTTTACCAGGAGCCATATATTGCTACATTGCCGGAATTACTTGGAATATGGGAATTCAATGAGCCGGCCGGAGGTACTGCTTTCAGTGTTGATCATTGTAAGAACGGAATATTATTTAATGTTTCGAGAGTAGTTTCCGGAGCAGATATCAACCGGATAGGCATAAATGTGACTCCGGAAAGCGGCAGCCTGACGATTGGTGACTCAATCAATGTACAGATATCTTTTATTACATCAGGTCTGAACAATGGCTCACATTATGGCGGAATCACAGTATTGTCAAATGATCCTTTTCATTCCGCTGCTGTTATTCCTGTTCACCTTGTTTTGTCAGGAGCTTCTCAGATACAGTTGCCCGAAACAGATCTTTTCATGGATGTTATCATTGCAGGCGCTTCTGTCACTGATTCTGTGCCTGTTGTCAGTTATGGCTGCGACACGCTCATCATTACCGGTATTACGAATAACAACACCGCATTTACTTTTGATCAGACTTCATTTACTATTGTGCCCGGACATACGGCATATCTTAAAGTGACATTTGAACCTGTTGATGTCGGAGTTTATGAAGATACCGTTCAAATCATTTCAGACGGCGGAAATGCCCGGTTTTTTGTTCATGCAGTTGCACTTACACCTCCCTCAGCCTCTGTGAGCATTTCATGCGCTTCATTTGATCCATGTATGGACAGCATGATCATTTGTAATGCTGTGCCCTTAAATGGAGGTAGCAACCCCTTATTTAAATGGTACGTCAATGACATTCTTATGCAGGAAGAAAATCAAATCAATGACGGGGACATCTTCAGTTATACTCCTGCCGATAACGACAGTGTACTGTGTGTGATGACTTCAAACATGCCTTATGTCATAAACAACCCCGACACAAGCAATACCATAACAATAACCTTACCTCCTCAGGCTATCCCGGATTCTGCGGGAACAATTTCAGGTTGGGCCGGTGTCTGCCAAGGCAAAAATAATGTGACATACACGATACCCGTCATAGCCAATGCAGTATCTTATATATGGTCGTTACCATCCGGCGCAACAGGTACAAGTTCAACAAATTCAATTACTGTAAATTACAGCGATACAGCAGTTTCCGGAAATATAACAGTGAAGGGACATAATCTATGCCAGGATGGCGCCGAATCATTTCTGGCTGTGACTGTCAATCCTCTTCCTGCGGTAAATGCCGGCACCGATACCGTTATCGGCCAGGGCAGTGCCATTGTGTTGAACGGAAGCATTTCCGGAGGAACCCTGCCTTATATGATTTTATGGACGCCATCGGGTTCTTTGTCGGATAATGATATATTAAATCCTTTAGCCAGCCCGGTCAGTTCTACTACGTATACACTAACAGTTTCCGATGCACATTCCTGCAGTGCAAGCGATAAGGTGCATATTCATGTAACCTATCTGACAACGGGAAGTGTGGTATATGGTAATTCATTATTGACTCCTATGCAAAATGAATGGGTTTATTTTGAAGACGCTGCACATATTCTCATCGACTCTGTGTTAACTTCCGGTGCCGGAAATTATTATTTCGACAGTATCACTGAAGGTACTTATTATCTCTATTCGAAGCCTTCTTATATGCATGGCGGAATTAGTGCAACAGATGCCCTACTAATAAAACGTCATATTGTAAATCTCGCTGCACTCAGCGGTATAAACCTTAATGCTGCCGATGTGAATAACAGCCATACCATCCTGAGTACCGACGCCCTGCTCATACTCAGACGGACCATCGGATTGATACCGTCTTTTGCTGCAGGAGACTGGACGTCTGAAATGAAGGTTCTTACGGTTAATTCAAACCAGCAAAATGTTTTAATTAAGGTATTATGTATGGGGGATGTAAACGGGTCATATAACATTTACAATATGAAGAAAGCAGAAGGTTCACCGGTGCTTACCTGCAAGCCTGTATCGGCCAATCTGATTGCAGGTGAAACATTTAATCTGCCGATAAAAGTGGATCAGAATATCTTGCCCGGCGCTGTTACACTTAATATACGTTTTCCTGAAGATATTATTGATATTACGGGCGTTTTGCTGAATGGAAGCGAGATCGAATATTATGTATACAACGGAATTCTGTCTGTGGCAGCCTATGATGTAAACGGAATGCAGCTTGAAAATAATGTGCTGTTAACTTTGAAATGCAAGATTAAGCCGGAGACAAAGAAAACGGATATCTGCATCTCACTGACAGAACAATGTGAAATTGCCGATAGGGAAGGGTATGTAATTAAAGGGTTGTTGCTTGAAGTTGCACAATTGAATGTTACCGAAAATTTTATCGGGTTTAAGTTGGAGGACAATGTGCCCAACCCATTCTCCGAAACAACCATGGTCAGGTTCTACATACCTGAGGAAGCATCAGCAGATGTGAGTGTTATAAATATGCAGGGCGTTGAAATAAAAACGATTTCATTTCATAAACTACCTGCGGGCTGGAACGAGATACAAATTGACGGAAAAGAACTATCACATGGGGTATATTTTTATCGTTTGCATGCAGCGGGCGCTCAGCAAACTTTTGAGGAAACACGCAGAATGATGATAGTACGATAAGAAAATTAATACTGGTTTTAAAATTAAAAATCATGAGAAAAATCAGAACAGATAAGGCCGATATAAAATCAGCAAACAGGATATTTCAAAAATTCATAGCAAAGCTGCATGTTTTATTGAGTTTTCTGATCTTTATATATCTGCTGCCGGCATATGCTCAATCACCGGTAATATACGCAGATACTGTGATTGGACACCCGGGTGACAGCATTGATATAGCTGTCAGAGCCTCCGGCCTGCCTGAAACCGGCGCTATAACCCTGTTCATCAGGTTTTCGGATACCGTGCTGAATTATGGAAGGGTGTTGAATATTCATCCATTGATACTTCAGGGTTATCCTTTGATCAATAAGATTGACAGCATCACGATCGCTGTTTCATGGTACGATGTTAACGGCGTGACCATTGGAACCGGAAAACTTTTTGATATGAGGTTCAAATACAATGGCGGTACCAGCGATATTTCTTTTTTGACCTCTTGTGAAATAGCGGATATTGAGGGTAATCTGTTATCGCCTGACGTGGTTTACCTGAACGGGCGGGTAACTCCTTCTTTATCGGCGAATATCATGTCCACTGTGAATGCTATTTGTGCCGGTCAATCTATTTTACTGACTGCTCAGGCGGCCGACGGGCAGGGAAATTACCTTTACAACTGGTCGTCTGATCCTCCCGGTTTTTCTTCTGCTCAGTCGGCAGTGCAGGTCAATCCCACTATAAACACAGTGTACTCCGTTGAAGTAAGAGATGATCTGGATACCGTATTGGTCAGCAAGACAATTACTGTTTATTCCACACCCCCGGCATCTGTTGCCAATATGCTGCCTGCAGACAGCTCATTTGATATTTCATTCCCGGTTCAGTTTTCATGGAGCCCCGCTGTAAATGCAACCCTGTATGACTTGTATATATGGAAATACAAGGAAACACAGCCCAATACACCAGTAGTTTCCGATTTGACCCAGATTAATTATATGCTCGACGGTAGCAGTTTGTTTACTTTCGGGGATACCTGTAAATGGAGGGTGGCTGCCAAAAACCCTTGTGCTCAGACACAGGGGCCCATACAGGTTTTTTCACTCAAAGGACTTCCGGAACTTCATGTGACAGGAATATCAAATTCACAGCCTGTTGCAGGTCAGCCGATGACCATCAGCTGGACGGTCCAAAATGATGGTGCATGGGAAACAATGCCGGGAAACATATGGATGGACAGGGTCTGGCTTTCACCAGATATAGACGTGAGGATAGCAGAACAGGAAGATATTTTACTGGGGCAGTTTCCTAATATCAGTTATCTCGGCCCTGGTGAAAGTTATGTGCAGTCAAAACAGATTCAAATACCTGCAAATCTGATGGGTACGTACTTTCTTTTTGTTGTGACGGATGCTCTTGATGCCTGTTTAATGTCCTGGCCGCCTTCAGGACCTCCAGTGCCCTATAATCCACCGCCTTATAACAAGGCATTTTCCCATACCGGAAGTTTTGTGAATATCGTTCCTGAAATATCAGACAATCCTCCGTACCACGACAATTTCTTTTATAAAGAAATTAATTTTCCGGTTCCTCCTGAACCCGACCTGATAGTAAACTCCATCATTCCCCCTTCCAATGCATTTTCCGGACAGCCGGTGAACGTTACCTGGACAGTTAAGAACACCGGAGATGGCAACACCATTGTGAGCAGCTGGAAAGACAAGGTTTTTCTTTCTTCAGATTCTGTTTTGAACACCGATTCGGCTTATAATCTCGGGATATTCAGCCATACGGGAATACTTAATCCCGACAGCTCATATACCTGTACAAAATCTGTGATTATACCGCCCAATATTTTCGGAACCTTCTATTTCTATATTACTACTGATATTAATAATCAGGTTTTTGAATATGTATACGAAAGTAATAATACGACAAAAAGCAACCCGGTGGAGGTGTTTCTTACTCCGACTGCCGACCTGATTGTTACAGATATCTTTACACCGGACACAATAAGCCATAAAGACTCCTTTGTCATCGGATGGACGGTAAAGAATCAGGGAGCAACACCTCCTGTGGTGAACAACTGGAAGGATAATATATACTTGTCCGAATTGCCTTATTTTGACAATAACCACGCGTTTAATCTGGGTCAAAAATTCATTAATCTTATTGGACTTCCTCATGATAGCAGCTACTCGGTGACCAAACAGATTAGTTTTTTTCAGAATATAACAGGGCTGTACTATGTTTATATAAGTACGGATATAAATGACAATGTATACGAATACGGGAATGAAAACAATAACATGCTCAGGAGTGATGATCCTGTTATGATCGTAAATCCCGACCTTGTCGTTGCTAATATTGCATGCCCACTGACGAATAATAACAGCCAGGCTTTTGATATTCATTGGATGGTGAAAAATAACGGTCCGGGGAAATTAAATAATGAAACATGGACAGATAAAATTATTGTTTCGAAATCCCCGGTTTACCAGGCGGATTCTGTTATTCAGATCGTCGAACTTCATCATACTTTATTGACATTGCTGCCTGGTGACAGCATCAGTCATACACAATCAGTTTTGCTTCCAGACAGTTTGTCTGGGTCATACTATGTATATATTTATACCGATTGGAGCAACAGCATCTTTGAAAATGGCAGCGAATACAATAATGTTTCAAGAAGTCCCAGCAGCATCCTGATTGATAAGCCTGACCTTGCCGTATACGATATTAATGCTCCAGCTGCTGATAGCGGAACACAGACCATTCCTGTCAGTTGGAAAGTCATAAATACCGGTTCAGGTATGGTGCAAAACCGGAACTGGACTGACAGGATCATGGTTTCGCACAGTCCCGTCTTTGATCCCGATTCGGTTTTTCAGATTACGGTACTGAACTATAGTGCAGATATGGGCTCCGGTGAAACCGCCAGCAGACAGGTGAATGTCAGTTTACCGGATTCCATTAAACCCGGCACGTATTATGTTTTTGTATATGTGGATGGTTATAACCAGATATATGAGAATTATTCTGAAACGAACAACATAGGCCATAGCGCCGGCACCATACAGATTCTGAGGCCGGATATGATAGTGCGGCATCTGCAGATTCCTTCTTCCGCAAATACAGGGGATTCTGTCAGCATAACATGGGTGACGAAAAATAATGGGACCTCATCAGTTCTTAATAAAACCTGGCATGACAGGGTTTTCTTATCGTATTATTCGTCCTATTATCAGGGTGCGAATACGTTATTGGCCGATAAGGGTTTTACAGGTACTTTGCATCCCGGCGATAGTATCACAAGTCAAATAATGGTCTTTATCCCGGAAGGGATACAAGGTGATTATTATATTCATGTTTTCACCGACTTCAATGACAATATTGATGAAATATATAATAAAAACAATAATGTTGCCGATTCTATAATTTACCTTGAAATAAATGCCTGGCCAGATCTTCAGGTCACCAACATTCAAATAACAGATTCTGCGATGGCTGGCCAGCAAATTCCCATGATTATTACCGTAAAAAATACAGGTACAAAAAGCATCATAGATAAAACATGGATCGACAAAGCATATATTTCACCGGTTTCTGACTGGGATCCGGGGTCGTCGGTATTCCTGCGCTCTTTTGTGCAGTCGTTTTCACTGGCTGTCGATTCAACCTATGAAATCAACACTTCTGTCAATCTGCCTGGCGGAATTGGCAGCGGGATTTTCTATATTTATGTTTTTGCCGATGCAGAGGATACTGTTTTTGAACACACCACGGAATATAACAACGTTTCTAAAAGTGACCCCCTTTTCATTAATCCGCCTCCTCCCGCTGATATCACTGTTTTGAGTGTTATTAATTCTGATTCGGCATATTCAGGGCAATTAATTAGTGTATACTGGTCCGTGAAAAATATTGCCCCTGCAGGTACTCTTTCCTCATGGTACGATGCGGTTTATTTATCCGGCGACAGCCTTTGGAATGAGAATACAGACTTATACCTCGGCAAACGTTATCATTACGGGCAGTTGGGCTATGAAGAAAGTTACAGCGCCAGTCAGTCATTTGTTATACCCAACGGGGTAAGCGGAGATTATTATTTGCTGGTTGTTGCCGATTATCAGCGGGTAAACAGCGATGCCAATCTGTCAAACAACAGTAGGGCAAGATCTATATACGGCCCAATGATAACCACTCATATTTCACTTACCCCTCCGCCGGACCTTAAAGTGACCTTGTTTACAGTGCCCTTGCAGGCCGTTACCGGCATACCGTTTACTATAACCTGGACGGCTCAAAACCTTGGACCGGGAGTTATCCAGAATAACTCGTGGACCGATAAGATTTATTTATCTTCTGATCTTGTCATTAATTCCGGTGACCTGCTGATCGGATCAAAGACGAGAATGGAGGCGATTGGTGCATCTCAAACATATACTGATTCACTGCAAATCACCCTGCCCAATAATCTGTCAGGGAATTACGTCATGCTGATCATGGCTGATGCCGCAGATGCCCTATATGAATCATCCGAAACCAATAATTCGGACTATTCTTTTGTGGTTGTATCTCAACCACCTCCGGCCGACCTGGTTGTTTCAACAATAACTCATCCGGACTCGGTTGTCGTTGGAAAAACAACGACAATTCAATGGACACTTAGAAATACCGGACAGAACCCGGCTAACGGGATTGTAAAAGACATGGTGTATTTTTCCGATGATCCGGTTTGGGATATTGGAGATGTGTTGTTCGGATCATTCCAGTCGGGTGTGAGTCTGGGCACTGACGAAGAGATCTTAAGAAGTGTAACAGCAAAAGCCAATGACCTTCATTATGGGTTGTACTATGTCTTTGTCAGGACGGATGTACTCAACGGAATTAATGAAACTGATGAAAATAATAATAGTACAGCGGCAAGCGAAATGATATTTGCCGATATACGTGAATTACCTCTTGGTGTTACTTTGTCGGACACACTGAATGATCTTGAGAACTTGTATTTCCGTATTCCCATTGATTATTCTCAGAATAATGAAACGATGCTTACCACATTGAAGGCTGATTCTGTTTCCGGTGCCAACGAAATGTACCTGAAGCATGATGATATGCCGACACGGATCATCCATGATTTTTCAAGCGGAAATCCTTACGCGGGGAATCAGGATATTATCGTGTCCTCGCTTTTCAGCGGAAACTATTATATGCTACTTTACGGAAGTACCCTGACGGGGAACCAGCAGCATATCGAAGTAAAGGCCGAGATCCTTGTATTTCAGATTCTTTCGCTGAATCCTGTTACCGGCGGAAATACCGGAACTGTCACCCTGGAGATCACCGGATCAAAGTTTGATCCCGATATGGAAGTACGACTTGAAAACGGATCAACCGTAATTGCAGCCAATGACCTTATGTATGTTGATTACTCTAAAGTGTTTGCGACCTTTGACCTCACGGACATCCAACCGGCTGTTTTTGATCTTATAATTGAAAAATCCAATGGGGACACGACCTCACTTCAGCAAGGATTCGAGGTTGTTGCCGGTACAGCAACCCAACTTGGTGTAAATATCATTGCGCCTCCTTCATCACGCCCGAACAGGGTGACAAGCTTTACCATAGAGTTTGCAAACCTTGGCAATACCAATATTTATAACCCCGAAGTGACCGTCAGAAGCCTTACCGCTTCTCCTATTGCATTAAGTGTTGACCAGCTGGTCAATATGCATCATGTCCTGCTTGTGCCGCTTAAGGAAGATAACGGACCTTCCGGACTATTAAGGCCAGGGGTAAACGGGTCCGTTACGATTTATGCTAAAACCATTGCCGGCTTGGGGTACCTTGTCCAATATAAATAATTCAAATTCTCCTAAAAAGAAATAAATATGAAAACCAAAATCAAAAAGAATATTTCAACAAAGCTGGCTATGATAAATCGTTTTATTATCATATTATTCTTGTTTCTTTTTTGTGGGCATGAAAGTTTTTCCCAGGTCTACAATACACACAAAGCAGAACAAAAGATTACAGGAGCTTCTCGCATTGATTATGCAGCCAATGGGGACCTGCCTGAATATATAAAACTAAAAGCCGGCAATGAGATCAGTTTCGGTGAATGGGAGCAGTGGTTGTCCAAATCACTGAATTTGTCACCCGAAATGGGATTTGTCTTGAAAAGCACTGAAAGAGATAATTTGGGGGAGGTGCATTACCGGTATGGCCAAACCTTTCAGGGAATAGAAATTTTTGAAAAAGATATTATTGTGCATACCAAAGACAGCAAAGTGTTTTCTTTTAACGGGAAAATTATTTCCTCGGTGAATGTTTCCAACAGTAAGACCATGACCGAATCACAGGCACTTGCAAGCGCTGTTTCTTATGTTAACGCCATCGAATATAAATGGGAAATCCCCGGTGAAGAAATATTTCTGAAGAAATTCACAGGCGACCCTGGTGCTACCTATTTCCCGTCTGGGAAGCTGATTTTTCTGGCGGATAATAATTCATCATCATACAAGCTGGCGTACAGGTTTGATATTTATGCTCATAAACCAATGAGCAGATCGTATATTTTTGTCGATGCACAAAATGGGGAAATTTTTTTGGAACTGAGCAGGATACACACAATCAATGATCCAGGCACAGCGGTTACAAAGTACAGTGGTATTCAACCGATTCATGCCGAAAAGATGACGGATACTTCCACCGGAGTACCCCTGACCTATTACCGTTTGCGTGAAACACTTAGAGGTAATGGCATTGAAACTTACAATATGAAGATGACCGGAAATTACGGGACCGCGGTTGATTTTATCGACACCAATAATTACTGGGACAACGTAAATGCGGAGCAGGATGAAGTGGCAACTGATGCCCACTGGGCTACCGAAAGATCGTATGATTATTTTTTCGGTAAATTTGGACGCAACAGTATTGATGGCAGCGGATTTAAGCTCATAAATTATGTTCATGCCAATCTTCCGTTAATTCACTCTTCACAAACGGATAATCTAAATGCATTCTGGAACGGAGCCTGCATGACTTATGGTGATGGTGATGCTGCCAACGGGCCCTATACTGCTGTTGATATTGTTGGGCATGAAATAACACACGGCCTTACCGAGAAAACAGCAAACCTCACTTATCAGGATGAATCCGGGGCTCTCAATGAGGGATTTTCAGATATTTTTGGTACAAGTATCGAGTTTTATGCAAAACCTGCCTCAGCCAATTGGACTATCGGGGAAGATATGGCTGCTCCCTTCCGTTCCATGTCTTCGCCCGAAACATATGGTCTTCCTGATACGTATCACGGGACTAACTGGTATTATTTGGCAGGCGATTACGGTGGTGTGCATTTTAATTGCGGTGTACTCGCGTATTGGTTTTACCTGCTTTCACAAGGAGGAGCAGGTACTAATGACCTGGGAAACGATTACAATGTTACCGGCATAGGCATCGACGATGCGGCAAGTATTGCCTACCGTACACTGACCGTGTATCTTCCCCCTGCATCCAATTATAAAGATGCACGAAAATACTCCCTTATTTCAGCAACTGATCTTTTCGGCAACTGCTCGGATAATGCCAAAAGGGTTATTAATGCCTGGTATGCTGTGGGTGTAGGCGACGATTATGACTCAACGGTTGTTAAACATAAAGACGTGACTTGTGCAGGTGATTCTAACGGCTCAGCCTGGGTGGAAATCATCAGGGGGGATACGGCAAATTTTTCTTATCTCTGGAATACCAGCGATACGCTCGACAGTATACATGGTTTGGCCGAGGGGCAGTACAATGTTATCATAACAAATTCTGTAAACTGCATTGATTTAATCAATGTGGACATCGAACTGTCAATGAATACTTTACCTACTACTATTACCAAGACAGACGAGAGTTGCGACAATTCGTCCGACGGATCCGCAACAGTCACGCCCGGTGATGGTACTATGCCCTTTACCTATTCCTGGTCAAACAGTGAAACCGATTCCACCCTAACGAATCTGGATGCTGGTGAATACAACGTCACGGTCACGGATTCAAATGGCTGCAACGGAACTAACACGGTAGCAATAGTAACCAATAATATTGCCTTCCCGGTGTCAATCATCTCGTCATCTCCGCCTTCCTGTCACGGCCAAAGCAACGGTAAGGCCACCGTTTCCGCATCTGGCGGAAGTGAGCCATATACCTATGGGTGGTCAAATGGCAGTTCCGGAAGCACTGCTTTTGGCCTGTCATCCGGATCATATTCAGTGACCGTAACCGACTCCAGCGGCTGTCACGGAACAACAAGCATCACTATAAACAGTCCTCCGGAATTATCAAATTCAGTCGCCGGCGGAAATGCATCTGTTTATTATTGTGGCGATGACCCGGCCCCCCCTGAAACAGATTTATATGCAATGGCTTCAGGAGGGACACCTCCCTATAGTTATAGCTGGCAGGGAGGTTCTCTTTCCGTATCAGGATCAGGGTCTTATTGCTGTTCTGTTACGGATGCCAATGGATGTGGCGCCAGTTCATGTGTTTCTGTATTATTTATCCCCGTGGAATGTTCACAGGACCCCAATGCCATTGCCGGACCAGCAGGATATGCCGAAGAACAATGGGTATCGGTCAACGACCAGTTGTCCTACACTGTATATTATGAAAATGACCCGGATTTCGCTACGGCGCCCGCACAAGAGGTTAAAATCACAGTACCGCTGAATGACAAGATTGACATGAATTCTTTACAGATAGGCAATTTCGGATTTGGAGATTTTATCTTTTCAGTGCCGCCGGGAACCCCTTATTATTCCATGCGATTGGATGTGACTGAATCGCTAAATGTATATGTAGACATAATCGCGGGACTGGATATGGTTAATCAGGAAGCATTCTGGATATTCCAGTCTGTTGACCCCGCAACCGGCCTTCCTCCTAATGATCCCCAAACAGGTTTTTTGCCTGTTAATGACACAAGCATACACTCAGGTGAGGGGTATGTCACTTTTTCAGTGAAGCCTAAAGCAGTTGATAATACGGGTGATTCAGTACTGGTTAAAGCAGAAATTATTTTTGACGTTAATGAACCTATAAATACCAATCAATGGTTTAATGTTATTGATGCCTTACCACCTTCGACTACAGTTGATACTTTGGTTTTGACCTCGCCTGGTACTGCCGATCTGTCATTTACCGGACAGGATGATGTTGGCGGGTGCGGGATTCAGAAGTATCTTCTCTATTATTCGAAAGATGGCGGACCATATTATTTATATGGTGAATATAATTTAGGAAATGTGGCACATATTATCGGCATAGAGAATTCTGAATACCGTTTTTTTTCGATTGCCAGGGATCATGTGGGTAATACTGAGCCAATGAAGAATATAACTGAAGGAACAATTTTTCTGGGTAATCCCCGGGCAATATCCGGTGCTGTTACTTATCAGAACATTCTGAATACTCCTATAAGTAATGCATTGGTTTATTTACGTGATATTGAAGGTGCCCAAAAAGATTCTGTATTTACCGGTATTAACGGAACTTACGATTTCGGCAATAAACCTCAGAATACCTATTTAATTAATGCTTATGCCGATTTTCCATGGGGTGGCGTAAATTCAACGGATGCTTTATTGGTTCGGAGGGCAGTTATTGGCCTGACTGACCTGAACAGACTGCAGGATTCCGCCGCTGATGTTAATCATTCCAATACTATTTCAAGCACGGATGCTTTATTGATCAGGAGACGTGTCGTAGGGCAGATTGATAATTTTCAGATAAATGATATTGTATTTCTGAAAGATACGCTTTATGTCACCGATAGCAATATCATTCATGATATAAAAACTTTGTGCGCAGGAGATGTGAACGGATCTTATCAGCCTGTATTTATCAAATCATCAGGTGTCAGTCTGATCAAAAAAGGAGAGATCAGTTCAGGCAGAAGTAGAAATATTGATCTTCCGGTTTTATGTGAAAACGCCATTAGCCCTGCAGCAGTTACATTACTAATAAATTACCCGGAACACATTGTTGAGGTTGAAGCCATCACTTCAGTACTCCCCGGGTTTTTATTCAGGGCTGAAAAAGGCAAGATCATCGTTGCCTGGGACAGCATTTCGCCGGCAATATTTGACAACAATGAGGCGTTGTGTGTGCTCCATTTAAAAGTCAGCGAAATAGCATCAGAAAATGACACCATCACATTAATGTTGGATGCACAGAGTGAATTTGCAGAAATAACAGCGGAAATCATGGACAATGTCTATTTGAGTTATCCTGAAATCCGGATTTCAACAGAACATGATTTTGAATTAAGCCAGAATTATCCCAATCCCTATAACGGAGAAACTGAAATTGGCTATGTATTAGCTGAAGATGGGAATGTTATTCTTAAAGCCTATAATGTTTTAGGTCAGGAAGTTAAAACGTTGGTGTCGGGCCGGCAAAAAGCAGGAAAATACCATCTTCGCTTTGACAGTTCCAAATTTAGCAGCGGTACTTATTATTACAAGATCGTCGTTGAAGGGTTAACGAGAGATTTCACAGCTACACATTCGATGATTATTTTGCCAGATAACTGAGAGGAATAAAAAAAGACCTGATGTCAGGTCTTTTTTTATTAAGCAATTCAAAAAATTACTAATCACAGGCCATTTCCTTAATGGATTAGTTTTAATACCATGCATTTGGATACTTTAGTACCGGAAAATTCAAGTTTGAAGGTGTACATACCGGCCGGCAGGTTATGTTGCGAAAATACGACCGAATATTTGCCGCTCACCTGTG
>DAOORA010000056.1:25570-31078 GCA_035389045.1 Bacteroidales bacterium | reverse complement strand
TTAATTGTTTTTGCCGCCAAAAATAATACTTCTCCCCATAAATTTTACGTGAGCCATTTTTTGTTATTGGCGTGGTGGCCATTGTTCCAATGCATAAAGACCAATTGGTTGACACGCAGAAAACTGATTTCGGCTGGTGTGAATTTAATACGCATATTTCGCTTTGTTTCCTCAATAATTGGTTGAAGGATGGAGCAATAAAAAACAAATTCCTCTTAAATAATCTTTATCCCTCTGTTGAAATCGGTAAAAAAGAAATAGATAACAATATTTATATATCTTATCCTCCCGGGTATTTAGTACCCTTGTATGTAATTGAGAAAATCAGAGGAGTGAGGGAAGCCTCAGTTTATACGATCAAATACTTTTTAATCTTTGAGTTTTACCTGTCTGTATTATTTTTGAGCCTGCTGTTATACAGCGTCCTGCATTTCATCCAAATAAAATCCCGCTTATTAAAAATTTCCGTTCCAATCATACTGGCCTGCCTGTGGGCTTATCTCCCGCTTAATTACTTATTTATGAGAAATGAGTTTTTTACAGATCAGGCTATCATATTAGTATCGGTCATTTTTATACTTGCTGAATTTTTGATCTGCACCATCAGACGCAGAACAATCAAAATTTTATTAGAGATTCTGTCGTGTCTGCTTGTATTTTATGGAATATTGACGGATTATTATTTCTGGTTTATTTTGTTCTTCGCAATAATTTTTAGAGTTATTCATACTTTTAAGGAATATCCAAATAAAACGATTATATATAAATTATTATCGAATACATGGGCGTGGATTTTAAGTACATTTGCAGCTGTGTCTTTGTATATTTTACAGTTTTATGCCAGCCCCATTAACCGGGATCAGTTATTAAATAAATTTTTGCAAAGAACCAGTATCTCCGGGGATAATGGTGAATTTCTGGGTACACTTTGGGGCCGTTTTTGTGAGGATTTTTCATGTTTTTTTGTGCCAATTTTAGTGATTACGTTCTTGGTGTGTATATTTTTCCTTTTTAAGGTTATTGCCGACAAAAAAATCCGCATGATCGTCCGTTTTCTGAGTATCATAGTTTTTTCGTGTGTAATGCATACCATCACGTTTCCGAATCATGCATTTACACATAATTGGTCACTATTAAAGTATAATCTCGTTTTTGTTTTTATCTTGTTCACCTTCTTTTGTTTGATTTACATTAAATTTCAGGATAAAATAGAAAATTTTGGTAAAAAATGTTCAGGTGTCTGGCTGATATTTGCCACGGCTATACTCATTATCTTTTTCACCTGGATAAAAAGCATTGCAATGGATTTTTATAAAACCAGTATCAGCCACGAAGAGCATAAAATTGCTTTGTTTATTAAAAACAATACTGATTTTTACGATGTAGTTTATTCCCCCGATTATAAAGAGGAGCCTCCGCATATGTATCTGAAAAACGAAATGCCTCAGGATCTGTATCTGTATTATGAATTATCAAGGAAATGGATTTATCATGTCTCCTCTTTTGATGAAATACCTGTTACTGATCTTCCTGATAAGGCTGTTATAAATATTTTTATATCTGATGAAACCCTTAATGATGAAGCCTGGCGCAAATTAAAGAATGAAAATTATTACCCTCAGCAGGTAAACAATTATTATCTGTTTAAATTTTCCAAAAAAGATTATCAATCACTTATTTCCAGGTATCAGGAAAATAATAATCCATTATACAGGTAAATATTCAGCCTGATTGCGTGTTCATAAAAAAAGTTTTTTCAGCAAATCTGTTAAATCTTTATAATCAAGAGCCAGCCAATCATATTTGATTAAATTTACACCCAAATTCATACGCATGAAAAAAATCCTTCTTATGTGGATCTGGGTGTATACCGGTATTGCGTTTGCCCAGGATGAACTGTTTGTCAACAGGGAGGTCAGGCAGGCATATCTTTCAGGAACAAGGTCTGCTGATGGTAAGCCAGGTAAAAACTACTGGCAGAACAAATCCGATTATGAAATACAAGTGCAATTTTGGCCTGAAACCGGTATTGTTGAAGGAAAGGAAGAAATTATATACTATAACAACAGTCCGGATACACTGAAAAAAATTGTCGTAAGACTTTATCAGGATCTGTTTAAAAAAGGAACATCCAGAATTCTCGATGTAAATGCTGATGACCTCACCGACGGGGTGGTCATCAGGAGTGTTATGAACAATGATAAAGTCATTTCATTAGATGCTGCTGACCGGCAAATCCACCGAAGCGGAACCAATATGTTCATCAACCTTAATGATGCATTGAAACCGGCATCCCGGACCAAAATCAGCATCGTATGGAGCTTCAGCGTTCCCTCAAAAACACAGATACGGATGGGACAATACGATTCTTCGGCATTCTTTATCGGTCAGTGGTACCCTCAGATCGCCGTTTATGATGATATAGGCGGTTGGGATACACATGATTATAACGGACTCAGTGAATTTTACAACGATTTTGCCACTTTCGACGTGGCGATCACTGTTCCCGGTAATTATGTGGTATGGGCGACGGGAATGTTATCAAACCCCGGGGAAGTGCTGACCGAATCCTGTTTGGCCGCTTATCAGAAAGCAATGAACTCGTCAGAACCTCTTGCTATTGCTCATACCGGAGATTACCTTAAAGGTAATGTGACGACAAAAGCTTCATGGAATACATGGAAGTATAAAGCGGATCAGGTAAGCGATTTTGCTTTTGCCCTCAGCGATCATTATGTCTGGGAGGCCTGCAGCATAGATGCCGGAGCAGGCCGGAAAAAGGTATTCATCCAGACGGCATATAATGCAGAACACACTGATTATAAAGAAGCTATGGTGATAGCACAGAAAACCATCCGTTTCTTATCAGAAAAACTACCGGGTATTCCTTACCCTTTTCCCTGCATGAGTATTTTTGACGGTTCCGACGGGATGGAATACCCCATGATGACCAATGTGGGCACTTTTATTGACAGGGGAGAAACAGTATATGCTCATTCACATGAAATTACGCATACCTATTTCCCGTTCTATGTCGGTACAAATGAAACCCGCTACGGATGGATGGACGAAAGTATGGCTGTTTTTTTGCCTGAACAGCTTCAAAAAGAAATAGAACCTTCAAAAGATGTTGCGCCCTATACTACTTACGTCTATTCATTGTTTGCCGGCAACGAATTTGAACCAGCTGTGATGACGCCCACCAATTACCTTACCAGGGATATATATTTTATTCTTAACTATGGAAAAGCCGAACAGATACTGAGGTTGCTCAGGATGCAGTTAGGCGAAGAGGTTTTTCTTAAATGCCTGCAGACATTCATGGAAGACTGGAAATACAAACACCCGACACCATGGGATTTCTTTAACACCTTTAATACGGTGTCTGGGCAAAACCTTAGCTGGTTCTGGAACGCATGGTATTTCAAACAGGGTTCTCCTGACCTGACTATTTCTTCTGTGAACTGCGAAAAGGGGAGGTGTTCGGTCGAAATAAAGAATTCAGGCAACCTTCCATTGCCCGTCCACCTCGAATTCATCACTGCCGGTGGAAACAATATCGGTTATGATGTTCCGGCAAACCATTGGAAAGATGGAAAAGACAACATTATCATTACAAGAGATATTCCGGATAAAGTTACAACAGTCCGCTTAGGCAACGAAAACATCCCCGACATTAATCCATCAGATAATATCTATAATATAAAATAATATGAATATAAAAATATTATTATTATTACAATGCTTAATGATAGCTCATCCGTTCGCATATTCAGAACCGGTAACTTCAGAAATTGCTGCCAAAGTTGCTGATGCATTCATAGCCCGTTCAGGACAGGGAAATGAGTTTTCGGTCAGAGGTATAACGGATGTCTGGGGTGAAAACATGCTGTTTTTTTATGCGGCAACGCTCAACCCAAAGGGTTATGTGATCATTGCTGCCGATGATGACCTGCCCCCGGTGATTGCCTATTCTTTTGATGAAAATCTGGATGCTGAAGGAACTTTCCTCAGTATCCTGAAATATGATATCGGGAAACGTCTGGAAAACAAGGAAAAACAGCAGGCCCAAACAATAGAAAACATAAAAAGACAGTGGGAAGCCTTGATTTATAACCCGGAAAAACTCACTGCCTTGTCGCAGCAATGGCCTCCCGCAGGGTCTACTTCTACCGGAGGATGGCTCGAAACCAACTGGACACAAAATGCTCCGTACAATCAGATGTGTCCTGTCGATCCGGTAACCTCAGCCAGAAGTTATGTCGGATGTCCGGCCACCGCCATGGCACAAATTCTCAATTATCATAAATCAACCAACAATACCCTTTTCAATGACGCCGATGATTATCATCATAATTATGCCGGTCGTAATTTTTTGATAGACGATGATTACAGTTTACACGGTTTCCCGTCTTTCGCACAGCTTAATGAATATCTTGATACCCTTAATTTACATTATCAGCATAATATCACACTCACCAACCAGGATAAAGCAGCATTGTCGTTTGCCTGCGGGGTGGCAGCCAGGCAGGTATATACTTCGGCAGGTTCAGGGACATTCGGTGTCAGCCAGGCACTGGATGCTTATCACAGGTTCGGCTGCAATACCGTGGAATTGCTCATGAACACCGATACAGCCCTGTATTCCCGTCTCATCCAGAATATGAAAGATTCACTTCCGGCACATCTGGCAATTGTCGATGAATCGAACAGTTCCGGCCATAATGTTGTAGTAGATGGCTATAACACCGACGGCTATTTTCATGTCAATTTTGGCTGGGGAGGCTCAAGCAACGGATGGTATCTGCTTCCCGACGAAATGCCCTATGGGATGACCGTCATTGAAGGCCTGATTGTTGATATCATGAAACAGAATAACGCTTCGGTCCCGGATGCCGGCCATACTTCATATTTCGATATTTTTCCTAACCCGGCAAATGAGAAAATTAATGTTCAGGTTCCGGGGAACGAAAATACATTCGTTATCAAAATTTTTGATATGTCCAATCGTCTGCTCAATAAATTTACAATGAATACCGCTTTTAAAACCATTGATCTGGAGGGTTTTGTAGCCGGTACCTACTTCATTCTGGCTTTGGATAAAAATGACAAGGTTCTGCTTCAGGCGAAATTTGTAAAAATTTAAAAACGTATCGGCTTCCTGCGTGAGTTTGATGACAATTGTTTTGCTCAATTTTTTGTTGAACTGTGGCATCTTGAGGGGCATTCTTAGGTGAAATGCTATACAAAGAACGATCCGCTATAATATCATCACATTCATTCCTTTGTTTTTTTACATAGCCGGGTGTCAATATCACACAGCGATGCTTCGCTGGGTGTTCCGGTTTAATAATGTGTTCAAATATTATATGGCGCAGCCTCGTTGTGCGTGGCGCAGCCTCCTCGTTGTGCGAAGTTTGTAACTTCGCACTAAAAAATTTATTTATCGTATCCACATTTACAATCCCTTGTACGCGCGCGTTCGCAACGCGTGCATTTTTTTGCAAA
>DAOORA010000056.1:0-25470 GCA_035389045.1 Bacteroidales bacterium | reverse complement strand
CACATTTACAATCCCTTGTACGCGCGCGTTCGCAACGCGTGCATTTTTTTGCAAAATCCTTGTACGCGCGCGTTCGCAACGCGTGCATTTTTGCAAAATCCGGAATTTTTTAAATTGCATATTTTCGAACAAGAAATTATTGCTTTGTCACAGGCAGAGCCTGTTAGTATTGTTTCGACGAAGGTAGAACCTTCGCCGAACCGGGTGTTCCGGTTTAATAATGTGTTCAAATATTATATGGCGCAGCCTCGTTGTGCGAAGTTTGTAACTTCGCACTAAAAAATTTATTTATCGTATCACATTTACAATCCCTTGTACGCGCGCGTTCGCAACGCGTGCATTTTTTTGCAAAATCCGGAATTTTTTAAATTGCATATTTTCGAACAAGAAATTATTGCTTTGTCACAGGCAGAGCCTGTTAGTATTGTTTCGACGAAGGTAGAACCTTCGCCGAACCGGGTGTAATATTTAATAAAACCTGAAATTAACACAAATAAGGCAAAGGAATCATTGACCTTTTCACAAAAAAATTGTATATTTACAATCAATAAAACAAGGAGTATAATTCATATAAAATAATTATTTATGAAAACTGCAATGATCTTTTTTTCGCTGACAATGTATGTTACATTTCAGGCTTTTTCGCAAGGTATTGTTGTTGATCATAGCTGTACCCGAATAAACCATATTCCTGAACCGGCCATAACAGCCGCCAAACAAAACCTGCATATTGCATATGGCCATACCTCACATGGCAGTCAGCTGACCGATGGAATGACAGGCCTGGTTGCCTTTATGAACGGGCTGGGCCATACCACAGATCTTTATGACTGGAATAACGACGGAACGGGAGGGGCGTTGGATCTGCATGATTATGCCATGGATGGTGATGTCGGCTATTATCCTGATTGGGTGGATAATACCCATGATTATCTCGGTACCGTGAATCCAGCCACGGGCAGGGGCACAGGCGCCAATGCTGATGTCAACGTTATCGTATGGTCATGGTGTGGCCAGGTGGAAGAGAAATACACCGCAGGTACGCTCGACAGTGAATACTTCACCCCGATGTCCCAACTGGAAACCGAATATTTTGGCATAAAATTCATTTATATGACGGGCCACCTGGATTACTGGGATGAAGCTAATAACAAGGCTGCCAACCAGTTAATTAGAGATTATTGCATCAACAATAATAAGATACTTTACGATTTTGCAGATATTGAGAGTTGGGACCCCGACAGTACGTATTACGATCATGCCAATGATAACTGCGATTACTATTCTGCCGGAGGAGATTATCTTGGTAACTGGGCTCAGGAATGGCAAAATGCCCACACAGTGGATGTTGACTGGTATAATTGCACTTCTCAGCATTCGGAGCCGCTCAATGCCAATCAAAAAGCTTATGCCGCCTGGTGGTTATGGGCCTGGCTGGCCGGCTGGGATCCGGCAGGTATAGAAGATGTGAAAAACAATTCTCCGATAATTCATGTCTTCCCCAATCCAGCCACAGAGTACCTTTCAATCAGGGCACCCCAAAATTCAACAATAGAAATTCTGAATTTCGAAGGGCAACTACTTAAGACAGTTTATACCTCAGTTTCCGAAACAATAGTAAATGTAGAAAACCTGACAAGCGGGATATATTTGACAAGAGTGATCACTGACAAAGAAAGTGTAACACGAAAATTTATTATTGAATAATTAGATCAGGCATCATAATTGGTAATCAGCCGATCATTATGAAAAATAAAACTGCAATTTTTCTCCTGACATTTCTTGCAATATTCTTTACCGGAGGTTCCGTAAAAAAAGCAATGGCGGAGGATGAAATAATTGATACTTCGCAACTGGTCATAAGGTTTACTGCAAAATATACAGGAAGTATAGGGTGGGGCGATGTATATAAGTGCAGGATTCTTGAAGTTTGTAAAGGAAATCTGGAAGACACAGTGATAATTTTATATATTTCAGTGAATAACTACAACAGTGTATTCATGCGGGAAACACCTGAAAAAAAGCAGAAATCTCCCTTGAATCAATTCCTGTTAATTGGAAAATTCAGGCAGTGTGAAAATGATAAGCCTTACGTTAATTTTAAAAATGCTTTTATTGATCAGAAAAAACGTACATGGGAATTGTTTGATCTGACTAGAGAAAAAGATCAATAGAAATTTCGGATAACTTAAATTTTCAAAACTTCAACGAAAGTTTTACCCCCCCGGTAACATTCCGGCCTCCGAAATACGAAAGAGAATTCATATCCGGTTCGATTTTCAGTGAAAGGTCATCCGAAATATCGAATTTATACAAATGCCCGTCCACCGACGCATCTATGATGTTAAGAATATAGAACAGGCTGCCGACGATACAGGTCAGCTCAAAATTTCTCCGGTAATAATTCCAGTTTTCATAAAGGATGTCCTTAGATAATATCTCCGGGAAAAAGTCGGTAACTGCGGTATCCAGCCCTGCCCTGAACAAATAGGAATCTTTGTATTTATTAAACTTTGTATAATAATTATACCCCAGGTAACCGATGACCCCGAAGCCAACATAAATAACAGGTACTTTCCAGTATTTTTTGTTATAGATTTGTCCTAAACCCGGCAATGCAGCCGACATCCATGCGGCTTTCTTCGGAGAATGAAGTTTAAGCCCGGAGGTGTCCGCCTCGTCATGATGTTTTTGCCGTGCCTTTATCTCTTTGTTAACTTTGCTCATTGTGAGTGTATCCTTTGAAACACTGTCGGCAGGGGTAAACTGAGCCTTAGAAAAAAAAGAAGAAAAAAGAAGAATCAGAAGCAGCGGATATTTCAGAAAACGGCGGGGCATGATATGTCTTATTTCAATCTTGCGATGATCTTATTCAGTTCATCATCAGATTTGAAAGAGATAACAATGCTTCCTTTGCCTTTCTTACGGTATTTGATGTCAATAGGCGCCTGGATACGGTCGGTAAGTATTTTTTTGATCTCTATGATTTTATAAGGCACATCGGTATCAGATTTTGGTTTTTTTGTTTTTTCAGTCGCAGTTTCTTTGGCGAGTTTTTCCACTTCGCGGACGGACAGTTCCTTTTCAATAATCATGTTAAAAATCCGCAGTTGCCTGTCGTGCTCTTCAATACCTGCAATGGCCCGTGCATGACCCATGCTGAGTTTATTATCCTTCAGCGCTTTTTGTATCAGGTCGGGGAGTTTGAGCAACCTCAGATAATTTGTTACTGTCGAACGCTTTGACTGAACTTTGTCACTTAATTCCGCCTGGGTAAGGTTACATTCATCAACGAGGCGTTGGTACGACAAGGCTATTTCAATAGGATTAAGGTCTTCGCGGTGTATATTTTCGATCAGCGCCCATTCCAGCATTTGCTCATCATCGGCAATGCGGATATAGGCAGGTATTTGTTCCAGGCCGGCGATCTGTGCTGCCCTGAAACGGCGTTCCCCCGTGATGAGCTGATATTTGTCGAAACCTAATTTACGTAATGTCACCGGCTGTATAAGTCCATGCAGTTTTATGGATTCGGCGAGTTCATTCAGCGCATCTTCGTCGAACTTGTCGCGGGGCTGGAAAGGATTGGCTTCAATCTGAACTATGCTGACTTCAGCCACCGAACCGGCCACATATTTTCCCATAACATCGCCCTTGGTGGTAATATCTGTTTCAGGGCTTTCGAGCAATGAACTCAGGCCTCTTCCGATAACAGTACTTCTCTTTTTATTAGTCATTTTCGGTATTGATTATTTTATCGCTTTGTTTGATTTTGGTCATTTCGTTTTTCTGGAGTATCTCCCTGGCAAGGTTTAGATAGTTAACAGCGCCCTTGCTCTCCGCATCATACATAATGATGGTTTCTCCGAAGCTGGGCGCTTCACCCAGTTTGGTATTGCGCTGTATAATCGTGTTGAACACCATCTGCTGAAAATGTGTTTTCACTTCTTCCACCACCTGGTTGGATAAACGCAGGCGCTGATCGTACATAGTCAGCAGAATACCTTCTATGTCCAAATCGGGATTCATGTGCGACTGAACTATTTTAATGGTATTGAGCAGTTTCCCAAGGCCTTCCAGTGCAAAATACTCGCATTGTACGGGAATGATGACGGAATCAGCCGCTGCTAAAGAGTTCACAACGATAAGTCCGAGCGAAGGGGAGCAGTCGATAATGATAAAATCATAGCTATCCTTAATCTTGCTGATGACTTTGCGCATCATTTTTTCGCGGTGCGGCTGGTTGATCAGTTCAATTTCTGCGCCGACGAGGTCAATGTGGGCGGGCAACAAATCAAGGTTCGGCGTACTGGTATTCAGGATGATGTTTTTCGGTTCAACGTCCTCAATAATACACTCGTAAATACTTGTTTTAATGTTTTTCGGATCAAAACCAACACCGGAAGTAGCATTTGCCTGAGGATCAGCGTCAATAAGTAGTGTCTTGTATTCAAGCACTGCCATACTGGCGCTCAGGTTGATGGCCGTAGTTGTTTTTCCTACTCCGCCTTTTTGATTGGCAATTGCAATTACTTTACCCATAACAAGCTTATGTTAAAATCTTTTTTTCGCAAAAATACGCTCTTTTCTTCGAAAATATTAATAAAGTTTTTCACTAAAAAGTGAACAAAATGATAATCGGTCATAAGAGTATGACTGTAATAAGCAAACAAACGAAAAAGATACAGGGATTTATTTTTCGGAATCTGTATCTTCTTCCGGGTTGTTCATACCCAGTTCGGAAAAATCATCACCGTTCAGCACTTCGTCCATGGGATCAGGCGGAGGTATCTCGCCGGTGTTGATAAAATTTATGGTATCGTTTAATCCCTTGATGAACTTTTCAAAGTCTTCACGATATAAAAAAAGCTTGTGCTTCTCGTAAAAAAACTTCCCCTGTTCATTGCTAAACCTTCTTTTGCTTTCGGTAATTGTGAGATAATAATCTTCACTGCGTGTTGATTTAACATCAAAAAAATAGGTTCTTTTCCCAGCCCTCACTGCTTTTGAGAAAATCTCCTCCCGGTCGTTTCTGTCTTTAAATTCTTTCTCTTCCATAAAATCCTTTTTTTATCCGACACAAATATACTAACATTTTGCAAAATTCCGTATCATGCCGGGACATTTTTTCATAATGATTTTTTATGGATTTCCTTTGCACTATTATTGTGCTGTGCCAACCAGGCATGCCTGCAGTCAAAGCTGTACCAGGATACATTGCCGATGTGACTTATGGCGGCTGAGACAAAACCCTTGTTGATAAAATATTGCCGTTTTTAATAAAATAAGCCTGTATACGTTACATTTTTTTTTTAATTTCGCACAAAATTCTTGAATTCTTATAATGCTTAACCGACGTGTACTCCGAATAAAGGTGATGCAGGCACTTTACGCCTTCTTTCAGTCAGATGACAAACGGGTGGATGTGGCGCTGAAAAACCTTCATAAAAATATTTATAGCATTTACGATCTGTATATTTACCAATTGTCATTTTTGTTGGAAATAGCTGATTTTGCAAGGGAAACCATTGAAATACAAAAAAATAAATTTTTTCCAACCCAGGAAGAAGTTCATCCCAATACCCGGTTTGTGGATAATTCCCTGATCTCAAAAATTGAGAACAGCCCTGATTATATAAGAAAATATGACGAGTTGAAGATAAACTGGGCCGAGCAGGAGGTGCTTATCCGTAAAACCTATCAGCAGATCAAAGAATCTCCTTTTTTTATCTCTTATATGAATGCTGCCCAGTTTAGTACAGATAAGGATTTCAAAGTGCTGGAAGATATTGTGGATACGTTTTTTGCCGAAAATGAAAGTTTGCAGCAATATTTCGAGGATATGAATGTTTTCTGGGCAGATGATTATGATATTGCCTGTTATATGGTTTTGAAAACCCTCAAATACCTGAAGAACTCAGGAGAAAAAAATCCTTTCTTGCCGGGGCTTTTCGGAAACCAGCAGGATAATGACGAAAAAGAAGAACTCCGGTATATCTCAGATCTTTTTTCAAAAACAGTGGTTCATAGCGAGGAATTTGACGACCTTATCGAGAAAAAGGTTGATAACTGGGAAATTGACCGTATTGCCCTGGTGGATTCACTTTTAATAAAAATGGCCTTGTCGGAATTCATTGATTTCCCAACCATCCCAACCAAGGTGACCATCAACGAATACATCGAAATCTCTAAAATGTACAGCACGCCCAAAAGTAAAATATTTATTAACGGACTGCTCGATAAACTCCTTTTCGACCTGATGGATAAGAAAAAAATTAAAAAAACAGGCAGGGGATTAATCGGATAAAAACTTTTTCATTGAGTTTTTTTGTATTTTTGCAAAAAAAAAGTGTGACATGCGACTGAAGGTTTATATAGTGTTTTTTGCCTCACTCATGTTTTTTTCATGTGGCAATGATACTGATAAGATCAGCACGGAACTGGTAAATAATCCAAATTCGGCCTCAGGAAATGTTGATTTAAGCAAGCTTCCTGTTTTTCAGTTTAATACAGAAGAACATGACTTTGGAAGGATCAGCGAAGGCGAAAAAGTCAGTTTTACATTTAAATTTAAAAATTCCGGCAAATCCGACCTGATCATTTCGGATGCAAAAGCCACCTGTGGATGCACGGTGGCCGATTATCCCAAAACACCCATCAAACCTGGTGAAGAAAGTGGTATATCCATATCATTTAACAGTGAAGGAAGAAGAGGCATACAGAATAAATCTGTTACGCTGGTGGCTAATACCCAGCCCAATACAAAAGTATTGACCATAAAAGCTGAAATAGTAAATTTAGATATAAATTAAAAATAAACAAAATGAATTTGATAAACATTTTATTGATGATGGGCGGTGGCACCACTGGTCAGCAAGGCAGCGGAAGTGCTGTGAGTACAATTATCATGATGGTACTGATCGTGGCAGTGTTTTACCTGTTCTTTATTCGCCCTCAGTCCAAAAAGAACAAAGAACTGAAGAGATTCAGAGAAGGCCTCAAAAGAGGTGATAAAGTCATTACTGCGGGTGGTGTACATGGAAAAATACTTGAAGTACAGGAGAGTACGGTGATTATCGAAACTGAAGGTTTAGGCAAACTGAAAATCGAGAAAGCATCCATAGCTTCATCCGTAGCGGGTAATGGTGAATAAATCAACCGATTAAAAACTAAGCAAAATTTCCGGCTTTGACATCAGAGCGTCATGATATATATTTTGACGAACAAAATGAAAATAAAAGGCATCTCAACAAAAATCTGAGAGTTTTTTTCATTTGCCTGGCTATTGCTTCCGTTATGTGGCTTATGGTCAGGCTTTCAGATAATTATATCCATAACGTCGTTGTTTCCTTAAATTATAAAGGTATTCAGAAAAACAAAATCCTGATCCCCAGTTCGGATACTCTGGTTATTGCGAGCATTCAGTCTGCAGGATATAATATCATTTATAACCGCCTCCTGAACAAAAGATATTCTGTACAGATGGATCTGAACCAATATCCAGCCCGGCAGAACGGCAAATTCTACGAAATATTTATTGAAACTCCGACACTTACCAACAAACTGGTTTCCTTCCTCAAACCGGGTGAAAAACTGATTTCAGTCTATCCCTCAGTGCTCAAAATTAAACTCGAACGGGCATACACCAAAAAAGTGCCTGTAATCGCCAACGTGGATATTAATTATAAAAAACAGTTTAATATATATAAGCATATATATATCGAACCGGATTCTGTGTTTGTTACCGGGAATAAGAAACGGGTGGATTCAGTAAAATATGTTGAAACCGAAAAAAAGGAGCTGAATGATCTGTCCGAAAACACCTATTTGCATTTAAAACTGATCAATCCTGAAAATACGTTCAACCTGAGATATTCTGATAACGAAGTCAAAATGTATGTTCCTGTAGCTCAATATACTGAAGAATATGTGGATATTCCCATAACATTCGATTCCATTCCTGGCAGCTATCAGGTTATTGCATATCCCGACAAAGTCAGATGTTATTTTCTGATCAGCATTCCCGATCATAACAAATTATCTGTTGATTCGTTCAGGGCAGGATTCAGGGAAGCCGGACTGTTGCATTCCAAACACAATGTGGCTCAGGTAATTCTGAAAAAAGTGCCTCATTTCGTCAAGATACAACGTATCGAACCCGACAATATAGAGTATTTAATCCGCAGGAAATGATAAAAGTAGGTTTGACCGGGGGGATAGGTAGCGGGAAAAGTATGGTTTCCGGGATATTTTCGGAATTGCAGGTGCCGGTTTTTTATGCAGATGACGAGGCAAAAAAAGCTTATGATGATGTGGAAATTCTTGAAAAAGTCAAAGGATATTTTGGTGATGAAGTATTTGAAAATGGCCGCATCAGTTTCCGGAAGCTTGCCCGGCTTGTCTTTTATGGCCCGGAAAAACTGGCTGAACTGAATAATATCGTGCATCCTTTTTTAATCCATAGCTTTAATCAGTGGGTACATAAACAGAATGATGTCCCTTATTTGATCATGGAGGCGGCCATAATATATGAATCTTCATTATGGACCATTTTTGATAAAATCATCAACGTTTCTGCCCCTGAAGAGTTGTGCATCGAGCGCGTCATGAAAAGAGACGGGCTTAACCGGGATGAGATTAAAGCAAGAATGAACAATCAGATCCCTGACCACATCAAAACATCAAAAGCTGATTTTGTGATCATAAACGATGGAGCGTCTTTGCTGATACCACAGGTTCTTGATATAAATTATAAAATTTTGAATTTAATTAAACCATAATAAAAGTCCATATGAAAATTTTTTTTGTAATTATCACCACCATGTTTTTTTCACTGACTGGCATTTCGCAGGATATTGAAAATTTAATACTGCCATCGCCAGTCATGAAAGGAGGGAAGCCACTGATGGAGGCATTGAAAGACCGGCAGACCAGGCGGAATTTCAGCGAACAGAAACTTACCCAGCAACAACTGTCCGACCTGTTATGGGCTGCCTTCGGCATAAACCGGCCTGAATCGGGCAAACGTACAGCACCCTCGGCGGTCAACTGGCAGGAAACCGAGGTTTATGTCAGCCTCGAATCGGGAATATATTTATATGATGCAAAGAAAAATGTACTGCAGGCGGTATTTGCAGGTGACCACCGCAAGGATATGGGTAAACAGGATTTTGCCGGCGATGCGGCTGTGGTTTTGATTTATGTGGCCGACTATTCCAGAATGGGGGAGCGGAGCAAAGAGGATAAAGAGTTCTATTCCGCCGTCGACGCGGGTTACATCAGCCAGAATGTTTACCTCTACTGTTCATCACAAAACCTGGCCACTGTGGTCATGGGCTATATAGACAGAGAAAAAATAAAAGAATATCTTAAATTAAAGGATGATAAAAAAGTAATTTTAACACAGTGTGTCGGATACCCCAAATAGCAAAGAGCTGTTTTGTTATTTTTTTTCCGGGTTCTTTTTGCCTTCAGTGATCCTGACCTCTATTTCATCCTTTTTGGGATCATAATCAACGGTGATTACATCTCCTTCATGCAGTTTTGATTTGATGATCTCTTCCGCAAGGCCATCTTCGATATATTTCTGAATAGCGCGTTTTAAAGGCCTTGCGCCAAAATTCGGATCCCAGCCTTTGTCAATAATGAAGTCTTTGGCCCGGGTCAGCACTTTTAGTTTATAGCCCAAAGCTTTGATCCTTGATTCCACAAATGACAATTCGATGTCAATGATACGGTGGATATCTTCCCTCCGGATGTCTTCAAAGATCACCACATCATCAATCCTGTTCAGAAATTCAGGGGCAAAAGCTTTTTTCAGGGCATTTTCGATGATGCTTTTTGCATATCCGGCCTTGTTGCTTTCTTTGGCGGCAGTCTGAAACCCCACACCCTGGCCGAAATCTTTCAGCTGACGCGAGCCAATGTTGGAAGTCATAATGATAATGGTATTCTTAAAATCTACCTTCCGACCGAAACTGTCGGTAAGCTGTCCATCGTCCAGAACCTGCAACAACAGATGAAAAACATCGGGGTGAGCTTTTTCTATCTCGTCAAGAAGTACCACGGCATAAGGTTTCCGGCGTATCTTTTCGGTAAGTTGTCCGCCTTCTTCATAACCTACATATCCCGGAGGCGCTCCTATAAGCCGGGAGACAGCAAATTTCTCCATATATTCGCTCATATCAATGCGGACCAGAGCGTCGTCAGAATCAAAAAGATATTTGGAAAGCACTTTGGCCAGGTAAGTTTTTCCTACGCCGGTAGGGCCAAGGAAAATAAATGAACCTATGGGTTTATTGGGGTCTTTCAGCCCTGCCCGGTTTCTGCGTATGGCTTTAACCACTTTTTTAATAGCTTCGTCCTGCCCGATGACCAGTTTACGCAGTTCTTCCTCCATGCTGATCAGGCGGCTGCTTTCATTCTGGGCTATGCGCTGAACCGGTACCCCGGTCATCATAGCCACCACTTCGGCTACATTGTCTTCCGTGACCAGTTCAAGATTGAGTTGACTTTCGTCCAGCCATTTATTCTTAGCTATTTCCAGCTCATTCATCAACTGGCGTTCCGTGTCACGAAGCTGGGCTGCAACCTCATATTGCTGGCTTTCAATGGCTTTACGTTTTTTTTGCCTCACTTCCTCAATATTGGCTTCAATAATAATGATGTTCTCTGGTACGTGGATATTGGTGATATGTACCCGCGCCCCGGCTTCATCCAGGGCATCAATGGCTTTGTCGGGGAGACAGCGGTCGCTGATATAACGGTTGGTAAGGCTGACACAGGCCTTGATGGCCTCGTCGGAATACTTTACCAGGTGATGTTTTTCATAACGGTCCTTAATGTTGTTAAGTATATCAATAGTTTCTTCCGGAGTGGTGGGTTCAACAATCACTTTCTGGAAACGTCTTTCCAGTGCACCGTCTTTTTCGATATATTGCCGGTATTCATCCAATGTTGTGGCGCCGATGCATTGAATGTCGCCCCGTGATAATGCAGGTTTGAACATGTTCGATGCATCCAGCGAGCCTGAGGCGCCGCCGGCACCCACTATGGTATGTATCTCATCAATAAAAATGATGATGTCGTCATTTTTCTCAAGTTCATTGATGACGGCTTTCATACGTTCTTCAAACTGCCCGCGGTACTTGGTGCCAGCCACCAGCGAGGCAAGGTCGAGTGTTACGATACGCTTGTCAAACAATGCCCTGGACACTTTTCGCTGTACGATACGCAGTGCAAGACCTTCAGCGATAGCCGTTTTGCCAACACCGGCCTCACCAATAAGCACGGGATTGTTTTTTTTGCGACGGCTTAAGATCTGAGCCAGGCGCTCAAGTTCTTTCTCACGTCCTACTACAGGATCAAGCCGGTCTTCTTCAGCAAGACGTGTCAGGTCCCTGCCGAAATTATCAAGTACCGGGGTTTTGGACTTTGAATCCGCAGATTTTTTGGATTCGCCTCCAAAAGGCCCTTCATCAGCATCATCATTGCCCGAACTTCCGGGAAGTTCATCTTTGGGGTACGGGCGGCCTTCGCTGCCATCACCAATGATATTCTGCAATTCTGTACTCGCTGATTCGTAACTGATATTCTGCCGGTACAAAAATTTTGTAGCCAGGTTGGTTTCATCTTTCAGGATAGCCAGCAATAAATGCTCTGTACCGATAATATCCGCCTTGTAAAGTTGCGCCTCCAGAAAAGTATATTTAATAACTCTTTCGGCCTGCTTGTTCAGCGGGATGTTTTTATCCGGGTCATCACTGATGCTGGTCAGACGGTCGGTCGAGGTTTTTATATTCCGTTCAATAGCAATTTTGATTTCAATGAAATCGTAATTCAGGGTTTCAAGAATTTTTAAAGCGAGACTGTCTTTATCACGCAATAATCCAAGGAACAGATGCTCCACACCGATATAATCGTTTCTGAGGCGTATGGCTTCCTCTTTACTGTATTCAAATATGTTTTTTACCCGTTGTGAAAATTTAGCTTCCATGTGCGTCATTAATGTTTTTAACCAAAAGTACAAAATTTAATCCGATTATCAAAATTATTTAAGAATGACCATCTCAGGAAGCTTTGAAATACTTATTTTTCAACAGAATTATGTTAGTAATAAAATATTAACAAAAGGCTTTTCAGATCCAAAAAAAGTAGTACCTTCGTTAAACTTTTTCAATTACTAATTAATTATAAATGAGTATTTTAGCACTATGAGTGAAATTGACAACATTATTAAAGTAAACATTGAGGACCAGATGAAGACGGCTTACATTGATTATTCAATGTCAGTTATTGTCTCGAGGGCGTTGCCTGATATACGTGATGGATTGAAGCCGGTACATCGCAGAGTATTATATGGTATGTACGATTTAGGAATACTTTCAAACCGCCCATATAAAAAATCAGCAAGGATAGTAGGGGAGGTACTGGGTAAATATCATCCTCATGGAGACACCTCTGTATACGATGCCATGGTTCGTATGGCACAGGATTGGTCACTGCGTTATCCACTGGTTGACGGACAGGGAAATTTTGGCTCAGTAGATGGCGACAGCCCGGCTGCCATGCGATATACCGAAGCCCGTTTTCAGAAAATTGCCGAAGAAATGCTTGTGGATATCGACAAAAATACGGTCGACTGGATGCTGAACTTTGATGATACCCTGGAAGAACCCACCGTGTTACCGGCCAAGATACCTCAGTTATTAGTCAATGGAGCATCAGGTATTGCTGTAGGTATGGCTACCAATATGCCGCCTCATAACCTGAAAGAATCTGTAGACGGAATAATTGCCTATATTGATAATAATGAAATAACTATTCCGGAGCTGATGAAATTCATCAAAGCGCCCGACTTTCCTACCGGTGGAACCATATATGGGTACGAAGGCGTGCGCGATGCTTATGAAACGGGCAGAGGAAGAATTGTTTTGCGGGGCGACATCGTGGTCGAAGAAGAAGATGGCAGGGAAAATCTCATCGTTACCTCAATACCATACCAGGTGAACAAAGCCGAGATGATCAAAAAAACAGCCGAGCTGGTCAATGAGAAAAAAATTGAAGGGATAGCGGAAATACGTGATGAGTCAGACAAGAATGGTATACGCATCGTTTACGAACTGAAGAAAGGTACCATATCCAATGTGATCATCAATAAATTATATCAGCAAACCGCGCTTCAGTCATCTTTCAGTGTGAATAATATCGCTCTCGTCAAGGGCAGACCTATGCTTCTGAACCTGAAAGGCATCATTAAACATTTTGTAGATCACCGTCACGATGTGGTCATCCGCCGTACCCAATACGATCTTGAACAAGCACAGAAACGTGCACATATCATTGAGGGACTGATGATTGCACTGGATAATATCGACGAAGTCATCGCTATTATCCGTGCCGCAAAAACGGTGGATGAGGCCAGGACAGGACTCATGGAACGATTTGGCCTCGACGATATTCAGGCCCGTGCCATCGTGGATATGCGTCTGCGTGCGCTGGTAGGCCTTGAACGTGAAAACCTCCGTAAGGAATATGAAGAACTGATGCGGCAGATCGAGTATTTTAAGAATGTGCTTGCAGATGTCAGCATGAGGATGGAAATTATCAAAAAAGAACTGCTGGAGATCAAAGAAAAATACGGCGACGAACCCAAGACAGAAATAACATATACCGCAGAAGACTTTAAGATTGAAGACACCATAGCCGATGAACAGGTGGTGGTAACCATTTCTCACATGGGATACATCAAACGCACCCCGCTGATCGAATATAAACGTCAGAACAGGGGAGGGCGCGGCTCCAAAGGTACCGAAATCCGCGACGAGGATTTTATTGAATATATCTTTGTAGCCACCATGCATAATTATATGCTGTTCTTTACCGAACAGGGAAAATGTTTCTGGCTGCGCGTTTTTGAAATCCCAGAAGGTACTAAAACCAGCAAAGGCAGAGCTATACAGAATCTTATCAGTATTTCTCCTGAGGATAAGGTAAAAGCATTTTTAAATGTAAAAGACCTTACAGACAAAGAATATGCAAAAAACAATTATATAATTCTCTGCACGATCAAAGGTGTCATTAAAAAGACCACCCTGGAGGCTTATTCACGTCCGCGACAATCGGGTATCAATGCCATTACGGTTCGCGATGGCGATGAACTGCTGCAGGCAAAACTTACCGACGGCAAAAATGAAGTGCTCATGGCGCTGCGTTCGGGCAGGGCCATTCGTTTCAACGAATCGAAGGTGCGGCCCATGGGACGTAATGCCAGTGGCGTGAGAGGCATTACTCTGGGCGGAAAAAGTGACGAAGTGGTCGGAATGATCTGCCTCGAAAATGAATCGTATGACATACTGGTTGTTTCCGAAAATGGTTATGGAAAACGTTCAAAATTAGAAGATTACAGAGTTACCAACCGTGGAGGAAAGGGCGTGAAAACCATCAACATCACACAGAAAACCGGCAACCTGATATCCATACTCAATGTGCTCGACACCAACGACCTGATGATCATTAACAAATCAGGAATCATTATACGGATGGCCGTAAATAATCTGAGGGTAATGGGCCGGGCAACCCAGGGCGTTCGGCTTATCGACCTCAGAGAAGACTCCATTGCCGCCGTTACCAAGGTTGACGTTGACATTAGTGAAGAAGAAATTCCGGATGAAGTTATTAACCCTGAGGGTAGTGATAAGAAATTAGCCAAAGATGAAACGTATGATATCGGAGATGATGATATTTCGAAAGAATTGCTGGATAAACTGAAAAATGAGGATATTTCTGACGAAAACGATGACAAAAAAGAAAATGAAGAGGCTTAAAATTAATTCTGGCAAAAAACTTGATTAGTAAAAAATAATTAATTTTGTAACAATAAGAAAAAAAACAAACAAAATGAAAAAGTTAGCATTTTTTGTATTAGCAGTATTGTTTACTGGTATTACTTTTGCTCAAAACACCAAAGTGGTAAGCGCCTATAACTATCTGAGAAACGGGCAGCTTGATAAAGCCAAATTGAACATCGATGAGGCCTGCGCTAACGACCAGACCAAAGGACAAGCCAAAACATGGTTTTATTGCGGGAATATTTACCTGAGTATTTCACTGACACAGGAAGCGAAATATAAAGCGCTGGATTCTAATGCGACCCAGATTGCATACGATGCTTATCAGAAAGCCATTCAGCTTGACCCGGAAATCTCTAATGACAACCTGGTGCCCAATTCGCCAAAAATGGGATTGTTCTTCCTCGGAGATCAGTATTATAATAAAGGTGTGGATCTTTTTTATAAAAAGCAGTATACCGATGCCCTTGGCATGTTTGAAATGACCAAAAAAATCAATAATATTTTTGGTATAAAAGACTCCAATGCAACATTTAATGCAGGTTTATGTGCAGTGCAGCTTAAAGACAATAAAAAGGCCAAGACATTTTTTGAAGAGCTGGTAAAGAATAGCTTTAAACAGGGACTTGTATATACTCAACTTTCCAATATATATAAATCAGAGGGTGATACAGTGAAAGCTGAAGGAATTATTGCTAAAGGAAGAAAAGCCATGCCAAACGACCTGAATTTAATTATCGCTGAAATTAACAGTTATCTTTCAAAAGGTAAAGTTACTGAGGCACAGGATCTTTTAAACCTCGCCGTATCTAAAGACCCTAATAACGCAACATTGCATTTTGCCATTGGAGCCAATATGGATGAATTCGGAAATTTTGAACAGGCAGAAAAATCCTATATGAAAGCCATTGAGCTGAAAACTGATTATTTTGATGCTCATTACAACCTGGGGGCTTTATATGTAAATACTGCTGCAAGCATTATGGAAGAAGCCAATAAACTGCCGATAACAGAAACTGCAAAATATGATGAATTAAAACTGAAAGCAGATAATTTACTGGATAAGGCCTTGCCTGAACTTGAAATTGCCGAGAAATTAAACCCGAAGGACAGAAATACGTTGATCACGTTAAAACAATTATATGCCCGTAAAAGCAATAACGAAAAAATTAAAGAGTACGACGACAAGATCAAAAATCTTTAATTGACAGCAAGAAATCAGAGGAGGGATATAACGTTCCCTCCTTTATTATGAAAGTTACTATTTAACATAAGATTAATTATAAGACAAATTAATTACCCCCAAAAGCCCCTAAAAGATTGAAAAAACAGCTTGTAAAGTTTCATATGGTTACGTTGTCTACATCGAAAAACCTTGTAGAAAAACTATGTCGGAAAATTAAACTTATGAAAATAAAAAGTAATTTTATCCTATAAAAATTTTGTATGGTGTTAATCGGAAATTACAACAAGCTGGAAATTATTAAAAAAGTTGACCATGGTGTTTATTTAGATGGCCTGGAACTTGGCGAGATATTGCTCCCAGCCCGCTATGTCCCCGAAGATGCTAAAATAAACTCATTCGTTGACGTTTTTCTGTACAACGATTCCGAAGACCGCTTAATCGCAACTACTCTGAAGCCTTATGCACAGGTTGGCGATTTTGCTTACCTGAAAGTGGCTTCAGTACATCCCGAAGGCGCTTTTTTAGACTGGGGACTGCCCAAAGACCTGCTGGTGCCGTTCCGGGAGCAAAAAATAACCATGACCGAGGGAAAATCTTATATTGTAGCCGTATTTCTGGACAAAGCCACCAATCGTATTGCCGCTTCGTCAAAAATAGACAAGTTCCTTAAAAAAGATGTTATTGAACTGTCAGATAATCAAGAAGTTGATATCATGGTCGATCATGAAACCGATATCGGATATACGGCCATTGTCAATAATGCTTATCATGGCTTATTATACAAAAGCGAAATTTTCCAGCCCCTGCCCAAAGGTATGAAATGCGAGGCATGGATAAAAAAGATCCGGGAGGATAAAAAAATAGATCTGAGCCTGACTGAGCCGGGCCGCAACAATATTGAATCCCTGGCAGCAAAGATTCTGACCGAGCTGAAGAACAAACATGGTTTTTTGCCATTAAACGACAAGAGTCCTTCTGAAAACATTTATTCAACGTTTCAGCAAAGCAAAAAATCCTTTAAAACCGCTCTGGGGTTTTTATATAAACAGCGGCTTATCATCATAGGTGATGATGGCATACATCTGGTCAACGACAGGTAACGTCATACGTGACAATCCAATTAGGATTGAATACCGGGAAACGCAAATTTCTGTAAAGCGCTCAGGGTTATTTCACCCAGTCGGCAGCGACCGCTTTGGAGGCCTCAATTTTCTCGAAGGTCCATGCGCCGCCGCCGTCGTAGATATAATAGACATAGCCATCACTCATGCCCATCGGATAAAGATAATATACCGGCTGGGCGGGTTTGAATGAGTTGCCTGTGCCCGCATTGGCTTTTTCGACGGTGCTGATGGACCAAAACAACAGACTTACGCTTATTAATACAGCACATATGGACATTGCAGCAACCATAATTCTTTTACTGATGAGGTCTGGATTTTTCATTTTTCGGTGTTTTAGCTGGTGTAACTGATAATAAATTTATATATCCTTGTTTGTTTTCATCGGCCTGGGGATCAGAAAACTTATAAAATTAGATAAAAAAGTATAGTGTCCTAAGAAATTGTTTTGATTTTATCTTTTCATAATCTTTATGCGTCTTTTTTGCTGCAACTTCGTTAGATTTTTCGACATAGGATAAACTATGTCTGCAAAATCTGCCTCGTTTCGCTAAAAAATCCATCATAAATCTTAAGTAACATAAAATCAAAACAGTTTCTAAACGTATTTAAAAAAAATAAGAAAAAAACCAAAATAGTACCGGACTTTCCCGGGAACGGGAAACGGATATGCAGCAGAAAGCATGGAATCGCCGGACTCATCTTGTTATAATGCCGTTTTACTGGTTTGTAAAAAAAAGTCTGTACGTGACCTGAACATGGTAAATCTTATATTTCCTTTGTGCATCCCGCCCGGTGTATCGGTCGATTTGACTTTGTTTCCTGACCCTCACATTATGATCTAATCCGGCGGTTTATTGTCTGATTTCACATATTTTTATGCTTATCGCCGGGACAAAAAATCAGTAAAAGACATGACAACATAATTTCTGCTGATAGAAATATCCTTTATTTACAACCTTTGAGTCGTCGTTTCTCATTATGATCTGATAAAATCTGCCAGCAATTTCATTTTAAAGAACAGGTTTGAAAACTGGAGCGCCATGTTTGAATCTGCAATTTTATTCAGCGAACCGTGATACTTTTGCTGGTTTCTCAGGTCTTCAATTTTTTCGTCTATATTCTTGAACATCCAGCCACAACTTTTGCCGATATATCGCTTATTACGGTCATCAAACACGTGATGTTCTTTTATCACCTCACTTTTTATCGTATAAAAAGAAAACCGGCTCTCCAGCGCTTTTAATATCTGTGAATTCTGAAGCAGGCCAAGCAGTTTGTCGTAATCAGCCACTGCTGATTTCTGAACGGTTTCAAAGGCCTTAATATTTATATGGAGTTCTCTGATCAGCAGGTCTTTCATAGCCCGGTTTTTGGTTACGAGACTGCCTAAGGAGGCTACAATTTCGGAAATTTCCTTTATCGAGGCCAGCCAGCTGAATGCCATAACAAATTATTTTGATTTGGGACTGCAATATACAAATTCTTTCAATATTCTCCGGGAAAACCAGTTCTATAAATATTGCTATGGTGTTAGCTGTAAAATATACCCAAAATTGCTATTTTTGTATTTTTATAACCATTTTTATTACCATTCAAAACTTCATTTTATGAAAATCCGGATTTTTGTTGTTATAGTGATGTTCATCAGCATCTGTGCTCAAACAAATGCTCAAATTCAGATTTTGTTTCAATCCGACCAGACCAAATCATTTCTGCTTACCCACGTAAATTCATTCGAAGAAAGCCAGCAGGTGATCAATGAAATTATCAGTAACATAGCTCAGTTTGTTCCTAAACCTGTGTATCAGACAAAGATCACCCTCAATGTGGATGAAAATGTAAAGATCACACGCCAGCAAACCGTGGTCAGCATATATGTATCCTACCAGAATGTCGTTTTAAACGGCGATGTGTTTTACAAAGGATTTAATATGACCGATGTCCTTATCCCATCGAAATATGAGTTTGCAGGTATGCTCAGCTATAAGAAGGGAGCGGTTATCAAAGAATTCATTCAGCCCGCCACCAATTTCAACCCCTTTAATGAAATTGTACTTCAATGTAATGACACCGCTCTAACAAGCAATTATGATTTTATCATAACCTCAACAAAATTCTATTATGATAATGCGACCCGCAACCGTTTCCGCGACAAGGCCATACTCATTGACCAGTATTACACTGCTGATCTTGACCTTAACAACATCAACAAACAACTTTCGGAGATCAACCCTAATGCCTTTGAAGAAATTGAAAAAACGCAGAAGGTACTGGATAATTTTAAAATCATGACGGAAAACATCTCCAATGCTGCTTTCTGGCAGGCGCTTCACATCGAGATGTTTGACCCTGTTAATCTTAAACCCAAACTTTTTGATATCAGAAAAAAACAGACCGAACTACAAAACCAGATAAACTATACTATATCGGTATTGCATGAACATTATTACAATAAGGCATTAAAACTTTATAACGACAAAAAGACCTATGAGGCTAAAACCACTTTTGAAAAGTCACTGATTTATAACCCTGTATATGCACCTTCGAAATTTTACCTGGCACAGATAGCTTTTGAGACAAATAAAACAGAAGATTCCAGACAACTTATACAGGAACTTTTCACATTCAAAGATATTGATGATAACACCTTAAGGGCTTCAAAAGGCCTTGTACGCGCCATTGAATGGACCGATATGAACGGCGCCATCGGTCTGCTGACCAGCGGAAAATACACTGAAGCCCTTGTCGCCACCGATAAGGCCGAAAACTTCTGCAAAAATATTCCGGCTTATACCTGCAACGATACTCTCAATCTGATACGGCGAGATTGCCACCGGGGTATTTATGCCAACTTTATCAAATCTGCTGACAATCTTTACGTTCTAAAAAAGTATAAAGAAGCAGGCAATGAGATACTTAAAGCCATTGTGTATCAGCAGAAATATTCAAATTTTATTCCCGATAATGAGGAAGCGCTGGTCGTAAAACAAAAGATCGGCACCGATGAATATTACTATGCCATGACCAAAGGCAAAGAAAAGATGATCGCCAGGGACTACCGCGAGGCTTTTGAGGATTTCAACAATGCAAAAAATCTTGAAAATGATTACCCTGTAAAAAAGGACAAACTCCTGCCCGAGCTATTAAAAAAATCCAAACTTGAAACACTTCTTCTTGATCTTGATGATGCCAAAGAAGCCGTTGACATGAACAACCTGGTGAAAGCACGCAACATTCTCCGGCAGGTGATCGATGAGCAAAAAGTCTATGGGCTCAATGATAATGCTGTTTTGTCGCAAAAAATTGAAACGCTGAAAAAATCAATATTCTCACTGGAATGTACGAATGCTCAAAACGAGTATGATTCAAAAATTAATGCTGCCACAAAAGCTCAAAGTGAGAAAAGTTTCATTGCAGCAGAAAACAGTTACAAAGAAGCCTTATCGGTAGTGGAAAAAAATCCTGATTGCAGCATCAGCAGCGAGGCGGCAAAAAGAGGCATAACAGATGTCGAAAAGCCTTCGCAATATCAGCAAACGCTGAATCAGTGCAATAATCTGGTTAAAAATAACGATTACTATAAAGCTATCGATTTATATAATAAACTTACCTCCTATTATGCAGAAAACGCCATAGCAAATTATAACATCACGCACCAGCCGCTGCATAACTATATAGCATCTTTTGAATCGGGTTTTGTTACTTACGGACTTACCTGGCTTATCGATGCGGGAGAAACTGACAATGCCCTGTACCTGCTGAAAATCCTTAAACAGCGTAACATCCTCAAATCGACCACAAAAATTCAACAGACCTCACTGGCAAGGTCGTATGCCCTGAAAGACCACAAAGCTGGTAATGTTGCTGACCCCAAAGTCAAAGTAACGGAATATACCCTGGGCGATAAATGGTTCAGTTATTTCGAAAAAGAATACGTGAAACAGATGAAAAAGCTGAAGTAAACCGGAATTTGTAAATTACTCCGAGAGCTGCAATGCTCAAATACCCCAATATAGCAGGTATGCCAACTACCCGGGCATCAAGCAACTGACCGGCCTGAAAAGCGTTTCCAAAGGCACAGATTGGCAGTGCATAGAGCGAAACAAAAGAAGATGAATTTTTTAGAAAATACGAGTTCAGCAACAAATTTTAAAAACTATAGCCCATGCTGATGCCTCCCCAAGGCCTGCCAAATAAATACCTGCCATCGTAAGAGCGAAACCTGGGTGTAAAACAAAGCCGCCACTGGAAACCATTATAGTTTTGTATCCTTAGCCCTGCGATACAAACATAATCAATATAAAATTTTGTTTCTCGGTGATAATATTCGTCAAAATATCTTTCGGTAATATAGGCCGCTCCGGATCCCAACTCAAAATAAATCCGTTTGTAAAGTTTGAAAAGTGTAGCCATATTAAGATGATAATCAAATATATCGTCTCCAAAACCATACCATTTCATGTATGAAACCCCTGTGCGTACAGCCACTGTTAGGAATTTTCGATTAAAAACCTTACGCTCATAATTGAATGAGTAAACAGGAGCATTACCCAAAAGTTCAACAAAAAAGCTGTTGTTCATGGTTTTACTTTCTCTGATAGAATCCATTTTGCGGCGCAACCTTTCTTCAGGGGTTACTACCAGAACAGTCCGCTGGATTTTTTTGGGCTTGTGTTCCTGGTTGAACATATACGACTTCACCACAGCCAGATTAATAGAATCGGTTTGGGTTTTAAAAGTAGTTTGCGTAGTGTAAAAAATATTGTTATTTCTGAAGAATAATATTTTGCACCAGATCGTATCCTTATTTTTAGTGATAATAGCATCATCAATAATTTGTGAAAAGCAGGATAGTCCGCAAAAAAGCAGTCCCAACAAAGTAAGGGCAACTTCACCCCAATATTTTATTTTCATAAATGACCGTATTAACCTGCAAATATAAACATATTATCCTATAAAATATTTCTAAAACCATGCTTATATTTTTTATTAAATTATTTTTACATTTTTTAATATTGTTGCCCCCTTTGCCCCTGCTGACTTATAGAATTAATGAACAATTTATGGAAAAAATTTTTCATTTCTTTTAATTCTGTGAATTTTAAAGCTATATCTTTGCAAAACATTGTATACAAACCAAAAAAAATATATATGAACCGAAAAAATGTTATTATTATTGGCGCAGCAGGTAGAGATTTTCACAATTTCAATACCTTTTTCCGAGGAAATGAGGCCTACAATGTATTGGCCTTCACCGCCGCACAAATTCCCGACATAGCCGGGAGAAAATACCCTAAAGAATTAGCCGGCAACCTCTATCCTGATGGCATTCCAATATACTTAGAAAGTGAACTGCCCCAACTGATCAAAGATCTCAAAGCGGATATCTGCGTGTTCGCATACAGCGACGTGCCTTATGCAAGAGTGATGGGCGTTAGTGCCATTGTTAACACAGCCGGCGCTGATTTCATGCTGATGGGTCCCAAACATACCCAGGTGGTTAGCACCAAACCACTTATCTCGGTTTGCGCTGTCCGCACAGGTTGCGGTAAAAGCCAGACTTCACGCCGTGTCATTGAGATATTGATGGACATGGGTTTGAAAGTTGTGGCAATCCGTCACCCGATGCCTTACGGCGACCTGAACGAACAAAAAGTTCAGCGTTTTGCTACTGTGGAAGACCTGAAAAAACACAAATGCACCATTGAAGAGATGGAAGAATACGAACCTCATGTGGTTCGCGGTAATGTTATTTATGCCGGTGTTGATTATGAAGCTATTCTGAGGGAAGCCGAAAAAGAAGCTGATGTTATCCTCTGGGATGGCGGCAATAACGATTTTTCTTTTTACAAAGCCGACCTTTCGATTACTGTAGTGGATCCGCACAGGCCCGGTAATGAATTAAGCTATTATCCCGGTGAAGTTTCGCTTCGTATGGCCGATGCCGTTGTTATCAACAAAATGGACAGCGCCTCACCCGAAAATATTCAGATAGTCCGCAACAGTATTGCCAAGGTCAACCCGAACGCTATCGTTATCGATGGCGCTTCTCCGCTCACCGTAGACAATCCTGAACTGATAAAAGGGAAAAAGGTACTGGTCATTGAAGATGGCCCTACCCTAACCCACGGTGAAATGAAAATTGGCGCCGGCACCGTTGCCGCAATGAAATTCGGCGCTGCCGAACTCGTTGATCCCCGTCCTTATGCCGTTGGTAAACTAGCAGAGACATTCCGGATCTACCCCAACATTGGAACACTGCTTCCTGCTATGGGCTATGGCGAACAACAGGTTGCCGACCTCGAAAAGACCATTGCCGCAACACCGTGTGATACAGTAGTAATTGCAACTCCTATTGACCTGAACAGGGTTGTAAAAATCAACAAACCCAATGTAAAAGTTGGTTACGATCTGCAGGAGATCGGCCGGCCCAATCTCGATGATGTAATCGGTGATTTCCTGGTAAAACACAACCTTGTAAAAAGCGGCTGTTCATGCTGTCAATAATTCTAAAGGCGACGAAAGTCGCCTTTTTTTTTGCCTGAATTCTTTATACGGGAATTTGAAACTGTATTGATATGATAATTTTCCATTTTTTGCATTATCCGTGCTATTGGAAAATACGCCTCTCTCCAATAACCGGTTTTTGCTGTGTCATTACTTTTTGCAAAAAACATTAAATTAATAATGCTGCATCCTGTTTAAAAAATTATAATAAATTCCCTGCTATAAGTTTAAAAAGTTTTAGTAATCATAATAATATTGCATAATAAACCAAATAAATTCCAGCCAATGAAAGACAGAAGTTTAATATCTATTGATGATCTCTGCAAAGAAGAGTACCTTCAGGTGCTTGACACTGCGGAGACTTTTGAAAATAAACCTGTTCAAAATATACTTGATGGTAAAGTGGTAGCCACGCTGTTTTTTGAACCTTCCACCCGAACGCGGCTGAGCTTCGAAAGCGCCGTGAACTACCTGGGCGGAAAAGTCATTGGATTTTCGGACGCCTCCAGTTCAAGTGTAAAAAAAGGTGAATCGCTGAAAGACACTATCCTGACGGTAAACAGTTACTCTGACCTGATCGTGATGAGGCACCCCAGAGAAGGCTCTGCCCGCTATGCCAGTGAAGTAAGTTCAAAACCGGTGATCAATGCCGGGGACGGCGCCAACCAGCATCCCACCCAATGCCTGCTCGACCTGTATTCCATTCGTAAGACGCAAGGGAAACTCGAAAACCTCGACATCGTTTTTGTCGGAGATCTCAAGTACGGACGTACCGTACATTCGCTTGTCATCGCCATGACGCATTTCAACTGCCGGTTTCACCTGGTTTCACCGGTGGAACTTAAACTGCCAAGTTCTGTTAAGAGTCACATCAAAGAAAAAAAACTGGAATACTACCAGTACACCGACCTGAGTGAGGCCATCCCCAAAGCTGATATTATTTACATGACACGGATCCAGCGTGAACGTTTTTCCGATCCCATTGAATACGAAAAAGTTAAAGACTCATATGTCCTCAGTAAAAACCTGCTCGCTGATTGCAAACCCAACATGAAAATTCTCCATCCACTGCCACGGGTCAACGAAATCAATGAAGATGTGGACAGCTTGCCCCAGGCCTATTATTTTCAGCAGGCACAAAACGGATTGTTCGTACGTCAGGCATTGTTAAAATTAATCTTAGGAGTATAAAAACATGGAACAAAGCAACAAACCCAGAAAAGAATTAGTGGTATCCGCAATCGAAAACGGTACCGTAATTGATCATATCCCCACACAAAGCGTGTTTCAGGTGATCCACATATTAAACCTCGAAAAATTCGACAACCAAATCGTGATAGGAACCAACCTCAGCAGCAGCAAATATGGAAAAAAGGGGATCATCAAGGTCAGCAACAAGTTTTTTGAACCCGAGGAAATAAACAAAATTGCTTTGGTTGCCCCTACAGCAACCCTCATCGTGATTAAAAATTTCCTGGTAACAGAAAAAAAGAAAGTGGAGATACCCGAAACCATTCAGAAATTTGTGAAGTGCGTAAACCCCAACTGCATTACCAATATAGAAAATGTTCCCACCAAATTCAATGTGATCGATAAAGAAGAATCAAAGCTGAAATGCTTTTATTGCGAAAAGACCACGGAGAAGAAGAATATGGTTTTTAAGTAGGGAGTCAGGAGTCAGGAGTCAGGAGCCAGGAGTCAGGAGTCGGGAGTCAGGAGTCAGAAGTCAGGAGTCAGGAGTCGGGAGTCGGGAGTCGGGAGTCGGGAGTCAGGAGTTGGGAGTCGGGAGTTGGGAGTCGGGAGT
>DAOORA010000055.1:0-31991 GCA_035389045.1 Bacteroidales bacterium | reverse complement strand
TTGCATCATTATCAACATTTATTTTTTTTATATCAAAGGATTTCACCGTTGAGTATAAATCGTTTGTACTATAGCTCCTAATATCAGCATAAGTAGAGAAACACGTTTTTTGATGAATCCAATACTTTACTTTCGATTCTACGAAAGATTTCCCATTGGTATATTCCATAACATTCCATACAATATTCTTATTCTTTCCATCTTTGACGCCATAACCTACATCGCCTGTAGTACAGCACAAAAGCTCCCAGTTGTTACCCCCGTCAAATGAAATACTTGCTGTAATCTCAGAGGAACCACAATTATATCTTGTCAAATCAAATTCCAAAATAATTTGATCACCAGACACCCTGGTAGAGATTTGAGAAAAGGCAAAAAAGCTGCTTAAGCAAAGCTGGAATGTAATAATATGGCCGAGGTACATATTTTTCATGTTATTGTTTAATAAGGGAAACTTTTTTTTATAACAAGGAGCTACTTTTCTTACTTCGTTTAAAGTGTTCCATTTTTTTCAATAGGTTTATTTTGCATTATCGTATTTGTTTATTTTGTTTCTTCAGGTATACCACCAAATAGGCCTTTTATAATTATCCCATATGCTGCTTTTATTTCATCCTTGTTTTTAGACACAGACTGTGCTGCAGCTTTTACTATACGATCTGTTCTATTTGGTTTTAACTGACATCAATTGTCATATCTTTTAAATTACCTGAGATAAGGGCAAGTAAATAATTATTACAATCCCGTATTTTTCCAAGTTCAATTTTTGCTTTATCACTAATATATCCTTGTTCGTAGAATGCTTTTGAATCAATCATTGCCTCAATAGTTGGCCTATCCACTGATTGATAAGATTTTGAATTTGCAAAAGAAATTGAAAATTGGTCAAGAACATACTGCATAGTAGGCAGGTTTACAGATTTGGTTGTATCATACGCAGGCATTACGAATATTTTTTCCTGTTCAAATAGTGTAAGTCCTATTAAAATTAATGATAGTGTTACTTTCAAAATGTTTGTTATTATTTATTTGTTTTTTAGTCCTTTATGCAACGTACTGAAAGTCCCATTCTCTTGACGTCGTATCTTACTTGTGCATTCGGAAGGGGCTTGTTATAAAGGAACAGGCCATGGGCGTATACATTTGCCCACTCCGAATACGACCACCATTTGCCGTAACTTCCTATGCGGAAAGAAACACCATCATCGTCACGCCATCCACCCAAAAGAGCATTAAATCCACTGCTGCCGCCACTTAAAAGTTCCATATAAGCCTTTTCACCGGAGAAATAGCTTCCGTTAATACCTATATTTTTTAAAAGAGATTCAAACTCATTTTTTGAAGGCAAATGCCAACCATAGGGGCATACATTTTTTGCTGTTTCCCAATTGTACAATCTGCCGTATGTATTACAATTAGATACACTGTTGTCGTAACACCAACTGCCGCTGTTGGTGGTGTAGTTAAGATTTTCGGCCATCCAAACCTGATTGCCAATTTTCACTGTTTTGTAGGTTTTGCCATCGCGGGGGTCGGTGAAGGTGCTTGAAGTGCCTGGAACCCCAGTAATACTCGTGCCACTATTACCAGATGTACTTCCAGTCCCAAACAAGTCGGAGATCATTTTTTTGCAAGCAGCTATAATTGATTCCCTGTCGTTTTTAATATATTCAGAAGCGCTCTTACCCTTAACCATTACCAAAGTTTCTATCTCAAGAAGTTTTACACTAATAGTAATTTCACCATCAGATGCAGCCAATTCGGTGGACAGGAAATATTTACAACCGGGTATTTTCCCAAGGGCTGCTTTGGCCTCGGGGCTCAAATATCCTTTTTCTGATAAGGCATTGATGTCTATCATTGCATCAATACCAGGCAAATCAATGGCTTCATATAGAGGGGAATTGGCAAAAGCGGTGGACAATTGTCCCCTGATGTACAATTCCTTTTGTTCATCTATGTTTTTTGTTTTATCATAGGTTTCCAATATGTAAATTACTTCTTTTGCCTGTGAAAACACCGATACGGATGTAAAAAGAAGAAGAATTAAAATGGCGTGTCTCATACTTATTGTTATTCGAATTTCCGGATAATTTCATTTGCAACCTCTTCGGCAAGTTCTCTGTAAGCTTTTTCAGCAGCAGCCTCAGGACTTATGGTACTGATGGATGTTTTTTCATTTTCTTTAGGTATAAACAGTACTTCCCCCGATTTATCAGTTATTTTAACACTGGCTTTTACTCTAACAGAATAGGCAGTGTTGTTATTGGAGGTTGTACGTTCACTTAGTTTAGCAGCCACTGCTTCAACAATAATACTCATACCTGCTTTAGCTTCCTCTTTAACTATTTTATAACCATTATTTATTAAAACACTGCTGAGTTTTTCCTCAAAACTTGTACTTTTTTTTCCAAAGATATCCTCTTTAACCTGTATCAAAAAAATATTTCCAAATTTACTCAAACTATGATTATCATCAACTATAGAGGATTGCTCTTTATTGATTGCAACTGTCTGCTCCAATTTTTCATTGCCCTTTATCTCAGAATTATGTCGGCCATCAATAATATCTGTATCAGGATTGTCTGGTGTTTCATCGCCCTCATCAAAACTACAAACTCCTACAAAAGTTATACGAATATTTTGTGGTGTCCACTCAGGGTATAGCCAATATTGCGAAATCTTTCCTTTATAATTGATTTTATTAGTCATGGTTACTTCGCTTGTCGTTGCACCATCTTTCTTTTTTACAGTTATTTTTTTATACAAATCAAATTCTGTTGCAAGACGTTTTTCTATTTCTCCAAAGCTGTTACTTTTATTACCCTCTTTTAAAGCCTGGTAAATATCATACCATTCTTCACCCACACCTGAAGACAGAAACTTCACTTGCTCCCAGCAATATCTTTTTTGTTTTAATTTAATAAGCTCGGATTTAATTTGATCAAGCCTGGCACCAAAGTATTTCTCGGCACATGCTAATGTCTGTTTTAAATTGTTTTCATTGTAACTACATTTATTTTCAGTCTGGTTCATTATTATTCGCTTGATCTTTCTTTTATGTTCTTTTACAGTGTCTTTCAGGTCCGAAATTTTCTTATCATAATTGTTTTTATCTGCAATAATTTTATTCAGTCTCTGTTTTTCAATACTAACGGTTTCTTTATTTTTTTCAGGTATTGCTTTTATAAGATCCTCACAAAAACTTAAAACGCGCTGTATGTCGTCTGGCGATATATAATATTTTTTTTCTTGCTTAACAAGAAAATCCTTAACCTTTTGTAAATCGCCAGAGAGCACGTCAAAAGAGATTATAGAATCGCCGACAGCCATATTAGTGTTTATCATTGATTTTTCCTGAGACGAACTGGCTGAAATTTTTTCTTTAAATGGGTAAACCTGCACATTGTAAACTTTAAACCAAAAATTACAGTTCCGCTGAGGCTGATTAACCGCTAATGCTTCAGGTGCAGATTCACCGCTGCCGTTTATTACCATATTTAAACTACGGTAAACGGATTTGTTCCGGGCAACACCTCCTGTTTCGGTGTAAACAATAGTATCTTCAATGGTTGTATTGCAATATTTACGAATTCCATCCTCAAATGCTCTGAACAACCCCATAGAGTCTAATTTAGCCCCACTATATTTTTTTGAAAAGGGTGAAGAAATAATTACAATATGAGCAGAATTGTAATAAATATCTGCCACATTTTTCATTGATTGTTCAAGTACCAACTTTTGTTGTTCTGTATAAAACTGTATCAGCTTATTCAGTCTATCAATGTCATTAGCTTGCTGTAAGGCTATCAGAGTGTCATTTATACTACTGAATTGATTGTACTTATCTTGATATTCTTTGTCAACCGCTTGATTTTTACTTTTGATAGCTGCAATAAGATTGGATATTTGCAGTGAATCGCAATATCCATAATTATCTCCAACTATTTTTTCATAATCCTGTTTTGTATCATTTGGTCTTACAAAACCATAGCAGTAGGGAAGGTCAAGCGGCGCCTTTACCTGGGCATTCGTATTTAAAAATACAGACAAAATAAAAGCAACTAAAACTAGTTTTTTCATAACTTATTTCTTGTAACGATAATTTATTTCACGATACCAATTATAACATCAATTAATTGCAATACAAAATCTCCAACCTTTTGCCACTTTTCTTTTTTTTCAATTATTTTATCAATGTCATAAACTATAGAACCATCTTCCATCTGAATGGCTTTTAACCATCGTGGTGCTTTTTCACTTGTACTTGTAATTTCAAGCAGGGTGTTTACAGAAAGATTCACTAATGGCTGCCATTTTACCGGCACTAACTCGCCATAATCAAAATTAGGTGTGGGATTGTATAATTTTCCATTTAGTCTGATATAGATATTTTGCACACCTGCAAGCATGGTGGGGTTGCTATTATTGTTGGCAATTACACCTATTTTTTTATCATTATAAATAGTGATAGTATCTGAATTAATTTCACGTTTTGAGGAGATCATTTCTAAACTGTCCTGAACAATTTTTAGCTCTGCATTTGTGTGCACTGGGACTTTAATATTGTTAACAACTACATTTTGATTTTCTTCCTTTTTTGCTGGCTGGTAAAATTTATTAATCCATTGAAGAAGCGTAGCATCATTGTATTTAAAAATAAGCAATGTCTCAAAATCGATAGAGGTGCGAACATAACAAGTGTCATTTTTGATTTCTACCGGACTTGTTGATGCTCCGCGAATTTCAGCATTCATAGCCTTAATAATTTTTCTGAAAACTTCGTTTTTCTCAGCCATTTTTGTAAGAGTGAGCGTGTCGTAAATGTATATATTTTCGTATAATGCACCTAAATTTGCATACGCATATAAAGTAGCAATATTTTCATAATCCGGGGTAGTAACACTTTCTTTGCCAACACCCTCAAGGTATCCCTGAGTCCAGTTTATTAAGCCATCTTTTTGGTACTCAATTAATTCATTATTAACATTTTTAATGTTTCTCCTGCTGGTATTAAAACGATTTTGAGCCGGCAACTCTGTAATAAGAACTGGCCCGATAAGCACCAATAAAATCAATAACTTTTTCATAACTTTTAATTTTTAATTATGCATACTCTGTTTCAGGCTTTTCTGCTTTCGCCAATAAAAAATTTCAAATCAATTTATATGCCACAAGCGTATTATACTCAAATACAAGTATTTTAAATAATTTCTAAGCATATTCAATATCGTAAAATTAATTTTTTCTGTTATATAAAGCACAATTATCTTGTCAAGAATTAAAAATTTTATAAAATAGGTATGAAAAAATTTTGTTTTTTACCAAATAATTTATATTAACCCATAATATAATTACTATTCGATAAAAAATAATCCATTGAAATCATTTTTCAAGATAATAGTATTCCTCAAAAGTCGGATTTTCGCCCGCCATCCTGAGAAATATATCAAGAGGGACAACTTCAATATCCCCGCTCAGTTTGTCACATATCGATTTTACCCTCGCAATGTCACTGGATTCACGCACGTGAACCAGAAGAAAATAAGGCCGTTTGGAGTTAATGACCGCCAGCTCTTCCAGGTCGGCCACAACCTCCGCTTCGGGTTTTTCAGCAGCAAGGTAATAATCGAAGGAAATAAACGGACGTTTTCCACGTACCGTAAACGTGTTTGATGCCCGGTATCCGTTGATAAACCCAATGACATCCGGCATCGAACGGTAGTACTCATCCACCAGGTCTTTGGGAAGATTGTTGTCGCAGGTTTCTGTCCCGCCTTCCGAATAATCCATGATCTCAAAAACATTGAGGTCAAGGTTTTTCATCAGCGCAGCCGCCCTGTTCAGTTCCGCAGGCAGCCACTTTTCGGGAAACACCCTGGGATACATGTATGATGAACCGGAGAGCGCACCAATAAAAAAATCATTCGGCGTCGCCTGTTTATAATAATATTCAAGCAAAACCGGCGAAAGGTCATACATTTTCATGGTAACCTCCCAGGCATAAGGTATCGATCCCCTCCCTGGCTCAAACCAGGCGCCGATACCTATCCCGTCGGACTGCACGAATGTGATATAAATCTTCTTTTCAGGGACATATTCCTTACCCGGGATAATATTGTGATTGTTTTTAAATGTGAAACCGGGAGATACAGGAATATGAACCAAAAAGCTGGTGTTGGGTTGTGAGTTGAGTCCATCAGAAGTTAGGGCATAAGAGGATAAAAGCGTTGTCATCTGTTCTTCCAGGTCTTTTTTGTACGAATGCCAGCCCCAAACCTGGCCCAGGGGATTCATGTCCGCAAAAAGCGAGCACGTCAGGTTATATTCGAGGGCGTCGGTGGGACGTGCCGAAAGGTCGGAAAAGAAACCTTTTTTCATCATCCCGTAATCTGCACAGGCCGGCATGAGTTCGTTGCCGCCCACACCGCCAAGCCACACAATAACATCCCGTGAGCACCGGCTCCAGTATTGATCTTTTGCCCAGGAATATATCTCATAATCGGTTTTTCCAACAAACGTTCCCCTGAAATCCCCGATCTCTTTCAATCCGGCCTGTTTCACCACAGGCAGCATTTCTTCGCTGACAACAATGCCATTCTCCAGCCCCGCAAGCGTGTAAGCAACAATTAATGAAGTGCGGACTTTTTTATCCCAGATCACATATCCGCCGATTTGCCCTTTAAATACAGCCAGCGCCTGCTCCAGGCCGCTGAGCCTGGTAAATGAAAAATTACGTACTGTATCAAGGTAGGCAGCAAGTTCCTGCGTATAGTTAAAAGGATATCCCTTCTGAAAACTTAAATACAACTGCGGTTTATGCTGATTTACCACACCCTGAACGGATATCCAGCAGGCCTGTTCTGGCAGCCGGGCGTTTATGTCCCAGTTGTCACTCATGTTGAAAACATAGGCATTGTTTTCCTCAAAACGTTTAAAAACAAATTTCATATAGGGTTCCTTCAGACGGGTAGGCCGGGTAATCGTGCATGTCAGCAGGTCTTTTGCGGGCGACAACTTATAGGTATAGGTCATCTCGCCCTGCTGTTTACCCTGGGAAGCATAATATTGATATTTTTCAACCACTTTCAGGGAAGAATCTTTTTCCCAGCCAGCAGTAAGCTGTTTTTTTGAGCCGACAGGCAGTCGTATACCCATGTGAATATTAGTGGAAAAAGTGCCATCCCTGATCTCAACCTCGTTGAGCATTCCGTCGGTGGTAAAGACAAGCTTTTCCTCATATTTCCGTTTGGGGCCGAGTTTGGTCATGATGGCTGTTTCCTTTTTGGTAACTGTAATTTCAAGCGTCATTTCCTTGTAATAATCCAGGAATGAACTTTTATTACCGATCATTTTCCACCTGCCATTCATTCCGGTATTCTGCGAAATGGCTCCTATAGTGAAAAATAACCACAACATGCCTGCTGTAATCAGATGTTTCATTGTGTTTCGTCGATAGATATGTTAAAGGTAAAAGTATTCATTTTTGACGAAAAACACCTGTCATGCGAACGAGGAAATTTGAAGTTTTCAGAAGCGCCCGATCAAAATCATTAGAGATGCCCTTTATTCAATAACAATTTTCTTCGTCATGCCCTGATTTCGCAGGTCGGTTTTTATGAAATAAATTCCTTTTGGCAGATCATGCAGATCAATTAATGTTTTTTCAGATTGTAAATCCATACCCGCTACCTGAATACCAAGAGTGTTATAGATTTTTATTGTATAGCAGGCGGTAGCTACCGAATAATTCTCAATGGTGAACAAACCGCCGGAGGGATTCGGATATATGGACCATGATGCTGTTGAAAAATTGTTTTGAACAGAATAATCATCATCATTGACAAAACGCGCCAAAGCAATATCTTTGGAATCTACCGAGTCCTGACCGGTAATCCCTGCCAGTACTAATTTTCCGTCGTTTTGCAGCAGAAGGCTGTAAGCAGCATTTGTTTCATTGTCCGAGAAATAGGTATGAACAATCCCCACCATGAAGAATGTTGGATCCAGCAAGCCCTGCCCATCATACCGGATCAATGAAAAATAAGATTGCCAGTCGGGATAGCCCACGCTGGCATAGCCTCCGACCAGAATTTTCCCGTCGGTCTGAATGCATACTGACCACGCAATGTCTGAACCGGTCATGGTCTCGGTCAGAACAATGCCTCCGGTGCCGAAAGCAGGGTCCGGAAGTCCATCAGCAGTGTAACGTACCGTAAGGCTTTTATTGTCATAAATGCTGCCGCCGGCATCTTCTATGGTATAACCCACAGCGATTATTTTTCCGTCGTTTTGAAATGCAAGATTGGTAAAAGCGCCAAAGCCATCCTGTCCTGCATCGGTTATCGTTATCCCGTTTGTGCCAAAGCTGTAATCTGCGGATCCGTTGGCATGATATCGGGCAATGATGCATTTGCTCTGGCTGTATGATGCTGAATACACTCTTCCGGCAATAACAATTTTCCCGTCTGCCTGAACTTTCATGGCGGAGGTCAATTCCCACGCACTGGTCAGATCAGAAATCACCACCCCGTTATTTCCGAATGAATTATCTAAGGTACCGTCAGCATTATACCTCAGGAGGCCGAAATCCTGATTAGCGCCGTTATATATCCGGGCAGAAACCAGCATTTTGCCGTCTGACAATATTTCCATCGCTGCTACATTCTGGTCAGGCATTATATGTGTCCTGACCAGTCCATTATTGCCAAAACTACTGTCCGGCGTTCCGTTTGCGTGATATCTGAGCAGCATTATATCATTTGAAATTTTACCTGCCGCCACCACTTTTCCGTCAGACTGTATGGCTATGGCATAAAACGAATTTGATTCCGTGCCGGTATTGCAGGTTACGATCCCGTTATTACCGAACGTGCTGTCAATACTTCCTGTGTTTTTATATTTGACCAGAAAACCATTATACAAATTGTTCTGCACTGAAAAACCGCCTGTGAGTATGCTTCCGTCCGCAGTTAATAAGGAAGATTGGGCATAATTATCTTTATTGCCTATATCGGTGATGACCTTTCCTCCGTCTCCAAATGTTGGATCTAAATTTCCTGCCTGGCCAAATGAACTATGTATATTAACGAACAATGACAAGAAAAACAGCAAGTTAACTGATCTCTTCATAATTATTATTGTTTTTACAGACATACCCGCCAATTTGCCTGGGAATATTCGTTTTTTTCTTTATTGATTAGTTCTGCTGAAAATTAAAAACGTAACTTAACATCAGGTGCTTAGGTTTTAGCAAAAAAAACGCACAAAGAAAGATAAAAAGAAACAGCTGCCTGGCAGATCCATACCGGCTCTTTTTATATTTTTGCAAAAAAAACCTTGAAAAAGTTTCTCATCGTAATTTTGTTCGTTTTGGCAAGCGATGGTATTACTTATGGCCAGAACAGCATTTCTTATACCATCAGGGGGCTGGAAAATACCAGGGTATATCTTTCGGCTGTGCATGGCAGCCGCCACGATCCTGTAGATTCGTGTTTTTCGGTGAACGGACATATAGAATTTAAAAACAAAACAGGATTACCTGCCGGAGTTTACCGTATTTCTTTCAGAGACAGCTTATTTACCGATATTATTTGTAATAATGAGCAAATTGTCATCACGAACGATATAAATAATCTGGCCGGCAGTATTAGTGTTGTACACTCGGAAGAAAACAAAATTTATTATGAATACTGGCAGATGTCTGCTGAGATTCATGATTCCATTGATCAAATCTCCACCCTGGGGAACGCATTATACGAAGCCAGCAACCATAAAATGAATCCCGCACTGGACAGTCTGGCGCTAAAAGTTTATCAACTTTCAGATAAATTGGATAAATATACCCTTCAACTTGTCTCAAAAAGCCATGGGCTTTATGTTGGCAAACTGCTGAAAGCCTTTGTAACGCCCAACTGGTATGCTTATAAAAAACTACCCGGCGCAAAAATCTACAAGAGTAAACATGAATTTTTAAAAGAACATTTTTTTGACAATGTCGATTTTTCAGATTCGACCTTATTGAATTCAGAGGTGTTTTATGTGCTTTGTAACGATTATCTGTCAAGATTCTGCGAGCCCGAAAGTGATTCAAATTATATAGCCGCTGTGGATTTTATACTTGGTAAAGCACAGGCCTGCCCTCCGGTCTATAATTACATTCTGAATTTGTTTATCAATACCTTTGAAGATACGGAGTGGGAGGGGACTTTTATTCATCTCGTTGATGAACATCTGGAAAAAAACACATGTGCGTCTGATGGCTATGATAAGAATCTGTCGGAGCGGTCTGCCGCATTGAAAAAACTGAGACCGGGCAATAAAGCCCCCGAAATATTGCTGAACGATGTCGCCGGGAAGCCTGTAAGTTTGTATTCAGTTAAAGCCAGAGTTACGTTGCTATTGTTCTGGTCGTCAGAATGTGAGCATTGTGAAGATGTTTTACCTCAGATTCAACAGATTTATGCCGGGTATCATCCCCTGGGTCTTGAAGTTTTTGCGGTTTCTGTCGACACGGATAAAAATACATGGATAAATGCCATAAAACGACAAGGGACAGCCTGGATAAACGTGTCTGACCTCAAGGGATTTACCAGTCCTGTTGTTGCTGCCTTTGATGCATACAGCACCCCGACATTTTTTCTGCTCGATGCCGAAAAAAATATCATCTCACATCCCTATTCCCCGAAACAGATGACAGAGGGGTTACAAAAAGCCTTCGGAAAATAGGTTCATTTTTTTATCAGGCTTTCAATCTTTTTCATGATCATATCTGTAGCGCCGGCTCTTTGCAAAACAAATTGGCTGCAAATCCCGGAACATTTATCATGAAAGTTTTTGTCCCCGCTAAGTTTATGAACTATTTTTTCTAATTCCTTATAATTATGGACGGGAAATGCGCCGCCGAGCCCAATCAGATCTGTTGCCTCCTGAAACTTATGATAATTAGGCCCAAAGATCACAGGAACACCAAAAGTCGCCGATTCTAGTATGTTGTGGATATTTTTACCAAAGCCGCCTCCAATATATGCGAATTGCGCATATTGATACAGGTGCAGTAAAATGCCGATGCTGTCAATAATGAGCACCTGTGCAGCCTTCAGATCATGATTCTCCGCTTCGGAAAGCCGAACAGTCCGGATTTTAATTTTTTGTTGTAAGGTATCAATACGTTCCTGATGAATTTCATGAGGGGCGATAATAAATTTTAACCGGTCTGAAAACGTATTAATTAAACCCACCATTAATTCTTCATCAGGGGGCCAGGTACTGCCGGCCACCATAATCCGGGAATTTTCTGCAAATTGTTCGATAATCGGAAACGAACGTTTTTGCCGTGTAACGCCCAGCACCCTGTCGAAGCGCGTATCGCCCGAAACGGAACTATTTCCGGTATTAATGTTTTTTAGAAGTTGTTCCGAGGAAGCATCCTGAACAAATATCCATTGGATCTCTTTGAGCATTTTTCGAAACCATCCGCCGTACCATTTAAAAAAATGCTGTCCCGGGCGAAATTTCACGGAGAAGAAATAAAGCGGAATGTTTTTTTTGTAAAGGCGGTGTATATAATTAAACCAAAACTCATATTTGATAAAAAAAACCATGGCAGGATTCACGAGGTCAATAAATTTTTTTGCGTTAGCATATGTGTCGGCAGGCAAATAGCATATATGATCGGCTCCCGGATAGTTTTTACGCACCTCATATCCCGACGGTGAAAAAAATGTGAGCACGATGCCGTACTCCGGGTATTTCTTCCTGAACGCTTCGATGACAGGCCTTCCCTGTTCAAACTCGCCCAGGGATGAGGCGTGAAACCAAACATAGCGCCGCTCCTTTGTGAGTGCAGCAGAGAGTGTTCCCTTCCAGTTTTTACGTCCTTTTACCCATTTCCGGGCTTTTTCGCTGAACGGGGATGCTATTGTTATTAGCCCGGAATAGACATAAACAGCCAGATTATAAAAAAAGAACATCATTTTTTTATTAATAATAATATCCTGCAGGTGCCCTTTTATAGAGTGGGATAAGCCAGCCAATGCGGAGGGAATAAAAGAAATCATATTTCTGTTCCGTATCCCGGCTCATGGTATTGAAATTATATGCCCTGCGGCATTTGGTAAACGCCTGAGTAAACTCAAATCCGGCATAAAATGAAACAAGACGCCTGTTTCCCATATACCAATAGCCGATAAATTCAGTAAGAGCAACTCCGTTGGTCATCTCGTCGTATCCCTTTTTATAATCACCTCTTAACGCAGGGACCGTGTTGCTGGGATTGGTAATCTTTATCTTATGTTGTATAAATCCCGGTTGGACAGTGAGAAGAATACCGCTGTTTGGATTGGGATTCAGCACAGGAATGATCTTTCCGGCCTTCAGGCCGATGATAAAACCCTGCTCCGAAAAAAACACATCGGCATATTCTCCGTCGGCGGTTATCAGAAATCCGTCAGAGGTCGAGATGCGCGACACAATATTCATTTCATCTTTTACCTTTTCACCGAACAAATAATTGCATTCCGCACCAAACAACCAGTTTTTTTTGGTTTTTAGCTGAAAACCTCCGCCAACGGCTGAGTTGTTTCCAAAACGTTTCGCCATATCCCCGCCCGGTATCTGGTAAGCATACGTTGCATGAAGCATGGTCGAAAAAACCGAGGAATCTTTTATGCTGACCTGCGATTGGGCATAGGAGCACAAGACAAATAATAGTGAAAGGAGGAGTATTTTCTTCATTTCTGTTTTCTCCACAAAATTAACTAAAATATATTCCAACCTATTAACATCATTTGATTAAAAAAATTATTTAGTCATAAACATTTATTCGTTAAACTTCATCATTTTAGTCAGCAGTTGTGTGAAATATCCTATCTTTGCACGTTTAATTTTTAAAATAATTTCAAATACATATTTTTATGCGTAAATTAATGATGGTCGACCTGAAAAGCCAGTATGAAGATATCAAGCAAGAGATCGATGCGGCTATCTATGAAGTTATTGGTTCAACGTCGTTTATAAACGGTCCTGCCGTCAGCAGATTTCAGAAAAATCTTGAAACATACCTTGGTGTCAGTCATGTGATACCTTGTGCTAACGGCACAGACGCCCTGCAGGTTTCAATGATGGCGCTGGGGCTGAAGCCCGGTGACGAAGTCATCACCACATCATTTACGTTTATCGCCACGGCCGAGGTGATCGCACTGCTCGGGCTGACGCCGGTTCTTGTTGACGTAGATCCTGATACATTCAATATAGATCCGGAAGCCATTGAACGTGCTATTACCCCAAAAACCAAAGCCATAGTGCCTGTTCATCTTTTCGGGCAGGCAGCCGATATGGAATCCATTATCGAAATTGCTCAAAAATACGGGCTGCACATTATTGAAGACAACTGTCAGGCCATCGGCGCTGATTATTTATTTGCTGACGGAACCCGGAAAAAAACCGGATCAATCAGTATTGTGGGCTGTACTTCATTTTTCCCTTCGAAAAACCTCGGATGTTATGGCGATGGCGGGGCTGTTTTTACCAATGATGAGGACCTGGCTACCAAACTGAGGCAAATAGTAAATCATGGTATGACTGTCCGTTATTATCACGATATGATCGGTGTGAACTCCCGCCTCGACAGCATTCAGGCTGCTGTTCTCGATATCAAACTCAGACATCTTGATGAGTATGCACAAAGAAGAAACTATGCAGCAGCATATTATGACAAGGCTTTTGCTGATGAACCACACTTAAAAACGCCTGTCCGGTTTGCAAAGTCCACACACGTCTTTCATCAATATACCCTCGTCACGGTGGATACCGACCGTAATAAACTTCAGGAATACCTTACTTCCAAAGGTGTACCGGCCATGATATATTATCCGGTTCCCTTACATATGCAAAAAGCATATCTGGACCCCCGGTATAAGGAAGGTGATTTTCCCGTTACCGAGAAGCTCTGCAAAAGCGTAATATCACTGCCGATGCATACGCACCTGGATGAAGAACAACTGAATTATATTACATCATCGGTTCTCGAATTTTTTAAAAAGTATTAATCTATGGAAAAGGAATTTTTTGCACATGAAACTGCCGTTATCGATGAAGGATGTTGTATAGGAAAAGGAACTAAGATATGGCATTTTTCACACATTATGAAGGATTGTCAGATAGGTGAAAACTGTAATATCGGACAGAATGTTGTGGTTTCTTCCGGTGTAAGGCTCGGCTGTAATGTTAAAGTACAGAATAATGTTTCTATATATACCGGTGTGATCTGTGAAGACGATGTTTTCCTTGGCCCGTCAATGGTTTTCACGAACATTGTAAACCCGCGCAGCGCTGTTAACCGCAAGGATAAATATGTTGAAACCATAGTAAAAAAAGGCGCTTCGATCGGGGCTAATGCCACTATTGTTTGTGGTCACAACATTGGCGAATACGCTTTCATCGGCGCCGGCGCTGTGGTCACCAAAGAAGTTCCGGCTTATGCCCTCGTAGTCGGTAATCCCGCCCGGCAGACCGGATGGATCAGTGAATACGGACACCGGCTCAGTTTCAACGAAGAGGGCATCGCGGTTTGCCCGGAAAGTAACGAAAAATACCGTTTTCAGGACGGTATGGTTTCAAAAATCATTTGAGATGAAATACGTAATAGTAGTGTTGACAATTGTCGGTTCATGTATTTTGCTTTCCGGATGTAATAAAACGGCTTGTGATAATTGTGCTCTTCAAAAACGGGAGTATTGTATTATGATGATGCAGGCCAATTGCAACAGCGCACTGCTGACAGAGTATACCATAAATGTTGTGGATGCCTGCGGGCAGGAAGCGGCAAGTAACTATATTTCGGTTACAACCGATAGCTGTATCAACGGCACCCTGATTTGCCCCGAAGAAGACGAAGACTGTCAATAAACTAATGATATGACACCATTTTCAAAAGATAAAGTAAAGTTTGCCGTTGTTGGTTGCGGACATATAGGTAAGCGCCACGCCGAAATGATTGAGAGAAATGCTGAATCAGAACTCGCGGCTCTGTGTGATATCAAACCCAGGGAATCCCTGGGCATCGAATCTTATGATGTCCCCTTTTTCAGTAATATTGACGAAATGCTGAATTCCGGTGTTGATTTTGATGTGGTAAATGTCTGCACGCCCAACGGCTGCCATGTGGATCATTCTTATAAAGCCCTGAGCGTCTTGAAACATGTGGTTTGCGAAAAACCAATGGGGCTGACCAAAGCTTCCGTTGAACGTGTAATTCATAAGTCGCTGCTGGTATCACGCTACCTGTTTCTGGTGATGCAAAACCGGTATTCACCGCCATCGGTATGGATAAAGGATGTCGTGGATAAAAAAATACTGGGAGATATTTATCACGTTCAGTTAAACTGTTACTGGAACCGTGACGAGCGTTATTATAAAAAAGGCAACTGGAAAGGGACACGTGACCTCGATGGCGGAACCCTGTTTACCCAGTTTTCTCATTTTATTGATATCATGTTCTGGCTTTTCGGCGATATCACCGATTTACAGGGCGTTTTTGCCGATAATAATCATCAAAGCCTGACGGATTTTGAAGACAGCGGTATCGTTAGTTTTAAATTCATTCAGGGGGGTATGGGCTGTATCAATTATTCAACATCGGTATGGGATACCAATCTGGAAAGCAGCATTACCGTCATCGGAAGTAAAGGAAGTATAAAAATCGGCGGACAATATATGAACGAAGTTGAATATTGCCATATTAAAGATTATACCATGCCGGTGCTTGATCCGGTGAATCCTGCCAATGATTACGGAGCATACAAGGGCTCTGCCGCCAATCATCACTATGTGATTGAGAATGTGGTCAACACATTGAAAGGCCGGACATCAGTGACAACCAATGCCCTGGAAGGACTTAAAATTGTCGAGATCATCGAACGTATTTATAATATCAGGAATACATCTTTTAATAAAAAAAAATAATTTAAACATTTCTCAAATGAATACTTACGAACAACTTTTAGCAAAGGAAACAAAACTATCAGTGATAGGTCTGGGCTACGTGGGTCTGCCTATTGCCCTGGAATTTGCAAAGACCATCAGCGTCATCGGCTTCGATATCAGGGAGGACCGTGTCGAAATGATGAAAAACAAGATCGACCCCAGCGAAGAACTTCCGTCTTCGGCCTTCGAGGGTTGTGACATTACGTTTACTGCCAGGCCCGAAGATCTTAAAGATGCAACATTTCATATTGTTGCAGTCCCCACACCAATAGACAATCATCAGTTGCCCGACCTGAAACCTTTGCTTGCAGCCACACGGACTGTGGGTTCCGTGCTGAAAAAAGGCGATTACGTGGTTTACGAGTCCACCGTATATCCCGGCTGTACGGAAGAAGACTGCATTCCTATCCTTGAAGAAATGTCAGGACTAAAATTTATCAAAGACTTTAAGGTGGGTTTTTCACCGGAACGTATAAACCCCGGCGACAAAGACCATACTATAACGACCATAAAAAAGATTGTTTCCGGCTGTGATGACGAATCGCTTGATATTGTTGCCAAAGTGTATGAAATTGTTGTAAAAGCCGGTGTACACAAGGCTTCATGTATTAAAGTCGCAGAATCGGCAAAAATTATCGAAAACACGCAGCGCGATGTGAACATTGCCTTGATGAATGAGCTTTCGATAATCTTTAACCGCATGGGCATCAATACTTTTGAAGTCCTTGAAGCCGCAGGCACCAAATGGAATTTCCTTAAATTTTATCCCGGGCTTGTCGGCGGCCATTGCATCGGCGTGGATCCTTATTATCTGACATACAAAGCCAAAGAATACCGTTATCACGCTCAGGTGATCAATTCGGGACGTTTTGTTAATGATTCCATGGGTTTTTACATAGCCAAACAAACGGTAAAAAAAATAATCGCTACAGGAAAAAATGTTTTGAACTCCAAAGCTTTGGTAATGGGAGTTACGTTTAAGGAAAATGTAAGCGATATCAGGAATTCACGCGTGGCCGATGTGGTGAGCGAATTGAAAACTTATGGCGTCCTGGTGGATGTGGTCGATCCTTTCGCCTGCGATAAAGACGTTAAACACGAATATGGTTTTGAAATGTCAGAAAAAACAAGCGGTTTGTATGATGCCATCATAGTCGCCGTTTCTCATGATGAATATCTAAAGCTTGATGAAGAGTTCTTTAAAAAGCTGGCAGCAGAAAAATGTATCCTGGTAGATGTTAAGGGTATGTACCGCGGAAAAATTAAAGAATTAACTTACTGGAGTCTGTAAGAATGAAAATTCTCGTAACCGGAGGAACAGGTTTTATTGGCGCACATACGGTTGTTGAATTACAGCAATACGGTTATGAAACCATCATTATCGATAACTTTTCAAACTCGTCTCCTGAAGTCCTTGATTCTATTGAAAAGATTACTGGTAAAAAACCGGATTTTGAAAAAGTTGAAATGTGTGATACTTCTCAGCTTGATGGTTTTTTCCGCCGCAACCGGGATATCGACGGGGTGATACACTTTGCCGCCTTTAAGGCTGTGGGCGAATCGGAGAAGTTTCCGCTGAAATATTATCATAACAATGTGTGTTCTTTGATAAATCTGTTGAAGAGTATGCAGGATTATAAAATCAACAACCTGGTTTTTTCTTCTTCCTGTACGGTTTACGGGCAGCCCGACATTTTGCCCGTTGACGAAAATTCCCCGGTACGGCCGGCTGTCTCGGCTTATGGTGAAACCAAGCAGATCGCTGAAAAAATTATTACGGAACAGGTTAGAACCACCAGCCAGAGATCGATCATTCTCAGGTATTTCAATCCTATAGGAGCTCACGAATCGGCGCTTATCGGCGAATTGCCTGTTGGTGTACCCAACAACCTGGCGCCATTCATTACACAAACCGCCATCGGAAAACGCGAATGTCTGAATGTATGGGGTAACGACTACGACACACCCGACGGAACCTGCATCCGTGATTATATTTATGTGGGCGATATTGCCAAAGCCCATGTACTGGCTCTGGACAGGCTTCTCGGCAGAAAAACAGAAACGGATCACGAGATATTTAATCTGGGAACCGGCCGGGGCAATTCTGTGCTGGAAGTTATACATTCTTTTGAACGTGTATCCGGGCAAAAACTCAATTACAGGTTTGCTCCCCGGAGGCAGGGCGACATAGTGAAAATATGGTCTGACTGCACCCGGGCAAATAAAATCCTTGGATGGAAAGCAGAAAAAAATCTTGATGAAATGATGCTTTCAGCATGGAACTGGGAAAAACACCTGGCTGAAAATATTAAAAACACATAGTTATGTTTAAAAAAAATATTCTGATTACAGGAGGCGCAGGATTTATAGGGTCACATGTCGTTCGCTTGTTTGTGAACCAATATCCTGAATACCGTATCGTAAACCTCGACAAACTTACTTATGCAGGAAACCTCGAAAACCTGAACGACATCGATCAGGCCGCTAATTATGTTTTTGTCAAAGGAGATATTACCGATGGTGATTGTGTACAGAATCTTTTTCAGCAATATGCTTTTGACGGAGTAATACACCTGGCCGCCGAGTCACATGTGGATAGGTCAATTTCGAATCCGCTGGAATTTGTCATTACAAATATCATAGGAACAGTAACACTCCTGAATGTTGCCCGTAATTCATGGAAAGAAGATCCGGCAGGAAAATTATTTTATCATATTTCCACCGACGAGGTATATGGCTCACTGGGTGCAGAAGGATGCTTTACCGAAACCACTGCCTATGACCCCCGCAGCCCGTATTCTGCATCCAAAGCCAGCTCCGACCACTTAGTGCGGGCGTATCATCATACCTTTGGACTGCCAATTGTGATTTCAAACTGTTCCAATAATTATGGACCGAACCAGTTCCCCGAAAAGCTTATCCCGCTGATGATTAACAACATCATTCATAATAAACCGCTTCCGGTATACGGCAAGGGGGAAAATGTAAGAGACTGGTTGTATGTGGTGGATCATGCCGCAGCTATCGACCTGATCTTCCATAAAGGTAAAACAGGAGAAACTTACAACATAGGCGGCCACAACGAATGGAAAAATATTGACCTCGTTCTTCTGATGTGTAAAATAATGGATTCAAAACTTTGCCGCGAGCAGGGAACATCGGCAAAACTGCTGACTTATGTAAAAGACCGTGCCGGACATGACCTGCGCTATGCTATTGATTCTGCTAAACTAACAAACGAGTTGGGCTGGAAACCTTCACTGCAATTTGAAGAAGGACTCGAAAAAACCATCGGCTGGTACCTGGCCAACGAAACCTGGCTTAAAAACATCACCAGCGGGGATTACTTAAATTATTATAATCAGCAATATCACAACCGATAGGCATGTACGAAAGCATATTTCATAACGAAGAACTCAATAAATATTGTTTTTTAGTCACCGGTGGCGCCGGCTTTATCGGGTCAAACATCGTTGAATACCTGGTTAAATATAATGCCGGAAAAATCATTATTCTTGATAATTTATCCACCGGTTTTCTTCATAATATAGAGACATTCATTGCCTTGCCAAATGTGGATTTTATCCGGGGAAATATATGCGAAAAAGAGGTATGCGAAACAGCTTGTAAAAATGTGGATTTTGTGCTTCATCAGGCAGCCCTCGGTTCCGTGCCGCGTTCGGTCAAAGACCCTCTGGCAACCAACCAGGCCAATGTAGATGGATTTCTGAACATGTTGCTGGCTGCAAAAAATAATCAGGTTAAGCGTTTTGTTTATGCCAGCTCCTCCTCCGTATATGGCGACAGCCCGCAATTGCCGAAAACAGAAGAAAACATTGGGAAGCCCTTATCTCCTTACGCAGTATCAAAATATGTAAATGAATTATATGCACAGGTTTTCGTAAGATGTTATAATGTGGATATTGTTGGATTGCGTTATTTCAATGTTTTCGGGCCCAATCAAAGCCCTGCCGGAGCGTATGCAGCTGCAATACCCTTATTCATTCATGCCCTGATCACGGGTAACAGCCCCGGTATTTTCGGTGACGGAGAGCAAACCCGTGATTTCACTTTTGTGGAAAACGCGGTTCAGGCCAATATCAAAGCCGTTTTTTCCGATTGTGAAAAGTGTCGGGGAAACATATACAATATTGCTTGCGGAGACAAAACTTCTGTAAATGAACTCTTTCATATGCTTAAAGATATCTCCGGATCTGCTGTTATGCCTTCATACCGCGAGGAACGTCCCGGCGATATTCGCGACTCTCTGGCAGATATCTCCAATGCCCGCAAGGTTCTCGGATATGAACCCGCCGTGAAAATTTGGGACGGGCTGAGAATAACATTTGACTGGTTCAAACAAAATTTTGAACGCTTGTATGGGAATATTTGATCTGCATCGAAATAAAGAGTCCTTAATTCCAGACATTGCCGACATCTATACTATTGACCTGCATTCTCATCTTATTCCCGGTATTGATGACGGAGCCGGCAGTTTTGAAGAGGCGCTTGAAATCATCAGCTCTCTAAATAAGTCAGGAATAAAAAAGATCATCACCACTCCTCATATGTCAAGGTTGTTCCGGAACAGTCCGGAAATCATTCATCCCTTGTTTGAAAAACTGAAGAAGCGGATTGTCGAAAACAATGTGGACATCGAACTGGCTGTAGCAGCCGAATACCTGGTGGATGAAGGGTTTCAGCAAATACTGGAAAGTGGCCGACTGATGACTTTCGGAAACAAATACGTCCTGATTGAACTTCCTTTACTCTATCCGTTTTCCGGTCTTTCCGATATGTTGTTTGAGATGCAGAGCAGAGGCTATAATGTCGTTCTCGCTCATCCCGAACGCTATCTTTACTGGCAAAATGACCTGGGGGCTTTTTATAAATTAAAAGACCGTGAAATAGTTTTCCAGTTAAATATTCTCTCCCTGACAAAAAATTATTCCGCACAGACCCATAAACTGGCATTGAAACTTATCAGAGAAGGGCTGATTGATGTCATAGGCACAGATATCCACAAACCTGCTCAGATACCTTTGATAAAAGAAACACTGACGGGTAAACTGTTTCAGGAACTTGCCCGTACCGGCCAGATCAAGAACAATATGTTGTTTGCTTAGAGAACGATATCCTCTATCGTTACTGTCGGAGCGATCTTTCGTATCAATCCCTGTAAAACCGTACCGGGGCCTAATTCATAAAATGTCTTTGCCCCATCATTAACCATGCGGGTAACGCTTTGCGACCATAACACCGGTGCGGTCAGCTGCTTGTTAAGATTCTCTTTGATCAGGACAGGGTCTGTTGCCGGTTTTGCTGTTACGTTCTGATAAACCGGGCATACCGGTTCGCAAAATACGGTATGTTCAATGGCGCTGGCAAGGTCAGTACGGGCAGGCTCCATCAGCGGAGAATGAAAAGCCCCTCCCACATTCAATGGCAAAGCCCGCCGTGCACCAGCGGCTTTGATGAGTTCACAGGCCGTATGAACTCCGCTTATACTTCCCGAAATAACAAGTTGTCCCGGACAGTTATAATTGGCGGCAACCACCACATCATCAATTCCCTTGAGGATCTCTTCTGCTTTTTCATCGGTAAGTCCAATAATGGCTGCCATCGCCGACGGTGATTTTTCACATGCTTTTTGCATGGCCTGTGCACGTTTCGATACTAATATCAACCCGTCTTCAAACGACAAGGCTTTTGCTGCCACCAGGGCAGAAAACTCACCCAGGGAGTGTCCCGCAACCATGTCCGGTTTGAACTGATCCCCCAGAATTACCGAAAGGATCACAGAATGAAGAAATATAGCCGGTTGGGTAACCCTGGTCTGACGAAGATCTTCGTCGGTTCCGTCAAACATATAATCTGTGATCCGGAAACCTAATATTTCATCAGCTTTTTCAAACAATGCTCTTGCTGCCGGAAATTTTTCAAACAAATCCTTACCCATTCCCGCGTACTGGGCTCCCTGCCCCGGAAAAACGTATGCTTTCATAATTTTTCAGGCTATTTTCTGCCACCCATCAGGCGGAGAAGAAATAAAAAAAGATTAATAAAATCAAGATATAAGGTAAGCGCACCCATGATAGCCATTTTCCTAAATGCTTCCGCTCCGCTTACCGCGCCGCTTCCTATTCTTTTCAGTTTCTGAACATCATAGGCCGTCAACCCGGTAAAAACCAGAACACCGATGATGCTGATGATATACCCCATCGTATCGCTTTTCAGAAAGAAATTTACAATCATGGCAATCACAATTCCAATGACTCCCATCATTAACAGAGAGCCGAAGCGCGTAAGATCTGTTTTGGTCACATAGCCTGCTACAGCCATTACACCAAACATTCCGGCCGTTATTGCAAACGTAATTCCAATGGTTCCAAGGCTGTAAGCTAAAAAGATAAAGCTGAAACTCATGCCCATCAGAACGGAATAAACAACAAACAGTATGGCCATCACCGGTGCCGACAGCTTCTGATATCCGAAAGACATCAACAGGACAAACCCCAGCGGCGCCAGCATAACGATCCAACCCAACACAGACAAACCCCCTTCGGGTTTTACTAAATAACCCATTAAAGACGGGGAGGCTGCCCAGATGAAAGATGTGACGGCGGTAATGGTCAGGGCAAGGAACATCCATGAAAAAACTCTCGACATAAATACACGGGTATTGGCAGTTATTTCTGCAGTATCCCGGTATCCTATGGTTACATTTTCTTCGTTGTACATTTCAAAATTTTTTTTGCAAAATTAATAAAAATCAATGTAGCTTAGAACTGATCAGTGTCAAAAACTCCGCACGTGTCTTTTCGATAAGGAAAGCCCCCGTAAAATCGGAGGTGGTCGTAACAGAGTTCTGTTTCTGTATGCCTCGCATCATCATGCAAAGGTGGTTGGCTTCAATAACCACCGCCACTCCCAAAGGTTTCAGGGTTTCCTGTATGCACTCCTTGATCTGCGAGGTGAGGCGTTCCTGTACCTGAAGACGGCGGGCAAACGCATCTACCACACGGGGTATCTTACTTAACCCGACAATATATCCATTGGGTATGTATGCAACATGGGCTTTCCCCACAAAAGGCAGCATGTGATGTTCGCATAGGGAATAGATTTCAATATCTTTCACAATGACCATCTGCTTATAATCTTCTTTAAACATGGCAGACCGGAGGATTTCCCCTGGATTAAGATCGTATCCGTGCAGAAGGTACTGCATGGCTTTGGCTACACGTTCGGGGGTTTTAAGTAAACCTTCCCTGTCGGGGTCTTCACCTATCAGTTTGAGAATATCCCGGTAATGAGAACATAATTCCACGGTGTTTTCGGGCTTTTCCTTTACTACAATCCCCGGTACGTCATCCATTTCATTTTCATTGAGCATCTCTTTGTCTATTGCTTTCATAAAGATATCATTTTGTTATTCGCCATAATATTCAACAAAATTGTTTTCTGTTTCGCATACTTTCACACAATGAAGTTTGGCATTATGTTTTGCAATCTGCGCCGCAAGCTGTTCCCAAATAGCAATGGCAATATTTTCGGTGGATGGCTGCCGGCCATTCATAAAATCTACTTCCAGATTGATGTTCTTATGATCCATTTTTTCGATGACTTGTTCATTGATGATTTCACTCAGGATTTTTATATTGATGACAAACCCTGTTTCAGGATTTACAGGCCCGCAGACTGTAATAAAAAGCTCATAATTGTGTCCGTGCCAGTTGGGATTAGAACATTTGCCAAAAACTACCAGGTTTTTTTCGTTTGAAAAATCGGTGCGAAACAGCCTGTGGGCTGCATTAAACCGTTCACGGCGCGTAAGAAAAACCATTTTTTGTTTTTTGCAAAATTACAACAAAAACACGAAATGCCCTGATATGTTGTGTGGAAAGTGTCGGGGTGATTGGCAAGTGTTAAGCCATACGCGCAGTCACCCCGATACTAACTCAACGACCGCCTGCAGCGTATGCCTTTTGCGATCCGCAGAAGCTCCTGCGGAGCAGCCGTACCGCCACTTTTACCCATGCTCCGATACGAACTCCATCTTCAATTCCTTGCTGTGTCCGGCTCTGCGATATATAAATAAATAATGCGAAACACAAGTTATTAACAATAGTATGATGATAAAATCAAAAAAAATATTGTAAATCATTTGTTTTTATAATTTATTTTTACATCAAATAATTAATTATTTAACGTTAAATTAAAAATTGACAACATGAACAAACAAGAATTAATTGATGCAATTGCTAAAGAAAGCAAATTAAGCAAAGCCGCTTCAAAAAAAGCTTTGGAAGCTTTGACAAAATCAATTGGCGTTGCAATGAAAAAAGGTGACAGGGTTGGTTTAGTTGGTTTCGGATCGTTCTATGTCGCAAAAAGAAGCGCCAGGACAGGCCGTAACCCTCAGACCGGTGCTAAAATCAAGATCGCCGCTAAAAAGGTTGTTAAATTCAGACCGGGCGCAGGCCTTGTTACAAAATAACAACTAAGAAAACAAAAAAAAAGTCCCGGAGAAATCCGGGACTTTTTTTTATCCTTGTGTTGTCATAACAAACCTATGGTATAGTGTGGATTTTGATACACCACAAGTTTTTGCTGGATGATCCTTACATTCAATCACCAAATCAGGAGTCCTGAAATTTGAGTAAATCCTTTTTATGAAAATTTATTGTTATTACGTCTATATTCTAACGAACACTAATCATACAGTTCTTTACACCGGAGTTACTAATGATTTGGTTAGAAGAGTTTTTGAGCGCGAAAAGAAAATTTTTAAAGGATTTACTTCCAAATATAATGTCGATAAGTTATTATATTTTGAAATATTTGATTTTATTGATTTAGCAATAAAAAGAGAGAAACAGATTAAGGGCTACTCGAGAATGAAAAAACTTGCACTAATTAATACATTAAATCCAAAGTGGAATAACTTGTACAGTGAAGGAAAAATTGATTGGGGTATACAAAAACACTAAAAACGAATATGTAAAGAAAAAAGATTCCTCACCTGCCTGCCTTCACTATCGTTGCGGCACGCAGGTTCGGAATGACATTTCAATTTTGGTGGGTATGGGAGGAGGAAAGCAGCGGGGCGCAAAGCGCCCCGCTGCTTTCCTCCTCCCAAAAAACAAACCATACTGTCATTCCAAATGAAGTACCGATTCCGATATCTATGGGTACTATCGGAACTATCGGTACGAAATGAGGAATCTCTTTGTTTTCAGGTGCTTCAATGGGGTATATAGTTACTAAAAACAATATATAAAACTTTCTGCAAATAATAAAAAGATTCCTCGCAGTTCTTTCTTTAACTGAGTCCCGGAGGGCTACGGCTCGGAATGACAGGCTGTGAGTGTCATTCCAATGTAGCGAAGCGAAATGAGGAATCTCTTTTTTTTCAAGTACTTCAATGGGGTGAATAGTTACTAAAATTTATAACCACAAAGGGTGCACCAGGATTATCAAAGTTTATGAGTTAATCAGGTAAAAACCTTTTCTTACATTTTTACAAACTTCTTTCTCAAAACATTATCGTGAAAAGTGATTTTGACGATATAAACACCGGCATTGAGGGCAGACAAATCGAATGTATGTGCATTATAACCTTCCGGCTGCTCGCCACGATACAATTCCTTTACTTTTTCACCCATTTCAGTGAATAACTCAATAGCTACAACATCGGTAAAAGGCAGCACATACTCCAAAACCAGATTATTGATTACGGGATTGGGATAAGGATCAGAAAAGGTAAAATTACCATTTAATACTGCACAGTTTTTATTATCAGAGAGGTCGTCCTCTTCCAGTTCAGGGGCAAGTGAAGCCGTGACGCAAACATAATCCACATTTTGTCCGGCCGGGACTTCAGGCTGTGCGTTAAAAATATAGTGTATAATCTGTCCCTGCATTAAGGCTCCATACCAGTGTTCGTGCATGATATTTCCGTTCTCCAGCTGCATGGACACATCGATGTGCTCTATTTTCCGGCTTCCGGAATTCAGCAGATCAGCAGATAGGCGAAGGATATTTCCGTCTATTACGCAGGAAGTGTTTAACACCTCGATATCTACAGTGGTCGGCAACACATAAACCTTGTGAGAAACCGTGTCGTAACAACCTGTAATATTGTATGCTGTCAGAAGGACATCAAAAATGCCCTGAGACAGATACGTATGTACCGGATCCGTTGAAAAATCCGTATCTCCGTCACCAAAGTTCCACAGATAAGTGTTTGCGCCGGTGCTCAGGTTGGTAAAACTGACCGGCAGGGGAGGGATACCATATTCAGGTGTCAGCGAAAACCCGGCAACGGGAGCAGGATATACCCGGACAGGAACGACAGCGCTGTCTGAACACCCATATTCCGTGTTGATTTTCAAAGTGACATTATAAATTCCGGTGTCCGGAAATACAAAAGCAGGGTGCTGGTCTGTGGAGGCTCCTATGCCGCCGAAATTCCAACTCCAGTGGTCAATGTTTCCCAGTGTGCTGGTGCTGCTATCCGCAAACTGTGCAGTCGTATATATGCAACTTCCGGTATATCCGAACGATGCTTCGGGTATCGCTCCTATGATCACCGGTTTGGTAAGCGTAACTTTGCACCCGTTCAGGGTTTTAATGGTCAGTGTCACATTATATATTCCCTCGGTGTCGTATGGGTGCGAAGGATTGGAAATAGAAGAAGATGTCCCGTCGCCAAACTGCCATTCAAACTCAGTGATGGTTTCCCAGGGAGGCAGGACGGTCTGGTCGGTAAAATACACCAGATGACCGGCACAGGCAGTAGTATACTGGAAATTAACCGCAGCTGATTGTCTTATGGTAATGCTTTGTGCTGCCGAATCGCTGCAGCCGGCATCAGACACCGTAAAAAGCTTTACCGTGTAGGATCCGGAAGAGTCATAGGTATAAACCGGGTTTTGAATTCCCGAAGTGTCATTTCCCGAACCATAGGTGTCGCCAAAATCCCAGTGCCATTCCGTCAGGTTTCCGTATGGACATAAGGTGTTATCCTCAAAGGATACGGTAACCCCGCTGCAACCCATAAAGGGCAGAAAACTAACGTCCGGCACTGAAAAGACTGTCACATCTTTTTGAATGGTTTTAGTACAGCCGGAGTCGGTCACGACGGTAAGTTGTACATTGAAAATGCCGTCGTCCGGATAAACGTGGGCAGGATTTTGTATCATGGATGATGCAGAATCTCCAAAGTCCCAGAGTCTTGTTGCAATGGAGAAAGGTGGCGGCACTGATGAAAGATCCGTAAAATGGGTTTCGTTTCCAAAACATGCGGAATCATAGGTAAAAGACACCACCGGCATCACGCCGTTTACCGTCAGGACAATGGTGTCGCGGGCAATACAGCCGTTGATATTGGTTACTGTAACGGCGTATACAGGCGTGGTTCCCGGAGGAGAGTTAATGGGCAGGAAGCTGTTGCCGGAGTTGTCCGACCACAGATAACTGATAGCCTGTTGTGCCCCGTTCACCAGGCCGATATGATCGCCCTGGCAGATGCTTCGGTCGGGACCTAAACCGGCCAGGACAGGGAAGGAATCAGCCACAACGTTATAAATTTGGGTACGTTGGCATCCAATAGTATCATATACGGTCAATGAATAAGTGCCTGGTTGGGTGACGGAAAAATCAGCTGTAGTAATACTGTCAGGCAGCCATAAATACGTATAGTCATTGCCAAGATTGACTGAAAAGTTGAGCGTGTCACCTAGACAGTATTGAGTGTTTTGATTTGCGATGGCAGGTATGTCAACCATGAGAGTATCACTGCTTTGGTAACCAAATATATCAGTAACTGTAACAGAGTAGTTTCCGCTTTGAGTGACATTCAGTGTTTGTGTGGTGTCTCCGGTATTCCATAAATAGTTTGTAAATCGGGATCCGGCATCTAATAACACATCACAAAAACCGTAAAGTACTTCAATGTCTCTTCCAAGATATACAGGAGGTGCGTATTTTCTTCTGAGATAATCCTCAACTTTAATTCTGTCTGATGCGGATAGCAAAGAATCGTACATTATTAACTCAGCAATTTTACCAACCATCCGTAGTGTTCCGCCCTGTCTTGCCCCTATTGTTAATCCACTTAATTGTGATGTACCGGTACTGAATCCTTGCCTTATTAAAATACTATTTTCATAATAACTGGAGTTGGCACCATTGTATATGCAAGTTGCAATGTTATATTGTAATGGTACAATGCTGTTAGTTACAGTATTATTTAAATAAGTATTAGAAGTATTATAACCATACCAATTTCTAAAGGAAGATTCGACTCCGTCAAAAACTATATTGGTTGTTTGAATAACATCAGGTTTCCAGACAACAAAAAAAGTGTTGGGACGAATTATAGTATCATTAAAGAAAGCTGTCAAATATTGATTCCCATTAAAATAAACTACAGGCAGATTGTTTAATTCGTTTTCAAGAAATACGGGGCTGTTAGCTATTGTGTTTTGCAAAGCATCTATACTATTTCCACTCCGGTCACTCCATTTTGATATTTTGCCGTTTGTTTCAACAATACCAGTATCTGCACAATACCAAACATGTAAATTTGACAAATCAGAAGGCTGAAAAATGCTAAAATAGTTAATGTCTGAACTATTAAATATTACACAAGGATTATAAGCATTAACTTTCCAGAATGCAGAACTGATATCGTTTGGTAAAGAAATATCTATGTTATTACTGAATATTTTGTTTTTGGTAAAAATAGTATCGCTAAAATCAGTATTATTGGAAAGTATAATTTCATAATAATAAGCATTTTGTGATAATGACCATTGAAAATTAACAATACTATTAATCAAAACATCATTATTAAAAGGGTATTCCAATGAAAATTGCGAAGGAGATGGGTAATTATCCATTACAGTAATGGTGTCTTGGGTAAAAGCGATACAATTCTTGTCACTGACGACCTCCAGTTTTATTTCATAGTCGCCTGATATATTAAAAAGATAATTTATGGTGTCTGAATCTGAATAAAAAATGTTATTGATAAACCACGATTGTTGCATTATGTTTTGACCTTGAGGAATATTAATATCAGCAATATATTCTGATAAAATATTTGTACAAACAGGCAGCGTATTTGTAATTTCAACTGATGGTATGTCATAAATTTCAATGGTAAAAGAAGTGTCTTTAATACAACCGCTATAGGTTTCCACTATTAATTTTATATTTTTTAAACCAAAACTGTCAAATAAATATTGGGGATTTTGAACAGATAATGTGTCCTGGCCGGAGATAAGCCATTTATTTGATACAATACTATCTATTGGTAAGGATAAATTCGTAAAGGCCGTGGAATCCCCAAGGCAAAAATTTTCAACCAGGAAGTTTGGTGAGGGAGTTATTCCTTTAATTACAAGGGTGTCAGAAAATCTGACAACGCATGAATTATTACTGGTGACTTCAAATGTTAGCAAATAATTTTCTACGTCGTTGAATATGTGTCGTAGTGTATCATCATCCGAAACAAACGAATTGTCAATGTACCATGCCTTATTTGTTAAGTATTGCCCTGTGGGAGTAATAATTTCTGGAATAAATTCAATAGTTGTGTTTGAACATGCGGGGTTAGTAGTAAAAATAAGCAAAGGAGTCTCAAGAATTTCAATGGAAAAAGATGTGTCTTTTATGCACCCTCCATGCGACTCTAATAGCAGACTTATGTTTTGCGTACCATAATTACCAAACTTGTACGCTGGACTTGGTGTGTTGATGGTGTCGTTTCCAGGAAAAATCCAGTTATATAAAGCGATACTGTCGGGGTGTTGTGAAAAATCGGTAAAAAATGTTGAGTCACCAAGGCAGAAATTTTGTACTGAAAAGTGTGGTGTTGGGGCAACGCCTTTAATGCTGATATATATTGAATCAGAACCCTCACACGAATTTCCATTCATAACATTAACACGGTATTGCCCACTACTATAAATATATAACTCCGGGCCATTGTAACTGCCCGGAAGCCATTCATAAGACACAACCTGGTCAGCTCCTTGCACTAATCCAATTTTATTTCCGATGCAAATTACGGTGTCATTGCCAAGAGAAACATTTACCGGAAAACTATCAATAGCTAAGTTAAAATATTTAGTATACGAACATCCAATGGTGTCTGATACTTTCAGCCAATATTCGCCATCCTGAGTGAGAGATATGGAGTCGTTGATTGACAGTGTTGACCAAAGATAATTATATGCTCCGGAAAGATTTACACTAAAAATTGCCGTATCGCCAAAACATATATTCTTGTCTCCAATTGCAAAAGCAATAAGCCCAACATTTATGGTGTCTGATTGTATCCGGCCAAAAACATCTGTTGCTCTCACCCAGTATCTGCCACTTTGATTTATTGTTATACTGTTTGTTGTATCACCTGTTGACCATAAAATATCAGTAAACAACGCATCTATACGCAATATTGTGTCTGTTGTATTTGCACATATATCTTCGCCCAAATAAATATTTGCATATTTATCCATCAAATAATTCTCAACTTTTACCCTGTTTGTGTCTGCAAGTATAGTATCGTAAAAAATTATTTCTGCAATATCACCTTTAAATCTATAGGAAGCAAATCCGGTTAATTCGCCGATCCACAATCTGGAAACACCATTGGAACCACAATTTCCAGATATTTTTAATTGATTATTTTCATAAATTTTTGAAGTGCTTCCGTTCATATTCCAAGAGTGCACAACATAGTTGCTGGATATTAAACTACTTGTACCAATTAGGTTGGTTCCGGCATTGACAACTGTTCTATTGTTTGTAGCGGCATACAAGCCATTGGAATTAGTGCTATTGATAGAAAACGCTGTGCTTGAACTTGTAATTGGCTTTAAAGACTTCCAGACAATAAAGAACGTATTTGGTTGAATGTAGGTCGAAGAGAAATTCACAATCATATTATCATCAACACCATCAAATCTGATAACGGGTTTTCCGCCAAGTGAATTTTCAATTTGCAATGGACGGGCATTTTCTGTTGTTTGAGTTACATGAAAATTGTTCCCACTTATATCATTCCATTGCGAAACTTTACCCGCTGTAATAATAACTCCGGTATCTGCTGCTAACCACAATTGAAGATGTTGAGTGGAAATTTGAGATACAACTTTGGTGAAGGTCAATACAGCTAAAAAAAATATGAATAAATATTTGAAGTAATTCATTTCTTATTTATTTAAGGCAGTTGTATAACAAAGATAAATCTTTTTATGATTAAAAACTACATTTCGGTTTAAATTTTTATAAGGATTCTATTATGTTTAATAAAATTTTTGTTTTTTTAAAATCTTATCAAGCACTAAAGCAAAGATAAAAATAAAAAGCTCTCCTAATAAAAACCACAACCTGCTTAATACGGATATACCTGTTGCAATATCTAACGGCACATTAAAAAGAACCAGGCAGGCAACTATTATGCCCTCTCTTATGCCAAGTCCGCCAGGAGCAAACAAAACAATAATTGCAAGTGTTGCTGATAATGGAAAAGCAAAAATTAAAAATAAAGAAACATCCCCAAAATAAGCTGATTTTATTAATAGATAGAAGCCTATTGACCAGAAAATCCAGTTCAGAAAAAAAGAAGGGCAGATATTAATTACGTCCTTGATTTTGAATTCCTCAATAGTTAGATTTTTCCCTAATTTTATAAATAGTTTTTTAAGTATTGAAAAAAAATATTTATTGAAAATTAGAATCAGGGTAAGAAACAAAAAAACTAATATACTTATAATATTCCAAATGTGCGGAATATTGATAGTAAATAAGATGATACCCCCTAAAAATAAACCTGTCCATAAAATGATGATCTGATTTAAAAAAGATGATGTGGTAGTCTTACTTATGGGTACGTTCATTTTTGATGAAACATAGGCTGCCCTGCCTAAAACAACCATTATCTTGCCGGGTATATATTTCATAAATATTGATAACCCGCTCGAACTTATGGCTAC
>DAOORA010000054.1:6867-32575 GCA_035389045.1 Bacteroidales bacterium | reverse complement strand
TTTTTATGCAAAGTAAAAAATTATTTTTCTCCCCTCAACTTTTCCGATTGATCCGGTTTTATGGTTTATAACCAAAATGAACAAAGGAGCTTGGGTTAAAGAAAACCCACAAGCTGCAACAGAATAAAACAACGAAATTACAAACCCAGGGCGGATTTTATGGCAGTGATCTTTTCTTTACATTGCCTTTCAGCCTCATCATAAAGGGAACAATCAGCCAATTCAGTTTTGATGCCAAAATAGAATTTAATTTTAGGTTCAGTACCGGAAGGCCGCACCGTAATTTTGCTGCCATCTTTTGTGAAAAACTGTAACACATCAGATTTTGGAAGGTCAATAGGAATTATCTCATTGGTTGAAATCACATGTTGCTGCTGCAGTAAATAATCTTTTATCAGTATGACATCTGAATTATTGATTGTTTTTGGCGGGTTTTCCCTGAAATCCTTCATCATCTGTTTGATTTCTTCCGCACCGGACTTACCTTTTTTAGTAACAGAGAGAAGGCTTTCGTAATAAAACCCGAATTCGTTGTAAATCTCCATCAGCAAAGAATACAACGTTTTGCCCTGTGCTTTGGCATAAACCAGCGTTTCAGCGATCATGCTGCAAGAGATGACGGCGTCTTTATCACGGACAAAATCACTAACAAGGTATCCGTAGCTTTCTTCTCCTCCGCCGATAAAGGTTTTGCGGCCTTCGTTTTTCCTGATGATCTCGGCTATGTATTTAAAACCTGTCAACACATCAAAATATTCCACGCCGAATTTTCCGGCTATTTCCGCAAGAAGTTCGCTGGTGACAATTGTTTTAACTATGAACTCCTTTCCTTTAAGTTTACCCAGGTTTTTCCATTGGTTCAGCAGGTAATAGATCAGCAGCGAAGCCGTTTGATTGCCATTCAGTAAAACAAATTCACCACGCTGATTTTTTATTGCCACTCCCACCCTGTCGGCATCCGGGTCGGTGGCTAATACCAACTCTGCATTGACCTCTTTTGCCTTTTCAATAGCCATGCTCATGGCCGCCTGCTCTTCAGGATTTGGAGATTTTACCGTGGGAAAATTTCCATCGGGAGTGGCCTGTGAATCAAGTATCTGAACATTCTCAAAACCTGATTGCTTCAACGCTTTCGGAACTAACATGATTCCAGAACCATGCAAAGGCGTATAAACGATGGAAACATCTTTATACTTTTGTATTTTTTCCGGAATAAAAGAAAGTTTTTTGACCTCTGAGAGATAAACGGTATCCACATTTTCTCCTATGATGGTGATGTTTTCAGGCTTTGCAACGAATTTCACCATGCTGACCGATGTAACTTTAATTACTTCTTCGATCACATTTTTATCGTGCGGGTTTACCAACTGGCCGCCATCATCCCAATAAACTTTGTATCCGTTATAATCTTTCGGATTATGTGATGCCGTAATTACAATGCCGCTCTGGCATTCCAAATGCCTGACTGTAAAAGAAAGTTCCGGTGTCGGCCTCAGATCTTCAAATAAAAAAACCTGGCAATCGTTTGCTGAAAGTATTTCGGCTGTGATCTGAGCAAAATATTTGCTGTTATTCCTTGAATCGAAAGCGACAGCCACCTTGATCCTGTCCTGACCGGGAAACATTTTTTTAAGATAATTAGCCAGTCCCTGGGTTGCCATACCCACCGTATATTTGTTCATACGGTTGGTTCCTGCCCCCATGATACCGCGAAGCCCGCCGGTGCCGAATTCCAGGTTTTTATAAAAAGATTCGAGCAATTCTTCAGGGTTTTCGTTTATCATTTTTTGAACCTGAAGACGGGTTTCTTCATCGAAATCATTGGTAAGCCACTGTTGAGCCTTTAAAATAATACTCCTGTCAATTTCCATATCATTTAAATTTCAAATATATTTAAATTAATTTTGTTTAAGATGTTCCTTCCTTAAAAGATCATTCACTGTTTTCACCGGGTTGAATGTGCTAATAGGCACTTCAACAAAAATAGTGTTCCAGAAAGCCATGGCTCCATTCCACAAACCAGGAAGTTCCTGCGCCTTCAGAGGCCTGCCGTCTTTTGTTTTGCCTGTAATAAATCCTGTTGCCGGATCTACAAACTGAAGCAGGTCGAACTTCTTTCCTTTATAATCCTTAATGCTGCATATCAGGTCTACCGGATTAAAATGGGTGGATTGTTTCATAATCCTCAGCTGTTGTTCATTCTTGTGATCAATTTGTGAACTTTCGACGATCTGCTGGCTGATATTGCCCTGCTGGTCTTTCACAAAAAAAGGCCCTCCCCCGGGTTCGCCGAGGTTTTTCACCATACCGCATACCCTTATGGGACGGTTGAGCAGACTATGCAGATAATTAACTTTGCCGGTATTATCAAACGAATGAAATTTTTCCGGTAATTCATGCGATAATTCCTTTATAACGAAACCGATAATTTTGGCCAGTGCAGTATCTGAAATGCTTCCCTTGTCCAATATCCTCAAAAACTCATAAATCTGATACCTGATCGAAAAAAGATATCCGGCTAATACTTTCTTATAAAATACGGAATCATTAGCGATATAATCGGGAGAAACATTATCAATATTTTTAATGAATACGATATCCGCGTCAATATCATTCAGGTTATAGATCAGGGCTCCATGCCCTCCCGGGCGGAACAACAGGCTGCCGTCGGCATTACGGAAAGGCTGGTTATTATTGTCGACAGCAATAATATCAGTGCTGGTTTTTTGTTCAGAATGACTGATGCGGTATTTGACTTTAAAAAATTGTTCAAAAAATGGCAGGGAAATTTTTAACTGAGCTTCAAATTTTTCAATATGTTCGGGCGAAATACTGAAATGGATATCGGCTGTATCAAGATCACGGCATAATTCAGCGGCTTCAGCAAGATGTTCATCGAGAGCCGTACGGTTTATATCATCATAGGTGTGGAATTTGATCAGGGCTTTGGGAAGGCCGGAATAATTCAGGCCTTTCTTATTGAGGAGAAAATCTATGACGGGCACATACTTATGATGTTTAATACAGTCCTCTAAGTCATAGCCGGCAGCAGCCATCACCGATTTCATGTCGCCAAAGAAGGCAAATTTTCTGATATTCTGAATGAAATACTCCGGTGAATTGAAATCATATTCCGTATCGGCCAATGGCTGGCATTCAGATTTTTTATTCTTTTCGAGCCAGGTATGCAGGTGGCTGAACATACGTGTGGCGGCACCGGAGGCCGGTACAAATTTTACAATTTGGTGAAAGTGGGAATTCTCAATGAAATAAATTGCGAGATTGTGTTTATGCTCTTCATCAAAGGATTTCAGGCCTGATAAAGGAGTAGATGGTTTTGCAAGTTCTGCAAACGGAAAACCATTTCTGAAATTTTCAAGTTGTATTTCAATCTGTTCGCGGGTAATACCCTTGCTGTATATCTGCTGCCAGTCTTTTTCGGAAAACATTTTTTCTTCAAACATACAATATTTTTTTTAAATGTGCTAAGTATTTAAATGATGGGAAAAATTATCTTCGTTAATAAACATATATTTGCGAAAAAAATTCCGACAAAAATATGAAAGAAAAATTATACGAATGGGCAGGAAATTTAATACCCTGGATTTTAAGCCATGGGGTAAAGATAGTTTTCATCACCATTGCCACACTAATATTGTATAAGATTCTGAGAAGAGCGATAAAAAGAATCATTCACCTGAGTGTAATAGCAGATAAGGAAAGTTCAGCAGAGGCACAGCAAAAAAGAGAATTCACACTGATCAGGATATTCAGCTGGGTCAACAGGATAGTGTTTGTGCTCATCGGCGGGCTAATGATACTGCAGGAAGCAGGCATTCCTGTGGGGCCGCTTCTTGCCGGCGCCGGTATCGTGGGCATCGCTGTAGGATTTGGCGGGCAGTATCTCATCCGGGACCTGCTTGCAGGATTTTTCATTATTTTTGAAAATCAGTACCGTATCGGCGATGTAGTGAGTTTTGATAAAACCTCCGGTGTGGTGGAAGATATCAGTTTACGCCTTACCACCCTGCGTGATATGGACGGCACCGTGCATCATGTTCCTCATGGTGAAATAAAAATTGTGTCCAACCTGTCAAAAGATTATGCACGTATCAACATGGATATCGGTGTGGCCTATAATACTCCTTTTGATCATGTAATTAAGGTTATCAATGAAGTCGGGCTTGAGTTAACAAACGACCCGCAGTGGAAAGAATTCATCATCAATCCACCCCAATTTCTGAGAGTAGCTGAATTTGCCGAATCGGCCATAATAATAAAAATTCTTGGCGAAACACAGCCCATGAAACAGTGGGAAGTGAGTGGTGAACTCCGCAAGCGCCTTAAGACTGCCTTTGACAAAGAAGGTATTGAGATTCCTTTTCCTCAAAGAGTGATACACCATGCAGGATAATTCTTTTTTAAAAAAAGAATATTTAACAGAATTTTACATAAAAAAGGAGTTTTTCAGTATACTTTTTATTACTTTTGTGAAAAACTAACTCGATAGTTTTTAATTTAAATTTAAACATATGAAATTTATCAGGGTGACTCTAGTGTTTTCAATCATAATGACATTGTATACGGCATGTAAAAAAGAAGGTCCACAGGGTCCAGCCGGGCCTGAGGGTCCTACCGGTTCCACCACCGCTGTTAATCCCGCCATATACGGAAAATGGCAGGTTTTGAGCGGAATGCCGGACACAAAATATATAATATTAAAAAGTAATAATGATATTTACCGGCTCGATTCGGCTGCATACGGATTTAAGTCATTGATCAGCGGCATGGCATTGTTGACTTATACACAGATCAACGCGTTTTTTATTACCTATAATTACAGCATTGCCAGTAACACGCTAACGCTTTCAAATCTGAACGGTACCATTGTACTGACAAAAAATGACAATGCACCCGATGAAACCGAATGGGTGACCAACCTGACCATCACCGACAGCATTGCCAGTCCGACAGGCGGAGATGGAAGACAGGATATCGGATTCGACGGTACCCATATTCTTTGGACCTCTAACGGCAGTTCAAGCATACTTTATAAAATTAACCCTGTGACACATGCTGTGACCAATTTTAATTTAAGTAGTTCGTATTATTACGGATGCACAAATTATGCGGCAGGTTTTCTATGGATCTCTGATGGCAATACGATAGACAAAGTGAATGCCACTTCAGGAGCCGTTTTGTCAACAAGCCCTATCCTGGGCTCCATACAGGTGACTGCCGATGCTTTGGTCGGACAGGACATGTGGTTCTGCAACTGGAGCGGCAATGTATATACATGGAATATCGGCACTAATGTGATCACCCCTCAGTTTGATCTCATTGTAAGTGGAATGGAATATACGGGCGGATTTTTATATTTATTTCATAATCATATGATTTACAAATGCCAGTTATCGCCATTTGAAGCTGTTACAACATACTATATTCCATCGGGCAATGTAAGCGGCAACAATGGTGGCATCACTTTCGATGGCACCTACTTCTGGGTTGTCGGATATGATAATTCCGGAGAACACAAACTTTACAGGCTGGAACTCTAAATTAAATCATAAGATAACAAACCATGATACGTAAAACATCCATCATATTAACAGCACTTATCTTAATCTTACTTTTCTCTTGTAAAAAAGAAGGCCCTCAGGGCCCTGCCGGGTCTGCGGGGCCGACAGGTATCAGCACAACGCCCAACCCGGCTATTTATGGTAAATGGGAGGTTATTGAAGGCCTGCCGGCAACAAGATATGTCATTTTAAAAAATGATAATTCCCTCTTTAAACTTGATTCCACCCAGTATGGTTTCAGGTTTTTGTCGGTTGACCTTGCATTTATTTCTTCAATACAAATAAGTGTCTTCATGTTTACATATAATTATTCTATTACAGGTGACACCCTCAGGATGACCAATCAGACCGATAGTATTGTCATGCTGAAGAATTCTAATGCGCCTGATGAAACAGCATGGGTGACCTTTGTTACGTTTACTGACACTATTGATAATCCTGTTATCGGCGGGGATGGCAGGCAGGACATTGGCTTCGACGGAGTTAATATTCTCTGGGCCGGCAACTGGAATACAAGCACCCTTTATAAAATTAATCCTGCCAATGCGACCTATACAACATTAACTCTGGCCGGAAGCTACTATGCACCCAGTACCAATTTTGCTTCATCATCCATCTGGATCGTGAACAATAATACCATCGACAAAATCAATCCCAATACAGGGACGGTGCTCCAGACCAGTCCTGTACTTTGTACATATCGGGTAAAGTCCCTGGCGCTGGTAGGACAAAAAATGTACTATTCATCCGGCGGATATATATATACGTGGGATATATCAACCGATGAAATCCTCCAGCATTTTCCCTATGAAGCCGAAGGGATGGAATATACCGGAGGATATTTATATTTGCTTCAGGGTCATCAGATACATAAATGTCAGTTAAGCCCTTTTAAATGCGCTGTAACATATTTTATTAATTCTCCCTTCGCAGGCGGCAATGGTGGCGGCATGACATACGACGGGGCATATTTCTGGATTGCAGGAGAAGACCCCGTAACTTATAAATATGCTCTGGCAAAACTCAGTATCTGATCTCTGTAAGTTATGAAAACACCAGGGACTGCACATGCAATACTTAAGCGACAACATCCGGAAGTCTGACTGACAATAATTCGTAAAAATGTAGCAAAAACAAGGATATTGCGACGAATTGTCATAAAAAATAAAAATATCACTAAATTTGATACACCGTAGTAAAAACAAATGATAAACAGCAAAATAAAAAAACGCGATTCATTGATTTGTTTGAATTATTAATTTATTGAAAAATATGATCTGTCCCGTCTGTAAAAAGCCAATGCTGGTTTTGGAACTTCAGCAAATTGAAATAGATTATTGCCAGGAATGCGGAGGTATTTGGCTTGATTCCGGCGAATTAGAATTATTACTTGAAGATGCTGAAGAAAAAAACAAACTTTTAGCAACTTTCATCACCGATACCCAAAATGATGAAAAACGCCATCGTTGTCCGGTATGTTCCAGGAAAATGAATAAAGTCTTCGTTGGTGCAGGCAAAAATGTTTTGATCGACAAATGCAGAAAAGACCACGGACTCTGGTTTGACAAAGGTGAATTGCATGAAGTGGTGAAACTTGGAACTACAGACGTCAACAACAAAGTTGTTCAACTATTAAATGAGATGTTTGCTTATAAATTGAAATATTAATTAAAAAAAACAGGAGGAAAAAATTATGACTGCTTTATGGATCATTTTAGGAATTATTGCTGTATTGATTCTCTGGGTTGTGGGCATGTACAACTCATTGATAAGATTAAGAAACCAGGTAAAAAATGCCTGGGCACAGATTGATGTGCAGTTGAAACGGCGCCACGACCTGATACCCAACCTTATCGAAACGGTAAAAGGATACATGGTACACGAACGTCAGACACTGGAAAGTATCACCAGGATGCGCAGCCAGGCCATGAATGCGACCAATATGGAAGACCGTGTCAAAGCCGAAGGCGAACTGAGCAATATGCTGGGGCGTTTGCAGATAGCTGTTGAGGCTTATCCCGATCTGAAGGCCAACCAGAATTTCCTGGCATTGCAGGAAGAACTGACATCGACAGAAAACAAAATCTCTTTCGCCCGTCAGTCATACAATGATCAGGTTTTATTCTACAACAACAAAAAACAGACATTCCCAACCAACATCATAGCAGGGATGTTCAATTTTAAAGACGAAGTATTTTTTGAAATTCAGGATCAGGCTGAAAAAGAAGTACCCAAAGTCAGTTTTTAATAATAAACCAATAATACCGGCATCATATGTGGGAATTAATTAAAGCCAATCAGCGGAAGTCGATGGTTCTGTTTGTTCTGATGACCATCATTCTTGTAGGATTGGGCTTTATCATAGGATATGTATATGACCCTGAAGGGGGCGGGGCCTTTATAGGGATGGCCATTGCCGCAATTGTCATGATCGTTATGTCGCTTATTGCCGTAAAGTCTGGAGCCCAGATCATGCTTTCGGCCAGCAACGCCAAAGAAGTGACACCCGATGTCCATCCCCAGCTTTTTAATGTCGTGGAAGAAATGAGCATAGCCGCCGGCATGAGAAAGATACCGAAAGTATATATAATTAATACCGATGCTCCCAATGCTTTTGCAGCAGGTATGAATCCTGAAAACGCTGTTGTTGCTGTTACAGCAGGCTTACTTGCCCGCTTAAACCGTGATGAACTGCAGGGCGTGATCGCCCATGAAATGTCACATGTTATAAACCGTGATATTCGTTTTATGACGCTGGCAGGAGTTATGCTGGGAGCGATAGTGATCATTTCGGAGATTTTCTTACGGAGTTTATTCCTGACCGGCGGACGTAGCCGAAGCAGCAGCGGTGGTAATGGGGGCGGACAAATTATTATTATGATCCTTGCGCTTGTATTAGCCATACTTGCACCTATTATGGCCCGGCTTCTTTATTTTGCCATATCGCGAAAACGCGAATACCTCGCCGACGCATCCGCTGTAAAATTGACACGATACCCGGAAGGCCTGGCATCAGCGCTTGAAAAAATTTCAAGCAGTACCGCAGAAATGCCAATGGCAAACAAGGTAACCGCCCCCATGTATATCTGCAATCCGCTAAAACAAAAAGGGATGAAAATGTCGGATTTAACAAGCACGCACCCTCCTATTTCAGAACGTATCCGTATCTTACGGGCCATTTCAGGTGGAGCAGGATTGGTCAATTATCAGAAAGCTTTTAATTCGGTGAAAGGCAAAGACAAAGCTATTATTCCCGATGGGGAACTTGAAAAAGAGGCAGGTGTTGAATTAAGAGAAAGTTCCGGTATGGCTGCATTTACAGACTCGAGGACAACCACCCGTACAGCGCATGATATCATGATGAAAGTGGATAACTATTCATTTATAAACTGCAACTGCGGAATGAAACTTAAAGTGCCTGCAGACTTCAGCGGCAATACCGTTTATTGTACCCGCTGCGGTAAAAAGCATGACATACATTGACATTTCTGAACCTGAAATTTTAATCCAAAAAAGCCTCTGTAAATAACAGGGGTTTTTTTATCGGGTTTTGAGAGATATAGCAAATATTAATAATACTTCAATTAGAATCATATCTCAGTATAGATTTGCAAATTCCGTCCGCATCTTAATGAACATTTATCTTGTCGCTTCTTTGGTAAGTTTTTTGGAAATGCACTCTTTAAATATTGGCCTTTTAAATACTTCATTGTTTCATATTACCTCCTGCGCAGGTTTTATTCTTATTCAAATTTCGACCCTATAAAACAGAAAACCCAGTATTGCAGGATTATTATAATCAGTCTGAGTTTACAATAAAAGTCATTAGTCAATGGTCAATAGTTAAAATACAGAATTAGGGCAAACTGACTGAGTTTACAATATACACAATGGTAGAGTAATACAATTTTATTTAAAAAAATTGGAAATAATTATCAGCTGGCTGAAGCAACAGCTTGGTTTGGTATTAACATAACGGGATAAATATAAATTTTTTGAATAATTAATTATTCAATTCCAAGCAATTATAAATGCATTCTGCAAAGTTATTTATGATTGAATTCTTAGCCTAATTGAGGCAGATAAATTTTTCTAAAAAAATGTAAAAATTTACATCTTCATTTATTTGTATTATGTCGTCATAAGATCATATTTTATAGATGAAAATTCATTTTTTAGCAACATTATTTAATAAAGTTTAAATTTAACACTATTTTAACAACTATAAATTAATTTTGTATTAACTTTGATGTACATAATATTAAATGTCCTGTTTTGAAAAAGCAACATTTCATATACACCTATATAGTTATCCTTCCAATTAAAATTTACCCTGAATTATTCTAAATAAAAATCAAATGTTATTAATAAAATTGAAACACATAAAAAAATATAGTCAATTATTAAAAATCAGAATAATAAAACAGTAATAAATATGAAAAAATGTTTTTATCCCTTGTCATTTAAATTAAACGTAATTAAAACAACATTAACTGTATTACTGTTGTTTATTACAGTTTTTTCGGGTTATTCACAGCAAATGAAAACCCTTCCGGCAGGAGCGTTTATTATTAATATGGGTGTTATGCCCCAAACCTACGCTAATGGCCTGAAACCTTACGGGCTTGTTTACGCTTTGCTGTCCGCTAATTGCCCCGTCGACTGGGTAATAGCCCCAAACAAAGTCAAAGACGGCATTGATTTCACATACAACGGTATTGATTACCGGGGAGGCCCTTTTATCATTGAGGCTGAATACCGGAATCCAAATGTGAACAATATCATTAGTACATTTACTGCCCAGGGTGTTGTGGGTGTGACTACCACCTCTCCGATAACTGTTCCCGTTTATGTTACTTTCTGGAATGTTCCGCACTGGACTCTGGATTTCCAAAACGGCCAGATCGCAGTTGCCTATTTTGCCAATGCGGGAATACCTCCATCTGCTTATGGCGGCGATGAATCAAACTGGAGAACTCCTGCACAACTTAACAGTTGCGATGATGTTTTTTCTATGCCCCATGCCGAACCGGACTGGTCGACCCACAAAAATCTTATGGCATGGAATGACAGCTGCCGCGGCGGGATATGGCTTGGATGTCATTCCGGAAGCGGTGTTGAAAACATGTGGGACTATATAACACCCGATTACGATGCGGAGATGAATTTTCTTTCTGAAAAAAAAGGAACTGTTCCACCAGCAGGCCCCTTTTATGACAACCATTATTATGAAAACGCACTTCAGTCGGATGATCATTCCGATGCCTCACCTCCTTTTCAATATGATTTCCACAGCGAACCCATCATGCAGTTTGTCGGAGTAATTGACGGCGCTACCAGTGGCGGGGCCGAACAGGATTATGTACCCTTGTACCCCGGCTGGAGAGCCACAACCAAAGTTGGAGTTTACGATCCTGATCACCCTCAGCGAGTTTCTGACTCTGTAAAACATCGTGATGCCATCGTTGTTTTCGGTCGCGGATACGGTGACCCGGACAGGGGGCTGGTGTGCTACCAGGGTGGGCACAAACTGACCCAGGGCTCCATACCAGCCAATACGGCTGCACAAAGAATCTTCTTTAATTATAGCTTTCTGGCCGTGATGGATAAAGAGGTTTTGCCCAAAATAAATGCCATGCCGGATACGCTTATTTCAGGACAACAGACGGCCATTTCAACACTCCTGATGTCTGTCATATTTCAGGGCAGCATTGATTCCACTGATTACACATTCACATGGTCATCGTCCTGCGGAGGCACATTCACCCCGGGTCCCACAATCACCAGTATGTACTTTACACCTCCTGTAGTGACAACGCCCACCCAGTGTAATATCTCCGTTACTATTGAAGACAAATGCGGCAGAAAAACTTTTGATACTAAAACAGTTATTATTGTGTGCAACTTAAAAGTTTCCACATCCGTTACCAATCCCTGCTATGACCAGCCTAACAGCGGCGCCATTACGATGACCTTTACCAATGGTACCGGCCCCTACGTTTACCAATGGAGCAGAAATGGCGGCGGAACTGGAACAGGGACTCTGACTACACCTCCTTACGTTATTTCAGGACTTGCAGCAGGAACTTATTCTGTTACTGTTACAGCTGAAAATGGCGCCGGCTGCCCGGTGACATTTACAAGCGTTCTTATTTCAACAACACCATTTGTTATCACAGCCACTCCTGTTAACGTAAGTTGTTATGGCGGTAATGACGGAGAAGTAAAAATTACGGTCAGCGGCGGAGTCATTCCTTATACATTTCTCTGGAATGATAATGCAACCACACAGAACCGCGGGAATCTGACCGCCGGTACGTATTCTGTGACCATCACTGACAGCAGGGGATGTATCGGTACTGATTCGTCCACAGTGACACAACCCGATACTTCCATAATAATTATTCCCGGTGTCACTCATCTCGATTGTTACGGATCCAACAACGGTGCGATAGCTCTTACTGTTTCCGGCGGCACACCTCCATATAACTATCTGTGGAGCAACGGCAGTACAAGCAAGGATCTGACCGGACTGGCAGCTGGCACCTACACGGTTACCGTGACTGATGCCAATAACTGTACACAGGCATATACCAACATATCGGTAAATCAACCAACAGATTCAGTAAATATTGGTGAAACACATACCAATGTGCTCTGTTACGGTGGATCTACGGGATCCATTGACATTTCCGTCACCGGAGGAACAGCGCCCTATACCTATTCCTGGACAGGACCCGGCTCGTATACCTCTTATACAGAAGATCCCTCCGGATTGTTCGCCGGTAACTACCTGGTTCAGGTAACTGATTCTAAAAATTGTACAGCTTCGTTACAGGTGGTCATCACACAACCTGGTCAGTTAGCCCTTACCTTTGTAAAAACGGATCCCACATGCCCTCCTGATCCTCCGGCAGCACCACCTGATCCGCCTACCGTGCCTCCTGTTTACAGCAACGGTTCCATTAACCTCACCGTGTCCGGAGGCACATCGCCTTTTACGTTTTCATGGACAGGGCCAAATGGCTTTACCTCTACCCTTGAAGATTTGAGCGGATTGCCAGCAGGGATATATACTGTGCTGGTAACCGATACAAACGGATGTACAGCCACTATTTCAGCAACACTGATTTATCAGAATCCCAATCCTGTTACACCAACAACCATTTATCATTAATGGGTAAAAAACAAAAAATATTAATCCAGATAAATCCAGCACTATGAAAAAAATACATTCCACCTCCGTCAGATTTGACATAACAACTGCAACATACAGCGGAATAAAAGTATTGATTAAACCGGCACTGACTATGCTGGTTTTTCTGCTTTTATTCGGACAGGTACTAAAAGCACAGCCCGTCTGGGAAAGCACCAATTCGGCTTATGCCACAGCGGGGACAACTGTTACAGTATCTATAACCACCGGAAGTAACGCTTACCGGATGATCATGGTCGGTGTATCCTCAAGAGGAAGACTCATCAACCTGGGTGGAGCGGTTCAGGGCGAACCCTGCAACAATGTTTCGTATGGCGGAGATCCGATGATCTATGCCGGAAGCCAGCTTACAGACCCTGATGCGTATACCTATATATTTTATATTCTCGATCCTCCGGCTTCTACCACCGATAATGTGGTGGTAACTTTTTCAAGTAACCTGGGCAATGATAATGCAGGTATTGTGGGGGTGATGTCTTTCTACAATGTCAACCAAACCGATCCTGTTGGCTCCTACACTTCATCCTCCGGCACCAGCGCCACTCCTTCACTGACAGTTCCTTCCCAAACCAACTACCTGGTCTTTGATGTGGTTTCGGTCAATGATAAAAATATCTCAGATCCAACCGGACGTACTTCGTTCTGGAAAATCAATACACCCGGAAAAGAAAAAGGCGCCGGTAGTGTTACGAACGGATTGTCAGGTTCTACGGTTATGAACTGGACTGCTGCAGGAAACGCCGACTGGTCTATGAGCGGAATAGCCATCAAGCCAATGCCGATAGCAAACCTGGGGATATCCAAAACAGTAAATAATCCCACTCCATACATAGGAGCCACCATTACATTCACCCTTACCGCATCAAACAGCGGTCCCGAACCTGCGCCTAATGTTGTGGTTCAGGATCTTTTACCGTCGGGATATACCTATATTTCTCACAGCACCATTTTCGGTAGTTATAACTCCGGAACAGGTGCGTGGGAAATAGGCACTGTCAATCCGGGCGTTTCACCGACACTGACCATTACTGTGTATGTTAATGCTGCCGGCACTTATATTAATGCAGCTTCCGTAACAGGTGATGTGATTGACAATACCCCTGGCAACAATAGCGCCAACGTCGGCATCACAGTGTGCCAGTCAGGCAACACAGCACCGCTTTTCAACAATTAATCAGGATAATATAATCAGAAAAGATAAACATCATAGCTATGAAAAATATACTCCGCACCAATGCGCAAAATGCCAGAGGCAAGCAGCCCGTTAAATTATCGTGGCTTCGCTTCAACACCTTGATCATATGCCTGTTGTTAGTTGGTATGCCTGCTTTGAAATTATCAGCCCAGGTAACTGCTGATGCAACAACGTACGGATCGGCAGTAGCAGGAACTACTATTACAGTAGCCCATACAACAACCACTGCCGCAGACAGGCTGTTGTTGGTTGGCATATCCACCAGGGACAAAGCTGTCACCTCTGTCACCTATGACGGCACCCCGCTGACTCTGGCAGGCCAACAAACATCCTTAGGAGAAGCCAAAACATTTATTTATTACATGGTTGCACCTTCCAGCGGAGCCCACAATGTGGTAGTCACCTGTAACGGCGCCCTCGGAAAAGGAGCCGTTGCCGGCGTCATGACCTTCACCGGTGTGAATCAGACGACACCGCTGGGTGCCTATGCATCAAGTTCGGGAGAAAGCGTGACTGCCTCCCTGAATGTTTCTTCGGCCAGCAGCGAACTCGTTTTTAATGTCGTTTCTGTTCATAACCAGAATATCAGTTGTCTTTCATCACAGACACAACAATGGAATGTAAATACACCCAAAGAAAATACCGGAGGAGGATGTACTAAAAAGGGTTCCGCTACCACTACACTGGCCTGGTTGCTGAATAAAGACCACTGGTCGATGAGCGGAATTTCAATTAAACCCACCCAGGTTTGCGACCTGGCTGTTCAAAAAACTGCCGGTAACCTGTCACCCGTCATCGGGGACAGTATAACATTTTCAATAAATGTGAATAACAACGGTCCAAGTAATGCTACCTCCGTTTTAGTGAACGATATGCTTCCGAATGGTTTCACCTATTTATCTCACTCAACCACCACAGGAACATACAACAGCACTACCGGCGTATGGAACATCGGCAGTTTAAACAATCAAATCAATGCAGCCCTGACCATAACTGCTCTTGTATCATGCAGTCAGAATTATGCCAATACCGCTGTGATCAGCGGCGCTGAGCCTGATGATAATGCGGGTAACAATACGTCCATTGTAACCGTGACCCCTCAAAACACCATTGCAAAGACCTATTATATATGTTCGGGTTCAACATTTGATCTGACGGCATTAAATCCATGCAACAAACCCTCAGGCGCTAATGTCACCTGGCATACGGGAACGCCAGCATCTGTCCTGAATAAAATCCCCGATCCATCAACGGTTTATGCCGGAATATATTACGTAGCATTTGAAGATCCGGTCAATAGTTGTTATAGCCCGACCAACAGTTTTACCATTTTATATAATCCGGTTATTAGTGCCAGCCTTGCAGCCAGTCCCAATCCTATTCTTTGCCTTGGTGACAGCTCTACATTGACTGTCACTGCCAGCGGTGGCACAGGCACGTTGCAGTTCAGCCTTAATAACGGCCCGTTCCAGACAAACAACACTTTTTCAGCAGGTCCGGGTACGTATTCAGTCACTGTCAAAGATGATCTCTGCACAAAAAAAACCAATACCGTAGTGGTGACGGAACCTGCTGCTGCCCTGGGAATTTCATTTGTTTCCAAAACAGATGTGAGCTGTGGTGGCCAGAACACCGGAAGCATCACCGTCGCAGGCAATGGCGGCACAATGCCCTATACCTATAGCATTGACGGAATTAATTTTCAGGCGTCGGGTACTTTTTCCGGACTTGCCCCGGGAACATACACTCTTTATGTGAATGATGCCGGCAATTGCGGGCCTGTCATGCTTGCCACGCCGGTCACCATAAACCAATCCGGAGTTGGAATTATTACACTTACGCCGACAGTGGTACAACCTACCTGCCTTTCGCTCGGTAGCATCACGCTTGATGTAACAGGTGGAACGCCACCCTATACTTATGACTGGAGCGATATAACAGGATCGAATGATCCGAAAGACAGGACAGATCTTTACGCCGGTAGTTATTCGGTAACCGTTTCGGATTCCATTGGTTGTGCCATCACTTCAGGAACCATTGTTTTAAATGCTCCTGTGGGTTGCTCCGGAACAGGAGTATGTCAGTCTGACACCGCAAGTTTATTTTCTACTGAACCCAAACCAGAGAATTTATATTACACCTGGACCATTGAATCCATATTATATCCGGGCACATTTTACAACAATGCCATTGTTTCAGGAGATTCCACACACTCCATAACCGTTAACTGGAACAATGTTCCGATCGGTCCGTATGATGTGTGTGTAGTAGCTCATAATGTTTGCGGAGCAACGTCGCCAAAGTGCGAAACTGTAATCGTAACTACACTGACACCAAATGCATATTCAAGCAATGTGTGTTCCGGAACGTCATTCCAGTTGTTTGCGAGTGGCGGAGACACTTACTCATGGACGGGGCCTCACGGATGTACGTCGTCATGCCAGAACCCGGTTATTTATAATGCAGATGCAGCGTTGCATAACGGCAATTATATTGTAACGGTATCCGTAACAGGAGGATGTAGTGCAACAGATACTGTTCCTGTTTTTGTGAACCCGACGCCCACAATGACATCCAGTGTCACCAGTTCAATATGTTTATCCGCAAACGGAGCTATTGATATTACACCCGGCACCGGCACACCGCCATTTACGTACCAGTGGAGCAATGGCGCCGGTACGGAAGATATTGCTAATCTGCCGGCAGGAAGTTACACCGTTACCATCACGGATGACAACGGATGCACCGCTAAAACTACAGCTTCGGTGAGCGATGCCGGAGGCCCGCTGGTGATTGCCCAGACGATCACCAACGTAAATTGTTTTGGCGGCATTGATGGCGCAGTTGAAATAAACACCTCATCAGGGACACCGCCTTATACCTATTTATGGTCTAATGGCGCCACTTCCCAGAACATATACGGAGTTGGTGAAGGTACCTACCACGTAGCTGTCAGCGATATCAATGGTTGCAAGGGCGCTACATCTGCAGATGTGACACAACCCCTGGATATTATTTTGGATCAAACGCATATAGATATCCTCTGTACCGGTGGAACAGGTAGTATAAACCTGATCGTATCAGGAGGAACAACACCTTATTCCTATTCTTGGAGTAATGGCGCATCAACAGAAGATATCTCGGGATTGAATGCCGGACTATACCGTGTTACGGTTACGGATGCTCATAATTGCACGGACACACTAAGTGTCAATGTAACATCTGTATCATCTCTGACAGCCAGCACCGTTGTTACCCCTGTCAGCTGCAACGGTGGTTCTGACGGCCAGATTATCCTTACAGTAAACGGCGGTACAACTCCTTATTCCTATTCCTGGTCAGGTCCTAACAGTTTTACAGCCTATACCAAAGATGTCAACAACCTTGTTTCCGGAACATACAGTGTTACGGTGACGGACGACGAGGGATGTACCTTTATCCTGAGCACTGTAACAGTCAGCCAGCCTGATTCACTAGTTGTCAATGCAAACATCACATCAAAGATCTCATGTTTTGGAAACAGCAACGGTAGTATCGGCTTAACAGTAACCGGCGGCACAGCAGGATATACTTATGACTGGTCAAACGGAGCCAGTACCATGAATATTTCGGGAATAACAGCAGGAACCTATAATGTCCTGGTTACTGATGCCAAAGGATGCACGGCCACGGCTTCTGTCCAGATGACACAACCCGGTGAACTGGTTGCAACAGCATCACCAACAAATGCCGGTTGCTATGGAGATTCAACGGGAATCGTTGACCTGACTGTTACCGGCGGAACGCCAATATACGCATATAATTGGTCAAACAGTGCAGTTACGGAAGACCTTCTGAATGTTCCTGCGGGGCTTTATTCAGTAACGGTTACTGACAGCAGTGGATGTACTGCATATGCCACAACTACGGTGAATCAACCTGAAGCTATATATATCTCAGCCTTTGTGACCAATATATTGTGCAGCGGCACCCACACCGGTGCCATTGATCTTAATGTTGCAGGAGGCACAGGGCCTTATACGTATTCATGGGCTGATGGATCCACAGATGAGAACAGAACCGGTCTCACAGCAGCGACATATTACGTTACCGTTTCCGATTCAATCAATTGCCATGCAACTAAAAGTTTTGACATTACCCAACTTTCAGCCATATCGCTGTCAACGGTCAATTCCAATGTTTTGTGTAACGGCGGCAGCGACGGAGGCATCAACCTGATCGTCACAGGGGGTACCTTACCCTATACGTATTTATGGGATAATGCAGAAATAACAGAGGATATTTTTGGCCTGACTGCCGGTACATATTCCGTCATAGTCACTGATGCGAACCTTTGCACAGACACGCTATCAACCGGCATCACAGAACCTTTGCCGTTTTCAGCCACAGCCGACATTCAAAATGTAGGATGTTTCGGAGGAAATGACGGGAATATTGACCTGACCATCAGTGGTGGCACGCCTTTATATTCCTTTATTTGGTCGAATGGCGCTGTCACCGAAGATCTGAATAATGTTCCGGCAGGATCCTACACGGTCAGTGTGACCGATGTCCACCTCTGTACTGCAAAATATGATTATTCCATTACCCAGCCTGGTTTTCAAATGGAATTATATGCCGATGTCACTCCATCTTCCGCGTGCAGTAATGCAACAGGTAAAATTGACCTTACTGTTGTAAACGGGGTACCACCGTTCAATTACCTTTGGACTGGCCCAACTCCGATAGGAAATATTCAGGATCCTGTTGGTCTGGATACAGGTACATACATCGTTATTGTTACTGACTTCACCGGATGCTCAGACACATTGTCCGGCATTTTTATAGATAAATCACCGGATTTAACCGTGGATGTATTAACATACGACAGAAGTTGTTCATTTGCCAATGGAGAAGCCTATGCCGTTGTGACAGGAGGAACAGGGCCTTATACCTACCTCTGGTCGAACAGTGCTACCACTGCCAATATCAGCGGCCTGGATGTAGGCATTTACATTGTAACGGTCACAGACATCAATGGCTGTACCGCCACTGATTCCGGTCCGGTAGGAATACCCCCGAGTTGTCTGCCACCGGTAGCTGTTGATGATTTTTATACCACTTTTTATAATACACCCGTGACGGGCTCAGTCGCACCTAATGATTCTGATCCTGACAATACCCTAGCGGAACTTGAATTTGAACTTTTAGATAATCCGCTACCCGGCCAGGGTATCATCGTTTTTGACACATCGGGGAATTTTACTTATACACCGCCAATTGGTTTTTCAGATACCATTTCATTGGCATACGAAGTTTGTGATCCTTCAAATTTATGTGATCAGGGATTGCTTACCATTATAGTACTTCCTGAAAACCATCCGCCTGTGGCCATCAATGATATTAACGCCACTCTTATAAACACCCCCGTATCAGGGAATATGCTCACAAATGATAATGAACCTGATGGTGACAACCTTATTATTAATGTTACCCCCCTGACACCACCATCCAATGGCAACGTGGTCATTTACCCGGACGGCTCGTATGTCTATGTCCCTGTCACCGGATTCCTGGGAACAGATACTTATATATATGAAGTATGCGATGACGGTATTCCGGTGCTCTGCGATACTGCTGTTGTGACAATAACTGTTACCGAACCAGGCGACTACAATCAACCGCCGATTGCAATTAATGACGCTTACCAGGGAAGTATCAATACTATGGTTAGCGGTACGGTCATCACAAACGACAGCGACCCTGACGGCAACCTCAATTATAACAGTGTGATCCTGATCGGACCGGCCCCGGGTAATGGTATTCTTGTTCTTAATGCCAACGGAACCTTTGAATTCATTCCTGCCAATGGCTTTGTAGGCCAGGTCGCATACAATTATCAGATTTGCGATCTTGGCGCGCCGGCGCTGTGTGACACTGCTACTGTAACCATAGATATCATGCCTAATGATGACGGAAATTCAACATTTGCACATGATGATTCATACATGACCAATAAAAACACCCCTGTTTCAGGCAATGTGCTTGACAACGATTATGATCCGCAGGGTGATGCCCAGACCGTTGACACTGTTCCTCTTTCAGGTCCAATGCATGGCACACTAACACTTAACTCTGATGGTACATTTGATTACATTCCTTTTACCGACTACACAGGACCAGACAACTTCATTTATGAATTATGTGATGATGGCATACCGATGGAATGTGATTCAGCCACAGCATATATACTTGTACTACCGTACAACAACCCACCGGTTGCTATCAATGATATCAACACAACTCTGCTCAATACACCCGTATCAGGAAATATGCTCACCAACGACAATGAACCAGACGGCGACAACCTCGTCATCAATACCACACCGTTGAGTAATCCGGCTAACGGAAATGTGATCATATATTCAGACGGCTCTTACACTTACATTCCGAATACCGGATTCACCGGAACAGACTCTTATGTGTACGAAGTATGTGATGATATTATCCCACCGTTATGCGACACAGCCATCGTAACCATCACCGTAACGGAACAAATTATTGGCAACCAGCCGCCTATCGCCATTAACGATGCCTATCAGGGCAGCATCAACACCATGGTTACCGGAACAGTTATTATCAATGACAGTGATCCTGACGGGAACCTTGATCCCAACAGTGTAATTCTTATAGGACCCGCTCCCGGAAACGGGACGCTGGTTCTCAATTCAAACGGAACCTTCAATTTTGTGCCAGCCAACGGATTTACCGGACAGGTAACCTATGACTATCAAATCTGTGACCTGGGTAATCCTTCCTTATGTGATACGGCTACGGTAACGATAGATATCATGACCAACCAGGATGGAAATTCCACATTTGCACATGATGATTCCTATATCACCAATGAAAACACGGCTGTTTCAGGAAATGTCAGTGACAATGACTATGATCCCCAGGGAGACAACCAGACTGTGAATGCTCTTCCGATAGCCGATCCTATGCATGGCTCAGTATTACTTATTGATGACGGTACATTCACTTATGTACCTGATTTGAATTACACAGGACCTGATAATTTTATTTATGAGGTTTGTGATGACGGCAACCCGATGGAATGTGACCAGGCTACTGTGTATATTCTCGTATTACCTCATAACAATCCTCCTGTAGCGATAAATGATATCAACAGTACGTTGATCAACACCCCTGTGGCAGGCAATATGCTCACCAATGACAATGAGCCCGATGGTGATAATCTCGTCATCAACACCACTCCATTGGCTAACCCGTCAAATGGCATAGTGACCATATATCCTGACGGCTCTTATGTTTATATTCCCAATAACGGATTTACAGGCATCGATGTTTATACCTATGAAGTATGCGATGATATTATACCCGCTCTTTGCGATACGGCCATTGTTACCATCACTGTTAAAAAACCAGGCAACTTCAACCAGCCTCCTGTTGCTATCAACGACGCATACCAGGGCAGTATAAATACCCTTGTCACCGGAACTGTCATCACTAACGACAGTGATCCCGACGGCAACCTCAATCCCAATAGTGTGATACTCGTAGGACCATCCCCGGGAGACGGAGTACTGGTGCTTAACACCGACGGTACTTTCGAATTTGTTCCGGACAACAATTTCACCGGACAGGTATCATTTTATTACCAGATATGTGATCTGGCTCTACCGCCACTTTGTGACACTGCTTTGGTAACTATTGATATACAGACGAATTTTGACGGGAACTCAACGTTTGCTCATGATGATGCCTATTTCACCAATATTAACACACCCGTATCGGCAAATGTCAGTGACAACGATTACGACCCGCAGGGCGATAACCAGACGGTGAACATTACTCCGCTCAAGAATCCGATGCATGGAACACTTACACTAAATGATGATGGTACGTTTCTTTACACCCCTGATCCCAACTACACCGGGCCGGATAATTTCGTTTATGAAGTCTGTGACGACGGCACACCCCAGGAATGTGATTCCGCTACTGTGTATATCCTCATATTCCCATATAATAATCCTCCCGTAGCGATAAATGATATCAACAACACGCTTATCAATACTCCTGTAACAGGCAATATGCTCACAAATGACAATGAACCCGACGGGGATAACCTTGTCATCAATACCACTCCTTTGACGCAACCGGTAAATGGCACTGTAACTATTTACCCCAACGGCTCTTATACCTATGTACCAAACAACGGATTTACAGGAACAGATACTTATGTTTACGAAGTATGCGACGACGTGATTCCCCCGTTGTGCGATACAGCATTAGTCACTATTACAGTAACCAGGCCGGATACGGCTAATAATCCGCCCATTGCTATCAATGATGCATACCAGGGCAGTATCAATACACCTGTCGTGGGTACCGTTATTTCCAACGACAGCGACCCCGACGGCAACCTAAATGCCAACAGTGTTGTTCTTATAGGTCCTGCTCCCGGAAATGGCAACCTCATCCTTAACAGCGATGGCAGTTTCCAATTCACTCCGGTCATCGGATTTACCGGACAGGTGACCTTCGACTATCAGATCTGCGACCTTGGCATCCCTTCACTATGCGATACTGCCATGGTAACGATTGATATTATGACCAACGATGACGGGAATTCTACGTTTGCCCATGATGATTCATATTTCACCAATCAGGATGTACCTGTCACAGGCAATGTGCTTGATAATGATTATGATCCTCAGGGAGACAACCAGAACGTGAACACCGCTCCGCTTACTGATCCATTGCACGGCAGTGTTATACTGAATGCTGACGGCACCTTTACGTATACACCTGATCTGAATTACACAGGACCGGATCATTTCGTATATGAGGTTTGTGACGATGGCACGCCCCAGGAATGTGACTCTGCTACGGTTTATATTCTTGTCTCACCCAATATCAACTCAGGATGTCTGATGGTAAAGGTATTTCTCCAGGGATCCTATAAAACTACAAACCATCTGATGGCCGACTCCCTGAGGGTTCATGGGTTTATTCCGGTTAAAGAGCCCTATTCATCAGCACCATATAATACCACATTCATGCATCATGGCGGCGGTGGCGGAGAACAAATTACAGATTCCGCAACAGTTCTGGGAGTAACAGGCCCCAATGCCATCGTTGATTGGGTTTTCATTGAACTTCGGGATAAAAACAACAATATAAATGTAAAATATACCCGTTCAGCCCTGTTACAGCGCGACGGTAATGTTGTAGATATTGATGGCATAAGCCCTGTATGTTTCACAGGTTTGGATGATGTCAACTATTATGTGGTTGTACGTCATCGTAACCACTTTGGAGTCATGACAGCCAATGTCAAAACACTGACACCCGCAGGAACACTTGTTAATTTCACCGACGGAAGCGAACCGGAGTTTAATTTTGGCACCTCACATCCTGTTGCAGGACCATCATTTAATTATACAGGATTGTCCCAGAAAACCATGACCGATGGGGCCAAGGCTTTGTGGGCCGGAGATGTTAACAGGGACAGGAAAATCAAGTACCGCGCACCTGGTGATGATTTGTTCACCATATTTTATAATGTACTCACTTATCCCACAAATGTGCCCATAAATTATAACTTTGATTTTGCTCTGGGTTATTTTGCCGGAGATGCTGACCTCAGTGGAAAAGTAAAATTTCAGGCGCCTGGTGATGACTACTATCTGATTTTCCAGAATGTGCTGACTTACCCGCTCAACCCGACACACAACTACAATTTCAATGTACTATTTGAACAATTACCTTATTAAAAATGAATCAGAAGAACTAAATAAAAAATAATATTTGATTAAAAATATTCGGTTTAATAACAACATCTAAAGTTATCCATTATGAAAAAATTAATAGTAACACTGATTTTCGTTTTTGCATTACTACCTTTTTTGAGAGCACAAAGCTCAATGCAATCGACATTTGAAATAAGGTACAATCCGGTGAGTTGTTTATATGAAGCACACCTGCATGTCGGCGGGATAGTAGATATTTTTGATAATTACTTAGGACCCTCAGGTTTCTGTGTTGTGGTTCCCGCATCATTTCCCGATGTGCCGATAACGTCTGTCACAACGGTGAATCCTGCCGGTGCAGGATGGAGTGACAACACTCCTGTATATAACATTCTGACTCCTGGCGGATTAAAAGACTATCACAAATTTGCCACTAACGGATCAGAATTTATTCCCGGGCTGGTTGCAGGCTCCGATATAGTTTTATTTACTTTTAGTTTACCTAACACGGTTTGCCCAAGCGGAATGAGGATGTTTGAGAATAATTCCCCATCCCCATCTCCTACACCCGATCCCAATCCTATTGGATTGACATTTGATAATTCATTTCAGACTTTATGGGGTGAAACGTATATAGATAACATAGGTGATCCAATAAATATTAATCCTGACGTTACAGCCTCTCATAGCCTTTCATGTGACCTCGCCAATCTTTACCTTTTTTCAACCGGCACATCAAACAATGGATGCAATTCTACTTTAACATATACCTGGAGCGGCCCGGGAGGTTATACCTCAAACATAGAAGATCCTGTTGTTAATCCGTTTACTGCTCCCGGGACATACATAATCACTGTTACAGATGCTATCTCCTGTATCGGTGTTGACAGTGTAAGTCTTGGAGTCCTTCAACCGTTTACTGCCACAATAGCAAAGGAGGATATAGATTGCTTGGGTGATTCTACCGGAACCGCCACGGTGACGGTGACAGGAGGAACACCTCCCTTTTCTTATTTATGGAATACCATACCGGCGCAGACCAGTGCTTCGATTACCGGGTTGCCTGCCGGAACATACAGTGTTACGGTTACAGATTCCAGTAATTGCACTGCTGCAGCAAACGTAACCATTGTCGCCCGGGATAATTTTGCACCCGTTTTATCAGGCCAGGGAAACAATGCAACCATTGACTGCCCCGCTATTCCAAATTTCATTGCCCCTACAGTAACAGATGACTATGATCCTTTTCCGGTAATCAGCTTTTCTGATGCTGCAATAGCCGGAATATGTCCGGGAACTTACAGCATTACAAGAACATGGATAGCCACCGATAATTGCGGTAACACATCACAAGCTGTCAGTCAGGTTATTACAGTTCAGGACACCACTCCACCAACAATAACCTGCCCACCTGATATTCAAGTTAATGCCGATTCCGGCCTTTGCACAGCATCAGGAGTAGATTTAGGAACACCTGTAACAAATGATCAGTGTTCTGCTGTTACATACAGTAATGATGCCGTACCGCCTTATACAACAGGCATAACTATTATTACATGGACCGCGACTGATGAATGTGGTAACACTTCGAAATGTCAACAAACCGTCAGTGTGAACGGAATTCCTATTGCCATAGACGACTATGCGACAACAAGTCTCAACACAGCAGTGTCCGGAAATGTTATGGTCAACGACATTGGGATATGCGATTTACCGGTGTTAGTCACTGCAAATACTAATCCCGGAAACGGAACTGTTATCGTAAATCCTGACGGAACATTTACCTATAATCCAAATGCAGGATTCTTTGGCAATGACAGTTTCACTTATACAATATGCGATTTCAATAGTGATTGCAGTACCGCTACGGTTTATATTACGATTATTTCACAAAACAACCCGCCCATCGCTCTCAACGATGTCAATAACACCAACATCAACACTCCGGTGTCCGGAAACG
>DAOORA010000054.1:0-6767 GCA_035389045.1 Bacteroidales bacterium | reverse complement strand
TCTGCGACGACGGCATACCCCAGGAATGTGACCTGGCTACCGTATATCTGTTAGTTTATCCGATTGAAGATAATGATCCGCCTGTTACTGTTAATGAACATATTAATTTATGCCAGGATGAAACTTATTCCGGAAACATTTTAAGCAATGGTGATTATGACCCGGAAGGCCTGATAATTTATTGTTCCACACCACAAGTATCAGGACCAATGCACGGAACTTTAACAATTGGCAATGACTGCTCATTCACCTATACTCCAAATCCTGGTTATTATGGTTCAGATCAGTTTATTATTTCGGTCTGTGATATTTATCCCTTAACACCTGCCTGTGCGAATGACACTGTTTTCTTCAATGTAATACAAACACAAATTGCACAAGCAGGACCGGATCAGCAATGGTGCCACGAAAGCAATACCTTCCTTATTGGTAATTCACCAAGCGGAACTACAGGTAATTGGATACAGGTTTCGGGTCCCAATGTGGTGACATTATTTCCTTCAAACTCACCAAATGCCAGTATAGGAGGCATGATTCCCGGTGTTTATCAGTTTGTATATACCTTATACACTACTGTAAATTGTTTCACGACCGACACCATTACCGTTACCAATTATCCTCTGCCTTCAACTGCTTATGCAGGACCTGACCAGGTACTTTGTCTGGGTGGAGGTACAACAACCTCGACAACCGTATCAGGAAATATTCCTGCTTACGGTTACGGAGTATGGGAACAGGTACTTGGGCCAACAATTGCTTCTATTGCAGACTCCCTCAGTCCGGTTACTGGCATTTCCAATCTGGCTGCCGGAGAATACGGTTTTAACTGGGTTATATATAGTGGCCCTTGTGAATCAATCAATGACTATATACATATCATTGTGAACCAGCCTCCTGCAGCTGATGCAGGTCCGGATGCACAGACATGCCAGGGAGTAGCCTATCCTTTGAATGGCGCCACGGCCAGTCATTATCAGGCCATATCATGGACCAGCACCGGAACCGGAGTATTCAGCAATCCTATCGATCTCAATCCTACGTATACTCCCAGTCTTGATGATGTTACTGCAGGAAGTGTGACTCTCACAATAACTGCGCAAGGAATTGCACCATGTCCTGACCAAACCAGTACGATGACCCTCACGGTTATTCCAAACCCGGTATTTATATGTCCGCTTGATTTCACACAGGCTGTAGATTCAGGATTATGCACTGCCACAATTATTGATACGTTGTCTGACATTTTAATCAACAACGGTTGTGTTGCGAGTATAACTAATTCTTTCACTATGACCAACGATGCCAGCGGGATTTATCCGGTTGGTACAACCATTGTCACCTGGACAGTGGTCTATCTTGACGGTTCAGTTGTAACCTGTGAGCAAAAAATCACTGTCACAGAATACGGATCACCGATAATCACATGCCCTGCTGACATTTCGCAGGCTGCTGATCCGGGACAATGCCATGCCAATGTACAGATAACCAATCCTACAGCAACAGATAATTGTTCCACAATAATCACGTTCACCGGAGTACGTTCCGATGCACTGGCTCTCAATGCCCCTTATCCGTTAGGTGTTACTACAATTACGTGGACGGCTGCCGATGCTTCCGGAAATACCAGTATACCCTGCATACAAACTGTTACTATCACGGATACTGTAGCTCCTGTAATCACTTGTCCGCCCGACATCACGCAGACAGCCATACCCGGATATTGTTATGCAAACGTGACCATCACCAATCCTACGGCTACAGATAATTGCTCTACTACTTTCACTTTCACCGGTATACGTTCCGATGCACTGGCGCTCCATGCCCCTTATCCGGTAGGTGTTACTACAATTACATGGACGGCTGCCGATGGTTCGGGTAATACAAGTATTCCCTGCGCACAGACCGTGACAGTTATTGACAATCAGATACCTGTTATTACTTGTCCTGCTGACATCACACAGACAGTTGTACCCGGATATTGTTTTGCCAACGTAACGATAACAGATCCCACAGCTACGGATAATTGCTCCACAACATTCACCTTTACGGGAGTTCGTTCAGATGCTCTTCCACTCAATGCACCGTATCCCATTGGTGTAACGACCATAACCTGGACGGCTGGTGATGCTTCGGGAAATACCAGCATGCCTTGTATACAGACAGTGACTGTAACGGAAAATGTACCTCCTGTGATTACCTGCCCTGCGAATATCATGCAAACAGCTTTCCCAGGTTATTGTTATGCTTACGTAACCATAACGAATCCCACTGCCACGGATAACTGTTCTACAACCTTCACTTTCAACGGTGTGCGCTCGGATGCCCTGGCGCTTAATGCTCCCTACCCGGTAGGTGTTACAACTATTACCTGGACAGCGACCGATGCTTCAGGAAATACCAGCATTCCATGCATACAAACTGTTACTGTAACGGAGAATGTTCCTCCGGTGATCATCTGCCCGTCTAATATCACACAAAATGCCGATCCGGGACAGTGTTCGGCCAATGTGACTATTATTGATCCTACAGCTTTTGATCTTTGTTCCACTACATTTACATTTTCCGGCATACGTTCCGATGCGCTGCCACTTAACGCACCTTATCCGGTTGGAATCACCACCATTATCTGGACGGCCACCGATGCTTCAGGAAATATAAGCATTCCCTGCGCACAGACTGTGATCATTATTGACAATCAGATACCAGTTATTACTTGTCCTGCTGACATCACACAGGCAGCTATACCCGGATACTGTTATGCCAATGTACAGATAATCAATCCCACCGCCACAGACAATTGCTCAACAACATTCACCTTCACAGGTGTACGTTCCGATGCTCTGGCACTCAATGCTCCTTACCCGGTAGGTGTTACTACCATCACATGGACAGCAACGGATGGCGCCGGAAATACCAGCATAAGCTGCATACAAACCATAACCATTACCGATAATGTGCCGCCGGTCATTACCTGCCCGTCTGATATCACGCAGGCAGCCATACCCGGATATTGTTATGCAAATGTGACTATCACCAATCCAACAGCTACAGATAATTGCTCCACAACCTTCACCTTTACGGGAGTGCGTTCAGATGCCCTGGCGCTCAATGCACCTTATCCTTTAGGTGTTACTACAATCACATGGACAGCTGCAGATGGTTCGGGTAATACCAGCATACCCTGCATCCAAACCGTTACTATTACGGATAATGTGTCGCCGGTGATCGTTTGTCCCGCAAACATCACCCAGGCAGCCATCCCCGGATATTGTTTCGCTAATGTAACAATAACCAATCCAACAGCCACGGATAACTGCTCCACAACTTTGACCTTCGCAGGAATACGTTCTGATGCCCTTCCGCTCAATGCTCCTTATCCTGTTGGTGTAACTACCATTACCTGGACAGCTGCTGATGGTTCGGGAAATACCAGCATAGCCTGCTTACAGACGGTGACTGTTACGGAAAATATGCCTCCGGTGATTACATGCCCGGCAAATATCACACAGCCTGTCATTCCGGGTCAATGCTTTGCCTATGTTACCATTACCAACCCGACAGCCACAGATAACTGCTCCACAACTTTCACTTTCACCGGTGTGCGTTCGGATGCGCTGGCGCTCAATGCTCCCTACCCGGTAGGTGTTACAACTATTACATGGACAGCGACCGATGCTTCGGGAAATACCAGCATACCTTGCATACAGACTGTTACTATTACAGAAAATGTGCCTCCGGTGATCATTTGTCCTGCAAATATCACACAAAATGCTGCTCCGGGCCAGTGTTCAGCCAACGTGAACATCATCAATCCCACAGCTACTGATAATTGCTCGGTTACATTCACTTTTACCGGTATCCGCTCTGATGCGCTGGCACTCAATGCACCTTACCCGGTAGGTATAACCACTATAATCTGGAGGGCTACTGACGCATCAGGAAGTACAAGCATTCCATGCACACAAACCGTGACCGTTATTGACAACCAGATACCGGTTATTACCTGTCCAGCCAACATCACACAGGCAGCTATACCCGGACAGTGTTATGCTAATGTACAGATACCCAATCCTACAGCAACGGATAATTGCTCCACAACATTTACCTTTACAGGTATCCGTTCCGATGGGGCAGCGCTCAATACTCCTTATCCCTTGGGTATTACTACAATCGTATGGACAGCGGCCGATGCTTCAGGAAATATAAGCATTCCTTGTTTACAAACTGTGACTGTTTACGATAATCAAGTACCGGTCATCACATGTCCTCCCAATATCACCCAAACAGCAGTTCCCGGTCAGTGTTATGCGAATGTACAGATCATCTATCCTACCGCTACGGATAACTGTTCCACAACATTCAGTTTCACCGGAATACGTTCAGATGGACTGGCTCTTAATGCTCTTTATCCGGTCGGCATTACTACTATCACATGGACGGCTACGGATGGCGCCGGGAATACCAGTACAAGCTGCATACAGACTGTTACCATTACTGATATTGTACCACCGGTGATCATCTGTCCTGCAAATATCACACAGACAGCCATTCCCGGATATTGTTTTGCCAATGTAACGATCATCAATCCTACAGCTACGGATAATTGTTCTACCACTTTCACTTTCACAGGAATACGTTCGGATGCTTTAGCACTAAACGCTCCCTATCCTATAGGTGTTACTACCATTACATGGAGAGCTGCTGATGGTTCGGGCAACACAAGCATACCCTGTATACAGACGGTAACTGTTACTGAAAATGTTCCCCCTGTAATAACATGTCCGGCCAATATCACTCAGGCAGCCACTCCGGGACAATGCTTTGCCTATGTTACCATTATCAATCCGACCGCGACGGATAACTGTTCAACTACTCTTACCTTTACAGGAATCCGTTCCGATGGACTGGCGCTCAGTGAACATTATCCTGTAGGTATAACAACCATCACATGGACTGCAACTGACGCTTCGGGAAATACCAGCATCCCCTGCATACAGACCATCACGGTTACAGAAAATGTACCTCCGTTGATCGTATGTCCGCCGGATATCACGCAAACCACTGATCCGGGACAATGCAATGCCGAGGTGCCTATTGTTGATCCTACAGGCATAGATGTGTGTTCACCAAATCTTACCTTTACCGGTATCCGTTCCGACAATTTAGCACTCGGAGCCCCTTATCCTGTAGGTATTACAACAATAACATGGACAGCGACAGACGGTTCAGGAAATACAAGTATACCCTGTATACAGTATATTACGATCATTTCTCCTCCTGTGGCCAATACTGATCACGCTACCACTCCAGAGGATCTTCCGGTTGTCATCAACGTATTAGCCAATGATACGGATTGCGATAATAACATTGATCCGGGAACCGTAAACACGTTCTGCCCGGCATGTTTCACACCTTCTAACGGAACCATCACCATCAATCCGGGCACTGGTGAAATTACCTATACGCCTGATCCTAACTATAACGGAACCGATACTTTAGTTTATGAGGTCTGTGATTCCGGCATTCCTTCATATTGCGATACAGCACTTGTAATTATTACCGTGACTCCGGTTAATGATCCGCCCGTGGTAAATGACAGCACCGTAACCATACCTCAGGACAGCATCATTACTGTCTGCCTGCCGATCACTGATATTGACGGACCTACGCCATTCAGCCTTGCAAGCATAGGTTGCTTTAATAACGGTACGGCCACAGCTGTAGTCATCGGTAACGAGGTATGCATCACTTACACGCCTAACCCGGGCTGGAACGGTACAGATACCGTTTGCATAACCATCTGTGATGCGGCAGGCGCCTGTGACAATGCCTTATTAATTATCAATGTTCTTCCCGAAGCTGCTCATTCAGTCATAGGTTTGGCAAAGAAAGTAACTGAAATCATTAAACAAAAGGATGGAACATTCAATGTCACGTTCTTTATGACCGTCGCAAATATTGGTAATGACGTACTGCATGATGTACAGGTGACTGATGATTTATCGCTGACATTCCCGGCTCCTGCCACGTTCAGCATCAGTTCCGGACCGGTTGCGACGGGTAATCTGCTTGCAAGCACCAATTATGACGGCGTTTCGAATATTAACCTCCTTAAAATCTCCAGCTTCCTTGCCGTTGGCGAGATAAGCCATATTGAATTTACCGTGAACGTCAGAACCAATAGTCTCTGGCAGGAACATTACCTGAACACCGCTATTGGTAACGGCATTGGAACCTTAGGCTTATCCGTCACTGACAGTTCTGATAATGGAACAGATATAGATCCTAACGAAAACGGTATAACCAATGAAATTGGAGAAAATGACCCGACGCCATTTACGCTGAAACCGACAGGATTATATATTCCCGATGGATTCTCACCCAACGATGATGGTATCAATGACTTCTTTGTCATTAAAGGTATTGAAAACTATCCGGACAATGAGTTTAAAGTATTCAACCGCTGGGGCAACCTGATCTACCAGAAGAAACAATATGACAACACCTGGGACGGAGTTCCCAACAGCGGTATGTTACGTGCCGGCAAAGGAAAGGTACAGGCGGGTACCTATTACTACGTGCTTGAATTCAATACCGCTGACTTAGCTCCTGCAAAAGGGTATATTATAGTACAATATTAAAATAACCTTTAAATATTGACAATATGAAATATAAAACAATCAAATTAGTTATCGGGATCATCATCATTACGGCTTTTTGGAATAATGGGCTTAAAGCTCAGTTTGATCCTATGTTCACGCAATACA
>DAOORA010000053.1:0-32903 GCA_035389045.1 Bacteroidales bacterium | reverse complement strand
TTGCCGTAAGCATTTTCATCAGGCGCAGCAGGCGTTCGAGTTTGGGTTGGTCCATCGGTGGATTTATTTCGTTTTGAAAGTAAAAAATATGAATTGAAACAAAGTTATAAATATTCAAGGATTTTGTATAATGTTGTTATGGAATTAAACAATTGTATTGTTTGGTGTAAAATATTGTCAAAGAGATAAGTAAATCAGGTATTTGCCTGATCAAGTCGGAGGTTAACTTTTATGGATTAACATGCAACAACCGTTACACGGCTATTGACAAACAGGGTGGCTTATGAATCTGCGCAATACCTAAACGGGCTAAAACATTTTAATTTATTCAAATTTGTACTATATTTGCGAAAAAATGAAAGCAACAATAGTATACTGGGTTATTGCTATTATAGGTATCTTTTTTGCTATTGATGAGCCCCTGTTGACATTCCCTCATTTTTTTAATAATTTTGTGAAAAAATTCCTGATGGAAAACAATATTTTTTTTAAAATTATTGCCAATTTATTTGTGCTTTCCATCACGATTGGATGGATAGTTCTTGTTATCAAAGTATTTTGGGAATTGGCATTCAAAGATATTTTCCGTAAATCCCCGAAACATAAATTGCATGATAAGGATACCAAGACAGTAATATTTAACATATACATGAACAGCGGCAAGGACGAGTGTGAAAAATAGAAGAGGGAATATATAATCAGACATAGAAATATAATTGGTTCTCAGAGGTATTGATCCCCGAAAGTACAATCAAACCATACTCGCATTAAGGGCTGACGCCGTAACAGTAATCTGCCAGGCAATTTGTTTCGGTTTTAAGTCATCGCGCTTTGGAGAATATTGAAAAGCAGGGTACTGTTTGCCATTCAGTGCGGTTTATATTCAAAACATCATTACAAATGATATAAAAATTCTATGGTTGGCGATTATTAATATTTTACGTTATTTAATTCTGTATTATATTTGTGAACTAATGAAAGCAACAATAGTATACTGGGTTATTGCTATTATAGGTATTATCTTTTTCGCTATTATTGATTCCAAAATCGGCCTCATAGCTTTTGCATTTTTTACCGTGATTTATATAGTACTTGTTATTTTATATTATTTGATCAATTGGTTGGATCGCGATTGATAGGGATGGATAAATATACAGTGTAATTAATGTTTTTGTTGAGTGTAATTAACCCTTTTACGGATATTCAATGTTCGTTATTGGGTTCAAAAAAATGTAATGATTAAAAGGAACAAAGAAAAAACTTGACTTTGCCTTGTTATTTTTTTGTATCTTTGTTGTGCTGAACGGCTACCATAAGAACGCTAATCGGCTCCAAGAAAGCTTCAGTTTAATTACTGGGGCTTTCTGCTATTAGGGGGGAGATGAGGATAGTGGGAGATTTTTAACAAAAAATGCTGTATCTTTGTTACAGATAATGTATCAGAATAAGAGGTTGGATGTCCCAACGTGTAAACGCGGCTCCAGTTATGCCAACTGATACATTATTTTTTTTAAGACCGTTGCTTCGATAAGTGTAACATTTGTGAAACTTTTGGCAACGGTTTTTATTTTGAGGGGTGGAAATTGACTTTTAATTTTTTACAGCCCAGATAATTCTGATGATTAATAACCGGACATCCCGGCATAAAAATCTTAAAAAGAGTTCTGTAACAAAATAATTCATCTATAAAACAGTTTATTAAAAAAATATCAAACAGTGGCCAGGGTAGTTTCATTGTCCAACATTAACAAACCTGATGGTATTCAACAGCACCCGACATCGTTGGCAAACGCGGCAATTTATTTTGGTTATTTTAAAAAACAGTATGATGTGTACAAAAGATAAATATTCCATTGCTTTTATTACGCTTTTTATAGCTATTATTATCCTTATTATTTTTGTAATAAACAAAAGCATGAAAGGTTCTTTTGTCTCTTTGATTTCTGGATTAATTCCTTTAGGGTTTATTATTTTTTTTGGTAAATCCAGATTGCATCTTACAAAAGAACAAATGCAAAATGAAGATATTCAATATAAAACAAAAAATTGTCCTGGATTTTCTGAAGACTATTCAAAAAATCTTGATAGTGTTCGTTTAAATAATAGAATTTATAAACTGGTGGATGGCGCTGATATTTATCTTGATAATAAAAATGAGTTTAAACCAGCGGGATTTGGTTCTGCAATAATGCAAAGAATTTTTAGTGGTGGATATTATACTGATAAGGTGTTGTAACCATGTTGACTCAAAAAAAAGGCCTGTAAAATCAATGCTTACAGGCCGTTATTAGAAGAGGCTTTATTTTTTCATAAACATATTCTCAAACAAGCGGCTCAGTGAATCGTTGGAAGAAAGCTGTATGAACTGGTTGGGTTCGAGGGCAAAGAAAGCGCGGTCGGGTTTGTTCTCGTTGAAGCGTTCTAAGCGTTTTTCGAGCAGTGATGAAACGGATATCCAGTACCATGTATCGTAATTTAGCATTTCGTTGCTGACCACATACCAGACCTGCAAATTGAAAAACCGTTGCAGATTAGAGTATTTAATGGTTTCGGCAATATTAAGGCAATACCTGTTATATATTTTATGCGGTTTGCGGTCTTCCACGTCCACCAGTATAAAGCCGAAGTTTGGCAACAGCAGCATAAAATCGGGGCGGCGGGCAAAGCCCCGGAATACGGATGAATAGGTGTCGAAATTCTGGTCGAAATACATATAGGGGATGTTGTTTTTTTCGAGCCATTGTTTGAATTTTATTTCTCCTGTGTTGTCCATTGGATTTTTCAAAATATAGTTATTAGCGTACAAACATAAGTAATTTGCATAAATTATCAGAAATCATGAAAAAATAAGGTAAAAGAAAAGCTAATTTTAAAATATCAGAGGAAAGTACAATTATAATCTATCAGTGTACCGAAGCAGTGAGTTCTCCAACATACTTGCTTATAACCGCAGCAAGCGAAGGCGTGTAATGAGAAATTTTTATTCTGTTTTTCAACGCCTGCAAACCAAACTGGTCAACGATTTCGCCTATTGATGAATTTAAGAATGATGTGGAAATGGTATCGATACCTGCAAAAGATAATATTGCAATATTATTGTCTGACAGAGTTTTTTCAATAGCTATCTTCAGGCTAACACCGTCAGCATTTGAAAGTGTGCCAGGAGCTACATTTTTAACTATTATTGTTGATGTATCCATAATTCTACTGCAAAGATACTCATAAAATGATTAATTCGTCTGTAATTTCTTCTTCTTTTTGTGGCAGATTAAGTGTATTTAGGTAAATAACGATAATTGTTCCCGGGAAATTATTGTTAAGTAAAGAAGTTATAGGCGCTTTATTAAAATCGTTTTTATATAGTACGTTATTGCTGATGATAAGAATTTTACTTTTGAGACCTTTAACTATGGAAAAAACATTATCCCACCCATAACCCCTGTTGTGCGGTTTTGATAATGTGGAAAATTTATATTCAAGGGCTTTTTTCAGGGCTGAAACGTTATCAATAGTTTCAAGTTTATTTTCCGAAAGATATTTATTGACCTTTCGTGGTATTCCAATTCCGAAATCACAGACACAAGATGTGATTTCATTATTTCGTGTGTTATATTGTGTAAAGGTATAACCCGGGATTTTTGATTCTGAATGGTCAAAAACATTATTCATCAGTTCCGCCAATGAGCTGCTCAATGAAAATAAACTTTTGCTGTCGAAATGCAGATTTTCAAAATACCGTTGGGCTTCTGCGGGGTAAACACTTATGGCGGTTTGTTCAATTCGCCATAATGGAAGTATTTTGGAATCTAAGGGTGTGGGAAAGTGGTTATAGGGTTCTTGCTTGCAAAATTGCTGAAAATTAAAGGCATCAAAATAGTCCTTAATAGCCGCAGGAATATTGATAAGTTTTATAACAAACCCTTTCTGCTGGTATTCATAAATCAGGCACGCCAGTGGAGCAATATGATAAGGTTTAAGAAAATTACAAGCATGGAAATCAACTTTTAGGAGCTTGGCAGGGTAAGATTTATAATCATGATGTTTGCACCTGTTGCTATTTAACCATGCAATATGATCATTAATCTTGTCGAAATCTATAACGAAAATAGTTTTTGCGTTGTCTTTGGACATAATTTTAAGCTATTTAATCCTTTATTTTATCCATGCGTTAATTTTATCAATAAGCTTTTGTTTTAATTCATCTGGGTTATTGTAAATGATATGCGGAAAATGGTTCGTGTCAAAATGTGATTTTTCAAAATCTTCTTGCCTGCAAGTGTAAATCACCGATTTCCCCTGACCTAATGCGAACCCACTTTCAAAATATACCCCATCTTTTTGTTCCGTAAAATCAGCTATACAGAATTTGCATTCTTTTAGGTTCGCAATTATAGCATCATTAATTGTTTTTTCGCAATCGTAGTGAACCTCATCTATTAGAATTGGTTTAAATCCAGTGATTTCAATAGCTTCTTTGATTGAATTGCGAATATTGACTAGCAATTGATTTTCAGGAGTGAATGACATGGCCACAAAACATTTGTTAGAAAGTTTCCCATTGTCAATCAAATCCAGATAGTAATTGAGCCCTTTAAATGTAATATTAGCATAAAGAATATTATTATGGCCATGTTGAGGATCAATATTTAATTTTGCATTTATTAATTTCTGTTCAATTAGAGTTTTAAAATAAAACATACATTCTTCTCGTGATCTAAAATAATGCCCAAAATAAAATATTGGATCAGGTACAAGTCTTTGGAGGAAGATACTATCACCCTCACTATTTTGAAATGAAATTAACGTTTTAAATAGGTTATCTAACTTTTCTTTTGGAGAAGAAGGATAAACCATTTCTTTAATTCTATTAAATAAAAAGTCTGCCGTAATAACAGGGAAAACCTTAGATTCATCGAGTAATTTCCCATTAATTAAAGCTCCTGCAAAAATGTGTTTTTTGGATAAAAAAACATCGTGTTTATTCCAATTCTCAGCATCTTGATTAAAGTATAAAGCCACCTTTTTTCCATTTATATCAATTGTGTATTCATAGACTGAAATCCCTTGATCAAAATTGAATGCGGGTAGGTCTGTAATAAAGCATTTATCTGTTTTTAATGTTCCCATAGTATTATATATAATTTTATCTTCCCTCCACAATCTTTATCTCCTCCTCCGTCAACCCATACAACTCATATACAAGCCGGTCTATCTCGGATTCTAATTCGGTGGTGTCAGCGGTAGGGGTGGCTTTTTTTATCGTTAGAATTTCCGTTGCCAAAATTGTAATTTTATTTTCTATTATTCTGTCAATGTTTTTTGGCAGAGGGAAATTATTAACATCATAAACGAGAATTTTTGGGAATGCTCCTTTTGATGCTTTTGGTGAAGAATTGAAATGATAAAATGTTGCCAGTTTTGAATTTAAAATCCCAAGTAATAACTCTAAATTAAAAATTGCAGGATTTTCTTTTATGATAATTATTGCAGGATCATTATATAATTCTTCTTCTGTAATGGATGCGTAAATTTGAGGGTTAGTAATTTCCCGAATTAATATCCGCTTCCCGACAAAATATTTTGGGTCTCGTGGATTCGCTATACCTAAACAATAATTAATATACTCTTTCCCATTCCATCTAATATTATATCTGGTAACATCTTCACCATACAGCCATGGCTTATATTCATTATTCTTTTTCTCAAATGAATGATAAACTCGATTTTTTATTATTTCTTCACTCTGACCTTTATATTTATCATAAGCTATTAATCCTTGGCTTGTTTCTGTGAAAATTGAATTTAAACTTACCGAATTTGCTTTCAATTTCGAAATAATTAAAAGAACTTTTTCATCTAATTTGAATAATAAACCCCAGTTCTGATTATTATTTTCGATAAAATCCTTCATAATAGTTAACTTAGGTCTACCAACAATCTCAAAAAAATTTGAAATATCTTTAGTGTTTCGATATAATATTTTATCACCATTCTTATCCTTTTTAAGTAATAATATTACATTCCGTACAGTCGCATCAGTAAAAATGGGAATTTCTGTACAATCCAACACATCTTCAAAATGCCAATTATCAAACATTGCCAACCGGTAGTTCTCAGCAAATAGGTTGAAAAGTATAGTATTGGGAATTATAAAAGAGAATTGTCCTGCTTTTCTTAAAATTAAATTTGCTTTATTGATGAACCAATAATAGATTTCATAATCTGGGACTTTCCCAATATCATTAATAAGAAAATCTCTTTCTTGTCCTTTAATAGAAACACCATACGGCGGATTCCCAATCACCACATCAAACCCCACAAAATCCCCATCATCATTCAAAACTTCGGGAAACTCAAAACGCCATTCAAAAGCATTTTCGTAAATTTTGTTGTTTTTAATTTCTTCAAGTTCGGTTTCGCGTTTTTGAATATCAGTAGTTAGTGATTTAACCTGTTTGTTCCAATCTGCTTTTTCAGCTTTGCTTTTTTCAAACAGGCTGGTTTGCGTAGTGAGATTCAAAAGGTCTGCCTTAAGCTTGCGCAGTCGGATCACCCGTTTGTCGTTTATGGCCACTTCGCTTTCAAAGTCATTTTTTATCTGGCCAATCAGTTTTTCCATTTCCCGCTTTTCGTCTTTGCTTTGTGCGTTGCGGTATGTCATCACAGCAAGGCGGTAACTGTCCACAGTCCATTTGCTTTTTTTTAGTGCAGCCTTAATGTCGGAATCCAAAGCATAACGGCTTATCAGGGAGTTTCCACATTTGATATTGATATCAATATTGGGCAGGGTTTCCAGTTCGGGAGAGCCCACCCCCTGGCCCCATCCAGAGAGGGGGGAGGACCCCTTGCCCCCTCCCGGGAGGGGGGAGGAACCCACCCCCTGGCCCCCTCCCAGGAGGGGAAATTTGTAGAAAGCGTTTTTCAACAGCTCGATCCACAGGCGCAAGCGGCAAATTTTTACAGAATTAGGATTGATATCTACACCGAAAAGGCAGTTTTCAATGATCGTTTGTTTCTCTCGGAAAAGGGTTTCCTGCACCCTGCGGCTTTCTGCATTGTTCGGATTGTATTCAAAGGGTTTGCCATCCTCGTCAGTGATCGCCAGTTCGTCATTTACCACTTCAATAGAATAATCCCGCAAGGTTTTACCGTTGCTGTCGCATAGAATTTTTAACTCGCTTTTTATAGCAATGATTTCATTCAGGGCTGAAACTAAAAAATGACCGGAACCAACGGCAGGATCGCAAATTTTCAAAGAGTTAATAATGCTGTTGGCTTCCTCTTTAGTGAAATCTCTACCAATGGCATTATACACATCGTCCAGGCTCTTGTACCTTCCCTCTTCCTCTCCCCCTCTTGAGAGGGGGCCGGGGGGAGTGTCTCCCCCTCTTGAGAGGGGGTCGGGGGGTGTGTCCTCTAAACCTTCTAAATTGCTCAAACTTCCAAAAACCAACCCCTTCCCCGATAACGGATTCAACGCTGTTTTATAGGATAAATCCGGAGTGCAGCCATCCCTGTAAAGTGTGCTGTTTTTTTTAAGAAATGCGTCAATATAAATTTCAATTTGCTTTAAAACCTGCGATGTATCGTTGATCACCAGTGCGTCAGGGAAACGAAGTACATTTATTCCAAGGTCATTGAGGCTTTGTTCCTTTGTTTTGTCTCTGTTTATGACATCTTCTGATAAATGTGTTGCACCGTCCAATTCAATGACAAGTTTCAGATCGCGGCAATAAAAGTCGGCAATATAGCTGTCAAGAGGTTTTTGCCTGTGAAAATCATAGCCGAATTGGTTTTTACCCTTGAGCGCTTTCCAGAGAGTTTGTTCGCTGACGGTTGGGTTGTTGCGTAATTTCCGGGCCTTTTCGGGAAGGTCGGAGCGGTAGGGTGTTATTTTGGATTTCCAGGAGGAACCCACCCCCTGACCCCCTCCGAGGAGGGGGGAGGAACCCACCCCCTGACCCCCTCCAGGGAGGGGGAAGGTGTGGTTGAATTTTTGTAAAACTGCCCGGCGAATAGTTTCACGGCACATATACATGGTAATAAATCCGGGGGTAAAAAACGAACCGTCTTTATAACCATTGATTTTTTCAAAGATCAAGCCCAACACAGAAGCGTTTATCAGGGTTTTGTTTTCTTCCTGTATATCTTCCGAACCTTCGCTGCTAAAATCGTAGGCATTTAGAAATTCAAAAATATATTCTATGGTATTCAGTTCACCGCTTCGCTTTTTTCCTGTAGCATCTTTCAAAACAGTATTTGACAGTATAGGGATTTTGGATTCGTCGCGCAGACTGCTGATGAATATGGCCTGATGCTCCAGTTCTGTGGGTTCAAACAACGAACTGTTCAGATAGGGAACCGTGGAAAATGCTTTTGCCACATCCTCGCTGCGTTCATCAGGTTTTCGGGCAAGCACACGAAAAAACAAACTGTTGAGCTCGTCAAAGTCTTTAATTTTTCCGGTATTCAGAAATTCATAATTCTTGTCGCCTTTATGATAGCTTACCAATTGGGCTTCGAGTAATTTCAGGAACAAAATTCGATTAACCCAGGTAATAACCAATTCGAGCGATACATTATAAAGCCGTTCGTTGGTGTTATTACCGAATTGTGAAGGATTTGAAATCCTTGATATTTTATCAAGCGTATCCAGTTGAATAATGGCATTTTCCAGTAAAGAGCCGCTGTTTTTGTTGGTGGCTTTGCGACCGATTAGTTTTTTACTACCCTCTTTGGTTTCCTCCAGCCCGATAAGGTGCAAAAGTTCGCTGTAAAATGTTTTATCAAGGCTGTTGCTGTCGTTCAGAAATGCCTGTTTCAGCAAATGCTGTGGAGATAAAAGTTTGTAAAGCGCAATAAGAATATTGTCGTCTTTTTTGTCAAGGTTTTTCAGGGGCATTTCGTAGTCACGGATGTCGAAATAAGTATAGCTTATTTCAGCATCAAGTGACGAAACAAATTTTTCGGCGATCTCTTTATAGAAAAATGCAGTGTCGGTGCTGGCAAGTCGTTTTTCTTCAAAATCGGTAAATTGTTTAACCAGTTGCTTGTTTTGTGCAAAAAGCTTGTCAAAATCACGCGCATCGAAAATATACCATTCGAAGATGTTGGAAGCGACCAGATGTTTTACTTCGATGTTTTTTGCAGTAATCCGTTCGCGGAGGTAATAAAGTATCAGTTCGTGAAATGCCTTTTGGTTGATATTGTTTTTTTTAAGCATTTCCGTTTTGTTGGCGGGGCTTTTTGCTTCAATAATAACACCGACATTTGTTTTAGCATCTTTCCCAGAATGTATAACAAGATCATTGCGTCCTTTCGTATTGATAAAGTGATCTGCACCGTAATATGTGCCTTTAAGAAAATCGGCAACAAGGTTTTTATGAAATTCTTCTGATTCGTTTTCATTTATTCTGTCGAGCAGGGTTGAAAGATTAATTTTAAAGAGTTCAATCTCTGTCCGGGTTGGTTTAAGCTTCAAGAAAGCTTTGTTCAGCGATTTTCTGGGGCTGACAATAATGGGCTTAATCATTTTTTAGGTTTATTTCGGAATGATAAAGATACATTTTTAAGAAATATGTGTAAAAAAAACAAAGTAAAAGATGCTTGGTGATTTTTTTTTGAATTGGTCATGTATTTTCCCGCGAAACCCATTTTTGACCTTTATAAATGTCTTTATTTTATGAAAAGGTGCATAATTCATGCTTCAAGCCCACAAAAAACCAACAACTGAGCAACCCTCACGATCAACAACCTATCAAATATGGACGAAAATGTACAAAATTGGACGATTATGGACATTTTTGTACAAAACCCTGTCAATTTTTGTACATATTTATACAAAACCCTATCATTTTTGTACATTTCGCCCTCATGATTAATTCAATAGACCTGAAATTGAAATGTAAATGGCCAAAGTAGGGCTTTTGCGACCTAAAAATGCTCATTATTCATTTCCTAAAACCATATTACAGGTAATCAGAGAAAATTTCAGGTGATTTGCAGGTATGTTTGAGTTGATTTTGAAGAGGGAACCATTATTTTGAGCTATTTTATGTTGATGTGAGGTTTATTTTGGTTGTCTGAAACGATTTTGGTTGGTACAAAGAACATTTTTTATAATCAGTTACCATTTTCGCCTTGATCAAACTTGGAATGAACCCCTTTTTGATGGTAATAATAACTTTGGCCGCCAGAAATTTCAAATTTTTCATTTTTGGCTATTGGTATTAGCTCCGGTTCTGATTATTCTTAATAATAAAAAAATATTTTTGTTCGTTTGTTGTAAAATATAAATTTTATATTACATTTGTGCGATAAAAACGCTTTTAACTTAAAAATTTAAAAATCCGGGTAATGAAATTTGAAAACATGTTGGTTAAAGCATATAATAGCCCTTTCACCTCAGAAAAAATAGATTTTCTGTTTAACCTCAACACAAAACAAATCCCGTTAAAAGAAACAGGTGTTTCAGCGAGAGTATATAACCATTGGAAAACAAGTGGATTGGTTTTGAGTCCTGAAACAAAAAATATAAAACGTAAATGGGAAATTTTGTCATTTATAGAGTTTTTATGGCTGAAATGTGTTGAAGAAATGCGAGACTTCGGCATCCATTATGAAATTATTGTAGCAGTAAAAAAGAAATTGTTTGCAGAGGTTGACCCGAATGAATTACAAATAATATTAAATGATGCAAAAGCAGGTACTGAAAGCAGGTTGCTTGTCGAGCGTTACAAAAAGTCAATTTTAGAGATCAAAAACTCGACACTGAATGATAAAGAAAAGGAAACATTATTATCTATGATAAACTCCGATACCGTTTTTGAGGAGCTTTATAAGCATATTAAATTCAATTTATTTGAAATACTTCTTTTGTCATCAATGGACTATAAGCAAGAATTCGGAATACTAATAAAAAAAGACCAGATAATACCTTATTTAGATGAGCTTTTAGAGTTTGACAGCAAACGAAAAATGTTTTTCTATGAAACCCACGTTTATTTTTCAATAACAAAGTTGTATTATGAGTTTTTAAATGATAAAGAAAAACAGAAGTATTCCGCAAGCTGCATGTATCTTACCGAAAAAGAAAACCAGCTGCTTGCATTTATGAAAAAAGAAGATTTTCAGGAAATAGTGATCAAAAAAGACAAGGATATGACCATGCTTTCAGGAAAAATGAAAATGCAATATAAGCCAGATGAATATCACAAATGGAAAAAGAAAGTAAAGCTAAAATATCCTTATTGCGAGATGAATGAAAAACAGCATTACGGTAAAATAACCTCAGTTGAGTTTGTTGTAAAAGAAATAATAAAAAAGTAGGATGTTCTTACTTATATATTATATTATACGGCGTACCCACCATAAAACAATTTGGCGGTATGTTGCATTACCAAACCAATGTCAAACAAAAATGATGTTCACGAAAATGAAATAAAACTTACACCAGAAGAAATAAGAAAATACAAAGAATTTGAAAGTTTAACCGACGAAGAGTTGGATATACTTGCAGATAATATTTATCAATGTTCATCCATAATTTTTGAATATTATGAAAACCAGTAATATTGAGCGTTTCAGGGGCTTCATGAAGCCCAAAAACGATACGACAGCTTTCAACAATAATAACTATGTATTATTGTACACAAGGGTGTCTTCAAAAGACCAGTTTGATAACTTCAGTCTGTCAAATCAGGCGAATGCTATTAAAAGATTTTCCGCTCAAAAGAATTATAACATTCTCGAAGAATTTGGTTATACTTATGAGAGCGCCTCTGATGATATGTCGCGGAAAGAGTTTCAGCGGTTGTTGGAAAAGGTAAAGACCATGAAAGTAAAACCTTTTGCCATATTGGTCTATAAGATAAACAGGTTCTCACGGACAGGTGGCGATGCAATAGCCTTGCTTACAACCTTGATTAATAATTACAGGGTTCACCTGATTGAAGCTTCAACAGGAGCCTCTACGGAAACCGAAAGAGGAAAGATAGAGATTTATGATAAGTTGCTGGCAGCACGTAAAGATAACCTCGACAGATTGGATATAACCAAACCGGGCATGATAGAATTTCTAAAGCAGGGCAATTGGCTTGGTCATTCACCGAGAGGTTATAGCCATTATGGTACAAGGGTCAAGGATGTTAACTTGATAAAAGGCAGGCAGGAAATTATCATTAATGAGGAGGGTTTGCTGCTGAAAAAAGCTTGGAATTTAAAACTGCAAGGTTATACCGATACTTCAATCAGGCAAAAACTTGATTGCTGGGGGCTGAAAATAAACAAGCAATCATTATCTGCCATGTGGCGGAATCCTTTTTATTGTGGAATTAGTGTAAACAGGATGCTGCCGGAACCAGTAAAAGGCAATTGGGCGCAAATGGTGACAGAAGATGAATTCCTGAAAGTTCAGAAAATGCTGGATTTAAACCACAACGGATACGTCATTGATAAAGGGAATGAACATAGGCCTTTGATGGGGACTTTGTTGTGCCCGCATTGCGGTAAAAAGCTTTCGGGCTATGAAGTCAAGAAGAAAAAGGTACATTATTATTGTTGCCCAAGATGTAAGGGCGTCTGTATGAATGCAAGCCAAACAGTAAGAGCCAAAGGGAAGGGAGCAAACGAACTGTTTGTTGATTTATTAAATGGATTTTCGATACCTGAAAAAAATGGGCCGCTATTCAGAGATCAGCTAAACAAGATGTTTGATGCAAAATACAATGAAAAAAGGGAAGAGGAAGTTTTGCTCAAGGCAAAGCTGAATGAACAATACAAGACGAAGGAAGATATGGAAGAAAGATTTGCATATGGGAAATTGTCAAAAGAGCTTTATGATAAATTTTCCAAAAAGGTTTCGGATGAAATTTTGGCAACTCAGGAGAAAATTGGAACATCCTCAAAAAAAATATCTAACCAAAAAAATAAAATAAAAAATGTCGTTTCTTTATTTCAAAACATCAGTAAAATATGGGTTGGCGTGCCACTCGATGCAAAAAAGCGGTTGCAAAAATTGATTTTTCCTGATGGTTTGGTCTTGGACACGGAAAAAAGGAAATATCTAACCAAGGATTACAACAGTTTTTTTAAGTTAATTCGCTGTATTTCAAATGATTTTGGGATAAAAGAAAACGGACTTTCCAGTAAAAAAACCGAAAAGTCCGTGTCAGTAGCGGGGACATTATTACAACCTATTAATAAAGTAAAACATAATACTTATAAAATCAATAAAAACAGTATTTTAACCTCCACAAAGATAAATATATTTTCCTTTATTTTACCTTTTTATGATAATTTATGCTACTAAAATGCTACTAATTTAAAAACTATGTTTATCTTTGTTAATCAAAGGCAACAAAGGTATAAATAAAGTAAAAAATTAGTAGCATGGGTGTAGTTTTAAAAAAGAGAAACGGTGCAAGCGGTAAAAAAAGCCTGTTTTTAATCATTTGCCACAATGGCGAGAGGCACTATGAATTTTTAAATATACATTTGGTAAGAGCCAAAACACCGGCTGAGGCTGAAAAAAACAAAGAAAATTTAAAACTTGCCGAAACTATTAGAGCAAACAGAGAGCTTGAACTGAGTGCAGATGAGTATAATTACACACCGGCCTTTAAAAAGAACATTGATTTTATTGCATATTATAACAAGTATGCTGATGATTACAGCCACAGAGATAAGAGAATTGTAAAATATTCATTACATCATTTCAAAGAGTTTATAAAAACCAAAGGTTTTGATGGTAGTATCAATGCAAAGTTTATTGATGGTGATTTGTGCCGGCAATACAGAGAATATTTGCAAACAGCGGTAAATGGTGAAACAATTTGTAATTATTTCACCAAGTTCAAAAGAGTAATAAGCAAGGCACATGATGAGAATATTTTGAAAAAAGATTTTACCAAAGGCATAATAAACACCAAAGATGAGGGGTTAAAAAAACAAGTTTTAACCATTGATGAAATTCAGTTACTTGCTCAGGCTCATTGTGGCAATAATGATGTAAGGCGTGCATTTTTATTTTGTTTACATACTGGCCTGAGATGGTGTGATGTGAGATTAATCAAATGGCAAAATATTCATAATAATAAGCTCTCTTTTGTGCAGAGAAAAACAAAAAACAATTCTGAGAGTGCAAGTTTATCAATACCATTGAATAATACAGCTATTAAGCTAATAGGTGAGAGAGGCAAGCCAGATGAGTTAATTTTTAAATTGCCGAGCCATACAGCCTGTTTAAAAGATTTGAGGGTGTGGGTAAAAAATGCCGGTATTGAAAAACATATCACATGGCATTGTGGCCGGCACAGTTTTGCGGTTAATTTGCTTGATAGTGAGGTTGCCGGTGCCGATGTGAAAACAGTGTCCGGGTTATTAGGCCATGCAAGTATTAAACACACTGATAAATATTTACATTACATAGGTAAGAGAGGCAAAGAGGCGGTAAACAAGTTGCCAGAAATTAATTTATAAAAAGATATGAGCAAATTACTAATAACCAAAGATTATGAAAGGTTTGTATTTGAGGCACTCTCTTTAAATGAGAGTGATTTTGTTAATTATTATTTGAATATAATTATTGAGCATTATAAGCTCAATTCTGAGATTTTTGAGCAATTAGAAACGGTGATTAACAAGTATATTGAGTGGTATAAAAACATTGTTTATGGCAAGTTGATTAATGTTACATGGCCAGATGGTAAAAGTGAGGTGATTTATGAAAATCAAACTTATGGCCATGATGAGCAGGGCAATAAGATACCGCTTGATTTAGATAAAACAGAAATACCATTGATAGATTTTAAAATAAACAGGCATATTAATAAGAGTTTTTTTGATAAGCAGATTAAAGTAATTCATGATATTGAAACCGAGATTAAAAAAGGTGATAGGAATAATTTTATATTTGATATTTTTCATTACTTGAAACTTGATAATAATGATAAAAAAAGATTGTATGTTAATAGTTGCATAGCTCAGGCCGATAAAATTTCAGATGAGCAAAATATTAAAGAGTGTGATTTTATAATACTTAAAATCAGAGAGTATTGTAGTATTATGCCTCTTGTTAATGGTGTGCCAGATGTTACAAAAAAAATGATTGAAAAAAATGATGCTTTAATTTTAAATTATGTTTTAGATCAGAGAAAAAATAAAAGTAATTTTTTAGAAATTGAAAAGAAACCAACACACTCAGAAATTAATCATGAAATTGAGATGAGTTTTAATAACATCATAAAACCTGAGCTTGAAAAATTAACCAGAGAATTAACTAACCACAAACAACAAACAACCTCAGCAAGTAAAAGCACCGGCACTCTCTTTGTTTCAGAAACTTTAAAAAAGATAATATTAGATACTAATATCAATACATTTTTAGATTATGAGCAAAGATTAATTGATGGTAAGTATTTTGATGAGCAGGGTACATGGTTAAAAAGTAAAATTGAGCTTGTTGCATTTATCATGATATTAGATAATAATAGTTATTTCAAAAAAAAGATCACCGGTAAAAAATTAGATTTTTCTGATTATAGCAATTTCTTTGAAAGTCGTTATAAAATTGATATTTCACAGCAAAGCAAGCCGAGTTATAGAAAAAAAATCAAAATCAGCGGTTATTTTCACTTTATAACCTCAGCCGATTAATACCGTTTTTGAGTAAAAAAATACCGCTTGCAATACCGCTTGCAACTCCAAAAGCCTTAATTTTCTAAGCACACACACATAGGTAATAATACCGTTTTTTACCTTAGTTTCTTTTATTGCAGAAATTTGTCAATGTTTAAACAATAACAGATTTTGCAAAATCATATTTATTAATTTTTAAAATTACTAATATGGTAAATGAAAGTATAAGTATTGAGCAGAGGCTCGTTAACATTGAGCAGAAGCTCGTTAACATTGAGGCCTTACTCACAGCAACAAAAACAGTTTTAACCTTTGATGAGGCCTGTGATTACAGTGGCAAAAAAAAGAGTTTCATGTACAAGCTCACAGCCTCAGGCAAGGTGCCACATTACAAGCCAGATGGAAAAATGATTTATTTTGATCGTGCCGAGCTTGAAAAATGGTTACTAAGAAACCGGATCACACCGGCCTCAGAAATTGATGAGCAGGCCTCCACTTATGTAACACTTAATCAGAGAGGGGGTGCCAGGTGATTTTAACCGATTATTACAAGGGTGTACACTTGCCAGAGAGCAAAAGTAAGTACAGGTTTGATATTACAGCCTCCACAGGCAAATATGAGCCTTTTGAGATTATTTTGAGCAACAAAAAAGGTGAACAGTTTTTTTATTATGGTGATGTGCCGGCAAACTTTAACAGCCATGTAAAGAGGCAAGCAGAGAAATGTATTTCTAAGGGCAAAAATATAAGCTCTGTGTTTGTTCCAGATGTTACCTTGCCTTTTGCTTATGGTGATGTAAATGGCACCTCTGATGGCATTATTTTGATGTTTAGTGAGGATTATACCATAATTGAAATATTTGTCGCCAGAGGCCAGAGAAACAACAAAAGAAACCTGTATTTTTTATTGTGTGATGGTGAGTTACAAAATGAAATTGAAACACTGAGAAAAAATGCAAAACAGTTACCAATTCAGTAACCAAAATGAACAGGGTGCCGGTGATGTGCCGGCACTCTTTTGCCTGTTTTCTATATTAACCTGTTTTCAGTTACCAATTCAGTAACCATGTATGATAATTTAGATATGGTTTTAAACAGAGATCAGGCCGGTAACATTGATTTACTTGCTGAGGTGCCATGCAAATTGCAAAATGTGAAATATGGCACTCATGATGGTAACAAATATGCAGGCGGTTACATTGATGGTTTGAAAGTGAAAGTATCTAAAAACAGAGTTACTGTTTATGAAAGTAGTTTATGTAAGTGGTATTTTGGTGAGAATTTTCAAACATTAACCAGAGGTGATACAAAAAGAGCCTTTGAAAAATTGAGTGATTTATTGAGTTTACCGATGTACAAGGCAAGTATTAACAGAATTGATTTAGCACAGAATTTTATCATGAGGTTTGAGCCAGATGTATATTATAATCACTTAGGCACTCTGCAATATTTCAAAAGGTTGCCACAGGATAAAGGTTTATATTACAATGGCAATAACAAGCAGTTAGTTTTTTACAACAAGGTTGCTGATTATATTGATAAAGGTTTGCCGGTGCCGGTGATGTATCAAAACAGATATGTAGTAAGGTATGAGATGAGATTTACAGGCAGGTTACTTTCACAATTCAATATGCCAGAATTGAGAGCTGAGATGTTGTATGATGAGATATTTTACATGAATATCATTAACCGATGGTATGAGCAGTATAAGAACATAAACAAGCTCAGAGAAACAAAAATAATTGATTACAGCATGATAAAAACCAAAGAACAATTAAAAACTCAGGCTCTTTTGTTGCTGATCCATGAGCAAGGCGGTGAACTTGAATTTTATAAAAGAATTGCCGAGGCTCAGGCCAAAGGTGAATTAACCAAAAAGCAGGCATTTGATTTGAGAAACCTCATAAAAGAGGCAAGTAAAAATAAAATTCAAACCTCTGAAAGTGATGTTATCATTGAGCTTGATAAAAAGGTTAAAGAGGCGGTGAAATACTATGTTTAACTCTCATCTAAAACAGATAAAAATAGATTATGGCAAAAGGTAAAAAAACAGGTGGCCGAGAGCAAGGCACTCCAAACCTATTAACAAAAGAATTGAGATCAATACTAAAAAGTATTATTTCAAAAGAACTTGAATTGTTACCGGAAACACTTGAAAAATTAGAGCCAGAAAAAAGAACAGAAATTGTTTTAAAATTACTGCCTTTTGTTTTGCCAAAGGTGGAGCCGGTTATAATGGAGAAAGGTGAGCCATTAGATTTAAGTGCAACATGGAATGAATTTTAAAACAGTTTCTCTGAAAATAACAGAAAAAATACAGGAAAATATGAAATATCAAAAAGGCCAAAGCGGTAACCCAAAAGGCAAGCCAAAGGGTGCCGAGAATAAAATTAAAAAAGATATTAAGCAGGCATATCAGATGTTAATTGAAAAAAACCTTGATAACCTTACTTTGTGGCTTGATAGTATTGCCAAAAAAGAGCCAGAGAAAGCATTTAAACTCATCATTGAGTTATCAGAGTACATTTTGCCAAAGCAGGCCAGAATTGAGGCCGATATAAGAGAGGCGGTGCTTGAAACTAAAAAAAAGAGTGTGCAAGATTTATTTCCACCGGATATTATAGAAACAATTAAGCAAGGATAATAAGTTTACAACCTATAAAAGTGATGTTTTTTACCTTGTTTTAGAAGTTTGTGCTACTATTTTGCTACTCAAAAAAATGAAAGGCCTGTAAAATCAATGCTTACAGGCCTTTTTAAGTAGCGGGGACAGGACTCGAACCTATGACCTTCGGGTTATGAGCCCGACGAGCTACCACTGCTCCACCCCGCAGTTTGTGAATGCAAAGGTACAACAACTTTGCATTTTAGCAACTATTTTTAAATATTTTTTTTAAAACGTCCTGTTTGCGGTGATCTCAGGCGCTTTGTCAGGAAACCTTGCGGTAACGGAATACGGCAAGCGTTATCACGATAATGCCATAACACAGAAGTATGATAAAATCTCTCAGTATATCCATGAAACCGGAGCCTTTAAGCAGTATCATCCTGATGATCCGCATGAAATAGGATACGGGATTGAGATAGTTGATGGTTTGTGCCCATTGCGGCATGCTGTCGGTAGGGGTAAAGATGCCGCTCATCATAATAAAAATGAGTATAAAAAAGAACATAACGAACATGGCCTGTTGCTGGGTGGCAGCGCTGTTTGAGATCATCAGCCCGAAACCAAGCATGGTCAGCAGATATATGCCGGCCACGGCAAACAGGAGGGGCAGGCTTCCAAGCATGGGGATGTTATATATCAGTTTCCCGATAATCAAACCAATGGCAAGCATCACCAGTGCTATGATCCAGAAAGGAAGCAGCTTGCCGGTAATAAAGTGGATTTTTCGTATCGGTGTGACATTGATCTGCTCAATATTTCCCATTTCTTTTTCTCTGACAATGTTCAGTGTGGCCAGCATCATTCCGATGAGCGTAACCAGCAGCACAAGAATGGCCGGCACCATAAAGATCTTATAATTCATATCAGGATTGAACCAGAAGGAAGGAATGATGTTGATTGTTGCCGATCCGGCATGGGTTTTTGAAATGCCATACCATTCCATGATGAGCTCGCGGTTGGCGCCTGCGATGATCTGGGCGGCATAAGCACTGCTGATCCCGGCCACCGTGCCGTTGATGGCGTTAAAGAGCAGTTGTACCTTCGCCTTGTTTTCGCGTATCATGTTCCGCTCAAATCCAGCCGGAATATGAAGTACCATGTCGGCTCGTCCGTTTTCTATCTGTTGTTGGGCGTCCTCCATGCTGAATGTATGGCCCTGTACGACAAAAAATTTTGAATTGCTGAATTTTCCTGTGATAAACCTCGACGCACTGCTCAGGTCGTTGTCCACAATGCAGATTTTGATGTGCTTCATTTCCATATTGGCGGCATTGACCAGAATAAGCAGTTGTATCAGCGGAACGACAAAAATCACGGGAAGCATCATCCGGTTGCGCCGTATCTGTATGAATTCTTTTTGCAATATGAACAGTATGGTTCTCATTGGTATGTCGTTATTTTCAGCCGAGCCGGACTTTAAATTTTTTTGTGCTGACCACCAGTAAAAACAATGTCATTCCTGCCAGGATAGCTGTTTCTTTCCAGACACTCATGAACCCCAGTCCTTTAAGCATGATATTTTTCAATATGATGATAAAATAGGTCGTTGGATTTATATAACATATCCATTGTATCCATCCGGGCATGTTGTCGATCGGAAAGATAAAGCCTGAAAGCAAAATAGAGGGCAGCATTAGACCCAGCATGGAGGCCACCATGGCCATCTGCTGGCTGCTTGTGGAGGAGGAAATAAGGATGCCCAGGGACAATGACAGCGATATAAACAGAAAGCTCTCCGCAAGTAGTAATGTTATACTTCCCCTGACCGGCAGGCCGAAAACAAAATTGCTCAGCAACAATATGGTGATGACATTGACAAAAGAAAGAAAAATGTATGGCGTCACCTTACCTAAAACTATTTGTAATGGCTTTAGCGGCGAAACAAGAAGTACTTCCATCGTTCCAAGTTCTTTTTCACGCACGATACTTACCGAAGTCAGCAGGGCACAGATCAGTACGAGTATCATGGCCATAGTGCCGGGGACGAACATATAAACTCCTTTGAGTTCCGGATTGTAAAGCATACGCGGTTCGGTAATGATCTGAAGGGGTATGGACGATGAGGTATTTTCCTTTGCAATAAAATCGTTGATGACAGCCGCTGTGTAGTTTACAACAAGGTTGGCTGAATTTGCATCAGAAGCATCGGCGATCAGGTGGACGGAGGCCGTCTTTTCATTTTGTAAATTTCTGGCAAAATCCGGTTCAAAAACTACGACCTCTTTGACTGTTCCCTGCCGGAAACATACTCCGATCTCCTGTTCATGGTTGAGGTATCGGGCAATAATAAAATACCCTGATGAAGCCAGTTTATCAATGATCTTACGGGTGGTTTCGTCTTTTGAATGATCAAGAATGGCAATGCGGGCATCCTTGACTTCCGTAGTGATAATATATCCAAAAAGCAGCATTTGTGCTATGGGAATACCGAACAAAATGATTAGTGTCCGCCGGTCGCGGAAGATATGGTGAAATTCTTTTTTTACAAACCCGAGGAAATGTTTCATGTTAGGATGGGAATGGTTTAAAGTAAAAAGTATGTTGCTGAGTATCTATTCATTTAAAGTTATTTCCTTTGCGGCTTTGCGTTTTTGCGAGATAGAAAAACAACAAAGACAATAATGTATTAATACGTTGTGAAATATATTTTCCGGTTATTTATTTATTTTTGATTAGTTTTTTACATTTTTTCTTGCAAGCTTTATAAATACTTCATTCATAGTCTCCGCATCAAAATGTTCTTTCAATTTTTTTGGCGTATCCAATGCCGCAATATGTCCGTCGACCATAATAGAAACGCGGTCGCAATATTCGGCTTCATCCATATAATGAGTAGTCAGAAAAATTGTTATTCCCTGGCTGGCTGCTTCATAGATCAGTGACCAGAACTGTCGGCGTGTGATAGGGTCGACGCCGCTGGTAGGCTCATCCAGGAATACGATACCCGGATCGTGGACCAGCGCTACCGAAAAAGCCAGTTTCTGTCGCCAGCCCAGGGGAAGGTCGGCTATGAGTTTATTGGCAGCATCTGTCAGTCCAAGTTTTTCAATTAGTTGCCGGCTCTTGGTTTTTATTTTTTTTCGGTCCATTCCATAAATACCTCCAAAGAATCTGATATTTTCCATGACGGTAAGGTCTTCGTAAAGTGAAAACTTCTGGCTCATATATCCTATGCAATTCTTTATTTTGTTAGGTTCATGATACACATCATATCCTGACACTGAAGCCTCTCCGGAGGTTGGTTTGGAAAGCCCGCAAAGGATTTTCATGGCGGTGGTTTTTCCGGCTCCATTTGCACCCAGAAAGCCAAATATCTCTCCTTTATATACATCAAAACTCAGGTGGTCGTTAGCGGTGAAACTGCCGAACTTTTTCACAAGATTTCTCACTGTTATGACAGGTTCTGTACCGTTCATCTGGCTTCTTTCATTAGATTAATAAAACAATCTTCTATATCTGGATTTATTGCGATGATCTCCGCATCAGGATGTTTTTCATGCACGGTGACAGCAATTTCCGCGGGGGTTGTTGCCTTGTTTTTGGGAATATAGTGGAGGTACTGTCCGAAAGGGTAAACACTTTCGCAAAGAGGGGATGCCTCAAGATCGCTGATCAGGGTGTGTGCGTTGCCGGTCCTTATGGCAAACACTGTTTTATCAAAACCGGAAATAATCTCGGCGGGAGTGCCGATGTTAAGGATGTTGCCTGCCTGTATCAACCCTACGCGGTCGCAGAGCGAGGCTTCGTCCATGTAGGGTGTTGAAACAATGATGGTGATCCCTGCTTTTTTCAAGTTGTGAAGCATTTCCCAGAACTCCCTGCGTGAAACGGCGTCGACACCGGTTGTAGGTTCATCAAGGAAAAGAATTTCGGGTTTGTGGATCATGGCGCATGAGAGAGCAAGTTTTTGTTTCATACCCCCGGACAAAGCGCCTGCCCGGCGGTCTTTGAATGGCTCGATCTGGCTGTAAATGTCTTTTACAAGGTGATAATTTTTCTGAATGCTTGTGTCGAAAATGGTTGCAAAAAACGACAGGTTTTCTTCAACGGTCAGGTCGTGGTAAAGTGAAAACTTTCCGGGCATATATCCGGCAATATTTCTTATTTTTTTATAATCTTTCACCACGTCAAATCCGCATACTTTTGCATTTCCCGAGTCTGGAACCAATAATGAAACCAGTATCCTGAACAGGCTTGTTTTTCCGGCGCCGTCAGGTCCGATAAAGCCAAACAGCTCCCCGCTGTCCACCCGGAAAGACACGTTGTCAAGGGCTTTTATGTCGTCTGCGGCAGTATTCAGTCCTTTTTTGCGTGCCCTGGCTTTTTTGATTTTATCAAAGGGGGTATTTCCCGATGATCCGGCTTTTTTATAACACTTGCTGATATTTTCTGCGATGACGTTGTTCATTCGCTGGGGGAGGATTGGGTTAAGTGAGTGATTGAGTTAAACAAGTTAATTAAGTTAATTAGTTGATTTGGTCAATTAGTTTTTGTATTTTTTATTTTCACAGAGAAATTATTTTCAAAATCCTTCAATTCTAACTTCCGGCTTTCGGCTTTCGGCCTCCTACTTTCGGCTTCCGGCTTCTGACTTCTAAACTCTTCATTTGCTATTAAATTTAACCTCTCCCGGCATTCCGATTTTCAAAGCCCCGTCGTTCTTTACTTTTATTTTTATCGCATAAACCAGGTTCACCCGTTCTTCTTTGGTCTGAATTATTTTTGGGGTAAACTCAGCTGATGATGATATCCACGTGACGGTACCTTCATATTTTGCAGTATTGTCTTCACCTTTATCGATAAGCACTTCAACCTTTTGCCCGAGTTTTACATTTGCTAATTGTGATTCACTGATATAGGACCTCAGAAAAACACTGCTGAGGTCGGCAATTTTGAAAAGCGCTTTGCCCGGAATTACCAGTTCGCCGGCCTGAATGTATTTATTCAAAATGGTTCCTGAAACAGGGCTGGTGAGATGACATTTTTTAATATTCAGGTTTATCTGGTCGATTTGTTTGTCGAGTGTTAGTATCTCATCAGCAATACCGGAATTTTGTGTTTCGATGGATTTCATTTGTTTGTCCACCAGGCTGATGGCGCCGTTGATATCATCAAGCTGTTTTTTTGTGGCTGCGCCTTCTTTATAGAGTTTTTCAATACGGGCTTTATCGGTAAGCAGGTTGCTTTTTTGCTGGAACTGCACTTCGATCTGTGATGCAATATTCGCCGATTTCGTTGAAATGGCATTGCGTTGCGCCGTCAGTTGTTCTTTTTTTAGCTGGTAATCGGTGGTATCCACCAAGCCGATGGGCGTTCCCTCTTTTGTTTCCTGTCCTTCTTCAAGAGCCAGTTGAAGAATTTTTCCGCTGACTTCAGAAGAAATAATTGTCTCGTCGGCTTCAAAATTACCATAAGCATCCGACTTGTCGTTCCTGCCTGAACATGCTGTTAAGACTGCAATACTGATGATTAACAAATATTTTTTCATTTTAATATGTATTTTTTTATACTTTTTTTACTTCTACATTCCGGCTTCTGACTTCTGACTTCCTAAAGTTTTCCCATACTTGTAAGATAATTTATTTCCGCCATTTTCATCTGTATTTTATGTAGTTCAAGGTTGAATTTTGCCTGCATTTCGGCATTCAGTTCCGTGGTGTATTCGGTTGCTGTGATCACGCCATTTTCTAATTGCGAGGATGCTGTTTTGGTAATATTCTGCCGGAGAGCGATGATCTCTTCATCTTTACTTATGAGTTGTTTGTATTTAAGGATATCGGCAGCGTCTTTTTGTGAAGAAACTTTAAGATTTTTATCAAATGTTTCTTTTTGCGTGTTCAAAATATTTTTCTGAATATCAATGATGCGTTTCTCGCGGCCTGACTGGTAAAAGCCTGAAATATTCCAGCTCATTTTTATACCTGCTATGCCGAAAAATTCAAAATCGTCGGACAGCATGTTAAATCCCGGCCTGCCGTAACCACCTTGTCCGAAAGCCATAAAACGGGGCATAACTTTGGTGTTTGCCAGACTTTTGGAAACCTCGAGTTTGTTCATCTGCTGGTCGAACAAATGCATTTCCGGACGTTTGTTGTCGTAGGTAGTTTCTGTAATGATATCTTCTGGATATTTCAATATAGTATACTCATGAACAGGGCGGTTCAGATATTCCGAAAGCATCTTCAGTGATGCATTTTTTGAGTTATTGATTTCAATAAGCTGTTGTTCAGTTTTTATTATTTCGGCTTTCAGCACATCCGCAGTGCTTTGCAGCAGGACTTCATTTCTCACAGAAGCTTCAGACTTTGTTAATTTTGATCGTAGTTCATCCTGAATGTTCCCGACCACTTTTGCGTGCTGTTGTGCCAGTAATATGTTGAAATAAATCAGGTTTATCCGTTCTTTGATTTTGGCAATCTCCACGTCGGTATTAAACTGTTCTGCTTTCAGGTTGCTGGTTTCCAGTTTTTTTTGTGCAGCGGTGGCGCCTCCGTCCCAGATCATCTGATTAACATCAAGTGTGATCTTGTACTGGTCTTGGCTCATCGAAGGAAAATCAAACAACGGACTGATCTGCGGAATTTCAGTGACAGCCGACTGGTAGGTTGCCTGCCCGTTGAGTGATATCTGCGGCAGGTAAGCCGTATTAAGGTTCTTGATTTTCAGTGCGGAGGCTTCCGACAGCAGGTCTTTTTGTTTGATGAGCGGGTAATTGTCCATCGCCAACTGCTGACAATAGTCCAGGTTTATGGTGTCGGGCTGCTGAGCCAATAGCGCCGTACTGGAAAAAAAAGAAAATAACAGCAATATTTTTTTCATAGCATCAGTTACTTTTTCTGATTGAATTAATAATGAAATCTGCAACCATAGTCTTACGATCTTCCAGAAAACGGTCGTAAGCTTCTTTATTTCCCGTAAACACAAAACCTTCGAGTATCGGTCTTCCGATAAATGGAAATACGCACAGGCCTATCATATTGATAATCAGGTGTTGTAAGGGTATTGGCCTGATTTTTCCCTCATCAATTTCTTGTTGAAGTTTACCTGCGGCAACGGCCGGGTTTATTCCTGACCGCCGTATGATTTTAATGATCATTTCGGGTTTTCTCTGTATTTCGTGCATGACAAACACCGGCAGATGAGGATTGTCAATCAGCAAGTCGATGTAGTGTCTGACAAATAGTTTTATTTTAATCTCAAACGGATCATCCGACATCATAATATCTGATATGTTGGGTAAAAACCTGATGAAGGCATCGGCAAAAATCGCATCGAACAGTCTGTCTTTACTGCGGTAATAATAATGTAACAAAGCCTTGTTTATTCCTGCTTCATCGGCGATCTGCTGCATTCGGGCTCCGTCGAAACCTCTTTCAATAAAGACTTTTTTTGCCGCTTCAAATATGATCTGTTGCGTATTGTTGGGCTGTTCTTTCATGATTGACCAGGTGATTTAATTATACGGTTTAACCAGGTGGTAAAAATACAGATTTTTTATGAAATAAGAAGAATTTTAAAAAAAATGCAATGAACGTGTCTGAAAATACATAATTTGTAAGAACATTCTTTTGTGTCTGTCGCTGCGGACATTTTCGGGACTATTGATTTTGTTCTGGTTCAAAAAAAATATTCCACAGGCAAAGGTTAGACAAAGGAAACGCAAAGGTTTTCTGAGACCAATTCAAACAGCACAAAAATGCTAAAAATGCCAAAAATCCGATGATGGCTAACAATGGTATCTAACCGTGATCATATGTTTTAAAACCTTATAAACCTATTTGTGTATATTTTTCCATCGGGATTATATGTTTTAACCATATAAATACCACTTCTTAATTCTCGGATATTTATAACTTCCCGAGGTTGTGTGGTCATAAACTTTTTTACAATGCGCCCTGTTAAATCAGTAATTTCTATCCGAATAAGACTATCATCTGACCGGAAAACAACAAGTTGCTCAACGGCAGGGTTATAATAAACACTCACTTTTGAAATTGAAGGCTCTGAAACAGTGGTTGGATTTATGTTGCAACTTTTTTGATAGGTGATTTGTCCGGAAGTATCTAATTTGTCTACGAAAGTGTACCACGATGTAGTGTTGCCTTTCAGAAAAAAGTCCAGGTAGGGTATAACAAAATCCATGGTGACGGCTTGCTGTTCGCTGCGGCTGAGCGGAACGCCTCCGGGCGAGCAGGATTCTTCGCCCAGGGTGCACAACAGGTTATAGTTGGCGAAGTAGCAATGGCCGCCATCGTTGATGCTGATATATGTTTTGCATTGACTGCCAAGTGCGTTATACATCAATAACTGGTGGTTTGAGGGCGGCGCTACGCAATCATCGCTGCCTGCAAAGACCAATGCAGGTATGCTTACATTGGCCGCGGCAGCTATCGATGGCGGGTTAGTGTTAGCGGCCGCATAGGTTACCATTACCGTTGGAACTGTATTGTTTTCGCAGGCAAGAAACGACGCTCCACCTCCCATGGAGTGCCCCATGATCGCCGAGGTGGCTCCAACAGAATTATAAAACGGTGAAGCCGAATTAATGCCTTCGGTTTTTAGTTTATTGATCAAAAATGCCAGATCGTCTCCAAAATCCGCATGGCTGGGTGATGTGCCGCCTTCCGTAGCCGGGAAAACCAGAATATATCCCAGGGGCGCCAGGGTTGTCCAAATGTTTTCGTAAGATGATACTCCCATGACAAATCCGTGTCCGTAAACAATCACCGGAAACTGCCCAACGGCTATGGCCACATTTTCGCCTGAGGAAGCCGCCGGATAATAAATCTCGCTTTGAATGTTACGGTTACTTCTGGCCGGATCCTGGTAAGAAACAGTCCTGTGCCCAATCCCGTATTGTGCTAATAGTGGCACGGCTATGATTACAGCAATGAATAGAGAAAATGATCGTTTCATACAGAGATAATGTTTTTGGAATGTTATAATATTTTTTTGTTGCACGTATGTTTTTTCTTAATTCATAACCTTGCTTACAGGATCTTAACAAAATTAACAAAAAAATTGAAATCACTGTTGCATAGCAAAAGGGCGAAAAACAAAATTTGTTTTTCGCCCTTATTCGTACAAATAATCCAAAGATTTTATCTCTTAGGAGGAACGGTTTAACGGAGGAATTAATTCTTAACAAATTTTTTCAGGCAGACCCCTTCATCATTTTCGATTTTTAATAGGTATAAACCATTTTCGAGGTTATGAATATCAATATCCGTCTTAAACGTATTGAACATTTGTTGCATAAGCAACTGTCCCTGGATGTTGTAAACATACAGCATATTTTCTTTTTTGGAAAAGCCTGAAATCTGGGTTATGGTCAATGAAGCAGATGCAGGATTGGGATAAACCATGAACTGTTTTTTCTGTTCGTTTATTTCAGAAATATCCGCCGGATATGAAACAGAAATATCATCGAGATAGAGATTCCATCCGCTCAGGTCGCTGTAAACATTGAATCCCAGGAAGTAGTTTCCGCTTCCCTCATCATCCACATCAAACGGCACGCTGGCAAGGGTATAGGATGTGTCGGAAATATTGGGCAGATCAATGATGGGGTCGGTAAATGTTGCAGCTGAAAATGGCGCTGCACTGAGATGCACTTTTAATTTTTCGGGATAGGCGGGAGATTCGGCCTTGTAATAGAAATTCAGGACATAATCCTCGCCCTGCGTTAATTCGATACATTTAGAAAACAACCAGTCATTGGCGGGTTCATTCGGGTTGAAAGAATAAAGTGCACAGCTTGAATGGCCAACGCCTCCGGTATTATACAATGACCATGAAAAATAATCCTGGTTTTCGTCTTCGATAAGCAATTGTGCATTCACGGCGTCGTTTTCAAAATCAACCACGTAAGGCATATTTGCCGGAGTGTAGTATTCAACATCGTACGAAACAGTATCATTCAGGGAATTCATGTCCGCATTCAGCACGCTGTAGGCGGTTAGGTCGTGCATCCCCAGAACTGAAAGGTCACAAAGATTGATAAAAGTATATTCTATTTCTTCCTGTGAGTTAAGTGAAAAGGGCAAGGGTTCAACAAAGGTGCTGCCTCCTATGGTAAAAGCCACTTCGGCGCTGTCAACAGTTTGTGTACCAAAGTTTTTCACTACCACCGTCACAAGTTCCTCATTGGTTAAATTGCAGGAAGATACGGGAGAGATAATTCCGGTGATGCCGACATCTGCATAGTCGCAATACCCGATGTAAGGAACTTCTTCAAAAAGAGTTGTAAAACTATCCTGATAAGCCACCGAATTTCCATTAAAGAATACTTCATAATATCCCGGCGCCGATATTCCATCGCCATAGCTGTCGAAAATGGTAAATCCATAACATAAATTTGTATCAATACACACATCCGTACTGTAAAAAGTGTTGGTATCCATCTCATAATACGGGTAACCGTATACATCGTATGTAAAATTATTATATACCTCCCAGTAGGTTTCGTTTGCGTAGGAATCAGTTAATATATCCACGGTTATCAGGCCGTTTCCGGTGATAATCGTATAGTAGGCCGTATCGTTGGAAGTGTTTTGATCGGATGTATAGGTTGTATTAAACTCCATTTTATAAACCAGTGGCTGCGAAAAATCAAATGTTCCGGCAAAGGAGACATCAAGGTAGGCAAAACTGTTCAGGGTATTGGTAATATTTTTGTTATAATCCACACCGTTAAGGTTCATATGCAGATTGAAGTTTCCAGCGCTGCTTAACCCGTAATTTCTAATCCTGACAGTGATGGTTTCGTTGCTGCTCATAGTGCAACCCGATGACAGAATTGGAGAGAGGATGTCTTCGACACCGACATCATTCGTTTTCACGACCGTGGCCAGATCATAACCGAATATGCGTTGGTGTTGCAGGATTCCGCCAAGAGTGACTTTTCCCGGTACGAGGTTCGCTCTGATGAAAAGGCCTCCGGCAACCGGGTCCATCAGGTTTGATGCAACATCTTCCGTGCAGTCGTGGATAATTCCGGTTTTCTTTCCTGTGGAAATTTTTATCATCACCAGGTCGCAGCCGTAGCCCCCCTGATCAAATATCCATAAATAAGGCCCGCCTGCGGTGGTGTTGTCAAAAGCTGATCCGTACATGCCGTAAAGATCATGATCGGCAGCGGAAATAGTGTTAATGACAGTTCCCGATTGATTGACCAAATATATATCCGTATCCCAGTCACCGACCCAAAAACCATTGCTGACATTGTCGTAGGCAATATGTCGCACACTGATATATGCCGGGCAGATAATAGAATCAACGACCTGGTGGCTGGTAAAATTCATTTTGTAAATGACATTGGATGCGTTGGATCCATAAAAATAAGTGCCGTCAAAGGCCATATCCCTGATCCCGGTAACCGGAATTCTGAATTTACCTGTTGCCGCGCCATTGAGATCGAAAACAAAAATGGAATCCATGTTCCATTGTGATACAAAAAAGTGGCTGCCATCGGTTTCGATACCGCTTCCGATAGCAACATCGGGGCTGAACTGAACATCCCACATGCCATTGCTTTTCACAGACATATTCTTTTGCTGTGGTTTATTGCCCGCCTTGTGAAGTGGTGTATTATCCCGGGTTATTGTATGTGGTTTTTTATTGTTTTTCTTAATTAACTGGGCTGGCATTTTTTCTGTTTCCGTGCAACGGGTAGCTCCGTCTTTTTTAGCATTTTGTGCATAAGCAGAAAGGGCTATTCCCAATAGCAGGCTAATAAAAAATAATCTTTTCATTGGTACTGGTGTATCATTATTGTTAATAAAAAATAGATGATTATTGACTATGTTTAATAATCACTTACCCTTGCTTATTATGATTTTTTTACTTGTCCGGCCCTGTGGGGTGTCTATAATCAGGCAATAAAGGCCATTAACCAGGTTTAATGAGAGTGAAATCTCGTTTTCGCTATCTGATTTGTGAATATCTCTTTGGTAGACGATTTTTCCTAAATAATCAATTATACTTAATGACCCCGTTTCAGACAATTCGGCGAATTTAAGCGTGAATTGCCCGTCATTGGGGTTAGGGAAAATGTTGACGATATCTTCCTCTGCTTCTTCATATTCAATGCCGGCGACATCCTTTGAAAGTTTTATGTAATTGGCTGTAAATCCCGGTTTTTTAGTGGATGCATTGGAGGTAAACCAAACCAGCATTTTTCCTGAGTTGGCCGTAATGGCAGCAGGGATGGTGCTTCCGCTGAAAGTCCCCAACAGCGGCGAAGACGTGGTTTCTCCATTGTATACCTTTACAAAATCAGCTCCCGATTCGGTGTTGAAAGCAGTAAAGGTAAGCTTGACAGAACTGGCTCCGGTAGGTTTGATAATCCATTTGCAGTTGGCATTGTTGTCGTAATACTGGCTTCCACTGCCATCCGTGATCGTTCCGCTGTTTGCAGTTAAGGTTGTCGTGCCTGAACAAAAAGCCACCGTAGAGGTGTATTTTGCCGACCATCCGGATTTGGTCACTGAAGCATTGGTGACAAACCGGAGCAGCATTTTTCCGCTGCTTGCCGTGACAGCAGAAGGTAATGCTGTGCCACTGAACGTGCCCAGCAAAGGATCATTGGTGGATGTTCCGTTGTAAACGTATAATTTGTCGTTGGCGCTTTCGGTATTGAAGGATGTGAAGGTGAGTTTTACCGAAGCCGCATTGGGTGGGGATAGCTGCCAGTAACAATCAGAGTTATTGCTGTAGTTTTTACTTCCGCTGCCATCGTTTACTGTTCCCGATGCCGCATTCAGCGTGGTGGTTCCGGAGCAGTAGGTGGTAATGGCGTTTCCGGTGTAATTGGCGCTCCAGCCTGCCTTTACCGTTGAATTATCCGAAGTGAAATGGATCAGCATTTTTCCTGAAGAAGCCGTAAGTTGTGGAGGCAGGGTGGTGCCACTGTAGGATCCTAATAATGGCGAGGAGGTGGTTTCGCCGTTATAAACTTTTACAAAGTCGTAGTTGGATTCCGTGTTAAAAGCGGTAAAAGTAAGAGTAACGGAACCCACATTGGCTGGTTTAATAAGCCATTTGCAATCCAGATTGTTTGCATAGTTGTTTGAACCGCTGCCATCGGTTACGGTGCCTGTTGTGGCTGATAAGGTTTGCTGTCCTGAACAGGCACATGCCGTAGTAGATGGTGTGATTCCTATAATAGCGCCCACGGAAGAATTAAATGAATAAGATGACGGGCTGAGTGCGGTCAAAAGAAAATATCCGTCACTGCTTCCGTTCCATCCCCAGTTGATATGAAAATGATTGGTGGCGTCATAACCGTCGCAGACAAATCCGTGTCCTGCTTTTGCCGCTTCGTCATATCCATTGATAAGCACCACCCGCTGTGCATCCAGTTCGGCTTTGACCAGGGAAGTCCACTGAGCGTCAGAATAGGAAGTTTTATATACATATTGTGTTGATGATGCATATTTAAATGTATTGACCAGGGCTTTTCTGACATCTGTAGTGTAAGCTGACGAACCATTAGGACCGTAATCCATATTGATGGAAACGCCAGCATGAAACAGGAGTGTGGCCGTCGCCTGATTGTCAGAAAGGAGTTTGTTGGGCATGGAAGCCCAGTTATATGTTGTGGCTGCAAAGTTGGCAGAAATGGTTCCGTAAGTATCGTGTGTATATGATTTTGAACCAACACCCTGGGCAGGGAAATTATAATATTTTAACACCTGTGCAAATGCGGTGGCAACACAGCCTGTGGGACATCTGCCGCATCGGGTTGTCCCTAATGACGGATCTGCAGGGCACATTGCGTTATAGTAACATCCCTGCGACCACGTGGTGGTAGTCAGCGGTGATACTGCAAGCATTTTCTGTGTTGATTTGTGGAAATCCGGGTTTTCATATTTTGCCCAGTTTTCGTTGACTTCATAATTATGATTGTTTGGATCATCGGAAATCACTTCATAAATCTGGTTACTGTATTGATCTATCATCCATCCGAGGCAACAGGGAAGGTCGTTTATATCAAAAACGCCTTCATGTGCATAGCCCAATACCGGCTCTATCCGCTCATCCGAAGAAACCAGAACAAAACCGCCTTCCTGAATATTAAAAATGTAAAACGCAGGGACTTCATTGACAAAATGTGTTTTCTCATTGAGAATCGAAACACTGCTTTGTGCTTTTTCTTCAGAGGTACAACATTCTTTATAAACATTTTTAGCAACAATTCTGGCTCTTTCGCCGGATACGAACTGAGCTTGAGTAGCAGGCATAAAAAGCATGACCAGTACCACTGCCCATAAAGTTTTAAGGAATTTTTTTACGAAATTTCCGGATTGATTTGTTTTCATACGATCTTGTTTTATTGATTAATATATCTTTAATTACATATTTTTTATTGTGCTTAAATTGTTCACAAAGATAATGATTTTTTTTATTAATAAATTAAGATTAGGCATATGTTTGAAATAGAAGCGTCATTTAGTAAAAATCCAAACAGTTATTCGTAATACCATAAATGAAGAATTTGGGTTTTCCTGCAAACACAAATCAGGCATACCGGCGGTGTGGTTACTTTAGAAACTGTTTTGATTTTATGTTACATAAGATTTATGATGGATTTTTTAGC
>DAOORA010000052.1:0-34108 GCA_035389045.1 Bacteroidales bacterium | reverse complement strand
AATTGTCGGTGCCTGCCGGCATAGTATAGTTCACCGGTGCGCCGCATAATCCTGTGGCGGTATTAACCGTGATATCAGATGGACAGCTGATGGATGGCGCTTCATTATCATGGATGGTGACGGTAAAACTGCAGGTGTTGGTGTTACCCGCAGCATCAGTCACAAGAAATGTATTCACCGTTGCACCCACCGGAAAGGCTGAGCCGCTGGGTAAACCAGCTGTTTGGGTGGTGACCTGACCAGGACAGTTATCGGTTCCTGTTGGAGCTGTAAAATAAACCAATGCACTGCACAATCCTGAAGTATTATAAACAGTGATATTTGTAGGACAAATTATGGCGGGTATCTGATTATCATTAACAGTAACAGTAAAACTGCAAGTACTTGTCTTACCGGTGGCATCAGTTACTCTGAACGTATTAATTGTTGTTCCAACAGGGTATGTGGCTCCGCTTGGTAATCCACCTGTTTGTACCGTTATGGCTCCCGTACAGTTGTCTGTTCCGGCCGGAGGGGTAAAGTATACCAGGGCGCTGCATAATCCCAGTGTATTATTCACTGTGATATTGGTAGGACATGTAATTGCAGGGTTCTGGTTATCATTAACGGTTACAGTAAAACTACAAGTACTGGAGTTACCTGCTGCATCAGTTACGGTGAACGTATTTGTGGTTATACCCACGGGGTAGACAACCCCGCTTGCCAACCCGGCAGTTTGTGTTGTAATGACAGCAGGGCAATTGTCAGTTCCTGTTGGTGTCGTGAAATTAACTATGGCGCCACATAATCCCAGGGTGTTATTCACCGTGATATTGGTCGGGCAGGTGATCGATGGATATACATTGTCGATAATGGTAACAGTAAATGAGCAGGTAACCGTTCCGCAAACAGACGTTGCCGTGACAGTCACGTTTGTTATTCCGGTATTGAACGCTGAACCGCTTCCTGTTCCGTTGCCAGCGCCGGAGGTAGCGCCAGTAAATGAATACGACATTGTTGGCGCCGGATCTCCTGTTGCTGTTACATTGTAATTAACAATGGCAATACAATTGTTTCCGGAGGAATTCTGCGTGATATTTGAAGGGCAAATAATAGTTGGAGGATCATCCACCACTAAATTCAATGATGCAGATTGGGTGCCATTGCAGCCACCTGTTATTGTGTAAACAATATTACAAGTGCCTGCTCCGGTGGCGGATACCATTCCTACGGCATTAACCGTGGCAACGTTTGTACTGCTGCTGCTCCATGCGCCTGTACCTCCACCCAGAACAATGCCTCCGGCTGAGTAGGTTGATGTTGCACCAATACATAATGGCGAAGTCCCGTTTACACTACTTATTGTTGCATTTGGAGTAACAATTAGAGTCTGCTGAGCTGTTTTTGTGCCACTGCAGCCACTAGTTATAGAATAAATAATATTGCATGATCCCGAACCAATTGCAGTTACCTGGCCTGAAGAATTCACTGTTGCAATGGCAGTGTTGGTGCTGCTCCATAAACCTGTGCCGCCGCCCAGAACAACACCACCGGTTGTGTAAGATGCTGTGCCCCCTATACATAGTGGGGTTGTTCCGCTTACAGAGCTTATAGCTGCATTTGGAGTAACAGTTAATGTTTGCTGAGCTGTTTTTGTTCCGCCACAGCCACCTGTTATCGTATAAATAATATTACAAGTGCCAGCTCCGTTGGCGGTTACCATTCCTGCTGCATTAACCGTGGCAACTGTCGTATTGCTGCTGCTCCATGCGCCTGTACCACTTCCAAGAACAACTCCTCCGGCTGAAAATGTGTTTGTTGAGCCAATGCATAATGGGGTAGTACCGCTTACAGTGCTTATTGCAGCATTCGGGATAACAGTTAGTGTCTGTTGAGCTGTTTTAGTACCATTACAACCACCGGTAATGGTGTAAATTATATTGCAGGATCCCGATCCTGTGGCGGTTACCAAACCTGAAGAATTTACTGTGGCAACAGCAGTGGTAGTGCTGCTCCATGCCCCTGTGCCACCACCGAGAACGACACCACTCGTTGTAAAAGTTGCTGTACCACCGATACATAATGGTGTTGTACCGCTTACAGAACTTATTGCGGCATTTGGAGTAACAGTTAATGTTTGCTGAGCTGATTTTGTTCCGCCACAGCCCCCTGTTATCGTATAAATAATATTACAAGTGCCAGCTCCGTTGGCTGTTACCATTCCGGATGCATTAACTGTAGCAACAGCAGTATTGCTGCTGCCCCATGCACCCATACCACCACCCAAAACAATCCCTCCGGTAGTGAAAGCCGCTGAACCACCGATACATAGTGATGCAGTTCCGTTCACTGAACTTATTGCAGCGTTTGGTATTATATTTACTGTTACACCTGTGCATCCTGTTGTATTACAAATGCCCGAATAACGTGCATAATAGGTCGTTGGAGAAGTAAGAGACTGGGTTACAGTTAACGGGTTACCTGATCCGATAAATGTTCCACCGCAATTACCGGAGTACCACTGAACAGCAGCGCCTGTACCGGAGGTTCCTCCTGATGCTGTCAGTGTAATGCTGGTGGCTGCCCCGGAACAGGCTGATGCTGGGCTTACGGTTGCACTTGAAGGTGCGACAGATAATGTATTTACAGTTACATAAAGGTCTGATACAGCACCATTACAAACACCGGCAGTGGCCTGACAATGGATGTTCCCGGATGTGGCTGATCCCCAATTGACCGTTATTGTATTGGTGTTTTGTCCGGATTGTACAGTGGCACCGGCTGGTACTGACCATATGAATCCGGTAGCATTTGCATTCATGGTGTAGGTTGAAGTACTTCCCGCACAAACGGATGCTGGTCCTGAAATTGAGCCATTCATTACACCTGACAATGTAGTTATTGTGTAATTGCATACATCACCGGCAAAACCGTCCACCATGATATAATAATTGTTCCCAACAGTAAGTCCGTTGGCTGTAATCACATGATTACCCAATCCCAGCGGGCTGGTACCAGAGGTCATTGCGGTATCTGTCAACAGTGCAAAGCCAGTGCAATTACTTCCTGAATAAATTCCCATCTGTATGCCGAGGCTCTGGGTACAGTTCGATACGTTGAAATTTAGTGAAGCTGAGGTTGCCATAGCGGTAAATGAAAGCCATGAGTTATTTTCAATACTGCCAACAAATAATGTACTTTCACCCACATAATTGCCTGCATTCTGCATATTGCCCGGTAAGTCCGGGGTATAATAAGAACTTGTAGAACCGCAATATCCGTCGACATCACAAATATGGGTAGCAGTCGAACATAAGTTGCTGGCCGGCGGATTTCCGTTGCATGCTGACGGTGCAGCCGGCGTAGGAACACATGACACAAACAGATCAAAACCATCATAGTAATATGATCCATCAGACGCGAAGCGTATAGTCATGGTATTAGAAGAAGATGTGAGTGTGCCATTTATGTAAGGGCCTCCCGTATATTTGTGAATCAGGGTGCTTGTAATACCGGGTCCGTCATAAAAGTAAATATAATCAAATCCATCTTCCAGGTACCAGTAATTCAGGTCTACCTGAACACGCTGACCGGCAGGAGCCTGATAGGTAACATAATAATCTTCGCTGTTTCCGTAAGTTCCGCTAAGTCCCCCACTGTCGAACATCCGGTTACAGCAGGCTGATATTGTCGTTCCGTTTAAACTCGCATTAAGTGTTCTGGTAGTAGCGCCGGCGCAAGGCACATACCTCAATAGTATATTTGGCCTGTTTGCGTTTACTGTGCCATTACCCGTGGGTGCCGAATTATCCTGCTGCCAGTATTCGTGCCTGCCCGTAGCAGCAGAATAATAGAAATATGGATATGAAGCTGCTCCTGTTCCTCCGTAATTTGTCTCACATAAAACCATAAGATTATTTGCACATGAAAAATTCAACAAATAATTGGGCATGCCAAAACCTAACCACCCGGTAGAACTGAAACCGTATGTTCCATTAATTACAGTGGTGGCTCCTGAGATCACATTTGCCCATGTGTCGGCAGTTAAAGTGTTTGCCGTTGTCGACTTAAGATAAAGTTTCAGGGGTATATAGGTTGTTGACGAGGTTGATGCATACCAGTATGCTTCTGTGATGGTCACTCCGGTTACACCTATCTCAGCGCTTGTATAGAGAGAAGCGCTTCTTCCATACCCCCAGTAAGCATTCCATGGATATATCTGACTGCTGGTTCCGGTACCAATGATAATATCGGGGTCAATAACCACAGGAAACTGCCTGCTGCTCTCTTTAAACCATTTAAGAGGCAGAAAAGTTGAAACCATTATACCTCCGGGTACGAAACGGATATTATATTTACCTTTAAGTACGTGTGCTTTAAGTGTTGCCATTTCTTCATCCGTCATTTTTTCAGCAGGTGCTGACAGCAGCTGAAAAGCCTGGTCTTTTGTAATGCCATTATCAAATACTATGACCGGTGCCAAGACAAAACCAAGTGAACCATTGGGCGATTTAATCATAAAGGATTCCGCTGAAAAATCAATGTTTGCTTCCTGATTATTATAAAATACCTGATAACCATCATTCAAAGGAATAAACTGTTCAAAAGATACATAGCTGTTTTCATCAGCTGAAATTAATGCTCCCTGTAATGAACTGATGATAATATTGTTTTCTAAACCGCCTTCTTTAATTACAAACTCATCGGTGATGCCGGGAAAATCATTATACTGAATGACATTGCCGGAAACTATACCCTTCGATGCACCAGCTGTGATGTTTACAATCGAGGATTGGTCTGTATTGCTGATTTTCATTTGAGGACTTTTCCAGAAGTTAAGCTGCATATTCTCAAATTCCATGATAATACCTGAATGTTCAGCTTTTTCGGGAAAGTAGGTTTTTATATCCTGTGTTATATTACAAAATGGATGTGAAATATAATTAACTGATTGGTTTTTCCGTATTGAGTAATCTATTTCCTGCCACAAATTGTTTTCATCTTTGTAGTGCAATAATCCTCCGATTATTGCAGCATAAGACCCATCGTCATTGCGAAAATGTTTAGCTACTCTGGTACGTTTCTCAATTATTTCCTGGGAGGGACTGTAATTATCGAATAATCCTCCTTTCTGCCATTCTTTATTAGTGGTCGCTCGTTCAACAGCATCTGAGGTAAATTGATCCGCTGCATGATTATAATGTTTTACCATTAGTTGCTGAGCTGAACGGCTATCGCTTTGCCCCGGAACGGTATCCAATGAAATAACAAATAACAATACTGAGCATAATAAAATTTTTTTCATGATAAATTGATATTGTTTTAAATTAAAATCATTTATACGAAGTTATTCAATAGTTGTTTACAAAAACACAATATTTATTTTATCTTACAAAACATGAGAAGTTAATTTCGTTAACTGTTATAATACGCTAAGAAATTGTTTTGATTTTATCTTTTCATATCTTTATGCGTCTTTTTTGCTGCAAATCGTTAGATTTTTCGACATAGGATAAACTATGTCTGCAAAATCTGCCTCGTTTCGCTAAAAAATCCATCATAAATCTTATGTAACATAAAATCAAAACAGTTTCTAAAGGTGAGAAAAATATGGTGAACAGTATTTGGTCGGGCAGATATCTGATATCGTAATTATTCAACCCTCGGATCGGGATGTATCGGCAGTTTGGCCATTTTCTCCACTTCTATGCCTGGGAAGCCATAATCTTCCACTACTTTGCCCAGGATAAGATATACGCCTTTTCCACCAAAAGCATAGGTTTTAAGGCATTGTGGAAAGTGAGTGGTATCGAAAAAATTGCCTTCTTCATCAAGGAAAGTTCCGAAGGCCATTGTTTCGCCTTTTATGGTATAAACCCATTTATGGGTAACATAATTGCCCACCATCTTTACTTTTTTATTTACGTGATGCATCAGGTCTCTTGCCATACAATCGCCGCGATATGAGGTTTTAAGCAGGTCAAATGCCGAACAGCTTACAGGAAATTCAAGGAGCTCTATTTCATCGTATGTATCTTCTATATTGTTATGAACCAGTTCAGGCATTTCCCATTCGGGCAGTTTAACTGTGAAAAAAGCAGGTGGGTTATTGTGTTCTTTTGACTTACCCTTATCGAAGAGCAAAACGGCTTTCCAGAGCAGTTGCCTTTTGTTCATACCCGTAAACCTCAAAGCATCTGTCCGGATAAGTATGCGAATCGCTTCCATACTTATGGCTGTTCTGACAATAAAGTCTTCAAGATCCAGATATTGGCCATTACTTTCGCGCTCCCTGACAATAGTTTGTGCCAGGTTAGTTTCAAGGGATCTGATATGAACAAATCCGAGATAAACATCTTTATCGTAAAGTGTTGTATAATAAGTACTTTTGTTCACACACGGCAGCATGATCTTTCCGCCGGCTTTCCGCGCTTCATTGATGTATACCCATGTTGAATAGTATCCTCCGAAATTGTTGATAACGGCCACCATGAATTCAAGAGGGAAATATGTTTTGAGGTACAGGCTCTGAAAACTTTCCACGGCATAGCTTGCAGAGTGTGCTTTACTGAAACTGTACCCGGCAAAAGATTCAATCTGCCGCCAGACTTCTTTGCTGATTTTATCGGGATATTGCATAGTTCTGCAATGATCAAAGAATTTGTTTTCGATTTCCAGCAGATGTTTTTTATTCCGGGATTTACCACTCATCATCCGGCGCAGCACATCGGCATCAGCAAGATCAAGCCCGCCAAAATGATGTCCCACTTTCAGCACATCTTCCTGGTACACCATTACACCAAAAGTTTCTTTCAGCTGATCTTCCATCACCGGATGCAGGTATCTGAATTTTCCCGGGTTATGAAAGCGGTATACGAACTCTTTCATCATTCCGCTGCGTGCCACACCGGGCCGGATAATGGAACTTGCAGCCACCAGCGTAAGGTAAGTGTCACAGTGTAATTTTTTTAGCAAACCGCGCATGGCAGGACTTTCGATATAAAAACAACCGATAGTGTCACCTGATTTGAGTTGTCTGCGGACATTTTCATCCGCTTTGAATTTTTGTACTTCATGTACGTCCACCTTTATTCCTCGGTTTTGGTAAATAATTCCGGCGGCATCTTTGATATGCCCTATGCCTCGCTGGCTGAGAATATCCAGTTTCTCAAATCCTATTTCCTCAGCCAGGTACATATCAAATTGTGTGGTCGGGAAACCCTTGGGTGGCAGGTCGAGCGAGGTATAGCAGGTTAGAGGCTCTTCCGAGATCAGTATTCCGCCTGCATGAATGGTGCGAAGATTAGGAAAATCCTTTATGGAATTGTAATGGTTTAGAATATCCCGGCAAAGTTCATTTTTGTTCAGCGGAGAATCAGGAAATCTGATCAACCGGTCGATATCTTCCTTAGGCAATCCGTAAACTTTTCCCAGTTCCCTTATTATTGAAGAATCTTTAAATGTTGACATGGCGCCCAGCAACGCTGTATTTTTTTTCCCATACCGTTTAAATATATAATCTATCACGTCGTCGCGTTCTTTCCAGCAGTAATCAATGTCAAAGTCAGGAGGGGATTTCCGTTTGGGATTCAGAAAACGTTCAAAATACAGGTTCAGTTCTATCGGGCAGACATCAGTAATACGCAGGCAGTATGCCACAACGCTGTTGGCTCCGCTGCCTCTGCCCACATGATAATATCCCTGATGCATCGAATAACGTATAATGTCGGCCGCTATGAGGAAGTAGGCTGAAAAACCCAGTTTATCAATGATCTCAAGTTCTTTTTTAACACGTTCCGTAGCCGTGTTGTTTTTCGTTCCATACCGGTATGCAACTCCGTCAAAAGCAAGTTTTTCGAGAAGCAGTTTATCGTCATATATACTGCCGGTATAATTTTTTTTGTTTTTTATGCTTGCAAAATCAAAGTTGAAATTGCACTCATCCAGCAGCTTTTCTGTGTTTTTTACAAGTTGCGGGAAATCTTCGTATTTCTGTAACAGTTGCTTTTGCGGAATAAGGTATTCATCTGTCCCTGCTGTTTGCGACTGTTTGAGTTGGGATAATAAAATGTTATGATCTACGGCACGGAGTTTTTTATGCGTTTCGTATCCATTAAAATCAAGATAGGTTACAGGGTGCAGGATAACAAATTTCTGCGGAAACGTTTTTATTTCATGAGCCAGTCTTATGAGTTGTGATGACCGGACTCCAATAAATTCGTTTTCCCTGAGACCACCGGCACTGATATTACCACCGGGATAAATGACAAAGCAGTGGGCTAAAACAGGCCGTACCGACGGATTTCTTTTGTACAGGTTACACCCGGTCATCAGTTCATTGATTTCTCTGAATCCTTCATTATTTTGAGCCAGAATGATATATAACAATTCATTATCTATCCGGAATTCCATTCCTGCAATTGGTTTGATTTTATTTTCTGTACATATTTTAACAAATTCCAGTACGCCTGAAGAATTATTAATATCAGTTATAGCCAGCGCATCATAGCCGTTAGCTTTAGCTGATTTTACGAGGTCTTCGATGGGGATCACCCCGTAACGCAGGCTGTAATATGAATGTGCATTAATTATCATGCCGGTTGGTCATGTTTATACAGCGCATGATAGATTTAAATCCATAACGGTTGCGAATCCTGTCAAGCGACTGGTACAGGTTGATCATTTCTTCGGTGTCTTCGTACATGTTAATTTGCGAGAAACCAGGTACCAGGTTGCTCAGGCGGACTCCGATAAGCCTTATCAGTACGCGCCTTGAATAATTCTTTTTAAATAGCTCCAATACTTTCGTGAGAAGAACGCTATCGGAAGCGGTGTAGGGTATCCTGCATTGAAACGTATGAGTCTGAAAATCAGAATATCTTAATTTCAGCGTGATACAGCCGGTGACTTTTTTTGAACATCTCAATTCATAAGCCAGTTTCTCCACCATTTTTATCAGTATGCGCTTTAGTTGTTCAATATCTGTGGTATCCCTGTCAAAAGTAGTTTCATGGCTCATGCTTTTTTGTTCAGACCAGGGTACTACAGGGCTGTTGTCTATCCCGTTGGCCTTTTTCCATATGAGCTGCCCGTTTTCACCCAATACCCGCTGCATTATCAGAGGGGGCATCTGCTGTATTGTATTCACTTTTTCTATGCCCATGTTTCTAAGTACCGTGAATGTTTTTCCCCCGATACCCGGAATTTTTTTAATAGATAAAGGTGCGAGAAAAAGCTTTTCAATACCCGGATCCACCTGCTTTTCACCACTGGGTTTTGCTTCTCCGGTAGCTACTTTAGAAACTGTTTTGTTTATTGACAATCCGAAAGAAATGGGCAGGCCTGTTTCCCTGGTAATGGTTTCGCGTAATTCATGAGTCCATAACAAGCTGTTTTTTATATAACGGTCCATGCCGGTAATGTCAACATAGTGTTCGTCTATGGAGGCTTTTTCAAACAGCGGCGATTTGTCTCTGATAATATCGGTAACTATTTCAGAGTATCTGGAATAGTTTTCCATATCGCCTTTTACATAAAAAGCCTGTGGACAGATTTGTTTAGCCAGCTTTACGGGCATGGCCGAATGTACTCCGAAAGTCCGTGCTTCGTAGCTGCATGATGATACCACACTGCGGTCGGAAGAACCGGCAATGATGACGGGCTTACCCTTAAGCCTGCTGTCCATGAGCCGCTCCACCGATACGAAAAAGGTGTCCAGGTCAAGATGTACGATTCGCCGGTCCATAAAAAATTTTTTTATTATACTTGCAAAGTTACTACAAAATATAGTATATTTGTGCTATAAAATGTAGTAATGAGTAAAATTTCATTTAACATCAGGCATCTGAGGGAGTTAAAAAAACTCTCGCAGGAAAGTCTTGCCGAGGAACTGAAAATTACCCGTGCCCGTCTTGGCGCTTATGAAGAGGCACGGAATGAGCCACCCATCGAAATGCTTATCAGGCTGTCGGAGTATTTCCATATTTCTGTCGACGCCCTAATCAAAGCCGATTTACGAAAGACAGATATCGGTTCCATAATGAATATAGGGGAGAACCGTATGCTTTTTCCTGTTGTACTGGATAAGGATAACAATGACCGTATTGAAGTGGTGTCAGCAAAAGCCTCTGCAGGGTACCTGAATGGTTATGCCGATCCTGAATACATAGGGAAAATGCCCTTTATGGAATTACCCTTTAAAGTTACCGGCAAACACCGCGCATTTCCGGTCAGGGGCGATTCAATGCCCCCGCTGGCCACGGGTGATTTCGTGGTGGGGAAATATGTTGAATCATTAAAAGAGATTACCAATGGTAGAACGTATATTATACTTACGAAAGAAGATGGTGTAATTTATAAACGGGTTTATAAAACGAATGATAATACATTTGAATTACATTCAGATAATAAATTATATAATTCTTATAAAGTTGATGTTCAGGATATCTTGGAACTATGGGAATTTGTCTGTTGTCTGAAAGTTTCCGATAAAAAAGAAGACGAAATCAATATGGAGCATATGATGAAACTCCTGCTCAGCATGAAAGTAGAGCTGGAACAATTAAAGAAAAATCAACATAAATAATCCCGGCGATGTTTGCTATAATAGATATTGAAACTTGTGGCGGCACCTATGAATACCGTAAAGGCGCCATTACAGAGATATGTATTCTTGTACACGACGGGCTTCAGGTGGTGGATAAATTCACCACGCTGATCAACCCGCAATGTCATATAAGTCATTTTTACAGAAATATTTCAGGTATCACGGATGAAATGGTGGCTGCTGCACCCAAATTTTACGAAGTGGCTCCAAAAATTCTTGAAATGACCGAAAACAGGATTTTTGTAGCTCATAATGTTAGTTTTGACTATAATTTTATTAAAGCAGAGTTTGCATCGCTTGGATATAAGTTCAAGCGGGAAAAATTATGTACAGTTCGCCTGGCACGCAAACTTTTGCCCGGTAGGATATCGTATAGTCTGGGGCATTTATGTGCCTCTTTGGGTATTGATATTGAGAACCGCCACAGGGCCGAAGGTGATGCAGTGGCAACAGCCCGTTTATTCGATCTGTTGATGCAGATCAAGTCACAAGACCCGCAATACAGAAACACCGGTATCGAAGGTATTATGACACGTCGAATAGATAAAATTAAGGAATACATACTTAAAAAACTTCCCGAAGAATGTGGCGTATATTATTTTCTTGATAAAGATCAGAACATAATTTATATAGGTAAAAGCCTGAACATGTATAACCGTGCTATCAGTCATTTCAATACACAGGAAAAAAAAGGGAAGAACATGCTGAATAAACTTTATAATGTGGATTTTGTTCTGACCGGAAGCGAGGCCATCGCGCTTTTGCTTGAATCAGAGGAGATCAAAAAGCATAAGCCCAAATTCAATCGAAGCAGGGTTGCCGATACTTTTACCCATTCCATCGACTGGTTTGTTGATGATAAGGGTGCAATAAATTTTAAAATTGTGCCTTACCAGGAATCGGAAAACCCTTTGCAAGCCTTTACCAGCCTGGTTTCTGCCAGGGAAAGGCTCGAATACTGGATCGATGAATACACGCTCTGCATAAGTCATTGCGGGCTGGTGGCAAAGGATTCCGTTTGTTTTAATCATCAGATAAAAAAATGTAATGGCATCTGTGCCGGACGTGAAGAAGCCGATGTATATAACCTGCGTGCCAATGAAATATTAAAACAATATTTATCGGACGAAGAAAACTTTGCGATCATCGACAAGGGAAGAACTGAAGATGAACGGTCTGTGATCCTTGTTGAAAAACGCCGTTATTCCGGTTACGGCTACATCGACAATTCCTGTTCTGTGAGTAATACGGATGAACTTAAAAGTTATATTACCAAAGCCCGGTATTTTCCGGATGCTGATGTGTTGCTTCGCGGATGGGTGAAAAGAAGTCACGGGCTGAAGAAAATTGTATGGTAATTCTTTCGTGACGTGGAACAGCATAGTCAATTTCTAAAGAATAGTTTTTGCTGTTATGGCCGGGAAGCTAGTGGATAACGCTTAGCAAAGCCTCAAGCCTGTACAGGCAAAATCATGAAAGTAAATTATTGAAATACGGGATATTGGTATGTTTTCTCATACTGAATCCATTACCTTGTCACGATAATTTTTCTGCTGAATGCCTGATTTTCTGAATGATATTTAATAATATATATGCCCGGAGTGTATTTGCTGACATCCCATACCACCGACCTGTCGGTATTTCTCTTTTCCAGCAATTGGCCGCTGGCCGAAAAAATCTGTACCAAACCATCTTCATCAGGTAAATTGATAAAAGCATATTCCGAACAGGGATTGGGATAGACACTCCAGGAATAATCCTGAGTAAGTTTGTTGTTTTCATCTATGCCGGAAGGAATATAATCAAGGACAGGTAAAACGATATGGCTGGGATAAACAGTTGAAAAATAGATACTTTGAACGGCAATTCTCGGGCTCATCAGGTTCCCGGCATAGTTGTATTTCTTTCCATCACCCGGTTTGCGCCTGAAAAAATCATGGTCCATGATAGGCAAATCCGGGTTGGATTGGTAACGAGGATAATTTCCGCTGCTGATCAATATTTTTATCCGGTGATTTTTTCCCCATACATAACCTATAGGCATCATTTTGAGCTGATATTCATATATTGTTCCTGAATTAATGTTTGAATAGGGTACATTGATATTTTCATTATCGATATATAGCGACCTGACGTATTCCCGGGCTCTCGCATTTACACAACCTTCCACCACGAAAAATTCCCTTCCGTCGGGATAAACATCTAATATACGGATAAAAAAGTCAGCATCGGTGAGGTTGTTTCCTGATACATCCGATTTTGCATAAATAGTTGCTGTAGGGAATCCCAAAATACAGAGCGAGTCCTGTATCAGGCCGCCGGTAAACTTAAGTACGCCGGGATTATCCATGGTGTAATTTATAAATAATGGATTGGCCAGGTTCATCTGTCCCTGACTTTTCCGGGGCGGTCCCTGAGGTGTCTGTATCGTCATATTGGCGCCACCCACGGTCAATACAGGATGGTCGGGGTCGTGAAGGTAGGTCAGATATCCTTCATTTGCTGACGGAGGTTGTGTATTTATGGAACTGTCTGCATGCAGGTAGAAACTGATGTTGTGAATTCCGTTATGTATGGGAAAGCTGTCGCAGGATATCCAGTAGTTGCCACAGCTTGAATTTTCGGGAACGCCATCGTTTACAGGACCAACCATATATAAACGCACGGCAGGGACGTGCATAAAGTCCGTTACAGATGTACTTGTTATCGTATCACTGATGGGGAGTATTGGAGGATTGAGTGCAGGGAAGGAATACGTATAAGGTGTAGTGTCGGTGGCGGTTTTAATCTCGATCTTTACATTGTCCAGGGTTGTCTGACCGGCTAAATACTGAATAAAACTGGTGTATGGAATTATATAATTTTCGGAAGGCACTCTTATATCCAGATCCACACCAATATTTTGCCAGGCATGACTTTCAGGGATGATAAATTTGGGCAGTGAAGTAGCAGGCACCCCGTTTTTGTTTAATGTATATCTGAACCAATTAAATATTTCCGATTTCATGATATCATTCAGGATATTTGAATTACTCATTGAAAATGTAAAATTGGATATATCAAATCCCAGCACATCATCGGCATTGGAATAGTATGTGACATCGCCGGTTGTCAGGCTTCCGACGGTTTGATGTGCCCAGGGGCCAATGATCAACTTTTGCAGTTTTCTGGTATCCTGATCCAGGGATTCTTCCCTCATCTTATTAAAACTGTATATCTGTCCATCCACAAAAATGTCCCACCAGCCGCTCACATGATATGCCGGAACATCCATGTTCCTGTACCTTGAGTAAGTCCCGTTGCTGTCGGCATTTCCGTTTACATCAACAGGGGCATAACTTACGTCCATGCAGGCACGCAGCGGACTGTCGGGATAGTATCCGGGAATTGTGCCTTCATCAAGCAGGAAATCAATGGATTTGGTTGCTATCTCAGCTTTGTTGGAGCATCCATAATCGGTAGAACTATGCAAGTTGTTCATGATACTGTTATCAATGCCGTTAAGCGAGTCGTTTATTAATGAATTGAACTGCCCGCTTATCCAATTATCTACCAGCGCCTGCCTGTAAACTCCGTTATTCGTCAATGTATACAAATAATGGTCTGCTGATGAGACCAGCGGCATAATGGATTGCAATCCGGGTTGCGATGAATTTACGGGATGTACTGCTGCCAGTGTATACTGCGAATTTCCCAGTGCGCTGGCGCCAATCATCCCTATGGAACCATTTGATATAAGGAAGGTATCCTGCTGCATATCTCCGTTGAAATCATAAATTCTTTTTGTGTTGTTCAGCAGGCGTTGCAAGGTCTGATAACCATCCTCATGCCGGTTGGCGTTCTGCGCATCGCCGTGATCCGTTATGTCAACATTATAATGAATATTCGGAATGTAATCATTTTTTTTCCAGCTATCGCTGTACATTGGGAAATAAACTCCCGAAGATGAATAGGCACCCCGCATATCCTGGGCTCCATAAACATATCCCAAAAAAGCCATAACAGGACCCAGGTCATCACCGTTTTTATTGTAAGGCGTTCGGGTGAAAACCAGAGGTAATTGATACGGATTGGGATTTAAATGGTTGTCTGTGGAATCGTAGATCAGGTACTGGGTATTGCGCGGAATTATCTGAATAGGGATGTTACCCATCCCAGGAATAAAAACAACCGTAACCACGCAATCTTGTGTTACCGGCATGTAAAAATCCATCATCAGGATGGTGCTGTCGTCCATTTTAGTGGCATGAGTCTCGATCCTGCATAATTCATCAAAACTATCTATGGTTCCATTTAACTGGATTTGTGAAGACGCTGCCAGTGAAGATAAAATATAAAAAAAAGTGAGTAAAATCTTAAATTTATCCATGTCTTTGCTGATTTTCCCCAAAGGTACTCATTTACTCCGAAAACAGCCCTGAAAAACAGCATCCACACAGTAATAATTTTTGCATCATTAAGAAACAATTTCTAAACAAAAGAATTAATAATTGCGGATTATCTTGATGCTATTTATTTTTTTGACCGAGAGTTAAAATTTCATAATTCATTGTGTGTTATAAGCCCGTTCTATATGTGATATGAATAAATGTATTTATAAATATTTTATTCAAATTGCCGGAAATTCTTGTTATATTTGTCATAAGGTATCAAATATTGAAAATAAATAATTTAATAGCGTTTTGCGAGTAGCTTATTAAAACCAACCATGATCAGAAAGTCGATTTTGCTTTTTTTATATCTTTTGTTGGGCTGTTTTTATATTGCATTACATGCACAAACATGTAATTATTTATGCAATATGGATTTTGAAGATTCGATTGTTGCAACTCCCGGGCATATGGCTTTGGTTAATCAGTCATTTGTTCCCTGCTGGAGCACCACAGCCACCGACGGGCTTATTGAAGTTTGGGGTACCGGATTTAATGGTGTTCCGGCCTATTCCGGCAATCAGTTTATTGAATTAAATGCCAATATGGTAAGTACTCTTTATCAGAATTTCTATGCAGGAACAGGGGCCAATGTTATTGTTTCGTTTGCGCACCGGGGCAGGTCGGGAGTTGATTCCATGAGTGTTTCCATAGGACCTGTTGGAGGTACTTACACTACCTTAGGAACCTTTGGTGACGGGAATACAGCCTGGGGATATTATACCTTAAGTTATGTCATTCCCAGTATGGGAAATTACAGTCTGCGGTTCAATTCGGTTTATGCCACAGGAGGAGTGCAGTCCGTGGGGAATTTTCTCGATTTTATTAATATATCCTTGCCGACAGTAACTGCCACTATATCATCCGGTAATGTATCATGCAACAGCGGGAGCAATGGAAGTGCCACGGTCGTTGTTACCACAGGGCTTCCCCCGTATTCGTATTCTTGGGCTCCGACGGGTGACAGCACTTCAGCGATAAATAACCTTGCCGCAGGCTATTATTCCTGTACTGTTACCGATGCCAACGGATGTACAACCGTGGTCGGCACTTCGGTCACCGAGCCTTCATCACTGTCTGTTTCGGTACAGGCATCGAACGCGATCTGCAATGGTGACAGTAGCGGTTATGCAATGGCCAGTGCTTCAGGCGGTACCCCGCCATACACTTATTTTTGGAGCAATAATCAGACGACACCCACGGCTATCTGGCTTTTGCCCGGAACATATACTGTAACGATAACAGACAGTGCTGGTTGCAGCACCACAGCTCAGGCGTTGGTTTCGGTAAACGGCAACCCCAGTACCACGGCTTCGGTTAATTCGCCTGTTTGTGCCGGGCAGGATATCAATTTAACCACTACTGGAGGTTTGTCAGATAGCTATCATTGGAGCGGGCCCGATGGTTTTAGCAGTTCTTTGCAGCATCCTTCCATTACCGGTGCTATGCCGTTGGCATCGGGTATGTATTCTGTGACGGTAACCGATGCATCGGGCTGTGTATGTTCTGCCCAGGTATACGTAACAGTTAATGAGAACCCTGTTGCTGCTGCTTCAGCTAACACACCGGTTTGTACCGGGCAGAATATTAATTTGACTTCGGTTAACGGAAATACATATTCTTATTTATGGAGCGGGCCCGATGGCTTCAGCAGTTCATTGCCTGATCCCTCAATAACAGGCGTCACCGATGCTGCTGCAGGTGCCTATTTTGTGACCGTAACTGATATCAAAGGTTGTAGCGATTCAGCATCGGTCAACATTACTGTCCTGGAAAGAGATTCAGGCTTGGTTGTTCCCAATGTAATTACCCCAAACGGCGATGGATACAATGATATTTTTAAAGTAGAGTTGTCTTCCAGGTCCGAAATAGAAGGTCTTATCTATAACCGCTGGGGAAATCTGATATGCCGCTGGGAAGATCCATCTGCAGGATGGGATGGTACATACAACGGGAAATCAGTCCCGTCGGGAGTTTATATGTATGTTATTGTGTCCACGGATGAATGTGGATATAAATTTAATAAATCCGGAACAGTAACCGTTATTAAATAGTTGCAGCATCATGCTTACCTTATTTTGTTATATCACATTTATATAATGCAATATGGTATATAATTACGACGCATTATTTCTGTCACATTGCTCAATTTGCAGGGTATCTGTTTATATTTTTTTGAGTACAATGATTAACACGTTCCAACCATTATGACTTTTTCATCTTTCTTCTGAACAAAATTTAAGGATTTTGATGTCCGGTTTTGCTGATACAAAACTGAACTGAGAAATGATGATCCAGGCTGCTATAAACTCACGTTATCTTATTACAGTGACGATTCCGGAACGGAGTTTCCGGTTTGAAACCGTTTTTGCATAGTATGTTTCAAACTCCATATGCCAGGTGAACGGTCCAGGGGTGACATATTTGCCGTTATGTTTCCCATCCCAGGCATCGGCGAGATTATCCGAGTAAAAAACGAGTTCTCCCCAGCGATTATATATCCATATTTTGATGGACAGAATATTTTCCCCAATAATGGTAAAGAAATCATTCATACCGTCACCGTTGGGTGTGAAAGCATTGGGTATAAACATCGTACTCTGGCAGTCCTCATCAACATAAATGGTATCATAGGAATTACAGTTGTTCGTGTCCCATACCTGTACTGTGAAATACCCTCCGTAATCCACGAAGATATCCGGAAGATCCATTCCATTGCTCCACCTGTATGATTCAAAACCCTCAGTGGCATGAATTCCGTAAAGATGACCCGGACATATTGTTGAAGTATCCGAAGTCAGGTTCACAACGGGCAAAGGCCAGACCACGATCTGGAAGCCCAGGGCCGCACTGCAGGAATTCACATCATTTCCGATAACAGTATAATTTGTTGTTGTTGTCGGATAGGCAAGTACCTCAGGACCAATAGTGTTGCTTAATCCGATGCCGGGAGACCATATATAGGTTACTGCGCCATGGGCTGTTATTGAAATCGAATCCCACAGACAAACCGAGGGGGGGGCCGGTTCAATAGAGATATTTGGCAAAGGATTCACGGTAAGTTGTGTAACTATCACCGAATCACAGCCCAGAATGGTTGAAAGCGTATCTAAGTATGTTCCCTGGGCAGAATAGTTGTGCGAATTGAACGTGTATATTTCACCGTCACATATTATCTGCGGGTTGTTGGTACTGAACACCGGATTTACAGTGATGTTTTGTGTGGCCGTATTAACGCAGCTGTTGCTGTCAGTATATGTGTAGGTGATCATATGCGTTCCCACTCCGGCAGTTGATGGATTGAAATTGTCACTGCCTGTAATGCCGGCGCCTGTATAAAATCCTCCGGCCGGGACACCCTGTGTCATAGTCAGGATATCATCATTGAAACAAACATCACTGAAAGGATTTAATGTGACTACCGGCAAAGGATTAACGGTCACAATTATTGTGGCATTTCCTGTACACCCCAGCGAATTGCCTGTTATGGTATATGTAGTTATTGATACAGGGTCGGCAAAAACCGTGCTGCCTGAAGATGAAGAAAGCCCGGCGCCGGGTGCCCAGATATAGGATGCAGCTCCGCTTGCAGTCAGGGTATCACTGTTTCCAATACAGATACTTGTTACCGGGGGTGAAATGACAACTATGGGATTGGGATTTACGGTAATGGTGATCTGTGCCGCTGCCGTGCAGGTATATTGATCGGTGCCCGTAACCGTATAAGTAGTTGTATTCAAGGGTGTTGCAGTCACAGTCGGCCCGCTGGTTGAAGATAGTCCTGCCGCTGGCGACCAGCTATAAGTTAAAGTACCGGTTGCAGTTAAAACGGCTGAAAATGTTTCACAGACCACAGTGGTATCAGCCGAAACAGAAACAACGGGCAGAGGATCAACTGTGATTAAAACGGCATCGGTGGCTGTGCATCCATAAGTATCTGTGATGGTAAGCGTATAATTGGTGGTATTGGCAGGATCGGCTGTGGGGTTTGCAGTATTTGGAATGTTCAAGCCAGTCACAGGAAGCCAGGAGTATGCAAGAGTCGCAGTACCGGTACCCGTACCGCTTAAATTGGCGTTGGTAGCCCATAAACAAGCTCCGATATGCTGATCTGCACCGGCATTGGCAGTTGGCAGGGGATCAACGGTGATGGTTACGGCATCCGTTGCCGTACATCCATACTTATCTGTAAGGGTGAGGGTATAGGTTGTTGTTGTGGCAGGGTTAGCCACAGGGTCGGCAATGTCAGCATTATTAAGGCCGGTAAGAGGCAGCCAGTGATAGGTGAGTGGCGCTGTACCTGTTCCGGTGGCCGCCAGGTTGGCATTGGCTGCATTAGTGCATGCGCCGATATGCTGGTCAGTACCGGCATTGGCACCAGGCAGCGGATCCACCGTTATCAGAATATCATCCATAGCGGTACAACCATAAGTATCTGTAACTGTTACGGTATAGGTAGTCGTGACTGCGGGATCAGCAACCGGATTGGCAATATTGGGGTTGGTCAATCCGATTACAGGTGTCCAGGAATAAGTAAGCGGAGCGGTACCTGATGCAACAGCAGTAATATTGGCATTGGCTGCGTTGGTGCAAGATCCGATATTCTGGTCAGCGCCTGCATTTACAAAAGGCAAAGGATCAACCGTGATAATGACGGCATCCGTAGCCGTACATCCATATAAATCGGTGACAGTCAGTGTATAGGTAGTGGTATTCGAAGGATCGGCAACAGGATTTGAAATACCGGTGTTGCTGAGTCCTGTGGCGGGCAGCCATGAATAGGTGAGGGGTGGTGTTCCGGATCCGGTTCCGGTTAGATTTGCATTTGCTGCATTGGCACATGTACCGATATGCTGGTCCGCACCTGCATTGGCGGTGGGCATCGGGTCAACGGAGATGTTCACCGCATCGGTGGCAGTGCATCCATAGATGTCTGTAACAGTCAGTGTATAAGCAGTCGTAGTGACGGGATCAGCAACAGGGTTCGATATATTTGAGTTATTTAGTCCTGTAACAGGCGTCCACGAATAGGTCAGGGGAGATGTACCTGTACCTGAGCCATTCATATTCGCGTTTAAAGCATAAGAACAGGCCCCGATGTGTTGGTCTGCTCCTGCACTAGCTGTTGGCAGGGGGTCAACGGTGATGGTTACGGTATCAGTGGCTGTGCAGCCGTATTTATCCGTAGCGGTGAGCGTATAGGTTGTTGTTCCAGCCGGATCGGCTACCGGATTAACAATAAAGGCATTATTAAGACCTGTTGCAGGCAGCCATGAGTAGGTGAGGGGTGCCGTACCTGTTCCCATTCCGGTCAGGTTGGCATTGGCTGCATTACTGCATGCCCCGATGTGCTGGTCATTACCTGCATTTGAGGTAGGCAGCGGATCTATGGTTATAAGAACATTATCCGTAGCGGTACAACCGTGGGTATCTGTAACCATAATCGTATACGTGGTTGTTATCGTTGGATCAGCAACGGGGTTTGCTATATTTGTATTGCTTAATCCATTGGCCGGGGTCCACGCATATATGAATGGAGCTGTCCCTGTTGCAATAGCATTCATATTGGCATTGGCAGCGTTGGGGCAGGCTCCGATGTTCTGATCGGCTCCGGCATTAATCACCGGTAACGGATCAACTGTGATGGTTACGGCATCCGTGGCTGTGCAACCGTAGGTATCTGTGACCATAAGAGTGTATGTGGTGGTAACCGCAGGATCAGCCACGGGGTTGGATATGCCTGAATTACTTAATCCTGTTACGGGTGACCAGGAATACGTCAATGGTGAGGTGCCTGTACCCAAACCATTCATATTGGCATTTGGTGCATTCAAACATGTTCCTATGTGCTGATCTGCTCCTGCATCAGCTGTTAGCATGGGATCAACGGTGATGATAACAGCATCGGTTGCCGTACAGCCATAGTTATCCGTTATGGTCAGGGTATAGGTAATAGTGGCGGTAGGATCTGCTATTGGGTTGGGAATGTTTGGATTGTTCAAACCGGTTACAGGCAGCCATGAATACGTAAGTGGCGCTGTACCTGTTCCGGTACCGGTCAGGTTGGCATTGGCTGCATTACTGCAGGCTCCGATATGCTGGTCAGTGCCAGCATTAGAAGTAGGAAGCGGATCCACTGTGATCAGAATATCATCGGTTGCCGTACAGCCATATGTATCAGTAACCATAATGGTATACGTGGTTGTTGCCGTTGGATCAGCAACAGGACTTGCACTATTCGGATTGCTTAATCCATTGACAGGGGCCCACGTATAGGTAAATGGAGAGGTGCCTGTTGCAACAGCGTTAATATTGGCATTTGCAGCGTTTGAGCAGGCTCCTATGTTCTGATCGGCGCCTGCATTAATCACCGGCAGCGGATCAATAGTGATTATAACTGCATCGGAAGCTGTGCAACCATAGGTATCCGTGACCATCAGTGTATATGTGGTGGTAACCGCAGGATAGGCAATGGGGTTAGCAATACCTGAATTGCTTAAGCCTGTTACAGGCAACCAGGAATAGGTTAATGGTGATGTTCCTGTACCTGAGCCATTTATGTTTGCGTTTGGTGCATTGGAACATGTACCGATGTGATGGTCTGCCCCGGCATTGGCTGTTGGCAATGGGTCGACTGTGATGGTAACGGCATCCGTTGCAGTACAGCCATAGTTATCCGTAACGGTAAGTGTATAGGTTGTTGTTGCCGCCGGATCAGCCACCGGGTTGGAACTATTCGCATTGTTCAGTCCTGCAACGGGCAACCATGAATAGGTTAGTGGCGCTGTACCGGTTCCTGTGCCTGTCAGGTTGGCATTGGCTGCATTAGTGCATGTGCCGATATGCTGGTCATTGCCGGCATTTGCACCAGGCAGGGGATTTACAGTGATCAGGGTACTATCAGTGTTGGAACATCCGTAATTATCCGTCACTGTAAGTGTATATGCGGTGGTTGCCGCGGGGTCTGCCACCGGATTGGCTATGCCGGCATTATTCAGTCCGGAAGCCGGTGACCACGAATAAGTGAACGGTCCGGTCCCGGTTGCACTGCCGTTAAGGTTGGCATTTAACGCTGTCGGGCAGGCTCCGATGTCCTGATCGGTTCCTGCATCAGGGATGGGAAGAGGGAAAACAATAATTTCGATAGTATCTTTTGTCGTACAGTTAATCCGGTTTGTGGTGAGAATATAAGTCAGTGTATCCGGCGAAGAACCGTTATTGACAAGAGTTAATAGTGGTCTGGATGACGATGGATTGCTTAACCCTGTGCCTGGCTGCCACTGATAAGAATATCCGTTGGCGGCCGGCATCCCGATATAAATAGATTGTCCGGAACATATAGAGGTATCATCTCCTGCATTCAAAAGACCTGCACTGGCAAATTGCTGGTTCATCTCGCAAATACAGGGATTGATTGTTGTATCGAGCACAAAGATCAGCCTGCACGAAGTGCCGACGGGTGCATTGAAATGTGATGTGAAGGGATTGACGGAATTGGTATCAATAAATACATTTATTGAGTCAGCGCCTAAAAAAACATCTGCCGGCGAAAGTATATGATTTCCTTCGGCGTCGAAGAAATAGCTCAGGTATACCGTATGGTTTGCTATTATGGATTCCCCGTTATTCGAGATCGTATAGGCTGTATATACTGTTTCATCTGCAGGGCTGTTGGGAATAGCATAAGCATAAGCATCCGACAGGGTAAGGTAGGATTTATAAATATAGAGGGGTATCTCTGCACTTCCTGTTCCCACCATGATATCACAATTAAGTCCTGTAAGCTGGCACAGTAAGTTCCTGGAGCTGTAAGTCAGGGCATCAATATAATAAATTCCGCACTTTACCACATCAGGATTACAATAATAACTTATATCGAAAACGACACTATCGCCCATTTGGGTATTTGGTGGAAGTTTCCATACTACATATTGCTGGCCATTGAGCATATACGTATGCGGTAAGGGATTAACGGGAGCATTATATACTGATCCAAAAGAATTGGGAGTATAAAAGATGCCGTCAGGCATTTTAAGGCGGATAGAATCGGTTAAACCGAAGGATAAAAGTCCGTCATTAATGATTTTGACTCTTAAATGGGTGTTATTGTATGCACAGGGTGAAACATAAGAAGTATTGATGAATATTTCGGTCAGGTATGGGGCTGTAGCGCCGGTTATGCCGAGTTGTGAAGACATCGTAATTTCTTGTCCTGTCAGATTACCGCAATGGCTTTGTCCGTGAAAGTTGAATCCTATCGTGCTTCCTGATGTATAGGCACAGGTAGTGATAACTTTGAAGGATATTTTGACCGAATTATGCAGTGTGTCGAGTATGCCTGGTAATCCGTCGGCGCCTATCATTGCATTGAGTGCAGAAATATCCCACTTCCATTGTGTGCCTGAAATAAATGCAGGATCCGGTATGCCCGCATAAGGCGCCCCGGCCGGATAACTTATCATGCAGGAGCCCGGTATTATTGAGACGCCAATGGGCAGGATCACTTTGAGTTCCAGGTCATAGGCAGTGCCCAGTTGCACATTGATACCTTCAACAATATAGGTAGCAGTGTCACACAAGTCGACAGTGCCGCCGGGGCTGGTGACGTTTGCAATAAGGTTGGGAACCTGAGGTTCAAGGGACAGCACGATCACATCGGGGGTGCATGGATATGCGTCGATGGTTGCCGGGTATCCGGCGTTGCAGTTCCAGCCGGCATACAGATTCATTTGAGTAGGGAAGCAGGATACATAAGTTGCTGTGATCCTGAAATGTCTGATGGTGTTGGCCGGTAAAACACCTATTTGAAATATGGTGCCTACCGGTGGAATGATAACATAGTTGTCGAGATCCAGTACCTGAAGGATAGTCACCCCTGTCGTCTGATCTCCTGCAAACCAGGTATTCATGGCATTGAAGGCAGTAGTGTTAGACAAGGAGATATCCCAGCTAACTTCATCGTTGTATGCGAGAACAGTGGGCAGGTTCGATTGGAGGAAAATATCGGGTCCCTGATAGGTAATAATATCCTGTCCATACGTGTTGGAAGTATTGGGTGTATTGGAATTGAGCAGATAACCTGATGGCCCGAAGGTCCATAAATGATTTATATTGGAGGCAATATTGGACACTACATTGCAGGTAGGTGCAACAGTAATCTGAAGTGTCCCATAATAACCGTCATCACTAAGCGGCAGCGTGCCGCCGAATGTTTCAAAGTAAGGTTCCACATTGAACTCCAGGGTATCCGAATTGGGATTCGCCGGAGTTATGGATATCCATGGTGAGGTAGACCCTGCATTGGTGCCCGAAGTGCGTGTCTGGTTAAACCGGGCAGAAATAAACTGGTAACCGTGCGGAAGCACCGTCTTAAGATTTGAAATATGAGACCAGTAACGGTACTCGTAAGGGAACAAATTTCCGCCGGCATAATTCTGGCAGCAAGGCCCGATACTGAGGTAGTAATTCTGGCTTATCGTAACACTCTGACAGGTGTTCAGGTTAAAATTGTCCGGGCCCCAATTAGTATAATAATAGCCGACAATTGAAAAACGCCCTTCGAAGTTGTTGCAACTGAACTTATGGGCAGACGAAGTTGGATTGGGAATGTCGCTGAGATAGATTTTGTTTTTGACAAAACAGTCAATAACTGTGCCGCCGGGATTATTAGTGACTTTAAATCTCACCCTGAACGCAATGGAATCGTCGTTATTAAAAGTGAATCCGGCAGGCAATAGTCCCTGTGCAATTAATGTAACCGGGCTGAGATCGAAAGTGAATTTTCTTGTACTGCCGGCTGTAGTTATCGAAGAAGTATTTACATTACAGGTTAAAGTGTTTCCTGTTGAATTTTGGAAGATTTCAAGATACCCATCTACAAAACCCAGCTGGTTGCCGTTAATAATGGAATCTATGGCATATAAATAACTCCAGCTTGGATGAGCGGCACTTGTTCTAACCGTACTTTCAAAGCATGTGGTGATGGTATCCCCAAACATGGCCCTGTCCCTGCGGATCGCATTAAAGTTCAGTGTGGCAGGAGGAGCATCGGCCAGTCCGTCATTATTATTATCAGGTAGTCCGTAACTGCTTCTGTACGTTGTAAAACCCTTGTTATTTAATCCGTCACAGACAATAGGGCAGATAATGCCAACAGTCAGGTTCAGGCATGAGGCAACCACTTCGCAGGAACAACTTCCGCTGGGAATAAAGTACGATCTGATGGATAACGTATTGGAACCTTCAACACATCCGGCATTGGCGCAACTGGCCACCAGGTCGAATTTTACAACAGCCTGGAACAGGTTCCATGGCGGGGTGCTGCTGAATGTTGCTGTAAGTATGTTCCCGACAACGTTTACTGTGGCAGGGTACCAGAATTGTGTGCCATTATAACGCTGGATGACAAAATTTCCGGCATAACTTAAGCAGGGTGGCAGTGTTACAACAAATTTCCAGTGTGCACCCGTTGTAGAGGGATAGGAATTGCCGTAGCTTGAAAACAGAAAACTGAAATTTTTTGTTTCCCCGCTGGTAATGATAGATGGGGACAGGTCGTTAACCAGGTCTCCATAAAGTTCCTTATAAGAATAACCCCACGCATTGGGAATCACATAACTATTATTGCAAATACTTTTATACGTTCCCTGGTACCGCCAGCCTGAGATTACCCGGGTGCCGCCGCAGGCATCGGAGCAACAGTTATAATAGTTCCATCGTATGATGACGGTGTCGTGGGCATTGATCGTCGGAATATTCAGATAAACTCTGCCTTTAGGGCTGGCGCTTAAGCAATAATGTGCCGAATTGGCAAAAGTTTGAGTTGGTACAATGCTGACGGGTGCAGTGGAATTGACCTGCATCGTGAAACTTGCCGGGTCAATATTAGATCGTAAACCGCTGTTGTATGTTGTTTGTGTTGATTGAAATATATCGAGGAAAACATCGTAGGCATTACCAAGACCCGTATTAATGATCCTCAGGGATGGCGTATTGGCATTGCCGGTTCCCAGACAGTAGTTAATGCCGGCAGTTGGCGTAATAATCAGGTTGGGGGTAAAATTCGGAAAAATTACATTCGCTGTGGATATGGAGTTCTGACATTCCTGACTGTCGCAACCCCAGCTCACCTCATAATCCGAAAAAACAGATACGCAATTCATCACCTGGATCGTTTCGCATATTGTGATGACTTCCGCATTTTCGAAAATATTGTTGTTATTTCCTATGCCGGAGATATTGTTTCCCGCTATGTATACAGTTTCGGTATTGCCCGATGAATTCCATGTGCCTATGGAAACACTGTTGACTTGTATGCCATTTCCGTGAGTATGCGTGAAAGTAAACTGTCCTAACTCACCCAAACCGCCATTGGTTATGGTGATACAGCGTGTAAAAACATCGCCGATATTGCCTGAATAGGTTTGATTTGTAATGGATACAATAGATAAATTTGGCTGTTTGACATTAAACAAATATGCTGAATTGACGTCGTAGGTAGTTATATTGTTGCTTGTTGTATAATCGACCCTCGATACTATGGAAACTAAATTGCCCTGAGCGATATAATCCATGAGAAGGCAATTTGCAGTGACTTTAAAGAATATCTTTGAAACACCCTGTGTCGGGATATTGGCCAGCGTAAATACCGGTGTGTTTAAAGTCGTGATGTTCAGTTCTGTAGCGCCGTTGACCGTTCCCGCAAGGTAATTTAATCCCACAGGCATGGTGACATGTAATACCACGTTGCTCAGATTAAACGGCGATGGATTTAAAATTTCAACCTCTACTGTTTTTTCCGAACCGCAAATGGTTATCTCTGAAGGTAATACCGAACTCACTGTGATCATGTAACCCTGTCCGAAAGTGAATGTCGAGTACACAGCAAATGAAATAATAAATAATAAAAATTTATTCATATATATTGATTATGTATCACATTTAGAGGAAGTTGAAATAATTTCTCAGTAAGCATGCTGATTTGTAAAAGTAATAAAATCATTTATATGGTTTGAAAAAAAATATATCTGTACACAAAATTTAAACAAATTTAAACTAAAATTCTTAATTAACAAACACATATCTATAAATGTTATTGACTTAATTGTTGTTAATCATAGATGACCAATAAAACTGATTTTATTTATTTCCCTGACAATCGTTACTTTTTATATCTAAAGATATCAAACTTTACTTTATTATATAGTAATATAACGTAAAATATAAAAGAAACTTTGGTCACTTCTTTTAATTATTCCTATATCAATAATTTATAGAAAAACAATGAGTTATATATAAAATTGTATAAAATTATGCGGGGTTTTGACCAGAAACTCTAAAAGTACTAAGAATCCATGATTTTTATCTATATTTTTCTTTTTCCTGTCTTGGTGAGGGTTTAAAGTTGTTGTTAAAAACTTTATTATTATTTTAACTACGACACACCTTGTCGTACTCTCTTCTTTATTTTGTTTCCAAAAGAAAAAATATTATGGAAACAAAAACTAAAAACGAATTGTCTTTCAATGTGCTGAGCGCCATCAGCAAAGTTTATAGATCATCAAAAAAAAGCGGTCTGAAAAAAGAGCTGTTCAGAAAAATAGATGATAAGCTTGAATTGCTGACAGCATATTTCCATGTAAGCAAAGAACAGGCCTTTCTGCTGGCAAACATTTATGCCCTTGCATGCAGCAACAGACGCATTGAATTATCTGACCTCGGGCATCATTTTGACTGTGATCAGATAGACCTGCTCCGATATCAGGAGGATCTGGATATTTTGAATAAAAAAGGATTTCTTTTAAAGAAAAGAGATGTTAACATGATGTCCGGATCAAAGTATTATAATTATGAATTTGATGAATCAGTAAGTCATTCCATTGTTAAGAACTTGCCGGTTCCGGAGTTAAAACCATTGGTTTGTAAAGATATTTTTGAAGTATTAGAAAAAATATATGATTTAGGCCGGAATCGCATGAACCATTGTATTGACACCAGTGTCCTGCTTGATGAAACGAAAACTATAACAGACATCAACATGCATATCCCGTTTCTGCAGAAAGTGAGGAATCTGGGTTTCCCACCGATTGACAACTATCTTTTTTTGTATTTATGCTGGAAGACAATTGCCGGAAATGAAAATACAGACCTTAGCAACGCTTTGGAAGACATATTCGTTTTGAGTCATGAAAAGGCAAGATATGCGCAAAAAATCATGTCGGGTGATAACACACTGATAAAACAAAAATTCATTGAATTGGTTGAACATACGTTTTTCGATTATACGGACATAAAACTGGGCAGCAAAAGCATAGAACTGCTGAAGTCGGAAAACATTACGTTGTTTTCGAAGAATATCAGGCGTGAAAACATTATGGAACCGGATAAAATCGGTATAAAGGAACTTTTTTTCGGTGAAAAAGAAAACAGTCAGCTTGGCATGATTTCAAATATGCTTCAAGACGAAAACCTCAATGCTTTAAAAGAACGCCTGGTTAAAAAATCCATGCCTTCAGGCATCGCTATCCTGTTATACGGGGCTCCGGGCACAGGAAAGACAGAATCGGTGTTTCAGCTTGCACGCAGAACCGGAAGGGAAATCATGCATGTGGACATCAGCCAGTCAAAATCTATGTGGTTTGGAGAAAGCGAGAAAAAAATCAAACAGATCTTTTCTGACTATAACGATTTTGTGGAACAGAGTGAGCGCTGCCCTATACTTTTGTTCAACGAAGCCGACGCCATCTTTTCGAAACGTAAGGATAGTAATTTTTCGAATGTGGCGCAAACCGAAAATGCCATGCAAAACATTATTCTGGAAGAAATGGAAAAGCTGAAGGGCATCATGATCGCCACAACCAATCTGACGAACAACCTCGACAGCGCTTTTGAAAGAAGGTTCTTGTATAAAGTGGAATTTTTCATGCCGGATAGTAAGGTCAGGCAGAAAATATGGCAGTATAAGGTCAGTTACCTTGCCGGAAAAGATTGCTGCATGCTGGCAGATCAATTTGATTTTTCGGGCGGTCAGATTGATAACATAACCCGCAAATGCGAGATGTTCGAACTATTGAACGGGAATTTCCCTGACATCGACAAAATTATGGAGTTCTGCAGGGAGGAACTGATAAGCAAAGCATACTGCAACACTATCGGATTTAAAATAAATTAGCCACTACGACATGTTTTGTCGTAGTATATTGTTATTTTTGATCAAAAATTTCAATCATGTCAAAACAGGAATCATTAACCAGGTACAGTCTTATCATACAAAAGCTCAGGAAAAAACCTTCCACTTATGACGAGATCAGCAATTATCTCTCCTTGCAATCCGAGTTGCAGTCGTATGATTTCAACATTTCAAAGCGGACATTTCAGCGTGACCTGGACGACATCCGATTGCTTTACAACATTGACATACGGTATGATTTTTCGCAGAAAGCATACTTTATCTGCCAGGAAACCGAGCCGGAGATCAATGAACGTATCCTGGAAGCATTCGACACGTTTAACCTGATGAACATGTCGGACCGGCTCTCAGCCTTCATGCATTTCGAAAGACGCCGGCCACAGGGTACAGAACACCTGTATGGGCTGCTGCACGCCATTAAAAACTCCTTCCAGATCTATTTTTTATACCAGAAATTCTGGGATGAAGTGGCTGAAAAGAGATATGTGGAGCCGCTGGCGCTTAAGGAATTTAAAAACCGCTGGTATCTGGTCTCCCATGACCTGAAAGACGGTAAAATAAAAACCTTCGGCTTAGACCGTATGAAAGACCTTGATATAACCAAAAGGAAATGCCAGCACAACAGGGATTTTAGTGTTGAAGATTATTTCAGGTATTGTTTTGGTGTGATAAGCCCCGGCGACGAAACCATTCAGGACATCGTCCTTTCGTTCGACCCATTCCAGGGAAAGTATATCAAAACCCTTCCGCTGCACCATACACAGGAAGTGCTGGTGGATGATGAAAATGAACTGAGGATCAAGCTCAGTCTCTATCCAACCTACGACCTGATGATGGAGATTTTATCTTTTGGCGCTAATGTGGAAGTTATCAGGCCAAAAGTTCTGCGTACCCATATTATCAGGATGTTGCGCGAAAATTTGAATCAATACAAAAATTAATCTATGAAAAAAATATATCTTTTAGTGCGGAACGATGCCGCCAAAGAAACACTTCAACTTCCCGACGTGATGGATGTTGAGCAATTTGCTGTGCAACACCAAATGAAGATATACGAATCTTATGAAATGGAAACCATAGCGGGGCTGGAAAAAATCATTGCAGACAAGAGACGATGTATCGGCAATTGCAATTATGAGGATGCTGTTGTATTCAGGGACAGGGAGTGGGATACAGTGTTGTCGCTTTTCGGGATAAAAGCACACTATAACAATAAGGCATCATCATACATGGATGAAACTTATATTTATGCTGTTTACAACGCTGTTTAGTTAACAAGTAAAATTTAATATATATGCTATCAAAATCAAGATTTACCCGGGGGATCAACTGTCCCAGGTCGTTATGGCTATTCCTTAACAAAAGAGATGAACAGGTAATCCCTGAAGCCACACAGGCCATTTTTGCACGAGGCACCAGCGCCGGAGAACTGGCCCGGCAGTATTTTCCGGGAGGTGTGCTGGCTTTGGGCGAAGATGAACTGCCCGGATATAACGCTGCTAAAAGAACGCGGGAGCTTATCCAGCAAGGTGTTGAAACTATTTATGAAGCCACATTTATTTATGATAATACTTTGGTGGCCGTGGATATTCTTCATAAGCATCATGGCAAATGGCAGTTGTATGAGGTGAAAAGCACCAACAGCGTAAAACCAGAACACATCAAAGATGTGGCCATACAGTATTATGTGGCCAAAGGCAGCGGGCTTGAGGTGGAAGATGTGTTTCTGATGCACTTCAACCGCGATTATGTGCGCAGGGGCGATATTGTGGTACGCGACCTGTTCCTGCCCGAAAGCATACGGTCTGGCGTTTTAGATTTTCAGGAGGAAATAAAAACAAAAATACCGGAACTGCTCGACATGATTAAAGGCGCCGAACCTGATACAGCCATGGGACTGCAATGCACCAAACCTTATTATTGCGATTTTTATGAATATTGTTCCGGACTGTTGCCTGTTGCCGGTGAAGCGTCTGAGGAACTGAGCAGTATACCTGAAGTGATGGCAGACGACCTGAAAGCTTTCATGGAGGGCCTTCAGTATCCCTTGTATTACCTCGACTTTGAGACCATTATGCCGGGTGTTCCGCTTTTCGACGAGTCAAGGCCATATCAGCAACTTACATTTCAGTATTCATTGCACCACCAGGATGTACAGGGCGGGGAACTGAAACATGATTTTTATTTGGCTGAAAACGATTTTTCGCTTGATCCCCGCAAGGCGCTTATTGAACAACTGATCGAACAAACCAAACCGGCAAAAACTATTCTGGTTTATCATATTGTATTTGAACGTACACGGCTAAGCGAGATGCAGCGTGATTTTCCGCAATATGAAAAAGAATTACAGCACATCATCGACCGCCTCGAAGACCTGATCATCCCGTTCAAACGCGATTTTTACCGTACCGGGACCATGAACGGATCCTCCTCCCTAAAGCAGGTGCTGCCGGCACTCTGCCCGGAATTGTCTTACGATGACCTGGAAATAGGCGATGGCATGGCAGCCAGCAATGCTTTCCTTGATCTTTACTACACCGATGATGATGAATTGAAAAGGCAGATGCGTGAAAACCTCCTGAAATATTGTCACCGGGATACGCTGGCGATGGTGAAAATACTCGAAATATTGTACCGCTGCGTAAACAAAAAATAAACCTATGAGCAAAACAGAATATGTATTGGAAGATGCTGCATCCTTTGTCGGAGAAGCAATTTCAGATCAGTTGGCAGAACGCTTGTCGTATGCGGATATCTGCGTGATACTGGAAACGGAATTTGAATGGCAGCGGGAAAACGGGCATTTATCTGATGAAATGACTTCTGATTCAGATATGGATTTAGAGATGCTGCGGATGATCAGCGATCAGGAAAAAATGGAGTATTATATTATCCAAAAATGTGTACAGAAAGGTATTATTCTAACCTATGACGATCTTATGGAGATACTCGGCGCCGAAACAGATTACCTGGAGTCGCTGGGTCTGATAGAGGAAACGGATGAATCGCCGGAGCAGTGGTTGAATTGATGGAGTAGTGAACTGCCAAAGTCTTACATATTAATAGTTTAACTTAATAATTGGTGGTGGTGTTTCAATTCACGATACAAAAATCCATGTGAATTATCTAAGAATATTACTGCTAAAGCGGTAATAATATCAATATATTTATATTAATTATAGATTTTGTCGTTACAATTGTGATTGGCAAATATAGCATTAATTCTTGCCCGATGGGACTCAAAAAGATATTTTATAAATGGGAAGCCTGTGCTTTCAAATGTCGGGGTGACTGCCTCCGGTGTCTGGCCCCGCGCAGTCACCCCGACATTAACACATTGTCTTGTCCCGTCAGGGACGACATTTCTTTTCCCGTCCAGAGCATGTGTTCGAAAGAAATCCGGCTGATTTTGTTTTGCATATAGAATAAAAAGTATTTTTATTATTCTGTAAACTAAACAAAATGACTAAAGAAATCATGTAAATTGTATGAAATAATTACTGCTAAAGCGGTAAAATATCAATAAATTTAATTTAATTATAGATTTTGTGCAAAATATACTGATATATCGGTAATAATTTAAATATTTCTTAACTTGTTTAGTAAATTGTTTTATCTTTGCCGCTAAAACGGTAATTATGCTCAACCCGGAGATTTTATCAAAAGTAATTAAGAAACACAGAAAAGCAGCCGGACTTAGCCAACTCCGACTGGCGGAGATGGCAGGTGTCGGCAAAACGGTGGTCTTTGATGTTGAAAAAGGCAAGGAGACCATACAACTGGATACCTTGAGGAAGATACTCATGGTATTGAATATAAAGGTTGTCCTGCAAAGTCATCTTATGAACCAAATATTGAATACAGATGAGAACGGCTAAAGTTTATGTATGCGGAAAAGAAGCAGGGCTGCTTTCTGAAATTATTTTCGGTAAAGAGTATCACTTCAAATATAATGACGGATACTCCGGATGGCCCGTCTCACTTACCATGCCGGTTAGCAGTAAATCTTTTACATACGATCATTTTCCGCCATTTTTTGATGGACTTTTACCGGAAGGACATCAGTTGGAAGGCTTGTTAAAACAGGGAAAAGTGGACAGAAATGATTTTTTTTCACAATTATTGATGGTTGGGAATGATACTGTAGGATCTGTTACGGTAAAGGAGGCATCTATATGAAGCGATGCCCCATCACTTACGAATCCTGCGGAAAATCTTTGTACAGCGAAAAAGGATTAAAACTTTTATCGCAGAATCTCGAAAGACTTGAATTACTTGGATATACTGCTGCCGAATAAAGATCGGAAGCAATGGTCAGGGCAACAAAATTATCTATACAGGGTTTACAACCCAAACTCAGTGCTATCCTTAATATTAAAGAATCCCGGTTTGAACTTGTTGATACAGGAGGGAAATATATTCTTAAACCGCAGCATCATATTTATCCGCAACTTCCGGAAAATGAAGATGTGACTATGCGGATGGCAAAGGCCGCCGGAATAAATGTTCTGCTGCATGGCATGATCCGGTCTAAAGATATGACACTGACTTATTTTATTAAACGCTTCGACAGGGCAGGGCATAAGGATAAAATTCCGCTTGAAGATTTTGCTCAATTAGCAGGGCTTTCAAGAGATACAAAGTACAATTATACGATGGAGAAACTTGTTTTGCTTATTGACGAGTTTTGTACTTTCCCTGTGATTGAGAAGGCTAAATTGTTCCGGCTTGTGCTTTTTAATTTTCTTACCGGAAACGAAGATATGCACCTCAAAAATTTTTCACTGATAAGGAATGGCGATAAAATAGAGTTGTCTCCTGCTTATGACCTGCTAAATTCAACCATTGTATTAAACCCTAACTTGGAAAAAATTACGTATTATATTAACTTAATGAAAGTCCGAT
>DAOORA010000051.1:0-34517 GCA_035389045.1 Bacteroidales bacterium | reverse complement strand
CATTCCAACGTTAGCATTTCAATATCAATTACTGATGTTAATCCGGCATAATTTCTTGCTGAAGTGTATAGATAATCATCAGGATTGACAACCAAACCGGCTTTTACAGGATTTGAATGAATATAATCAATTTTTTGCCGGATAAATTTATTTGAATACAGCAAAATTGGCCGGTTACCATCCTGCCAAACTTTATTTTTTTTTACACTGTTGTCCGGTAAAAATATTTTAAATATGCTGAATAGCTTTGTTTTCAGAACATTTACAACATATCGCCACCTACGGGGCTTTTTTTTTTATTGTAATGTTTTTTCTACCAATATGCCGCCTCTAACGAGGCTAAAAAAGTTCCAAAGGTCTATAATATTATCATAATGAACAATTTACCAATTTATGAAAGCGTCGCAGGTACGAAATATTACATATTTAAAAAATAAACCGGACAATAATGATTTTTTTATCCTTTTTAACCGTCTACCTTCGTTTGCAAATATTTCCAATGCTTTACCAGATTCGTTATCTTCAAGGCTTTTCAGTCCCTTCGTAATTTCTTTTGCTGTTTGCTTTTTAAGATCACGCAATACAGCCGATAAATGCTCCTTGCCATTTGATTGTGCAATAAGATGTAAATGATCAGGCATTATACAATAGGCTTAAATAATAAGCCCCCTGCTTTGCTGATAATGCTTTAGCGAATCGATGATGATTTCCTTACCTTGAACGTTGGCCAGCACAGTAAGCCATTCAACAATGGTAAAGGTTACAAAGTATGCCTTATCGGTTTCGGTGGTTTTGTATTTTTCTGACATTGGAAGCAAAGCTATTGTTTTTTTAACAACATTTATAAAGTGTATTTATTTCTATTGCACGCGTTGCGAAGGCGCGCGTACTGGGGTGTAAAAATCGTTTAATTATCTGAATGACGAAAATAATCAATGCATCATTTTTATTGTCATATTTTCTGATCCATCAGAACCGGTGAATTCAAGTCTGAAGGTATATATTCCTGACGGCATGTTTTGGCGAGAGAATTCAACCGAATGTTTCCCTTCCTGCCGGACTTTATTTACCAAAACAGCTACCTTTTCACCAAGAGAATTATATACTTCAATTTTCACCGTTCCTTCACCGGGAATATGGTAGGTCAGCATTGCCTCGTTTGCAAACGGGTTGGGATAACCGGAAAGTTCAAATCCTGCCTTATACTTATCCCCCTGCACAAAAATTTTCGGCATCAACATATATACTTCATCATTCTCTTCCCCATACTGATCTGCGACCACACCCGTTCCTGACAGATAAAAATCAAGTTCGCCCGGGTTTATATCAATTAGCGGTCTGAATCCCAGCATAATCAGTTCTTCGCCGGCAGCCACATCAAAATGATCTGTTGTGGCATATACCACCCTGATCACACCATCTTCATCGGTAACCAGCAAATCGTTATGGTCTGCCATTATCTCTTCAAATGAAGGATTTATTTTCGCCGTTAGGCCTTTTAATCCCTTACCTGGCATATATGCAGAAACAAGCCGGTATTCATCATGCGGGTATTTCAGTTCCAATCCAAGCGCTGAAAAATCTTTAACTTTGGCGCTTATTTTCAACGGAACCTCAATGAGGGACTGATTCGTGATCGTGACAGACTCATCAGAGGGCACAATAAACTCACCGGGTAAGGATTTTAAATTGCTCCAGCTTGCCACGGAATCACGGTACCTGCTGCTTGAGCCATTATAGTCCCCATAACATATGGTTTCAAGGGTAATGTTCAGGTCTGACCCGGCAACGGTTACCGGCTGGGTAAGCGCCACCCAGTTGCCCTTAGGGAAGTTTTTGCTGACATTGTATGGTGAGCCGATTTTTGCTTTTAGCCTGGAAACATCAGCAACATTTATATACAGGTTATTATCAACATTGACGGCTCTCTTGTATTTTGCCGAAAAATTTCTTGAGGGATCCAGCAGAGTATCACTGCCGATAAAATATTTCAGCATGGACAGGTCCGCCACATTGATATCATTTCCCCATGACATGGTATCAACCGTAAATTTGTCGTAATACAGCAGGTAGTTTCCATCGGACACCGCGGTAAATTGAAAATTGCCCAGGGCGTCACTGGTATCCCTTGATATTTCTGTGCCTCCGGTGTTTTTTAACACCACAATCACATGATCTATATTATAAATTACGGAATTATATGTAGGGAGATTGGGTGCAGGATTTCCTACATTAGCCTTTGCCGTATAGCGGGTTTTGCCGTTAATGGTGTATCCGCTTATCCCGTAAACAACAGTTACCGTATCAGTGGCCAAACAGCCATTGTAATCCACAGTCAGGGTATAGGTTGTGGTAACTGCCGGGGAGGCTGTTGGTTGGGATATTGTGGAGTCGCTTAACCCCGCTGCCGGCGACCAGCTGTATATGCCGGGGCCACTCGACGGATCGCCGATTATTACGGGCATACCGGTATAGATGGCGGTGGCTCCCGCTTCTGCAACGGGCGTTGGCGGTTGCGCAAAGATGACCACATCGGAGGACGCTGCTGATGTACATCCCGATGCGACAGTAACTGTAAAATTATAAGTTCCCGGTGTGAGGTCCGGAATGGTCGCCGCGGTACCGTAGCCTTCAATATTTCCCGGGTTTATTGTCCAGCTGGCCGGAGGTAATCCCTCCAGATCAACGCTCCCCGTTGATTCGGTACACGTCGGCTGAATAATGGCGCCTGCTACGGGAATGGATGGGGTATCAGCCCCGGTAATATTAGCCCATTCATCAACAAGGGGAAGAGGAATACCTTCATTGAGGATGACATTGTGCAGATACAAAGAAGTAGTCAATCCGGTAAAAAAAGCCGGTTTCACATTAAATTCAAATATAAGTAAGGTACCGGCAACATCAAAAGGGGAAGAACCGGAGCCTGCAAAAACAAGTTGTCCGTCACCTGAATTTTGGGAAAAGGTCCACCCCTGGGTAAGTGTTCCTGCTGTTTCAATACCTGAAAATGAAAGAAATGTGGTATCATAGTTCAGAATCGCCTGTAATGAGAATACGGATTCGCCTGCTGGCAGCGCATTGATGGTGACCGGAAAATATAATGTCGTTGCCGGGAGGCATAAATAAGTATCGGACATATTAATCCTGGTATCATATATCTGAAAAGATCCTGAAACCGCTGTAGCGCCCAGCGAATCCGTGACGGTAACCACCACATTCCCGCTCCTGAATGCGGTCATTAACCCGGTCTGGCTGATGGATGCCATAGTTGTATCACTTATGTTCCACATCAATGGAGGTACTCCACCGCCATTGACGGTAAACTGCTGGGTTTCTCCGGCTGCCAGAGAACCGGTATTGGGCGTAAGCGACAAAACGGGTAAATTATCCGTAGTAAAATACCCGCCGGTAAATACCGGTTGAAGATCTTCATTAAACAGGCCTCCTGTAAAGTCAATTGCGGTAGCACCCGAATTCTGTCCGGAAACATGAAACCGGATTTTAATGAGAGTTCCTGTCCCTATTAAAGGCGTCGTCCCTGCAAAAGCCAGCGTGAAATGTCCTGGAGAGCTGTAATTGCACACAGGCGCCGGAAAGGATGTCAGGAGCGTCCCTGTCTGAACTATCCCGACAGGAGTTAGTAAGTTCTGATCAAAACTGATGGCAAAATTACCCGAAGTAATGTTCAGTCCGGTCAAATCGGTAACATTGACCGGAACATCTATGTCGGCGCCCTGCCATTGGCTGAGGCCGGAAGGAATACTCATCCGCATTGCCCTGATCTCTATCTGATTTGTTGTATCCCTGATCCCGGCAGAATCCTGTGCTACTACCCTTGTAAAACCAGGTTGTATTGCTGTTAACAAACCTGAAGCATCCACAGCGGCAACCGACGGATTGATCACAGACCATTGGTAAGGAGGTGTTCCGTCAAAAACATTAAACTGTAATTGTTCTCCTTTAGCAACGACTCCGATGTCGGGATTAATAGTTATGGAAGGTGGAGCTGTAATGTTTAGCCATGCGTCATCAAAGGAGATTTCAGGGCTACCTTCATTAAAATAATTATTGGCTGTCCCGGTAAAATTTATTCCTGTTCCACCCGGCTGCAAAGTCAAAAAACGGATATAAATAAATGCCCCCGCTCCGGTAAGCGGTGATGTTCCTGCTGCCGCTATGGTGATAATCCCGGGAACAGATGTGTTTATTGCAGGACTGCCAAAAGGAGCGCTAAGCGTACCGGAAACGATAACGGCTGATGGCTGAAGATAGGCCGGATCAAAGGATAACTGTATAACATAGGACATCACATTGTGCCCGCTAAGCGTGTTATCGGCAAAAACAGGTATGTCGATGCTATTGCCTGATACCACGGAGGTATCAGGTATCCTCAGGGTAATGGCCTGGGCCTGTAAACTTCCGTTTGACAAGATCAGCAGCAACAGAAGAAATGAAATTATATGCTTTTTCATTGTTTTTTTATTGAAGTAAATGAATGATACATTCTTCAAAAAAGATTTACGTCCTTTCCGGATGAAAAAGACGCAAAAACTTTATTTTATAATCTGGAACAACTGTGTCTGCTGATAACCGTCAACAGTCAGTCTGATTAGATAAGAGCCGCTTCGGAGTTCTTCGATAGATTCCGCAAGCGATACGGAATATTTTCCCGCATGCTGCACATGGTTCACAATGGTCAGATTTTTTTGTCCAAGCATATCAAAAATTTCGATAGTTACCATTTGATCAGGACCATTCAGGACATAGCTAAACACGGCTTGCGTTGTGGCAGGGTTGGGATATACCGGCGACATGGTCCCGTTGCGGGTTTCTTCATTTTCAGTAACTCCCGTAGTCATATTGTCGTTTATGGTTACGCTTCCGTTAATAGCTCCGGCAGTCATATCATCTTCATTGGCCAGGAATTCGTTTATGATTAATGAAGTGGTAACTGAACTGCCTGCCGGCAGGTTGGCATGGAAGGTAATATTGGCAAGCACGGCGTCGGAATTCAGCGTATAAGCGCCCGCCATCGCTATAGTTACAATACCATTTACACTGTCAACGCCATACATCATATTCATTCCCGTGATCATATTTTCCACCTGACTCACCTTCAGGAACAAAGGATCATAATGAAGCCTGATCTGGGCCGACGACATGCCCGAAACATTAGTTACACTTAATGGAATCGTCACATCCTGTCCATTAACGGTGGTAGCATTACCTACTGACAATTGTGCACTTGCCGGCATGGACAGCAAAGCTTTGTTCTGCTCTGCCGGGAATGAGTTTATTAACCCGACGACATATTGCAGAATAAGCGAAGCATCATAAGCGGTAACGCCTGCAGTGCCACTGACATCGGCCACCTGTAACTGAAGATTGTTAAGGGTTATACTCCCTACAACTTTCTGTAAGATGAGGGAGGCATCATAAGCCTGTACCTGGCCGTTCAGGCTGACATCGCCCATAAGGGGATTAACGGCTCCGGTCGTTTTCCAGGGCGTATAATCCACTTCATCCGTAACAAGTTCCTGCACACTGGTTCCGTTTCCCGGGGTATTCGTCTGAATGGGTCCCAGATTACTTCCCCACCAGCAGTTTTCTGCCATAATGGTAAAGGACTTGTCAACATTATTTATAGCAAAATAATAGTTATCATCAAAATCACAGTCATTAAATACAGGGCTGGAGGCCGCTATAGCATATACTCCATAATTATTCCGGTTTATGTTACATCTTGTTACTGTAGGACTTGCGCTGTTGGTCATGATGCCGTTTTCGGCAAACCTGATGATGCAATTCTGCAGATTACACAAGGGATCGAGCGACTGGTCTTCAAACACCAACCCTGACCAACTTCCCGGGGTTGACCAGGAAGAGTTCCCGTCAGAATTGGCATCGCCACCGTAATAGTCATCCCTGATATCCGTAAACACAATGTTACTGTCGGGCGAGGCACCACCTGTTGCAGAAAAGCCTTTGTACACAGTTATCCCATTGTTCGTTTCGGTATAAGGCATAGTACGGAATTTACATACGATACCGGGGCTGATGGTAAGCGTAGCACCTGTTCCAACGGTATAATGCTCAAAATAATAAGGAATATTCGTAATGCCACCGAAATTTCTTTTAGGCAGGGTAACATCCTGTGTCAGGGTTTCATCTCTCACCTTCAACACCTTATATGTTGTTCCTGAGATAGTATTATTTGATGAAGTGACCGGATAAGACACCAGGGATATCTGAACCGGATAAAACCGCAAATTATTAAAAGTACAATTATCAATACCGGGTGCAGAAACTCCGTTCATATCAATACCATAATATAAGTTTTCAAATAAGCTGTGATTAATAACAGGCGAAGCGCTTTGAGTGATTATGCCTTTTTCTCCGTATTTCAAAACCGCATAATCCACGGTGCTTAAATCATCGCTGACATCATTAAATGTGAGCCAGGTTCCGAACCAGCCCTGTCCCCAGGAATACCCGTCGTTGGGCTGGGTAGCCGAACCGTTCTGGTTCATATCAGGCGGGTTGCCGAAATTATCATCAGCAAGGTTTGTAAAAACAACCGGATTGCCGGTAGCTCCCATTATATTCAAACGCCCGTTCACCTCAAACCCCATCGCATAGTTATCAAAATTGCCAATAGCTCCTCTTTTAAATACTATGCCGGCAGGTATGGTAATGGTTGTGCCGGAATTAATGGTACAGGTCCCTTCCATGAAATATCCGATATTTGAATATCCTCCAAAATCCCTTACAGGAATGGTATCTGTCTGTGAATAAGTTTCCGGAATCACTGCAAGAGCCATCAGTCCGACATTCAGTGCTGTGCAATTGGTAAATGACGGATTTGAAAACATGCTGAGTTCTACCGGGGCATAAGCAAGGTTATAAAATTGAGTGTTTTTAATTTCCGGGTTGGAGGAGCCCCGTATACTGAGGCCAAATGACGACTGCTGTATTACGCAATTATCAAGTGTCATGTGTGCGTTTTCCACCCTGACGCCGATGCTCGGATAAGATATTTCGCAATATTTCAGCGAATTTACCGTATCGGCCACCTGGCTGTTATTGTAAAACCGCAATCCTCCCGGCTGGTCATCACAATTGGTGGTATAGCCCCAGTCACCCATTGAAGGAACAGAGGTGTTTCCATCATTGTTAGAATCCCCGCCTTTGGAATCATCAGCAAAAGAGGTAAAATAGATTTTATGAGAAGCGTTTCCGGTGGCGATCAGGTTCCCGTAAATATTCATTTTGGCCGGAATCTGGTACCATCCACACCAGTCATCTGTTCTGAATTTAATGACCACATCCGGCTGAATGGTAAGTTTGGCATTACTGGATACAGTAAGGGCGCTGACCACATAAGCGATGTTCGTAATACCTGCCACGTTGCGCGGGGCAAGTGTCGCATTCGATGAAAGAGTGCCCTCAATGATTTTAATGGCTTTGCTGAAATTTGAAACAAAAGTAATGTTGGAAAAGCTTGGATTTGCTGTCAGTGACATGGCGATCGGGTCCAGCGTACAGTTCTGGATCACTACATTATCTATTAGGGGTGTAGCATTGCCATCACAATAAACACCATACCTGTATGAATTCGAAATAAGACAGGAATTCATTTGCCCGCCGGCATTTTCAAAAGCTGCACCTCCATTGGAAACATTGCAGGGCATTCTCCCGGAGTAGAGAAGCTCGGTATAATTAAGTTTGCAATAGGCGTCATCACTTGTTGATCTGAATTTGATACATCCCCAGTCACCCGGAGCCGGTGTCGTGGCATTTCCATCTCCATTGCAATCAGCAGGATTTCCCTTGTTGTCATCCTTAATAGAGGTAAACACTACGCCTTGCCCTGATGTGCCATCGGTTTTAAATCCGCCGTCAACTATAATACTATAACCAATATCACCGCCGCACCCTGCATATTGTGCGCTTTTAATTACAATTCCCTGTTCCACATTGACATAGGTGCCGGAATTAATGGTCATATCCCACAGCAAAACATAAGTAATGTTGGTATAGCCCGCCAGATCCCTTTTCCGGAGAGTACCATTCTGACAAACATTTCCACCCAGCAATCCAATGGCCCGCATTCCGACGTTAGTAAATGTTATACCGCTCATCGCGGGATTTGCAGCACCCGAGATATTAACAGGCGTATAACTTATGTTGATCATATCGAGGTTGGTCAGGGCGGGGCTGGATGCGCGGTAGCACGAAACAGCCTGGAACAGGTTTTCAAAAATGCAGTTGGAGACTGAAGGACTGGCATCGACCATGCCAATGGCACATCCGTTAACATATTCTGTTACGCTGCATGATGAAAAACCATAATCGGGAAGTTTTGCATATTTGATACGACAGTAATTCATAGTACCGGTTGAACCCGGAAGAAAGATGATACCGCTCCAGTCGCCGGTAACAGGGGATGTCATGGTACCATCTTTATTGCAGTCTGCGGGATTGCCGTAATTATCATCCCGCGCGGATGTAAAGACAATCATGCTGTCTGCACTAGCATTTGCTGTCAGCATTCCATCGACCGTTATCCTGTGCGCATCCCAATCCTGATATGATTTAATTACAATTCCCTTATTAATTGTTAAGGATAACCCGGAGGGAACATGAATATGGCCCAGCAAAAAGTAAGTAATATTAGGGATACTCGTCACAGAACGTATTTTAAGAACCGCATTTGCCGAGAGCGTTCCTCCAAGTAACCCTATTGCGTCGTATGCATTATCAGAAAAAGACAAGGTATTGTCAGACATAACAGGATCTGCTTCAAATGACATAGCAATGGGCGTCATTTGGCTGGAGCCTATGGTATTGTTGGTAAAAACCGGATTCGATGTGTATCTCATACAGATGCCATAATAATTGTTAGACAAGTCACACTGGTCTATCGTAGGACTTGCGCTTTCAGTGGTTATTCCGCCGTTGTAATCATATCCTGCATAACGCACCTGACAACGGCGCATCAGGCAGTTAGCATCATAGCTGAGATCACCGAAACGTATTCCGTACCAGTTCCCTGTGCCGGGCGCCGAGGCCGAACCGTCGTTATTCGAATCGCCGCCCCAGTTGTCGTCACGAAAAGATGTAAAATATATACTTTCGCCTGCACCGGCCTCGGCAATGAGGGTACCATTGATATTAAGAATTGTATTGTCCTGGAACTTTAAAATATTATTTGATTCCACGATCATGCAACCGCCGGGATTTACCTGCAAACCGCCCGGGAAATAATAGGGAATATTAATTACCGGCAGGTTCAACGTGTCGGAAAGTTCCCATCCGCTGTTGATTAGAACAACATTATTATTGTTCCCGGTAAATGAGTTTGTTCCACTCACAATGAGCCTGGAACCTCCATCACTGAAAGAAATAGGCCAGCCGCAGTTGGTAATATTCATATCGGAGATGCTGACCGTAGCGCCGGGATGTAAATGTACCCCGGTGTTGTAATGCTGAATAGTAACCCCTGACAATGTGGTATGTGACCAAACAATACCATAAACGGCACAACCCCATGATGATGCTGCCGAATTATTCGTGTTGATATTTCCACCCGTCATATTGAAGTGTCCCCAATTATCTACCCAAACGGTGTGATTGATAAAATTACTGATGTCGGTACCGTTCAGCGTTGCAGTACCGTTAGTGACATTAAACTGGGATCCGTACAGCAACTGACAGGCGTTCAGTACGACACTTCCGGAATCAGCGGGATTGCCGTTGCCAACCTGAAAATTACCCCAGATACCGGAGGCCGGACTGGGGTTGTTAGAAGTAAAAATTACATTCGTCGCATTCAATCCGCCGTTTATATACAAACTTTGTCCGTCATCGAATCTGACGGCAACACCGGGGTCAATGGTGAGTGTGGCTCCATGAGCTATTGTAAGCGAAGATGTAACGATATAAGGACTTCCGGAAACATCCCAGGTCGAATCCGCCGAAATAGTCCCGAACACATCGGTAGCCCATACCTGTTGCATGCTCAAAATAAAAAACCCTGTAAAAAGGATAAATAATCTCTTCATTTTTACCATGTCAGTTTTTAAAGTGCTGACGCTGCACTTTTTAGATATTTATTATTTAAAGTATGTCTTTATTACACTATGACAAATGTAAGTAAAAAAGAAGGTGAAAAAGTTTTTTTTCACAAACAGCTATTTGTAATAGATAAAAAACCTGCCGTTATAAAATTTTCCTACAGGAACCCTATTCAGATTTCTTTTGGCAGTCAAAAAATCTGAATTATTTCAATATCATAAAACATCAATGACAATGTTGATTTATTACGTCAAACGCTTCTTTAAGCCCCAGGTCGCCGGCTTTTTTCAAATCCACGCACCCGGCTTCCTGCTGTCCTAATAATAATTCAGCCATACCCCTGTTAAAATAAGCATCAGCATAGTCGGGATTTAGCGTAATTGCTTTTGTAAAGTCTGAAATGGCCTTTGTGTATTCCTGAAGGTTGCATAGTGCGACGCCCCTGTTATAATATGCTTCGGTAAAATCCTTGTCAATCGATATCGCTTTGGAATAGTCGGCCAATTCACCATTATGATCCTCTAATTTGGCCTTCACCAGTCCCCGGCTGAAATAAGCCCAGGTAAGTTCAGGATCGATCTCGATAGCTTTATTGAAATCCTGAACTGCACCCGTGAAGTTATTTATTTCTTTTTTGGCAAGCCCCCTGTTATAATAAGCCCATTTATATTCAGGATTATTTTGGATGGCCAGACTAAAGTCCTCAATGGCGCCATAAAAGTCACCCAGGTCTTTTTTAGCAAGAGCTCTGTTGTTATAAGCCATGGCCAGTTTCGGTTTTTTCTTTATTATATCATCGAAGAGGGTAATGCTGTTTTCCCAAACCTTTATCCTGACCGTGGTCCGGTAACAGCAAAAAATAACAAAAACACATAAAAGAACGATCAATGTTTTTTTCACATTCCTGGAGTAGGGAAATCTTTCATCCATTATATAGGCATAGAACTGGCCAATAATAAAAAACAGCCCGGTATACGATAAATAGGTATACCTGTTGGCCGCTCGGAAAAAACCGGAAGGTACAATCCTCAGTAATACAGAAATGGCAATAACAAAAAATAACAATCCGAAAATCACCTCCTTCTTAAATTTACCAGATTTATATGTTAAAAATAAAATAAGCGGGATTACAGGGATGGCCAGATAATACTTTAAAGGTAAAAAAATGTCGTTTTCGGGATAAGGATAAATGGTACAAAGATTCATGGGGTAAAACAGCTTTTCAAAATAGAACACAACAGAATAATTAGAAACCAAAAGATTGTTGATCAATGAATAATCCGAGTTAATATCAAAAATGGCATCTTCCATCTCCTGATGGGTAAATAATGTAGTGACCCCGAAAACAATAGCAATTATGAAGAACGGTATCTTCTCAATAAACATCCTCCGGTCAATTTTTCTTGACAAATAATAATCCATCAAAAACAGCATCGGCGCGAGGGTGACGGCTGTGGGTTTTGAAAGAGCAGAGAGTATGAACAGCAAGGCTACATACAAAAGATATTTATGCTTGTAGTCATTTTTAACATAATTCAGATAATGAAAAAGTGCCAAAAAATAAAAAATCAGGTACAGAGAGGTTTTTAATCCGGACACCCAGGTCACAACGCTTACATGCATCGGGTGAATAGCGAACAAAAGCGCAACAATTGCCGCTGTTTCATATCTTGTGGTCAATTTATAAATAAATTTATAAACCATAATAGTCGCCAAAAGATGAAAGATGAGATTGAAGAAATGAAAGGCGCCCGGATCTAATCCCCAGAATTTATATATGATCGCATAAATCAGGAAAACGACAGGATTATACATACCTATTACCGGAGTGGCAAATATGTTTTTAAGTCCTTCCCATGAAAGATCTCTTATCAACTCATTTTCTATAATGTAAGTATTATCATCCCACAAAACAAACTGAAAATCCACTACTTTATAAAAAAGAATAAAGGTAAGCGTAACGATCAGTCCGATAATAATGGTATTCCGCCATTTATCGGCCTCCGAAGTCCCATTTAGTATCGGGGTGTTTTTCTTTTTCTTGTCTGTAATCTTGTTTTTTTTCATAAATAGAAATATAACCCATAAATGAAGAAAACAGAGCCAATATCATCAATCTTTTTTGCGTATTGTTTTTCCAATCGTATTAAACGCTCCGAAAAATACAAATAGTTTTTATGAAAAAAAAATAATAATGTTTTTTTATTTGGTGCTTTTCTCATAAACGGTGTTAGAGAGTGCTTTATAAATAAAAGCGGCTGCTATTATTGGTGAAATCCCACCTGTTTTTCTATACTTCGTGTTTCATTATCCCGTTTTTTCACGATATTTGAATTCAGATTTTCATCAAAAAAATACTAAATAGTGTCTGAACGGAAGCTCCATTATTTTATTAATACTACAGGTTACTATTTTTAAAATATTTATTTTAAAGACATAAATATCCCATAAAAAATTTTCAAACCAGGCATGTATTTTAAAACTAACCTATTTTAGGCTGTTTTGGTAGTTTTTGAAAATAGCTTTCCCATAGAATGCTTTCTATTTCATTCTTTGGCGATGGACTTCGGTTATCCTATGTCGCTTTTCTGATGAGTGATTTTTGTTCTGCTTGTTTGAACATCACTGCAAGTCCCAAACGATGTAGATTGTAGGATAAAACTCCTAATGCTGTGAATTGATAAAGGTTCTCTTTCCCTTGTCAGGGCAACGGTCCAGCCCATGATGTTCTAAACTGTTTATTTTTGATTCAACGGCTGAATGCTTATTCCTGAGCTTCTTAAAACTTTTGATTTTTCTTCTTCCTGTTCTGATCTGTTCTTTTTCCCTTTCTTTGGCATTATCACATTGGGAAAGTACATTTGTAAAAGCAGCTTTTTTCCTGTCGCCAAAACCCTTTATCAAAACTTATACTTTCAATCGCATTTTCTCCAAAGAGCAGATGTAGCTTGTCAGCAAGAGGAATCGCAAGCTCGACATCCTGTTGGCAATCAATAGTTTTATGGCAATCAATAAAATTAAACTGATCAGAAACAATCAATACATTGTGTCCTAATTCCACTTTATGACTTTCACTTCTTCATCCATTCGGTATGAGTTTCAAAAAATGAATACAATTTTTCGCTCTGTGGAATAGCTTCTCCCTTTATAAGCCTGCGTCTACTAAGTTTATATGTTTACGCAACATGGTGTGACAATAGTCTAATGATAATAATTGTGCTAAACCTGTCTGGCTGTCTACCAGTTTATAAAATAACTCTTTGCTTTGGCTTATTTTTCATCCAATTCATTGGCTAATCGCAAATATTCTGATGCTTGTCTTTTAATTTGCTGCTCTTTATTTTTTTCTCCCGACCGGCATGCCTTTGGATAGTATACGACATTGCTTTTTTTAATCTTTATACCAAAACTTAAATTTTCTCCAGTCCTTTAAAGGATAAGTTTCTCGCAGGTCGACTATTACGTCCAAACATTTGCGGGCAGAATCCCACAAAAGGCAATATCCGAAAGAAAATGGACATTGGCCTCTAAAACACAGGTGTCTGCTTTAATGGATAATTTCTCGTCTTTTTTTAATAACAAATGACCGGTTTTTACCACTATCTCATTGATTTTTTCTATTGTAGATTCATCCAACAAACCTACATTTTCAAGTATAGTTGTAAATGCAAATTCTTTTCATGTTCCAAATTCAGGTTCTACTCCCATTATCTTTCTTATTAGCTTGTGATGATTCGACAGATCATGGAGTCTGTCGAAATTTATATCCATACCCATTCGGACTACGCCTAATACCAGTCTATGCAACAAATCCATTCCGGTTCGGCCTGTTTTCTTTTTATCCTTTAATATGGCATCTTCCATTATATTAAATACTGCCTGGTTTAATTCAGGTGTGATAAATATGTATTGCAATGCCTGTAAAATTGGGGGAAGCTTATCTCTCTTGTTTTCTTTAATTTTTACCTCACTGATTGGAATAAGGTCTATGGAATATTGTTGCTCAAATCTTTTTCTCATTTTGTTGCAAATGTTTTTGTAGATTTTTTTTCTTTCCTTAAAATTAGCGAATGTTTTGTGCCTGTTTTAAGTCTTTTCCGCTCCAGACAAGCATTACATTATCAAAGGCAGAAAAAAAACACATCACATTTGCAACATTTTACCTAAACTCATTAACACTATATTGCTAATAATCAGACTTTTAAACAGTTTCCGTTTAGTCACTACGTAATAAATTAATCTAACAACTACTTCTATTAGTAAAACTTTCAAAATAACTTCCCCACATTAATTTAACAATGAGACCACTCCAAAAAGTATGATTTTTGAAAATCAGCTTTGCCCCGACCCAAAGGGAGGCTGATTTTCTGCGACTTCCATTTGGGATTAAGGGCCAAAAGTCGCAGGTTAAGAGAAACCGGTCTTTTTGGAGTGGACTCAACAATTAATTCGGGAATATACAGATAATGAGAAATTTGAACATTTTTTATAAATTATTAAATAGTTGTTGTTTTGAGGAAGTTATTTTGACATTTTCACTTACAATCATTTTACGGAATTTCCCAGGATGGATTTGACATAATCCCTGTTTTTAATTGTATTTATATCCTGAGGGTTTAGTTCGATGGCTTTGTTGCAGTCGTCGAGGGCGCCTTGATAATCTTTCAACTGATACCGGGCGTCGCTCCTTTTTACATAAGCATCGGCGTTATTTCCATCAATTTCAATTATTTTATCGTAATTCGGGATGGCACCAGCATAATCGCCACTGTGTATACACGCAATGGCTATATTTTTGTATAGCTGGATCTTATAATTAGGATCTGTGGTAAGTTTTAAAGAACTTTCAAAATCACTAATTGATTTCTGAATGTAAAACTTTCTTATTGAGCTGTCGTTAATATACACCTTGTTGGCATAATAATTAAGAAAATGCAATCCTCTCATCATGTAAGAATTATGGTCGGGATTCAAGGCTATTGATTTGTCGAAGTTTTTCACTGAACCCTCGTAATCGCCAAACTCACCCAAGGTAATTCCCAGGTTATAATAGGCCCATTTATATTCAGGATCGTTTTGGATGGCCAGGGTAAAATCTTCAATAGCGCCATAAAAATCGCCCAGGTCTTTTTTAGCAAGAGCCCTGTTGTTATAAGCCATTGCCAGTTTCGGTTTTTTCTTTATTATATCATCGAAGAGGGTAATGCTGTTTTCCCAAACCTTTATCCTGACCGTGGTCCGGTAACAGCAAAAAATAACAAAAACACATAAAAGAACGATCAATGTTTTTTTCACATTCCTGGAGTAGGGAAATCTTTCATCCATTATATAGGCATAGAACTGGCCAATAATAAAAAACAGCCCGGTATACGATAAATAGGTATACCTGTTGGCCGCTCGGAAAAAACCGGAAGGTACAATCCTCAGTAATACAGAAATGGCAATAACAAAGAAGATCACCCCGAAAATCACATCCTTCTTAAATTTACCCGCTTTATATATTAAAAACATAATAAGCGGGATAACAGGTATGGCCAGATAGTATTTTAAAGGCAAAAAAACGTCGTTTTCGGGATATGGATAAATGGTACAAAGAGTCATGGGATAAAACAGCTTTTCGATATAGAACACAATAGAATAATTTGAAACAAGAAGGTTGTTGATCAATGAATAATCAGAGTTTATATCAAAAATGGTATCTTCCATATCCTGATGGGTAAATAACGTAGTGACCCCGAAAGCAATAGCAACTAGAAAGAAAGGTACCTTTTCGATAAACATCCTCCGGTCAATTTTTCTTGACATATAATAATCTATCAAAAACAGCATTGGTGCAAAGGTGACGGCTGTGGGTTTTGAAAGAGCAGACAGTATGAACAGCAAGGCTGCATACAGAAGATATTTATACTTGTAATTATTTTTTACATAATTCAGATAATGGATAAGAGCTAAAAAATAAAAAATCAGGTACAGAGAGGTTTTTAATCCGGACACCCATGTTACAACACTTACGTGCATCGGGTGGATGGCAAACAAAAGCGCCACAATGGCTGCTGTTTCGTATCGTGTGGTTAATTTATAGATGAATTTATAAACCAGGATAGTCGCCATAAGATGGAAGATGAGATTAAAGAAATGAAAGGCGCCCGGATCTAATCCCCAGAATTTATATATGATCGCATAAATCAGGAAAATTACAGGATTATACATACCTATTACCGGAGTGGTAAATATGTTTTTAAGTCCTTCCCACGAAAGATCTCTTATCAACTCATTCTCTGTAATGTAAGCATTATCATCCCACAAAACAAACTGGAAATCCACTACTTTGTAAAAAAGAATAAAGGTAAGCGTAAGGATTAACCCGACAATAATAGTATTACGCCATTTATCCGACAATATATCTGTAATTGGTATCCGGTTGTTTTTCTTTTTCTTGCCTGTGATCTTGTTTTTTTTCATTAAATAGAAATATAACCCATAAATGAAGAAACCAGAGCCATTATCATCAATCTTTTTACGAATTGTTTTTCCAATCAAATTAAACGCTCCGAAAATTACAAATAGTTTTTATAAAAATAAAAAAACGTATTGTTTTTTTTATTGTTTTTTATCGTTGCCGGTGCTGCAGTGGGCTTCATCAAATAATACAGCCCGACATTATGGATATAAAACCATTAATTTTCTGCCACTTTGCATTAAATAATCCGTTTTTTTTAACGATATTTGATTTTAGATTTTCATAAAAAACGGCAAATAAAATCAATGGATAAACTTATTGATCTGTTTCAGAAGCCAGAAAAATTCCTTCTGGGCATCGAATTGGTCGGAACACGCGGAATACTGCAGCAGGAAAACGGGCAAAAGCTGATGGCGCTTGTTGAAGAGTTGTGTAAAATTCCCGATATTGACTGGATTTCATTCACGGATAATGCCGGCGGAAACCCAATGCTCGCCCCTGAAATATTGGGAAGAAAAGTCCGGGAACTGGGCAAAAATACAGTCATCAATATCACCTGTAAGGACAATAACCGTAATGCACTGGAAAGTAAGTTATGGCAGTACGCCAGCGATGGCTTCGACAACCTGATGACACTGACGGGAGATTATCCTGCTGACGGATATAAAAATCCCGCACTTCCGGTATTTGACCTGGACTCGGTAAGCCTGCTGAAGATGCTGAACGATATGAACAACGGCCTTGTTATTAAAGGAAAGAAACCCGGAACTACCCTTACACTAGATAAGACAAATTTCTTTGCCGGTTGTACCGTTTCACCGTTCAAGGTCAGTGAGGCCGAACAAATGATGCAGTACGAAAAACTATTGCTAAAAGTAAAGAACGGCGCTGCTTTTATCATTCCCCAGCTTGGATATGACATCCGGAAATCACATGAGTTGCTGTGTTTTATGAAAGAAAACAACATTAATTTGCCCGTTTTTGGTAACATTTACAGACTGACAGCAGGTATTGCACGAATGTTTAACCAGGGGTTTTTCCCGGGTTGTGTGGTTTCAGACGCACTGCTTGCAAGGATCGATAAGGAAAAAACTTCACCGGATAAAGGCAGGAGCTTTTTTACGTCTTTTGCAGCAAAACAATTTTGCTGTTTTAAGGGAATGGGCTATCAGGGAGCATACATTGCAGGCATTGACAAAGCCGATGATCTCACATCAATACTCGAAAAGGTAAAGGAATACGAAACCACCGACTGGCACGAATTTATTCCCGGGCTGATCAATCCGCGGCCAAAAGAATTTTATTATTTTGATCCGGATCCAGCTACACAGCTTTCAAACCCTGATAAAAAAAATGACCGGATGGTCAATTATAAGAGATCGGAGTATTCAAAACACATTTCATTATCCTACCGTTTCAGCCGGGTGGTACATGCTTTGGCATTTAAAAAAACATCTTCTTTTCTGGGCATACCCCGTGCATATTACAAATGGCTGACCAAAGGAACCTCACGCAGATGTTATAATATTTCATATTTTCACGAGAGAATGATCAAATCGGCATTGTTTAATTGCCGTGAATGTGGTGATTGTGCACTGCCTGACATTACGTATCTATGCCCCGAATCACAATGCTCAAAGAACCAGAGAAACGGCCCTTGCGGAGGCAGCGACAGGGATAAATGCGAAGTGACAAAACACGGAAAGTATTGTATCTGGGTAAAAGCATATAACCGCAGCAACTATTTTGAAAAAGGCCGGGTAAAACTTCTGGACAGGCCGGTGATCATAAAAGACAACAACCTGTACAGAACATCCGGATGGGCAAATTATTACCTTGAAAAAGACCATAGTTCAAACAAATAACATCATCTCTCCAGGTGGTATGATCAATAAGCAATCACCCGGAAAAGCCATTTTTCTGCTTCTCCGGCCGGAATTCCTTTTCTTCGCGCATAATCTGCTACCTGCTCCTTACTGACCTTTCCCACAGAAAAATATTTTGCATCCGGATGGGCAAAGTACCAGCCGCAAACCGACGCGGCAGGGTTCATCATGAATGTCTCCGTAAGAGATATTCCAGTGTTTTCAGTTACTTCGAGCAGGCTGAATATTTCAGCTTTGGCGCTGTGATCCGGACAGGCCGGATAGCCCGGCGCCGGCCTTATTCCGCGGTACTTTCCCAGAAAAAGTTCTTCGGGCGAAAGATCTTCATCTTTTACATAAGCCCACAATTCCCTTCTTACCTTCAGATGAACAACCTCGGCAAAGGCCTCTGCAAGCCGGTTGCCAAGTATCTTCAACATCAGAGCGCTGTAATCGTCCCCTGCATTGTTGAATTCGTCAACTTTGACGTTCATACCCGTTCCGGCAGTAACAGCAAAACACCCGATATAATCCGTAATCCCTGAATCCTGCGGTGCCACAAAATCTGCAAGGCAATAATTGGGTGTGTCTTTTATGGATTGCTGGTTTCTCAGAAAATGAAAGGTGATAAGTGTTTTATCCTTATCCTCCGGCGAATAAACTTCAATATCATCACCTATGGAATTTGAAGGAAATATTCCCGCTATTCCATTAGCAGTCAGCCATTTTTCACTAATGATGCGTTCCAGCATCTGCTGTGCATTATCATATAGTTCGGCCGCTTCCTTTCCCATCAACGGGTCAATGAATACAGAGGGGTATTTGCCATTTAACCTCCACTCGTGAAAAAAATATGTCCAGTTAATATAATCTGCTATTTCTCCAAGAGGGTAATCGATGAATAATGTTTTCCCGGTTTTTGCCGGCCCGGATATATTATTCATTTTTCCAGCCGGCATTAAAAGCATTGTCCCGGGCTTCTTTCAGGGATTTCAGATCGTGTTTTTCTTCCTGTTCATGATCCTGGCGTATCTTCTCATACTCATCATTCAAATTTCTGATAAAGTCACCTGATAATTCTGCAGACAATAAATTTGAAAGAACAGTTACTATTTTTGAAGCATCTCTAACATGTATTACAGGTGCGCTGTATTTAGGTGCGATTTTTACCGCAGTGTGTATTACCGATGTTGTGGCGCCTCCAATGAGCAACGGGGTTTTCAATCCTGCTTTTTCCATTTCTTCAGCCACACGGGCCATTTCCTCAAGCGACGGGGTAATGAGGCCGCTTAATCCTAACGCATCTGCTTTTTCATGACATACGGATTCTAAAATAGCTTCCGTACTGACCATAACCCCCAAATCAATCACCTGATAATTATTGCATGCGAGTATCACTCCGACAATGTTTTTTCCAATATCATGAACGTCGCCTTTCACGGTGGCCAGCACTATTTTCCCTGCGGAAGATCCTTCACCTTGTTCTTTTTCATTTTCTATATAAGGCATCAGTTTGTCGACTGCCTTTTTCATAACCCGTGCGCTCTTGACCACCTGAGGCAGAAACATCTTTCCGGTACCGAAAAGATCCCCTACGGTATTGATCCCATCCATTAACGGGCCTTCAATGATTTGAAAAGCCTTTCCATAGGATAGTCGTGCTTCTTCAACATCCTGCTCAATAAAATCAGCCACCCCTTTAACAAGGGCATGTTTCAGTCGTTCCTGCACCGTACCTGCCCGCCAGGTATCGCTTTTTTCTTCTTTTTTCCCGGAACTTTTTATCTGTTCTGCATGGGCGATCAGTTTTTCCGTAGCATCTTTTCGGCGGTTCAAAATGACATCCTCAATCAATTGAAGAAGGTCTTCCGGTATTCCATCATAAATATCAAGCTGGGCAGGATTTACAATACCCATATCCATACCGTCATGAATGGCATGATATAAAAACACCGAATGCATCGCCCTTCTTACCGTCTCATTTCCGCGAAATGAAAATGATAAATTACTCACACCTCCGCTGATCCTGGCATAGGGTAAATGCTCCCTGATCCATTTTGCCGTCCGGAAATAATCCACTGCATAAGCATTATGCGCTTCAATACCCGTGGCAACTGCAAGTATGCCGGGGTCAAATATGATATCCTCCGGCGCAACACCGGTTTCGTCCACCAGAATTCTATATGTACGTTCAAATATCCGGATTTTGTGTTCATAAGTCACCGCCTGCCCCGTTTCATCAAAAGCCATCACAACCATGGCGGCACCCATCTGCCTGATATGCTTTGCCCGTTCTTTGAAGATACCTTCGCCCTCTTTCAGACTGACCGAATTCACAATAGATTTTCCCTGCGTACATTTCAGCCCTGCTTCAATTACATTCCAATCAGAAGAGTCTATCATCACGGGTACCTTCGCAATATCGGGTTCCAAAGCGATATGATTAAGGAATCTGACCATGGCTTTTTCCGCATCGATCATGGCATCATCCATGCAAATATCAATGACCTGCGCTCCGCCATCGATTTGCTGCCGGGCAACAGCCAGCGCCTCTTCAAATTTTCCTTCCCTGATAAGATCGGCAAACTTCTTGCTTCCGGCTACATTTGTACGTTCTCCGATATTTACAAAATTTCTGCCTTCAAAAAGCGCGACCGGCTCCAAGCCCGAAAACCGGGTAATATGATCAGCCGGACAAATTGCCCGAGGCTTATATTTTTTTGCACCCGCAGCAAGTAATGCAATATGCTCCGGTGTGGTTCCGCAACAGCCACCAACTATGTTTACAAGCCCTTCGCTCATGTATTTCTCCATAACCTCCACCATCTGGCCGGCCGTTTCATCATATGCTCCAAACTGGTTGGGCAAACCGGCATTCGGGTACAGGTGCACATTGCAGGGGGCCTGGGCTGCAAACAATTCAACATAAGGCTTCATCCCCGATGCGCCTAAAGAGCAGTTTAAACCAACAGAAAGCAAGGGAAAATGGGATACGGAAATCAGAAAAGCCTCAGGTGTCTGCCCGGAAAGCATACGCCCGCTCGCATCTGAAATGGTAACCGATAACATAACGGGAAGGCTTATTCCTTTTTTCTCAAATACTTTTGTGATCGCAAACAAGGCTGCTTTGGCATTGAGGGTGTCAAAAATGGTTTCAATCATCAACAGGTCCACGTTTCCATCTGTCAATGCTTCGACCTGTTCCGTATAGGCAATCACCAGATCATCAAAGGTAACCGCCCGTAATGAAGGATCGTTCACATCCGGCGACATGGAGGCCGCTCTGTTGGTCGGACCTATAGAACCGCCGACAAAACGGCGGCGCCCCGGATCACGGGCAGTATATTCATCCGCTGCCACCCTGGCAAGTTTTGCAGCTTCCATGTTGATCTCATAAACATAATTTTCAAGCCTGTAATCGGAAAGCGATATGGACTGGGCATTGAATGTGTTAGTCGAAATAATATCTGAACCGGCTGCAAGATAATCATTATGTATCCTGCTGATGACCGATGGGTGGGTAAGATTCAGCAAATCGTTACACCCTTTCAGGTTAACAGGATGAGATACAAACCGCTGACCACGGTATTCTTCTTCCTTCAGGCCATACCGCTGGATCATTGTGCCTAAGGCGCCATCAAGGATGACAATGCGCTCTTTTAAAATTTCCGCAAGACTCATATTGTTTATTTAATATATTTAACATGCTTTTTATTGGCTGATCTGTAAATATAATTTTGGACCGCTACCTGCAAAATGAAGCAACATTTTTTTGTGCAGTGGTGTCTCCCAGTTCTGCCGCTTTTTTCCAGTCGTCACATGCAGAAGAATACTGTCCGAGAAAATAATAAGAGCTTGCCCTGTTCATGTAGTACAAGGAATTATCAGGAAATGAATTAATGGCAAGATTAAAGTCCTGTATGGCTTCATTAAATAATTTCAGTCTGTTTCTGGCACACCCCCGGTTATTATAAATCTCGCTTGCAAAACCACTATTTTTATTATAATTCAGCGCTTTATCATAATCATTGATGGCGGCGGTATCTTCTCCAAGCTGACTTTTTGTGTTGCCCCGGATTTTGTATGCTTCGTCCAGCTTAAATTTAAAGGTAATGACTTTATTTATATCATTCAGTGCGCTGTCGTACATACCCATGTTTTGGTGAATGATGGCCTTATTAAAATATGCTTCAGGATATACAGGTCTGATTCGTATTGCTTTATTTAAATCTTCAATGGCGCCTTTGGAATCATTCAAACCATGCTTGACATTGGCCATATTAAAATACCCTACCAGGTAATCGGGTTTTATTTCAACTGCTTTTGAATAGTCTTCAATGGCGCCGGCAAGATCCCCTGTGCTGCTTCTGTAGTTACCCCTGTTATAATAGGCCGCAGCCGTATTGGGGTGGTCGCGGATGGTTGTGCCCCATAAGGTAAGACTATCTTTCCATACCGTGTTCCGGTCAAAGGTTTTAATAGCAAAAAAAACGGAAAACAGGATCAGAACAACAAAAAATGGATTTCTAAAGTTATTTTTCAGTTTGAATTTTTCCTGGAGTTTTAAATACAGGAATCCCGTAAAATAGGCCAGGCCAATGTGTGGCAGGTACGTGTATCGTTCGGCCAGATAAGCCGGTCCTATAGGATATTTTGTCAATAATGCGCCAAGAGGTATCAGAAAAAACAAGACCGTAAAAACATATTCCCGCCTGTACTCTTTTTTCAATATAAAGAAAACGGTAATCAGAACCGGAACAATAAGAAAAGAGAGGTAATACTTAAATGGTAAAAAAGCGCCTGCTTTTTCAGGAAAGGGTATCACCGCAGACTGAAATAACGGAGTGAAAAACTTTACTATATAAAACGTAACGGCATAGGTGGCAAGAAACAACTTGTCAAGCAATGGCGGCGCATTTGGTTCGGAGTGCGACTGCGCAATGATGGCCACAATGCCCATGACAACGGCAATAGCAAAAAAAGGCAATTTATCCAGTATTAATTTATAACTAAACTTTCTTCCTGTATAATAGTCAAAAGCAAAAAACAAAACAGGAAGCGAAGCCGCCGTAACTTTCGACAGAATAGAACAAATAAAAAGTATCAGAGCGATGATGTAGTTTTTGGCAGAACATCCTTCTTTTAAGTATTTTAAATAAAAGAATAGTGAAAACAGGTAAAAGAAATGATTCAGGACATCTTTGCGTTCTGATATCCATACCACCGACTCAACCCTCATAGGGTGAATGGCAAACAATAAAGCCGTGATGAATGCTATTTCGTTCTTATTGGTCAGTTTTAAAAATATAAGAAATACAAAAACAACGGATAAAACATGCAACAGAATATTTCCTATAATGTAACCCGAAGCATGAAGTCCGTTGAGTTTAAAATTTATAGCAAGGGATAATAAGGTGAGCGGATGATAATGGCTCGACACAAAAACACTGAAGATATCTTTCAGTCCATTGGGAGATAAACTCCGGATATGCTGGTTTTCTGTCACATAATCGTTGTCATCCCAATTGGTGAAATCATTTTGAAACGTATTTGAAAACAGTACGGCAGTCAACAGGACAAGAATAATAATGCAAATTTTCTTTCTTTTCAGGAAAACCGAGTTTTCACGATCCTGAAGACTGACTTTTTTCTTAATTACTGTCTTCTTTTTGTTGTTTTTCATTGATTATTAGCTGTTTCTTTTCCTCACTTGCCAGCTATTGTTTTTTCCGGATCATCCGATAAGGCCATTATGAAATCCCTGATTAGCTCCGCAATACCATATGACATACACACGGTCCAAATGTGACCTGAAAAAATCAAAAGCATGTTCATTTTTCAAGTCAAAAATAATAAAAAGTTGACAAACCGGTTAACACATCAATGGATGAAACAAATACCACTCATTGTACTTTACACAATTACGTATAATGATTTGTATATTATTGTTTCCGAAATGCCTTTTTTATTACTTCATCCTGGTAATTTTCACTTCGGTTCTCCTGTTGTTCTGATGACAAGGGCAATCGCCTTCGGATGTCTGCGGACAATCTTTCTCCAGCGTACAATCATTCAGCAACCGGCTTTCGCCATAGCCTTTGGCTGTGATCCGCGTTTTGTCAATACCTTTATTTACAATGTAAGAAACTGCGCTTTCGGCACGGCATTGTGAGAGTTTTTCATTATATGCACCGGTTCCGCGCTGATCGGTATGCGACGATAATTCTATTTCCATGCCGGAATTCTCTTTCATGATTTCGACCAGACGGTCTAATTCTACAGATGCATCAGCACGAATATTACACTTGTCAAAATCATAGTAAATATTATTTAACACAAATGTTTTTCCGACTTCGAGCTGTTCAACACAAAGTGTAAGTTTTACAAAAAGGGTTTTACTCCGTTTCAGTCCTTTTGTAGTAATTTCCTGGAAGCCTGAATAATAACCATCTTTTATTCCGACAATAGAATAATCGGTATTCGGTGCCAGGTTAAACGTGAATAATCCATCTTCGCCTGATTTTGTCTTAGTAACTTTTCCTGTTGTTTTGTCTGTAAGCTCAACCTCCACATTACCGAGAACTTTCTTCTTGGTACACTCTTCCGTAATCCCTTCCAGAATGAAGTTCAGGTTATTCAATAACAGCTCCTTATATATAACATCTTTTTTTGTATCAAATTCACTTTTAGCAATAGGTTCAACATTTGTTTTCAGGCTCCCCAAAATTCCTGATACGGTATAATCACCGGGGGCAACACCTGAAAAAACTACTTTCCCGTTATCTTCCGTTATTTTGCTTTCCCTGATGTTTCCGGATTTTTCTTTCAGATTGACAGTAACCCCTTTCATAGGAATACCGGAAATGGAGTCTTTAACTAAAACAACAATATCCTTTGGCTGAAGTTCGGGCTTAACAACTTCAGGTTTGATGGCCTTTACTTCAGGTTTGATGAACCGGAACACCACACCTGCCGATACCGAAAGATGATTAACATTAAATTTGGTCGGATGATAATCCTTCATCGGCTGGTCAAAATACACCCAGGAATCGAATGTCCCATCACTTCTCATATAATATTCTGGGTTTTTGTATTTAAGTATATAATCCGGATCATCATCAATTTTTTTAGCAGAAACAAAAGTGTGAATGAAATCTGCTCCCAGGGTCACGCCAATCCATGAATTAAACCAGTAATTAACAAACAGTCCTGCTTTTAATCCGAACGCATTCACAGGTCTGCTGTAATCATAATACACCAATGTGTCATAGATGCGGTTCAGGTCTTCCTGAACATTGGTAAATCTGTATAACAAAGACCCCATTTTAAGATGGCTTAATCCACCCCTGATATTTATGTCTATGTCCCAGTGGTCATTGGTGAACGCTTTAAAACTCGGACCTATACCAACAAAGATCAGCGACTGATCGGTATGCATACTCTCCATAAGTTTCACCGGAGGAAACTGGTCCTGATGGGATTCAACATAATTGGTCGCGCTATCCGGAATGATAAATTCCAGTTTGTTTCTGAAATAATCAACATCTACACCGAAACCAAAGTTTTTATGAAAGTAAAAATCAAAATTTCCACCGCCATAAAAGCCCCATTTGGTTTTAAGAAAATCATTCACCACATCCGAGTATGTGTTGGTATCCCGCCAACTTACTATCGTAATATCATCAAATCCGGAAGGCAACGCTTTAAAGGTTTGCCCCATCCCCGCCTTAAGACGCGATTGAAATTTAAAATAAATACCTTTGTCCTGGCCCGTTTGACTTTGAGCAGGAAATACAAAGGATAACAATAAAACCAATGCCAGCAACCATTTTAATTTTTTCATATTTTTAATTCTCCTTTTGTTAAAACAATTTGAGCTATACAGAAAATGGTAAGTAATGTTTGATCATGCATCAATAAATGTTTACAGCCCCCACGACCAGGACATAGGAAGCATTGTGACGGTAGTGTTGTTCCCAATTTTAATAAACATCTTATCCGCAGGCATCAGTTTTCCCTCTACTTTAAATCTTAATCCTTCATGCTTAAATTCCGTCTTCTGAACACCATACTTAGAATACTGATCTGATTTCTTTTTATCAACAAAAATGATCATTCCAAGATCTTCAAGGGCAAGCCTGACTTTCTTTGAACATTCGTCATTGGAACGCACAACCGGCACAATCTGATCGAAGGATAAAAACACATCAAAGGCTTCTGTCTGACCGGCGCTTTTTTCTTTTGGCGCTAATCCGAGTTCCTTACCTTTCTCAAGTTTGTTGTCGGGAATATAATATATCGCCCCCAGATCATTCATGCTTTTCATGAAGTTGATAAAACATTTGTCTGTTACAATAGCTGTTCTGCTGGTAAGATATCTGGCTTCTTCTTCCCTGTTCCAAGAAATAAAACCTGCGCAGGTGATAAAAACCAGTAACAATGCAACCATCTTGATTTTAAGAGCTTTCATATGTGTTTATTTAAAATTATCATATCAAAAATACGGAATATTTTCATGTAAGTCAAGTGTAGGAGAAAGATTAACATTTGCCACTATCTGTGAACAATCTGCAATACCAAAGTAATCGTATTTGAATGAAAACTCATTATCATCATAAAGCATAATTCTCTTGAAAGCACTTTGATTTTTTCTATGTAAAATAAAGATAATGAGGTGTTTATATTCGCCCAGCACATGTTTTTTATTTACTCTTTGAAGCCCGAAGAAAACAATAATACCGTCTAAGGCATATGAACCCCGAGTTTTTGTTATCCCTTTAACCCACAAAAAACACATTTCAGGCAAATGAATTCACTCATGGTCTATGACAAATATCCATCTTATCTGTTTTCCAATATCAGTTAAAAAAGCGTGGGTGTAATGCCCCCTGGTCATTGCATCCGAAACGGCATAAAAGCATTACTTCGTGGCTGCCTTTTGTTGAACCGAATTTCAGGCTGCCCATTTTTATATCATAAGAATATGACAGGCGAACCTGGTCGATTAATTTTACACCTGCAATAATAACAAGCGCATCGTTGACTCTGTATGAAAGTCCGGCCGTAAACCGGTCTTTATAACCAACCATGGTATTGATTTCAATCATATGAACTTTACCTAAGTTGTTCCAGGATAAGGCAGGAATGATCTCCACTGAAGGTGACACCCTGATAGCATATTTTGCATAGGCATAATAATGTCTGGGCACCTTGAAACTGGATGATTTTTTTATTGAAGTGACTAAGTGTGTAGCAGAAGCGCCAATATTTAAACCCAGCCAGTTATATTCAATGCCAAAATCAAAATCAGGCATAAGTTTACTTTTTTTGACAATCAGGGCATAGGGATCCGTTGGGTCCTCGTAAGTGAGCGTGGCGCCATCCAAAGATTTATTCAGAATACCAGCACCCAGCCCAAACGATAGCACCATCTTATCGGTCAGCCAGGCATGATAGGCCAATGAGGCTTTTACATTCAAAGACTTTTCAACGCCAAGCCGGTCATAGATCATTGTAAGCCCTATACCTAATTTTGTCGTTTTAAAGTATTTATTAAAGTTGAAAAGTTGTGTCGAAGGCCCGTCTTTTATGCCGGTCCATTGCTCCCTGTCAAGCAGGGTAAAATTATAGCATCCGGATTGTCCCGTAGCTGCAGGATTAAATACGATCCTGTTATTTATCTGCTGGCTGAGCTGAATATCGTTTTGAGCAAAAGCAGCGCCTGTAATAGCCAGAATACTCAATATTAAAATTATTTTTTTCATATTATCGCATATTAAATGTTTGCAAAATGTATTAATATTTAATAAGAGTTATGGATCCTATTCTTTCCGTTTCAGTACCGTTGGGGTTTTTAATAATTGCCCTGTAATAGTAAGTTGCCGGTGGCAGTAATTTCCCTTTATATGTGCCGTCCCATCCGGTCTGCCCGCTGTAAAGCAACAGCCCCCAACGGTCAAACACCTTTAGTTCATAATTTTTTAAAGGAAAATTGTCTGTGGGAAATTCATCATTATATCTATCACCATTGGGCGTAAACGCGGACGGAAACTCAATATCATCCAGGCAGCTGACAATCACCGAAGCTGTGGCTGAACATCCATTCTGATCTGTTGCTATCACAGTAATACTATCAAAATTAACTACAGATGATGAATAATAGGTATTAATATCACTTTCCTGCATGCTGACATTGTTCAGCAAAAATTCATATGACACCCATCCATCCGGCAGGGCGGTTGCCGTATATGTGTCACAGTCAAAATACAACGTGTCAAAAGAAATGCTGTGAACAAAAACACTTATGCTGGTATCTATGGTGGTAGTTCCGTCGGAAACAGTCACTGTATAAATATTTGTTCCTGCAACCGGCAATGCCACAGGATTTTGAACTGTATGGTCATATAAACCTGTCCCTGACCAGGTAAATGAGTATGGGGGATTACCGCCCAATACGGTCATACTGAGATGAATACTATCTCCCTGGCAAACAGTGTCATGATCCGGGACAATATCAATAATGTGCATCACAGAAGTAACAGTCACTGTAACTGTGAATGGCTGACCAACACAAGTACCGCTCGTTGGAGTTACGGTGTAAACAGCCGTTCCGGTTCCTGATGGGATAAACAGAGTTCCGCTGATATTTGTCTGAGGGTTTGTTTGGGCACTGCCACCATTCACCCCGTTGGTATAGGTGGGCGCAGTCCAAGTGTAGGTAGTCCCCACAGGTACAGCACCGGGGGTAACTGTAAAAGTCTGCCCAGATAATATTGATGTATTTTGATCTTGGATATTGGGTGTTTCCGGCTGGGCATTGATAGTCACCGTTGCAGAAGTGCCGGATGTACAACCTGATGAAGCCAGTGTCACAGTAAAGGTATAGCTGGTATTTGCTGACAACCCATGAAAGGTTGCTGTAGATGATGTGCCCGTCATGGTCATTCCGCCCGGCGATGCTGTTATTATCCATTGGGAGGCGGGCAAACCGCTTAATTCTACCGCCCCTGTCGCTGAGGAACAGGTTGGTTGTGTAGTTGCTCCAATTATCGGTATTGCGGGTACTAACGGCTGAACATTGATCGTTGCACTGGTTGAAGACACAGAAGTGCATCCAGATGAGATTAAAGTAACAGTAAACGTGTAAGTAGTATTGGCGTTTAATCCTGAAAAGGTCGCAGTAGTTGCTGACCCCGTTATAGTGGCGCCGCCCGGTATGGCTGTCACAACCCATGGACTGGCCGGCAACCCGCTCAAAATAACAGATCCTGTAGGTGTAGCACATGTGGGCTGGGTTACAATTCCAACAACAGGCGCTGAAGGTGTAACCGGCTGGGCATTGATTGTGACACTGGTCGAAGATGCGGAAGTACATCCTGAAGAAGTCAGGGTGACGGTAAAGGTATAGGTAGTATTGGCCGCCAATCCTGAAAAAGCAGCGGTTGATGATGAGCCTGTTATTGTGGTGCCACCCGGCGAAGCGGTAAGTATCCATGGCGTTGTTGGCAACCCACTTAATAATACACTTCCGGTCGATACAATACAGGTCGGCTGGGTGACCGTTCCTGTTACCGGAGCCGAAGGGGTTACCGGCTGGGCATTGATTGCAACGCTGGGTGAGGCAAGAGAAGTGCAGCCGGTAGAATTTAAAGTAACCGTAAAGGTATAAGTGGTATTGGCTGCAAGGCCTGAAAAGGTGGCGGTGGTGGATGATCCTGTTATTATTGCACCGCCCGGGCTGGCCGTCACAGTCCATGGCGCTGAGGGTAATCCGCTTAACATTACGGCTCCTGTTGCTGAGATACAAGTGGGCTGCGTCACCGTTCCAACTATAGGCGCCGAAGGTATGATCGGCGGGGCAAAAATGGTCACTGTTGCTGATGGTAAAGAGGTACATCCTGATAAAGCCAGGGTCACCGTAAAAGTATAGGTTGTATTGGGCGACAATCCTGAAAAAGTAGCTGTCCCCGCTGTTCCGGTAATGGTTGCACCACCCGGTATGGCGGTCACGGTCCATGATGTGGCAGGTAGACCACCTAACACCACGGTTCCGGTTGGCGTAGTGCAAGTGGGCTGAGTGATGGCGCCCGGTACCGGAGCCACCGGTGTGGCTGGTTGTGCATTGATCATTGCTGGTGTCGACTCATCGGAAGTGCAACCATTAGAAATTAGCGTAACCGTAAATGTATAACTCGTATTGGCTGCCAGTCCTGAAAAGCTTGCTGTTGTTGAAGAGCCTGTAATAGTGGTGCCACCCGGAGTTGCGGTTACCGTCCATGCTGTGGCGGGCAAACCGCTCAAAGCTACTGTTCCCGTGGGTGTATTGCACGTTGGCTGAGTGACCACTCCAATCAGCGGTGCTGACGGCGCCAGCGGCTGCGCATTGATAGTTGCACCGGTCGAAGTAGCAGAACTACAACCTGAAGATGTCAGTGTCACGGTAAAAGTATAGGTGTTATTAGCAGGCAGCCCGGTAAAAGTAGCTGATGACGAAGACCCCACGAGTGTGGTTCCTCCGGGCATAGCAACTACGGTCCAAAGTGTTGACGGCAAGCCGCTTAACAATACCGAACCTGTCGCAGTGGTACAGGTGGGTTGAATAATTGTTCCGATAACAGGTGCAGTGGGCACCAGCGGCTGGGTATTGATTGTCGCACTTGTCGACGGGGCTGAAGTGCATCCGGAAGATATTAACGTCACCGTAAATGTATACGTGTTGGCTGATAATCCTGAAAAAGTAGCAGTTGGTGAAGAACCTGTTATGGTTGCTCCTCCGGGAATAGCGGTGACAGTCCATGATGATGATGGCAACCCGCTTAAAGCGACACTTCCTGTAGCTGTTGAACAGGTTGGTTGCGTAATAGTGCCAACTATCGGTGCGGACGGTGTAACCGGCTGGGCATTAATTGAAGCATCGGTTGACGATGTTGACGTACATCCCGAAGAAGTCAGTGTCACGGTAAAAGTATAGGTAGTATTGGCTGCCAATCCTGAAAAAGTGGTTGTTGGTGAGGTTCCGTTGATTGCTGCCCCCCCGGGAGTGGCTGTTACTGTCCAGGCAGTGGAAGGCAGGCCGCTTAAGGCCACAGTACCCGTTGCCGTGGCACAGCTTGGCTGGGTTATGGTGCCTATTACCGGGACAGATGGCACAACCGGTTGGGCATTTATTACCGCACTAGTGGAAGATGATGATGTACATCCAGAGGCCGTCAGAGTTACTGTAAAAGTATAGGTGGTATTGGCTGTCAAGCCCGAAAATGTTGCCGTTGGCGAGGACCCTGTTATCGTTGACCCGCCGGGTGTTGCTGATACGGTCCAAGGTGTGGAAGGCAAACCGCCTAATGCCACACTGCCTGTGGCTGTTGCACAGGTTGGTTGGGTTATCGTACCAACTATCGGTGCAGATGGTGTAACCGGCTGGGCGTTTATTACTGCTGGAGTTGACAATACTGACGTACATCCCGAAGCCGTCAGAGTTACTGTAAAAGTATAGGTGGTACTGGCTGCCAAGCCCGAAAACGTTGTCGTTGGTGAAGACCCTGTTATCGTTGACCCTCCGGGTGTTGCTGTTGCTGTCCATGGCGCGGAAGGCAAACCGCTTAATGCAACACTACCTGTTGCTGTGGTACAGGTAGGTTGAGTGATTACGCCCGTTATCGGAGCCGATGGTACAACAGGCTGAGCATTTATTGTAACCGGCGCCGAGGGCGTTGATGAACATGGACCCAGCGTCACGACATAGGTATAGGTTCCTCCTGCCGGTATTCCGGTTACAATGGTAGAAGTGCCGGTTCCCGTGGTGATGATTCCTCCCGGTGTTCTCGTCAGCGTCCAGGTTCCGGTTGATGGCAGGTTGGAAAATGCTGCACTACCTGTGGCCTGGGTGCAGCTTGCTTGAGTTATTGTCCCTACCGTCGGCGGCAAAGGCGTTGGCGGTTGAACATTGATAACCACAGGCGTTAGCGGAACAGACCGGCAACCATTAGCTAAATCCATAACTGTAAAGGAATATGTCGCGGATGGAATACCTGATATTGAAGTGACAGGACCGGTACCGGTTGTTGTTATACCACTCGGATTTCTTGTAACAGCCCAGTTGCCCGAAGGCAGATTACTCAGAAAAACAGTTCCTGTAGACAACGTACAGGTTGGCTGTGAAATACTGTCTAAAATGGGAGTTGCCGGCCTTGGTTTAACATATAGTCTGGCAATATTTGAAATGTCATAATTAATTCCAGCACAGTTTGACACATAACATCTGTATTCATAAGTCCCTGCCAAGCTAGCTCCGCTAACTGTCATTGAAGCAGCAGTATCATTGGTATATACAGCGCCTGCAGGCATCCCGTCCACAACGTTGTTCCAGCTCATGCCGTTGTAATATTGCCATTGATAATTGATTGGAACATCGCCACTGACTACCGTCGAAAATGTGGCGCTTTCATAATCGGCGCAAATGTTTTGATTTGCCGGATGGACCAATATGGATACAGGAATACAGGGGCAAACCAGCCCATCCACATAGGTTACAGAAAACACATTATAATCCTGATCACCAAATAATCGTGAAGTAGGTGTATCAGACCATGTAACAGAGTGACAACCGCTTGCCGGCGATTTGTAAATAAAATTCATATTGCAAAGCAGCCCGTCTACATATACCGGAACGTCACCCCATACAAATGTTATGGCTGTGATGGAACCATAATTATATAATTGTACTCCTACAGCGGTTATGCCAGGCGCCCAGTTGGTTATACCTGTATATTTAAGATAGTTTGAATCAAATTGTATCGTAAACTGAAAGCTGGACAAACTGTCAGGACTGAAATCTGTCAGGGTAATATCAACAGCAACGGATCCGCCCGGAATAACTCCCGCCACTGTTTGTATGGTAGCTGTCTGGGATTTTGCCGTTATCCAGAAAAAAATCAACATAAAGAAAAAAATAAATCTTTTCATATCATTTATTTTAATGTATTCATTATAATACTATCATTTAATATCAATACTTTATCGAAATAAGTCCGGAACAAAATTTGAATTTATACTGGTTGTACCATATAGAGTAGCTATTGAAGTTCAAAGTACATGCACAATTGGACTTCTTCAAACTCCATATCAATCTAACTTTAGTAACCAACAAGAGTTTAAAATAAATAAAACAAATTTTATCTTCAGTGCCTGCAAAATTATAACATTTTGCGAAATTAATATTAATAATTTATATAATAAATGGCATTTTTTATACGAATAAAAAATATATGTGGTTGTCAAAAATATATATTTTTTCAGAAATCAGATTTATTATATTTTTTTCAGAATTCCATATTGATACAGGGCTATAAGAATGTCTTCTCCAAGATCAATTTCATACTTTTCCTTTAGTATTTGCACAATTTCACTGGTGGTGCGGGTACCGTCAAATAAATCAATTATTATGGCCGGAAAATTCATTGCATGGGTAATATACATATCATTTCGTTCTATCCATGTCTTCAGATGTATACAATAATATTTATTATCAATTACCGGCATTATCCGGAATTTGTCGGCGATCATCATCTCGGGTATTTCCATCATGGTATTAAGCCTTTCTTTCAATTCAGTAAGAAGCACCTGGAAATTTATTCCCATAAGGTCTGAAAATGCTTCCTTTGTAAGGCATGCAACATGTTCATATGCCCTGATATAAAATTGTTCTTCCATCCCGGCCCATTTACCCCAGCGATACAGGTACTCTTCCTTTTTCATAGGCAGATCATCCAGGTCCTCATAAGATATATTTTTATTCTCGCCATAAGGATGTTCTAATGGAAGGTTTTCACATATTAATACATACGCTATCAGGCTTTCTTCGATATACCTCATACATTTTGTGACTGAATCCCAGAACAAGCGCCCCGATTGCTGTGCCACATGCTTACAAAACCATGTGGCGCAAACGGCTTCGCGATACTTCCATAAGGCACAATTGTATTTTCCATGAAGATAATACGGACATTTCAGCGTCAGGCTTTTGCCAAAACCCTCAGTCTTGCCCAATTCATATAATAACGAATATTTTTTGGTCGGAAATATACCATGAGGAAATACCCCTTTACGGCTATTAATCC
>DAOORA010000050.1:0-34714 GCA_035389045.1 Bacteroidales bacterium | reverse complement strand
CAAAAGCAGCAAGCCTAATATTATTGTCCAAAAGACTCATAATTATATTATGTATTAAATATCTTCCTTTTAGCTAATATTTCTATATGTCTTTCTTCACGTTCCTTTGTCCAATCAGTTATATTAATACTTCGCAGAACTCCATTAAATTTAGCCAAATCTTTAACCTGAACTTTTGTATCCATTTCATTATCGCTGACTAATGTGCAGAGTTTAACGTGTTGCCCCCACTTTTTATGTTTTAGCAAATATAGAAATAAAGCAAGTAACCTGCATAATATATTGAACAAATTATCAACAATGAGCATATAAGAGAAAAGCTCTGCATTTGCGTTTGCACAATTGTAAGAATACATATGGGCTAGCAACCGTTCAATCGTTTTAGTAGAGCGGATCCGGTGTAAAAATGGGGAATTGGGTTAACTTATTCAGTTCTTATTGGCATAGCCAGTTGCCCCTGAAGGAAGTCTTTTCACTGGAATTGGATTGGACTGACTAATGCTGTCACAAAAGTCAGGATTTCTGTGTATTTAGCCTTTGGCCCCTTTGTGTGTAATTAATGATCCTTTTTGCCCCAAATCATCTTAAGTGCGCACTCAATCTCTGATGCACCGCACACAAAAACCATCTTTTTTATTATTGCCGCCATGTGAAAAAACAGCATCATTGTAACGGGCGCCCCACGCGTGGGCGCTGGTCACATCGATGTCAGTGGTACACCAAAGCTGCCCGTACTGACCTAAAGGATAAAAAATCCCATCATAATTACGGCCATGGTTGCCCACCGAGGTAAAACCCGTTTCGTTAGTTGCGCCGGTGTTGGGACTATTCCAGTGATCAAAACCTGTTTCTTTCAGCTTACCGCCTGCATCACTGGTACCGCCCAGGTAACTTACCAGTGTATTATACTCTGCATACGAAGGCACGTGCCAGCCAAGCGGTGCGATATTGCGACTGTCATTAACAACGTACCAGTTATAATAAACGCCATAAGGATCTCTGTACGATGAAGAATTGTTATAGTCACAGTAAGCACCTGTTGTCAGATTCATCCAGGCCGCATTACCGGTAACATTTGGCACAGGATCGCCATTGCGGTAATGAATCGTCTTAAGGTTCTCTACCATCCATGTCTGAGTACCTATGGTCACAAAATGATAGACATTGCCATCAATATCAGTAACGGTATTGGCTGCCGAAGAGGTAGTAAACGATAATTCGTTACCATAGCCTGTTCCCCCGCTGTTGGTGGCATACGCCCTGATATAATAGGTGGTATTGGGCGATAGTCCGGTGATTTGGCTTGCAAAACTGGTTTCTGCGGGACCATTCAGCGTTTTATTCCCATCAATATCTGGCCCGGGAGCTGTACTATAGCATACACCGCTGGCGACAACAGTTGCTCCTCCATCATCTGTTATCGTACCCCCGCTGATGGCAGCAGTGGATGTAACATTGCTGACCATTGTGGTCACCAATTCAGGTATGGTAATCTTTTTTTTACAACTGCTAACTACATAAAATCCGCCTAAAAAGGAAAAAAATAAAACAATGATTGTGATAAGTCTTTTCATAAATAATAAATTAAATGTTAAACATTACGATTATTTGCTTTGTGAAAACAAAAATAGTTTTAAAAAAAAAATAAAGATACTGTTTTATTGACAATTTTTTTATTTAACCATCTTGAAAGGACAATCAATATATTTACTTCAATCATTACTGATTTAGTTTGACGATACAATGACACAAAATCACAAGTCGTTTGTGATATTATTTTCTTTCAGAACAAAAGTTCAGGATGTACATTTGATCAATGGCACCATTCTTAGCGCCGACCTTGCCCTGCTTCGGGGTCAGGACTTTAAAATGTCTGTCAGCATGCCTTCCAACGGTGAAAACCGCTGTTGCTGACTCAAAAATTATTTGTTAATATTTCTTGTTAATATTGTGTTAACCCTGTTAAATATCGTTAAATTATTGACTATTCAAAACAAAATTGTTAACTTCGTAAGTTGTTTTAACTATAATTAACATTTATTATAAAAGTTTATATCATTTATCTGAAATATTGTTATTAACATTATATTTTCAAATATGAAAGCAAAAAATTTACTATTTGTTTCGGTCGCTTTTTGTGTTTTGTTGTTTAATTCAATAAAGGCAGATTGCCTGGGGGCGCCGGAATATATCAGGAGCAATGTAGCCTCCTGTGTCATGTCTCATGAAGGTTCTGAAATAGTTCCGGCCCCGGCCTGTGATGTCCGGAACTATTGCGCCCTCGTGGTGAAATATGCCCTGAACAGCTGTAGTTATAATGAAAGTTGCATAGCCTTGCATGGTTTGAGCGCAACGAATGAGAGACATCTTATATGCCCGTTGTTATCAGGAAATGAGATGAACGTCGATTTATGTATTCCGGCAAGGTCATTTGACACCTCCTGTGCCATGTGGATTTCAAATATTTCTACTGGGGACGGGATTTTAAACCTGAATAAAAATTCGGGCTGCTCCGATTCGTCGTATGATGATTTCAGCAGTTCTGATACAGCAGGATATTTCCAGCAGACCCAGGTAGCTGTTTCTTTTACTTCTTCCGGCGCTGCCATGGCTTATTCCGTATGGATTGACTTTAATGATGACAATATTTTTGATTCGACAGAACGGGTTATTATAAACGATAATATTGGCGGGATCTTTACGGTTACCGATTACTTCTGGGTTCCGTCATCGGCTGTGCCGGGCGTTCACAAAATGCGGATAAGGGGAGACTATTACAGCAACGGCGCTCCCGCAGATCCTTGCGACACCCTGATGTACGGAGAAACTGAAGATTATGCGTTTACCGTAATTACACTCCCGACATGTTCCGGCACGCCCGATCCCGGAAATACCCTTGTTACTTCCGATACGGTTTGTCCTACAGACGTTTTTACACTGACCTTGGAAAACAATGTATTTGCAGCGGGAATTACATACCAATGGCAATCGTCTGCCGACAGTGCATTATGGAACGATATGGCCGGTGATACTGCGGCGATACTGGCCACGTCACAGGCGACTCCGGCTTATTACCGCTGCATGACCATCTGTACGTTTGATTCGGACACCGCATATTCCAGCCCGGTATTTGTTAGCAATAATTTACTCGCTGATTGCTATTGTATATCTCCCGCATCATATTATCCGTGTAATTATATGTGGATCACCAATGTAACCACCAGCGGAGGAATATCGGATTTCAGCAATACTTCGGACTGTGACTCATCATCATATGCCGATTTTACCGGTTCTGACACCGTTAGCAATTATCAGTTTGGCTATACCACAATGTCTTTTACATCCTATGGTTATGGCCTGGCTTATACGGTATGGATCGATTATAATAATAATGGGATTTTTGAGGGTTCGGAACAGGTGTTTTCTAATAACAACCCTCAGGGGGAATTCACGGTCACTGATTATTTCAATATTCCCGGTTATGTGGATCCGGGGACGTACAGGATGCGGGTACGGGGCGATTATTCTTATTATGGTGCGCCTTCCGACCCGTGTAATGATCTTGATTATGGGGAAACGGAGGACTATTCCATCACTGTCCTTGCTGCAGAACCTTGTACGGCAGGTATCAACCCGGGCAACACCATGGCTACGGCTGACACTGTTTGTCCGATAGATATTTTTGTGCTGACCTTGCAAAACAATGTTGCCGCATCGGGGATCACTTACCAGTGGCAATCATCTCCCGACAGCACCACATGGTCTGACCTTGACGGCGAAAATGAAGCAATACTAACAACATCGCAGGCGGCTTCTGCTTACTACCGTTGCATGATAAGCTGCACTAACGATTCAAGCTCATCGTATTCCAACCCCGTTTTGGTGGTAAGTAAGTATCTTGCGGATTGTTATTGTGTTCCGGAAGTTTCTTCCGACCCCTGCACGTATATGTGGATCACCAATGTGACCACCAGCGGTGGCGAAACCAATATTGACAATACTTCCGATTGTTCTTCTGCATCGTATACGGATTACAGCGATTCTCAAACGGTATCTGGTTTTCCGTATGGTACTATTTCAATGTCGTTTACGTCTTATGGTTATGGTTTGGCGTATTCGGTCTGGGTTGATTTCAACGATAATGCTTATTTTGAGGATGAGGAACGGGTGATTACTAACGATAATCAGGCCGGTTTATTCACAATCACCGACCTGTTTGCCATTCCAGGTTCTGCCCCGCTGGGAGCCCACCGTATGCGCGTTAGATCTGAGTATTCTAACTATGACGCACCTTATGATCCTTGCGACCAATATACTTATGGGGAATCAGAGGATTATTCCCTGACCGTTTTACAAGCTTTGCAAAAGGATGTTAAATTGGCAAGTATCATTAAACCGGATAATAATGTATATCAATTAATTCCTTCAGATGTAAGCGTGCAGATAAAAAACAACGGCAGCGATACGCTTACGCAGGTTCCTTTGACGTATATCTTTAATTCGCAATCGCCGGTATCCTATACCTGGAACGGTCTGTTGGTGCCTCAACAGGAGGTATCGGTCAATATGCCACAAATAACGGCTACGGATTCAAGTAATAGTTTTACAGTTTATACAAGTCTTGCCGGGGACATGAATATTACGAATGATACCTTATCCGTAAACTTTGTTGCACTACCCGCTCCTGCCCGGATACATGTCAGCCCGGATACGGTTTTCGCAACGATTTCCTCCTGCGACAGCGCGGCAACACAAACGGTATCCCTGATGATAGAAAATACAGGTTACCAGCCATTGAATTACCTGATCAGCCAGGAATGGTGTGAAGATTTTGAAAACGGCCTGGACAACTGGATCGGAGATGCTAACTGGGGTGTTATCAGCCCGGGATATAATAGCGGGTTCGGCCTCACCGAAAGCCCTGCCGGCACTTATGATAATTACTGGGATAAATATATTCAGGTAAAAGACTCCTTCCTTATCAGCAATAAAGATAGTGCTGCCATACAATTCATGTTGACACGAAACCTCGAGAGCGGTTTTGATTATTTAAGGCCACAATTGAGTGTAAACGGGGGCGGATGGTTTTCGCTTTACGATTATAGCGGTTATGAAGACTGGAGCCTTAAAAAACATTTCATCAGCAGCTATGTCGATAATGGCGATTATGTAAGGTTCCGCTTTTGGTTTCATTCCGACGGATCTGTGCTTTATGAGGGCTCCGTTATTGATGATGTTAAAATAAAGGGTATTGGTAAAAGCCTGGCTATATTAAGCCCGATTGCAGACACCGTTGCAGCCAGTGACTCCTCTTCGGTGGATATAACATTTGCTGTTGGAAATTTGAATGCAGGGAGTTATTTCCAAAACATTGCGATAGTGTCAAATGATCCGTTTACACCATCAGTGTCCGTAGTTTTAAACCTTACCATCATTGGATACCCGCAGATCATGGTAACAGACAGCGTGATAGACTTTCCGCCGATATTGGCGGGCGCCATGGCGGCGGACACATTCGCCATTTATAATACCGGATGCGACACCCTGAAAATAACGGCAGTAACCCATACTGATTCTGCCTTTTCACCGGTATTTCCGGCATTTATTCTACCACACAGCTCCGGCATTATACCGATAAGTTTTTATTCAATGGTTCAGGGTTTACATACAGACACAATCGTTGTGCTGAATAACAGTGAAACCAAATATCTTTATGTCAGCGGGAATATTTTGCCCGCGCCCCATTTAGTCCTGAGCCACGACACTGTTTTTGCCACCGCCGCTTGCGATGATACGGCTGCCATTCCGTTGACCATTTATAATACAGGTTTAGCCAGTTTGTTTTACTATATCGACACCACAGGCAGTTCGGGAACCGATACTTCCATATTGGTGATACAGGAAGGCTCGGAATGGAATGTTGATATGCAGTCTTTTATACAAAGCAATTATGGTGTAACACCGGTAAAAATCAATTCCAGCCAGATAGCCGCAGCAGATTTTTCCTTATATAATATTATTATAGTGACAGGAAATCAGGGTTCTGCATATTATAATAGCGTTTCAAGCAACAAAACAAAGTTTGAAACCTTTGTGAATAACGGCGGGATTTTTCACTGCCAGCTTGCCAATTATTCCGGCGCTACAATAAATCTCCCTGGAGGGGTAAATGTTCCCAATGGGAATAATGAAGACGAAAATACATCATTATTAACCACCCATCCTATTGTGGACGGGTTGCCGGTAATTCTTAACGGCAATGACGCCAATGCCGGCTATTTTATGAATCTTCCCGGTGATGCAAAAATTATTACCGAAACCAGGTATTCATATCAACCGACAACGGTTGAGTACAACATAGGCAAGGGCCTTGTGATTGCAACAACGATGACTTTAGGTTATCTCTATACAAATGGATACAACTCCGGACCTATGCTTCCGAATATGGCTGAATATTCCATGTCGAAGGTTCACGTGTATCCTGAATGGCTGGCCTTAACGCAGGATTCGGGAACTATTGCGCCCCAGGACTCAACGGTTATAGATGTTGTTTTTAATTCTACAGGATTGGATAACGGCATTTATTGCTATAATCTGACCATACAAACTAATGACCCTGCGGCTCCGGATACGTTACTTCCATTGTGTTTTACTGTTGCAGGCCAGCCGCAAATACTGGTAACAGACAGTGTCTGGACATTCCCGTCGATTATGGCCGGGGTAATAGCTTCAAAAGATTTTACAGTGTATAATACAGGATGTGATTCGCTGAAAATTACCGGAGTTACTATTCACGATTCGGCTTTTATTCCGGGTTATCCTGCTGCTATCCCACCCAGAGATTCCGGGATAATTACAGTTAATTTTTCATCATTGGTTCAGGGCAGTCACAGCGATACGCTGATCGTTATGAGCAACAGTGATGAAAAACGTCTTTATGTGGATGGCGTCATATTGCCAACCCCTGAGTTAGTATTAGTTCCTGACAGTATAGGGGTAAGCACCAGCATTTGTTATGACACCATCGTTGCCAACTTGCTGTTGATCAATACCGGGAATGAAACGATGGACTGGTATGCCTATTCTGATGAAGGCGCATCAAAATCATTGTATTTCAATGGTAATAACAGCGAGGTTCATTTCGGGAACCTTGGCCCCATGCCCGTAAAAGGTGCTGTTGAATTCTGGATGAAGACCAATGTTAACTCAGGTACGAAATATATATTTTCATCCTCAGGGATAAATAATAACTACAAAGGAGTAAATATATATCAGAGCGGAACTTATTTATATCTGCGCATGGGTGATGACAATGCCTCATACTATACATTTACGATTACAACCAATGTTGATTATACAAAATGGCACCACGTTGCAGTCACATGGGATAAAACGGTGAACCAGGTATCGACCTGTTTTGATGGAATTGTGACTAATAACGGTAGTTATAATCCCCGCTGGGTCACCAATTTTTCGGATGTAAGACTGGGTATCGGATACCAGTCATCCACCACATATCATTACAATGGCGAAATTGATGAATTACGCCTGTGGACCGTTAACCGCACTGCTGCAGAAATCAGCAGTTATTATCGCAAAGGCTTATTTATTCCTCCGGCAGGTTTGACCGGGTTATGGGAATTTAATGAACCTTCGGGCGATACCGTTTACAGTTTCAATTCAGACATTTCAGGGGTTTTATATAACACGACCCGGGTTAGTTCAGGCGCCTTGATAAACGATCCTCAGATAGATGTTAATCCTTTCAGCGGACAAGTTGCAGACGGAGATTCAGCCACTGTAGAGGTCTCCTTTATCACAAATGGCTTCAATAACGGAACACACAATTCGCTGATCGGAATCTATACCAACGACCCCCTTAATCAATTCGTTATGGTGCCAACACAGCTTATTCTTAACGGATCGCCTCAGGTAGTCTTCAATGACAGTATCAGGACATTCCCGTCGATTATGGCCGGAGCATTGGTGTCGGATACTTTTAAAATTTATAATACCGGCTGTGATTCTTTAAAAATTACCGGTGTAACTGTTGCTGATCCGGCATTTATTCCCGGGTTCCCTTCTTTTATTTTACCAAGGGATTCCGGTATTATTACCGTTCAGTTTACTTCACTGATCCAGGGCTTGCATTCAGATACGTTGACCATACTGAATAATAGTGAAAACAAACATCTTTATGTCAGCGGCACTATTATGCAGACACCTGAGCTGGTGCTGATTCCCGACAGTATCCTGGCCGCCACGGATATTTGTGAAGATACTGTTGTTTCCACCCTGCAAATAATCAATACGGGCAATGATACACTCGACTGGGATGCTTATTATTGTAACGGACCCGGAAAATCGTTGTCGTTCAATGGCAGCACAAGCGAGGTTCTTTTCGGGAATTTCGGGCAGATGCCGGATAAGGGCAGCGTCGAATTCTGGATGAAAACCAATGTAAACTCGGGGACAAAAAGGGTATTCAGTTCTTCAGGTCTTAACGGAAACTGGAAGGGGTTGAACATCTATCAGAGCGGAACGTATCTGTATATGATTTTTGGTAACGATGCCGGATCGTATTATACTACGTATACAATAATATCTAATGTCGGCTATGGCTATTGGCACCATGTAGCTGTTACCTGGGATAAAACACAGAACAAGATCTGGACTTATTATGACGGTGTGGTTACCAATAACGGCAGTTATAACTCTTACTGGCCAACAATGTTTTCGGATGTAAGACTTGGCGTTTGTTATAATACTACTGCAAGCTACCATTTCAACGGGGAGATCGACGAATTACGCATGTGGAGTGTAAACCGTTCCGCTGCAGAAATCAGTAATTATTACCGCGAGGGGTTATTCATGCCTCCTGCGGACCTGACAGGGTTGTGGGGTTTCAATGAGCCGTCGGGAGACACCGTGTATAGTTTTAACTCCGGCAAAAAAGGTGTTTTGCTAAATACCACCAGGGTAAATTCTGCCGCCCCGGTACAATCTCCCCAAATAGAGGCAGATATGGTCAGCGGTTTGCTGCCCGGCGGTGATACGACCGATATCGCTATAACATTTGTGACCCATGGTTTCAACAACGGGATACACAATTCGGTGATCGGAATTTATACCAATGACCCACTGCATCCGTTTACTGTTATTCCTACACAGATTATTCTTACGGGACAACCGCAGATCGTGCTCCACGACAGCACCACCGTCCTCCCGTCCATAATGGCCGGACAAACCGCAACTCATACTTTTAAAGTATATAATACGGGATGTGATTCATTAAAAATTACAGCCGTAAATATTGCCGACACGGCATTTACAGTTTCCTATCCATCATTTGTTTTGCCCCGCGACTCTGGTAATATTGTAGTCAGTTTTTATTCGCTGACACAGGGCCTGCACAGCGACACCCTTACCATTCTGAACAATAGCGACACCAGGCATCTGTATGTAAGCGGGACTATTTTGCCAACTCCGGAATTGATATTGGCCCCGGACAGTTTACTGGCGAGTACCAATAGTTGTGTTGACACGATTGTTGCTACGCTACAGGTCATAAATACGGGCAATGATACACTCGACTGGAATGCTTATTATAGCACCGGAGCCGGCAAATCCTTGTCGTTCAATGGCAGTACCAGCGAGGTGCTTTTTGGTAACTTCGGGCAAATGCCTAACCAGGGCTGTGTCGAATTCTGGATGAAAACCAATGTAAATTCGGGGACAAGAAGGGTTTATTGTTCTTCAGGCCTTAACGGAAACTGGAAAGGATTGAATATTTATCAGAGCGGAACCTATTTGTATCTGATTTATGGTGACGATGCGGGATCGTATTATACCAATTATGTGATAACAACTAATGTTGGTTATGGTTATTGGCACCATGTAGCCGTTACCTGGGATAAAACACAGAATAAGATATGGACCTATTATGACGGTGTGGTTACCAATAACGGCAGTTATAACTCATACTGGCCCACTGTGTTTTCGGATGTGAGGCTTGGGGTTTGTTACAATAGTACAGCAAGCTACCATTTCAATGGGGAGCTTGACGGATTCCGCATGTGGAATGTCAACCGCGCGGCTGCCGATATAAGTGCTAATGCTCATGACGGAATATTCATGCCTCCGGCAGGACTGACAGGTTGCTGGGAATTCAATGAAGCATCGGGCGACACCGTGTATAGTTTTAATTCCGATAAAAAAGGCGTTCTGCTTAATACCACAAGGGTTAACTCTGCCGCACCAATACAATCTCCGCAAATAGAAGCCGATATGGTCAGCGGATTACTGCCCGGAGGAGATACGGCCACTTTAGAGGTAACCTTTTATACCGGTGGTTTCAACAATGGCATACATAATTCGGTGATCGCTGTAAACACTAACGATCCTCTGCATCCGATAGCTTTTGTACCCACACAGCTTATACTGAACGGACCTCCACAGATCGTTCTCGGTGACAGTATCGGAACTTTCCATTCGATCATGGCGGGCAGTTCGGCAGCTGATACATTTATGATCTATAATACGGGATGTGATTCCCTGATCATATCAGCCCTGAACCATAACAATGCGGCATTTACGCCCGTTTATCCACCGTATGTGTTACCCCGGGATTCCGGACAGATCATTGTCAATTTCTCTTCATTGACCCAGGCCGTTTTCTATGATACGATCACCATTGTAAGCAACAGCGAAACGGTGCACCTGTATGTATGGGGAGCAACCACACCCACACCTGCTATTGATGTGGAACCGGATAACATTGTTGTCAGCACAAATAATTGTGTCGACCCGGTGGTTTCCACACTGCAGATCATTAATACAGGTAATGACACCCTGACATGTTCTTATTATTTCTCTGAAAGTTTAGCCGATAATTTTAACAATGGTGTTGATAACACCCAATGGAGCAGCGTTTCTAACGGAGTAGCGTCTAACTCGTGCGGCACTGCTGCCGGAAATAATGCATTATATTTTAATGGAAGCGGTACAAGGGAAGCTATTACAAAACCTTTTAACACCATGGGCGGCGGGGTCATTGCTTTCTACCTGAAATTCGGTACCGGTTCCAGCCCCTGTGAAAATGCTGACGGAGGAGAAGATGTTGTACTCGAATATTCGATAAATAATGGCGCCACATGGGTCAACATTCAGACGTATTATAATGATAATTACCCTGTGTTTACGGCTGTCCAGGCTCAGATACCGGTTGGCGCCCAGAGTATGACTACCCTGATAAGATGGCGTCAGTTGAGCCACAGCGGATCGGGCTATGATAACTGGTCCATAGATGAAGTAAGTATTAATGGAACGGGGGGCGTCTGGGCATCGCTGAGCGATACGACAGGCAGTGTATTACCCGGTGACACCGGTCTCCTGGATATTACATTCGGTACCGGCTTGTTACAATCCGGAACCTATTATCAGAACCTGGTGGTGGAATCAAATGATCCATTAAACCCAATTATTATTGTACCGATGAGTTTCACCATTAACGGAACGCCCCAGATTCTGCTCACCGACAGTATAAGTATATTTCCCGATATCATGGCCGGGGCAACCGTTACTGATACTTTTAAAATATATAATATGGGGTGTGATTCATTGTTGATTGCATCTGTAAATAATAATGATCCTGCCTTTACGTCGGTTTTTCCCCCTTATATCATGCCGGGAGATTCAGGGATCATCACGGTAAGTTTTTATTCAATGGTCTATGGGCTTCACAGCGATACCCTTACCATACTTAACAACAGTGAAATCCGTCATCTGTATGTCAGCGGCACCATCCTGAATACACCCGGGATTACCATTATCCCCGACAGTGTTGTAGCGGGCACATACCTTTGTGACGACACCATAACAACATCCATGCAGATCATTAATACGGGTAATGACACTTTAAGCTGTGTTTATTCTCTTACCACTGTGTTTAAAGATGATTTTGAAAATGGCTTGAGCAAATGGATAACCAATGGCAACTGGGGTATCATTAACCAGGGCTATACCAGCGTGAACGGCCTCACCGAGAGCCCGTCCGGGAGTTATGGCAACAGTTGGAGTTACTACATACAAATGAAAGACTCCATATTTGTTTCCAATAAAGACAGCGCCAGGATACAGTATATGTTAAAAAGATCGATGGAAAGCGGTTACGACTATTTATATACCCAGATAAGTGTGAACGGAGGCTCCTGGGTGTCCCTTTCACCAAGTTTTACCGGTTCGGAATCCTGGAGTCTGAAGCAGTTTCCGATAAGCAATTATGTCAATGTTGGCGATTATGTAAAAATTCGTTTTCTGTTCACCTCCGATGGCTCTGTTGTGAGTGACGGTGTGGTGATCGACGATCTCGAAATAAACGGATCAATATGTGACTGGATAACCCTGAGCGATTCTGCAGCGTGGATTTTGCCCGGTGACACTTCGGTGCTGGATATTACGTTCAACGCAGGGCAGATCAATTCAGGAACCTATCTACAGCATATGCTGATAGCAACCAATGTGCCTGTGTCTTCTTTTGTTACTGTGCCCTTAATTTTTACAATTAACGGATCTCCTCAAATTGTGATTAAGGACAGTGTTAAAGCCTTTTCACCCATATATGCCGGTGTATTGGTCTCTGACACGTTCACAATTTATAATACTGGCTGTGATTCGCTGATTATTAATGCTGTAAACCATGCTGATCCTGCATTCACTTCCCTTTATCCTTCTTATATAATGCCCAGGGATTCCGGGCTTGTCACAGTGAGTTTTTATTCAATGGTACAGGGGCTCCACAGCGACACACTGATCATACAGAATAACAGTGAAATTAAACGGCTGTATGTCAGCGGGACAATTATTGCTGCGCCGATGCTGGCTGTTACACCCGACAGTCTACTGATCAATTCAGGCGAATGTTATGACACCATTATTTCCAACCTGATGGTAAAAAATACCGGCAGCAATATCCTGAACTGGAATGCTTACTACACCAATGGCGCCGGAAATGCATTATCCTTCAACGGCAGTAATTCTGAAGTGATTTTGGGTGATTTTGGCACTATGCCGCAAAAAGGAACCATTGAATTCTGGATGAAGTCCAGTGTCGGTTCGGGACAAAGAGTCATGTTTTCTTCTTCAGGGGTAAACAATAACTGGAAAGGCATAAATATATACCAATATTATAATTATATATATTTGAGAATTGGCGCCGACAACGGTGATTCATACACCACGTATTCCATTGCCGATAATGTGGATGTCGGCAACTGGCATCATATCGCTGTTACATGGGATATCGTTCAGAATAAAGTATGGACATACCTTGACGGCAATGTGGTCACCAATGGCAGCTATAATCCTTACTGGCCCTCCATTATTAATGATGCCCGCTTAGGCATTGGCTACAGTAGTTCCTGTCATTTTTACGGACAGCTTGATGAGCTGCGCATATGGAAAGAAACACGCAGCGGTGTACAGATTAAAAACCTGTACAAAGAGCCATATGTGTCAACGTCACAGTATTCACTCGGATTATGGGAGTTCAATGAGACATCAGGCGACAGTGTATATTGTTTTGATCGTTATAAAAACGGGTATCTGTCGAATGTTGCCAGGGTAGCTTCAGGCGCAATGATCAATAAGATTGGCATCGACACCGATCCTGATAACGGCTCAGTAGCAGCCGGTGATTCGGCCAATGTTCAGGTAACCCTTATAACTTCCGGGTTGTTTAACGGACATCATTACGGCGGGATCGGGATTAGTTCGAATGCTCCTTTACACAGTGAAGAAATTATTCCGCTTCATCTTATTTTGGCAGGGAGTCCTGAAATACAATTGCTGTCCCCAGATCTTTACATAGACAGCATTGTCGCCGGAGCATCAATCTCTGACTCGGTGCAATTTGCGAACCATGGCTGCGACACGCTGATCGTTACCAATATTACGAATAATAACCCGGTATTTACGGTTAACCACACATCATTTACTGTTCCTCCGGGCGGGTCAGCGATGCTTTCTGTGACCTTCAGCCCGGTTTATGCAGGAAGCTATACGGATACATTGTATATTACTTCTAATGGCGGCAATCCGCAGCTTTTCGTTCATGCATATACTGTGGCGCCTCCTGTGGCTTCTGTTACTATTTCGGCGCCATCGTTCAATCCCTGCTTAAATACCGTAGTCACCTGCACTGCAATTCCCACCAATGGCGGCACAAACCCATTATATCAATGGTATGTTAATGACTCGCTGATGCAACAGAAATATGCAAATAACAACGGGAATATTTTTTCTTATACTCCTGTGGATTACGACACTATTATCTGTATTATGACCTCTAACCTGCCTTATGTGGTCAACAATCCTGACACGAGCAATATCCTGACAATAACGATACTGCCTCAGGTACTGCCCGGCGCGGCAGGAACGATCTCCGGAATTACCAGCACATGCAGAGGACAGAATAACATTACCTATACGGTGCCGGTCATAGCAAATATCACTTCCTATATATGGACCTTACCCTCCGGGGTGACAGGAACAAGTTCGACCAATTCAATCACCGTCAGCTTCACTAATATTGCCGTATCCGGAAATATTACCGTTAAAGGACATAATAATTGCGGTGACGGAGCTGAATCATACCTTAGCGTGACAGTTCATCCTATTCCAGTGGTCAATGCTGGTTCGGATACGATCATTAACCAGGGGGCACCGGTTACACTGAACGGAAATGTCACCGGAGGCAGCCTGCCTTATACCCTGTTATGGACTCCATCTAGTTATTTGTCTGATAATGACATTCTAAACCCTGTTGCAACACCTAATTCATCCATAACTTACACCTTATCGGTGACAGACGCTAATAGCTGCAGCGCCACCGATAATGTATATATCGGCGTGAGATATATTTCAGCCGGGACCGTTGTATATAATAATATCTCACAGACACCCATGCAAAACGAATGGGTATATCTGGAAAATGCTTCTCATGTGATCATTGACTCTGTATTGACTTCCGGGTCTGGATATTATTATTTTGACGGTCTCGCCTGGGGAACCTATACCCTTTACGCAAAACCCACCTATCTGCATGGCGGGATTAATGCAACGGATGGCCTTGTCATCAGGCGCCATGTGGTGAACCTTGCCGCTCTGAGTGGTATCAACCTGAATGCAGCCGATGTTAATAACTCTCAGACGGTTTCAAGCGCTGACGCATTGCAGGTTTTAAGACGCACCATCGGTATGACATCTTCTTTTGCAGCAGGCGACTGGACATCCGAAAGAAAGTCCGTTTACCTCACCAATAATCAACCCAACGGCATTATCAAGGTGTTATGCATGGGTGACGTGAACGGTTCTTATAATATTTATAACACCAAGATGGCAGAAGGGTCACCGGAGATGGCATGCGTCAGCGGAAACGCCGATATTATTGCCGGAGAGTCTTTTGTTTTGCCGATATATGTAAACAAAAACATTGTGCCCGGCGCCGTTACCTTACATATTCAATTCCCAGATAACCTGATGGAGATCAACGGAGTTACACTGAATGGAAGCGATGTTGAACACAATATCAATAACGGTGTTTTATCGGTTGGGGCTTACGACGAAAACGGCTTGGCGCTGAATGAAAACGTGCTCTTATCCCTCAAATGTAAGATTAAATCTGACGCTCCGAACGATGTTGCCTGCTTTTCACTGGCAGATCAGTGTGAAATTGCCGATAAGGAAGGTAACGTGATCAGCGGACTGCAACTCAGGGTTGAACAATTGAATATTACGGAAAAATTTGATGGATTTAAACTGGAAGACAATATTCCCAATCCGTTCTCTTCATCAACTATGGTCCGGGTTTATGTGCCTGAAGAAGTATCTCTTGACCTGAGTGTGTTAAATATGCAGGGCGTTGAAATCAAAAAGATATCTTACGAAAAACTCTCTGCCGGATGGCACGAGATGGAGATCGACGGAAAAGATTTTGCACAGGGTGTTTATTTCTATCGTTTGCGTGCAGCGGGTATGAAGAACACGTTTGAGGAAACACGCAGAATGATGATCATGCGATAATGAAAATTAATGTTGATTTTAAAAATAAAAAAATCATGAAAATAATAAGAACCGATAAGCCCGCTATCACAACAGGCAGCAGAATATTTCATAAGACCATTATGAATCTGAGTGTTTCCCTGGTTGTTTTTATCCTTGTCCTGATGAAACCTGTGTTTGCCCAGACCCCCATGCTGACAGCAGACACCGTGATAGCCCATCAGGGTGACAGTATTGACATAGCTGTCAGAGCCCATGATCTCCCCAAGATCGGATCCATAACATTATATATTCAGTTTAACAGTACAACGCTGTCTTATGGAAGGGCATTAAATATCCATTCTTTGCTGATACCCGGATACCCGTTGATCAATAAACTAAACAGCAACACCATTGCTGTTTCATGGTTTGATATCGACGGGGTGACCATCGGGACCGGCAAGATACTGGATCTCAGGTTTAAATACAACAGCGGAGCCAGCCCGGTAACGTTCCTGACCAGCTGCGAAATCACAGACACTGCCGGCAATATATTGTCACCAGGCGTGGTATACCGCGGCGGGCTGGTATCGCCGTCCGTATCGGTTAACATCACTTCAAACAAGGATGGTATCTGCATGGGTGATTCTGTTCTGTTGACAGCACAGGCATCGGGTGGACAGGGAGGTTATACGTTTAACTGGTCGTCCGACCCTGTTGGTTTTTCTGCTACCCTGTCAGCAGTATGGGTTAAACCTACTGTAAACACTGTATATTCGGTTAAAGTGAGCGACGGCATCGATTCTGCGTTTGCCTCTAAGGCCATTACCGTATATTCAAACACACCCCCTTCGGCTGTCACCAGCATGCTGCCGGCGGACAGTTCTTTTGATATTTCATACCCGATACTGTTTTCATGGAGTCCGTCGGCTAATGCCTCGTTATACGACCTGTATATCTGGAAATATAACGTGTCACAGCCCACAACACCAACTGTTTCGAATATCACACAGATCAATTATCAGTTAACAGGAAGCAGTTTGTTTACATACGGAGATACCTGCAAATGGAGGATCGTTGCAAAGAATCCCTGTGCCCAGACACCGGGACCAATTCAGGTATTCTCTATCACCGGGCTTCCCGAACTCCATGTTACAGGAATAACAAATTCGCAACCCATTGCAGGCCAGCCGATGACGATAAGCTGGACCGTACAGAATGATGGTAACTGGCCTACGCCCTCAGGAAATATATGGATGGACCGTGTGTGGCTTTCGCCTGATATTGAAGTCCGGATTGGTGAAGCGGAAGATATTCTGCTCGGACAATATCCTAATGTCAGCTACCTCGATCCCGGCGAAAACTATGTTCAGACCCAACAGATACAAATACCTGCAAATCTGATCGGTTCTTATTACCTTTTCGTAATAACCGATGCAATGGATGCTCTTTTTATGAACTGGCCACAGACAGGTCCTCCCCTGCCTTACAATCCTCCACCCTATTACCGGGCATATACCCATGGCGGAAGTTATGTCAATGTGGTTAAAGAAATCTCCGACCAGCCGCCATATCATGATAATTTTTTCTATAAAGAAGTCATTTTCCCCATACCACCGGAACCCGATCTGAAAGTCACCTCTATCATTACGCCTGCCGATATGTTTTCCGGACAGACGGTTACTATTTCCTGGACGGTAAAGAACTATGGAGATGGAAACACCAATACCAGCAACTGGAGCGACAGGGTTTACATTTCATCAGATACGGCGCTGAACATCAATACTGCCGTGAACCTTGGAACATTCACTCATACCGGGCTTCTGAACCCGGACAGTTCGTATACCACTACCCATGCGGTGACCATCCCGTCCAATATTTACGGCACCTATTATTTTTACGTGATAACCGACGTTGCCAATAATGTATTCGAATATGTATATGAAAACAATAATACCACAAGAAGCGATTCCGTAATTGTGTACCTCACACCGCCCGCAGATCTTGTAGTTACTCATATCAATATGCCGGACACCATAAGCAACCAGGATGTTTTTATGGTCGGCTGGACTGTGCAGAATCAGGGAGCTACACCGCCCACGGTGTTCAACTGGACCGATGGCGTTTATTTATCTGACCTCCCTTATTTCGACATCGGCCAGGCTTTAAATCTGGGACCTAAATCAATAAGTGTCAGCAGCCTGCCTCCCGACAGCACCTATTCTGCCACTAAACAGATCAATTTTTCCCAAAACCTGACAGGGCCTTATTATGTATATGTTAAGACAGATTTGAACAACAATGTTTTTGAGTTTGAGTATGAAAATAATAACGTGCTCAGAACAGACAACCCGGTAATGATTGTAAATCCAGACCTTATCATTTCCAATATGGTCTGCCCCCTGGTAAATAATACCAGCCTGCCGTTCAACCTCCAGTGGTCGGTATTGAACAACGGACATGGAAAAATATTGAATAAAACCTGGAAAGACCGGATCATGATATCAAAATCTCCGGTTTATCACCCTGATTCTATGATCCTGGTAACTGAACAGAGTTATACCTCAACTTCTTTACTGCCCGGTGAAAGCCTGAACCGCACCAAATCAATATCTCTGCCGGACAATTTATCGGGCGCCTATTACTTGTACATTTATTCGGATTGGAACAATAATATATATGAAAATGGCAACGAAAACAATAATCTTTTACGAAGTACGGATAGTATCTGGCTTGCCAAACCCGACCTGGCCGTAAGTACTATTTTAATTCCCCCTGCGGACAGCGGCACTCAGGCCATTGATATCAAATGGTCCATTAAAAATGTGGGGACAGGCATCGTTTATAACCGTAACTGGACAGACCGTATCTTGATGACCCATAGCCCGGTTTATGATCCCGATTCTGTTTTTCAGATCGCCTCACTGAACTATGACGCATACATTGATCCGGGAGACAGTATCATCAAACAAGTGTTTGTCACTTTGCCCGACTCTGCGGTTCCCGGAACATATTATATTTTTATTCATGCCGATTATCTGGACCAGATATTCGAAAACTATTCTGAAGCAAATAATCTGGAACACAGCGCATCAACCATCCAGATTAAAAGGCCGGATCTTATTGTCAGCAGCCTGGTCGTTCCTTCTTCCGCAAATTCAGGGGAAACCATCAACGTTCAATGGGTAACAGAAAATACCGGAACACTGACCATGTGGAACAAAACATGGAAAGACCGAATTTATCTGTCACATTTTCCATCGTATTACCAGGGAGGAAATGTGTTTCTGGGCGAAAAAGTATGCAACGGCACACTGCATCCGGGTGATACCATGCCCAATCAATTGTCCGTTGAAATTCCTGAAGGCCTTCAGGGAAATTATTATGTCCATGTTTACACCGACTACGGTGACGGCATTGATGAAGCCATTAATGAAAATAATAATATTGCCGATTTTATGATACATCTGAATATAGGAACATGGGCCGATTTGCAGGTTATGAATATCCAGATACCTGATTCTGCAGAGGCAGGAAACAATATCCCGCTGAATTTTATTGTGAAAAATGCAGGTGCAAAAAATATCACGGGCAAAACGTGGATCGACAAGGTATTTATTTCGTCAATTCCTATCTGGGATCCCGGTTCGTCTAGTCATCTGCGTTCATTAGCGGCATCGTTTTCCGTGGCTGCAGATTCAACGTATTCCATTGTATCAGATATTAACCTTCCGGCTGGTCTTGCTGGAGGAAATCACTATATTTATGTTTTTGCAGATGCAGAAGATTCCATTTTTGAATACACAGCAGAGTATAATAATGTTTTAAGAAGCAATGCGTTGTATATCCAGCCGCTTCCACCTGTTGATCTTGTGGCGCTGGATATTGTAAACCCCGATACCGTGAATTCCGGACAAGCTGTAACGGTGCAATGGACAGTAAAAAATCTGTCGGTTACCGGCTCCGTGATCACCTGGTATGATGCCGTTTATTTATCCACCGACAGCATATGGAACCAAAATACAGACCTGTACCTCGGAAAACGAAATCACCACGGAATACTGGACTTTGATGAAAGTTACAGCTGCAGCCAGTCATTCAATATACCCAACGGCATAAGCGGGAATTATTACCTGCTGGTGGTAGCCGATTATGAACAGGATAATAATGATGGCAATTTATTAAACAACAGCGGGGCAAGGAAAAAGAACGGACCGTCCATGCTAACCACTCATATTACCCTTACCCCGCCCCCCGACCTCGTGGTGACATCATTTTCCGTGCCGACACAGGCCGTTACCGGCGTGTCGTTCAATGCTATCTGGACTGTCAAAAATCAGGGCGTGGGCAGTATTTCGGGAAGTACCTGGACAGATAAAATATATTTATCGTCGGATTTTGTAATTAATACAGGCGACGTAATGATCGGGTCAAAAACCAGAACAGGGATTATCGGCATTAACGAAACATATTCGGATACGCTGCCGGTTACTTTGCCCAACAATGTAACAGGGAACTTCATCATTATTATTATGACCGACGGTGGCAATGGAATATTTGAATCAGACGAAAACAACAACACAAAATATGCATTTACAGTGATTTCTCAGCCGCCTCCTGCTGACCTTTTCGTTGTCGAGATCGTTCCACCGGATTCGGTGACCGTCGGAAAAACGACAACCATACAATGGACGCTGAAAAATATCGGTCAGAATCCTGCCATTGGAACCGTAAAAGATATGGTTTATTTTTCTGAAGATCCTTTCTGGGATATAGATGATGAATTATTCGGATCGTATCAGTCAGGCATAAATCTCGGGGCGGGTGCAGAAGTTCCCCGAAGCCTTACAGCCAGAGCAAACGGGCTTCACCTGGGTTATTATTACGTGATCATCAGAACGGATGTGCTAAACGGAATATATGAAAATAATGAAGTTAATAATATTTCCGAAACTAATGAACCGGTGTTTGCCAACGTGCGTGAATTACCCATTGGCGTTACGCTCGGCGATACGCTGAATGACTTTGAGAACCTGTATTTCCGCATCCCGATAGCGTATTCGCAGAATGACGAGACCATGCTCACAACCCTTAAAGCCGACTCGGTCAGCGGGTCCAACGAAATGTACCTCAAATATGATGATATGCCTACCCGGATCATATATGATTATTCAAGCGATAATCCCTATCAGGGGAATCAGAAGATTATTGTGCCCTCGGTGATGGATGGCAGTTACTATATGTTGCTGTATGGAAACACCCTGGCAGGAAACAGCCAGCTCGTTGACGTCAGAGCTGATATTCTCACCTTCCAGATACTGTCCTCGAACCCTGCTACCGGAGGGAATACCGGACAGGTCACCCTGGAGATTATCGGATCAAAATTTGACCCATACCTGGATGCGCGTCTTGAAAACGGAACAATCACCATCACAGCAGAGGATATTATATATGTAGACTATTCAAGAATATATGCAACATTTGATCTGACAGGCATACAACCAGGTGTTTTTGACCTTGTTTTGGAAAAACTCAACGGAGATACTGTTTCGCTCCAGGAGGGATTTGAAGTTGTTTCAGGAGCGGCGCCCAATCTTGGAGTATATATCATTTCCCCGCCCTCGGCAAGATCGAACAGGATTACCAGCTTTACCATTGAGTATGCTAATCTTGGCAATACCAACATTATCAATCCTGAAGTGAAAGTGAAAAGTCTTTCTATATCTCCCATAGCATTGAGCGTTGACCAGCTGACCAACATGTACCATGAACTGGTTGTGCCGCTCGAAGAGGAAAACGGGCCTTCTGGAATTCTGAGGCCGGGCGTTTCAGGAACAATAACTATTTACACAAAAACCATTGCCGGACTTGGATATATTATCGAATATTAAATTATTCTCTGATCAATGAAATGTAACAATTAATACTATGAAAATCAAGTATAATAAAATCAAAATCATCTTACTGCTGACGTTAGCGTGCATGTTATTTATGCCGAAGGCGTTTTCTCAGGCTGATGCAGGGCCTGATACGACCATCTGTGGTGAAGGCAGTGTTGTTATCGGCGGTGGTGATGAAGACCCGGATTATTGCTATAGCTGGAGTCCGCAGACCGGACTTAGTGATCCTCATATATTACATCCTGTGGCAAGCCCGACAGTAACTACTACTTATGTCCTTACAGTGGTTGGCCCGGATTTCAGTTTCAGGGATGAGGATCAGGTGACGGTTACTGTTGAGGAAGCCGAAGTAACATTAACCGTAGAAAACAATATCACCGAGTGCATGGAGGGGCGCTCAGTAACCTTTACGGCAGAAGCTTCAGACGCCTTCCCTGCAGGCCTTTTCAATCAATTATTATTCACATTCCATTACAAGGACGCCAATGGTACCGACTGGACGGAGGAGGACTGGTCGTGGGACAGAACCGAATACAGCACGGTGGTTGCCGCGCAGGTGCCCGACGGCGATGCCGATCATAAATTTACAACACCAATATTTGTTGATGCGGAAAACGATAATTGCAGCGCCACCTCTGAAACTCTTAATATTGATGTATATGAGTTATGGATAGAATATGTTCGGGATAATGCCACCAAAAAAGACTGGAAAGTTGTTGTGGGCGACGCCATTGAATACAGTGCGATAGCTTCTTCTGATTGCCATGACTGGGAATGGGATATGCCCGACGGCTTTCCCGACACATGGAACCCGGCCGGAGGGAATGCAAAAAATGGCAACGGCATGGTAATCCCTTATTCTGATTTAAGCTCCGCCAACAACAGCTATTTCGGAATGAATTACGGAACTGTAACCGTTACCTGTATTGACGGAGATGGCAATAATTGCACCTGTTCATCAACAGATCTGAATCCTCCGCAAAAAGCATCGGTCTTTTTTACACCTGAATTGAGCAGAAGCGGAGGAGCAACAGCCAATGATGATCCGCCATGCTGGTATTTATTCTGGAAAGAGGGGGCTGTTCCCAATCTGAATTTGTTTCAGTACGATAACGACAATTCCTACGGGTGGTCTTCTATAGGGACATTTTTGTGGTGGAATGTTCAGAATCTGGCCGTATGCCGGCTTGCCGGCGGCACACATTACCCCGGCGGACTGATGATTAACGGAATTGAATTCGGAGGCGCACAGGGCATTGATTGTTGTACAGAAGTGGTCAGGCATGAGATGCAGCATAATGTGTACGCACTACAAATAATTGGCGGAACAGCTGATACGGACACAGCGGGAAATCCTGCGGGAACCGTATTTATCGGTGATGGCCTCCCCGACCCTCTTGAGGCCGGATTAGGTTGCACCATAGGAAATAAAGACACTTATAACCTGCGCGTGATAAAGCATCCTACCTATGCTGAATACGGCGACAACGAATACGGTGTGATGACTTTTGCACGCGGGGCCTTGGGTGTTCCTGCATCAGACTGGAGTAAAGGAGGAAAACAATGGTAAAGCATTTTCTGAATAGTAATTTTACTGCATTTTATTTCATGAAAAATTTTATTGTTTTTCTTGTTCTGACCATGCTGTCAACACAGGTGTTTTGCCAATGGCAAAAACAGGACTCTGTTGCTCAGTTTAATGAGAAAATCCCGAATCTTTATAGTAATGACAGGGTTATCAGGGAAAACACCTTATGGGAATTAATGCTGCTCAAAGGAAATCTCCCCCCGGCCTTCGATCTGAAAAACAAATACCAGGTATTCCAGAACATTATTAAAATTGATGCAGCAGATTATGTGTACAGGGCTGTACATTTTCTGGCAGGATTCCCGGAGGACAAAGAAATAACAAAATTTTCAGTCAGTTCGGTTCGGAGTCAGAGTGAAAACAAACCGGAACTGGTCGGTTCCCTCACCTACCTTGAAAAATTCAACATTCCTGAATTTAATAACTATCTGACAAGTAAATCATACCCCGAAATTGATTCGATGATCCGTATGATCTATTACCGGTCGGACATCATACGCAAAAAACGTTTCTTTTACTACAACGACCTGATAAGCAGTTATATAAAACATGGGGCACACAACAATTCTTTCGGAAAAGACAATCCATACAGAGCCGCTATTGTTAAAGACGAATATGCAATAGCTGAATATATTGTAGACTCATTATCAAAAAGCGCTAAGGACTCTCTTGTGATACCAGCGCCTGTAATTGGTATTCTCGGAGAAGCCGGAACGCCCAATGCATTTGACCTGTTGTTGAAAGAATATCTGGTCCGCCCTTCAGAAAAAACGGGGATAAGTCTTGGCAGCAGCCTCAGGTCTTTGAATATTAACATCCTTTTCAATAATACATTTAAAAAAGAAGATGACCTGAAACAATTGCTCGCGTACGTTTGTGGCGATGACTGGGAACAAATTAAAAATCAGGGGTTAGAAGAAATAAAAAAATATATGCTTAAAAACCTGGTAAAAATTATTTCAAGTTGTAAAAACAGGAGCGCCCCCGGGTAAAAATATAAAATGAAATTAAAAAAACTATGTACTTGAAAAAATAGGATAATGGAAATAAGTCAATACAACGGTAAAGAAATTTTGAAAATTATTATAAAGATGAGCTTTGTTAAATCAAAATACTTTTTATTGCTTTCATTGGTAGTTCTTTTTTCTGTTCCGGAAGTGTCTTCACAAAATGCAGATGCCGGACAGGATTCGACAATTTGTGGCGCCGGAAGCGTGATTCTCGGCGGGGGCGATGCAAACCCGGATTATTGTTATACCTGGAGTCCTCAGGCCGGGCTTAATGATCCTCACATTTTACATCCTACGGCCACACCGGCAGTGACTACCACATATACCCTTACTGTTGTCGGCCCCGATTTCAGTTTTAAGGATCAGGACCAGGTGACCGTCACGGTGGTTGATGCATCAGTAACATTGACGGTGGAAGATAATATCACCCAGTGCATGGAAGGTCGTTCTGTTACCTTTACAGCAGAAGTATCTGATGATTTTCCTGTCAGCCTGACGGACCCGATAAACATTACATTTTATTTCAAAGATGCAGCCGGTAATGAATGGAATGAAGAAGTCTGGTCGTGGGACAGAATTGAGTATTACACGGCTGATGCCGATCAGGTCCCTGATGGTGATGCCGATCATAAATTCACAACACCAATATACGTTGAGGCGGAAAACGGTGATTGCAGCGCTACATCCCCAACGATCAATTTAGATGTATATGAATTATGGATTGATTATGTGAAGGATAATACAACCGGAAAAGCCTGGAAAGTGGTGGTGGGCGAGTTTATTTCGTACAGCGCCATAGCATCTTCCGACTGCTCCGATTGGCAGTGGGAAGCCCCGGATGGGATTTGGGATAACTGGGGCACTACCGGAGGTACGTCAAAAACAGGCACCGATTTGAGAATACCTTACAGCGAATTAAGTTCTGCGTCAAACAGTGATTTTGGTGATGCTTATGGAACGATAAGGGTTTCCTGCCAGGACGGAGAAGGGAACAGTCATACCTTTTCATCAACAGATATGACCCCTGCCAATAAAGTTAAAATCTTTTTCGACCCGGATTTAAACGTGAACGGAGGTGCACCCTCCACCGCAAACCCTCCCTGCTGGTTTGTTTTCTGGAAAGATGGCGAGGTGGTCGAGGATATGGATATTTGCACTTACGATCAGACCCTGGATTACGGAGCCTGGTCGCCAACCGATGGTTTGCAACTTGGCCCCCTGGCCTGTGATGTGAACGGGCCTACAGAAACCCTCAATGATATGTCGGGAAATGCTTTTAACATGACAGGAACAGGAAAACACCTGAAGTGCGTTGCTGAATCGATGACACACGAATTACATCACCGGGATTGTTATAATGCCTGGGGAAACTTTGGTACTATCGGGCCCAATCACGACGATACCGATGGCTTGCCCAACGGCGAAGAAGCAGCTCCGTCAAGAACCTATTTTCATGTGTCTGATTCTACGAATCATAATACTTTTAACTATGCGCTTTATGCCGGAACCGGTTATGCCGACCAGGAAGTCAGATGCAGAATAATAGAAATAAGCCCGGGAGTAAAAGCAACTTTTCCCAGTAAAGATTGGTCAAAGGATCCTGAAAACCCCAAATGGTAAACAGTACAAATCATGAAAACAAAAATCTATAAAGCTTTATTTTTCATTGTTACATTATTTGTTATTGCACCTGTGACCGATATTTACGGACAGAAAGAACGGCCATATAACTATTATCCCAAAGAATATGATAACCTGACCTCAGAGAACTGGAAAGAAATGAAAGTCAGGCTTGATAACTTCCTGAATCTGCAAAGCACGGACACCTTCAGTAAAATGGAGAACCCCTCTGATGCACGGTTTCTTTTGACCCGTATGGCCTATATCAGCTGGGATTCCACTTACAAAACTGAAGTAATCACTTATCTTGGAAATTTTGCACAAACCATGCTGGAAGAGAAAAGTTTTATTAAGAATTTTTCTGCGATTGACATGTCGGTCCGGCGCCCGCTTAACAGTCCCTTATTCATGCCACACCGGGCTGTTTGGACTGTTATCCAGCTGGACGAAAATGCGGCCTGTACATTGGTGCGGAGTTTATTCAGGAACATTTTCAGCATGCAAAACAACAGCTATTTAATCCGAATCCGGGAAATGATAAGCGTTTCATTATCAGAAAAGTATAAAAGCGATAGTATTATTGTTTGTCTGAAACAAATCGGAAACATGCCCAATATTATCCTGACAAAAAATGAACAGGAAATAATCGCTGATGCCATTCTTAAACATGACATTTATGTTGAGGATGATCAAAGGAATGCCTGGCAAACCGTTTGGGAAAAAATCGTGCAAAAAGATTTACAGGATATTATTATAAAAAGCAATCAGATAATATTCAACAGGAATATTGCATTTATGAAAGAAATTTACGGAGACCTGGATATCCCAATTTTACTGGGATTATCGGAACAAACAACCGTGTTGGCAAAACAATATTTTTTCCTCTATAATGCCTGTTATATTATGAACGGGCAACTTTCCCTGCCGGAAACCGCTATGGACAGAACACTCACAGACAGACTGGTCAGGGATGTGCAAAACTTATATGAAAATGAAGCGTTGGCGGGGGCCATCAGGGAACAGCAAGGCGTTGATTTTTTAAATGAAACTTTTATGGTCACTAAAAAACATTTGGAGAAATAACAAAAAAAGATATTATTATTTATGGTATTATGTTTAATAATTTGGAGGTGTCACAATGAAAAAAAGTAATTACATTTTAAAAGGGTTTTTTATTGTTTTTATTTTGTTATGCAGCGGGTTATACGGGCAGAATAAAAATGAGAATCTCGTATCAGATACCCTTTCCGGGGCTCAAAACCATAACACCCGTCCTGGCGAAAACAGTTCCGGAATTTATGATGATGCAAAATATTTATCGGAAAAAACCGTGTCCGAAATAATCAGTATATTGGATTCGTCAAGAAATAAAAATGAACTGAAGAAGCTTGCCAAAGAATTAGGGGATCGGGAATTAAGAGGCGAGGTAATGCTGACGGCAGCAGATAAGAAGATCATTGATGAAAAAGTCACCCGCTACATCTATATGTCGGGAATAAAAAACCCTAATACCTACGAAGAAGCCAACGGGCAAATACAGCGGCTGTGGCATCTGTCCGTTCCTGTGTTACTCGACAGCTTAGAGAGCAACAATCTCTCTGTGGCTGAGTTTTGTGCGAAATCACTGATCCTGATGCGGGATAAAGAAATAATCAAGACGATAATCCAAAAAGCAAAAAGTGCACAGGACATGCAAAAAAAGGAAATATTGGCCTTCACCCTGTCTAAAATGACGGAACAACGCAAACCGGTCATTCCGGACAGAAGCTGCATGAGTAAAGAGGAGTCGGCAAAACTGTTCAAACGCATGGTAAAACCGGCACTGAAAAAATTAAGAAAAAACTAATATCATATAAATATCCGCATAATTCAGTATTACAAAGTATTTAAAATACACAAAAACATGAAAAGATATTTAAATTCTCAACAGGGTAATTCTGCAAAAATCAAGTTTGCCGGAATATTATTCATACTCCAGTTTTTATTTTTTAACGGGTTTGGCCAGATCGAGGTTGACCATACCGATGTAACCTGTACCGGGGCTTCGGATGGAACGGCGCAGGTAACAAATGTCAGCAACGGGACACCTCCTTATACGTATACGTGGTCGACCGGCGAAAACACGCCGGGCATCAGCAATCTGGCCGAAGGAGATTATACGGTTACCGTTGTGGACGCCAACGGTTGCCAGGGAACGGAAACGGTTACTATTGAGCTTTCCATGTCCACATTAGGTACTACTATGGCATCCACCCCCGAAAGCTGTGATAATACGGCGGATGGAACCGCAACGGTGACAGCCAGCGGAGGCAGCACCCCCTATACGTATGAGTGGTCAAATGGCGGGACGACATCAACCATTACAGATTTGTCCCAGGGAACTTACAGTGTTACGGTCACTGATTCTGCCGGTTGCAAAGGAACCGGCTCCGTGGAGGTGGAAATGTCCTATAATGCATTCCCGGTAACTATAACATCATCGAAAAATCCCTCCTGTCACGGAGGCAGTGATGGCACTGCGACAGCTTCTGCCTCTGGCGGTGACGAGCCATACACCTATACATGGTCGAATGGCAGCGGGGGCGCTACAGCCAGTGGTTTGGCAGCCGGAACCTATACGGTCACTGCGACAGACGCAAACGGCTGCCACGGAAGAACAAACGTCACCATCGGAGAGCCCGCGAAATTAACCGTATCGGTCAGTGGAGGAAATACCGTTATCCGTTACTGTAATGGTGACCCAACCTCAACGACATTATCCGCAACAGCTTCCGGGGGAACACCTCCCTATACTTACAGCTGGCCGGGAGGTACACTCACCGTTTCAGGATCAGGATTGTATTGCTGTTCGGTGACAGACTCCAATGGCTGCAATGCCAGCAAGTGTGTGTTTGTGTTGTTCATTCCGATCGATTGCCCTCAGGATCCGAATATTATTGCCGGACCAGCGGGATATGCAGAACCACAGTGGGTATCCGTCAATGACCAGCTGTCCTATACCGTTTGGTTTGAAAACGATCCTGTTTTTGCTACGGCTCCGGCACAGGAAGTGAAAATTAATGTCCCGCTCAGCAGCAAGATCAACTGGAATTCATTGCAAATCGGAAATTTTGGTTTTGGCGATTTTAATTTCTCTGTACCGGCCAATACCGCACATTATACCACAAGACTCGATGTCAGAGATTCGTTAAATGTTTATGTTGATGTTGTCGCCGGACTCGACGTGGTCAACCATGAAGCGTTCTGGGTATTCCGGTCTATTGACCCTGCAACAGGCCTTCCTCCTAATGATCCGCAAACCGGATTTCTGCCGGTCAACGATACCAACACCCATGTTGGCGAGGGATTTGTCACTTTTACCATTAAACCCAGATCATCTGATATCACAGGCGATTCCGTGCTGGCTCAGGCCAAAATTGTTTTTGATATTAATGAATCTATTAATACGAATGAATGGTTTAATAAAATAGATGCTAAGGCGCCGGCCAGTTCGATAGATACCCTTATACAAACCTCTCCGAGTTCGCTTGATATCATATTCAGCGGACAGGATGATCCGGGCGGCTGCGGAATACAAAAATATATGCTCTATTATTCCAGGGATGCCGGGCCATATAATTTATTCGGAGAATATATCTTCGGGGACACTGCTCATCTTTCAGGGATAGAAAATTCGGAGTATGGTTTTTTCTCTATTGCCAAAGACAATGTCGGTAATACCGAACCCATGAAAAATACGCCTGAGGCGGAAGTTATACTGGGATATCCCAAGTCAATAACAGGGTCTGTCACCTATCAGAATCTGGCTGGCACTCCGATAAGCAATGCCACCGTATACCTGAGAAACACCGAAGGGGTAAATTTAGATTCCGTAACCGCCGGCGTGGACGGAGCATACGACCTGGGACTGAATCCACAGAAAACATATTTAATTGATGCGTCCGCCGTTTTTCCGTGGGGAGGCGTCAATTCAACAGATGCCTTATTGGTGCGCAGGGCCAGCATAGGATTGTCCGTATTGAACAGGCTACAGGACACGGCGGCTGATGTTAATCACTCAAATACCATTTCAAGCACCGATGCCTTGCTGATCAGAAGACGCGTTGTCGGCCAGATCGACAATTTCCAGATCAAAGACATTGTATTCCTGAAAGATACTATTGTTTTGGCTGACACCAATATTACTCATGACATAAAAACATTGTGTGCCGGAGATGTGAACGGTTCGTTTACTCCGGTAATGCTTAAAAATTCGGGGATTGAGCTTTTCGAAAAAGGAGAGATATTTACAAACAGGGATCAAAACATTGATCTTCCGATACTATGTGAAAATATGATACAACCCGCTGCTGTTACTCTGATCATTGATTATCCTGAGAAGTTCGCAGATGTTGAGGGTATTTCGTCCTCCCTGCCAGGATTATTATACAGCGCCAGGAAAGGAAAAGTCGTCATTGCCTGGGATAGCCTGTCTCCTGCGGTATTTAACAGCAATGATGTGTTATGTGTCCTGCATCTGAAAGTCAGTGAAAACGCCTCCGAAAAAGACAATATCGCGCTCAGCCTCGATGCTGCAAGTGAATTTGCCGATAAAACAGCAGATATTATGCATGGCGTCCGCTTGAGTTATCCCGATATCCGTATTACTCCGGATTTGGATTTTGAACTGAGCCAGAATCATCCGAATCCTTTCCGCGGAGAAACGGAAATCGGATATGTATTGCCCGAAGAAGGCAATGTATTGCTTAAAGCTTACGATGTGCTGGGACAGGAAGTCGGCACCCTGGTATCCACGGTGCAAAAAGCAGGGAAATACACCATCCGTTTCGACGGTTCGGGATTAAAAAGCGGGGCTTATTATTACAAAATCACTGTTGAAGGCGTTACCAGGAATTTCAATGCAACACGCTCCATGATCATTTTCCCCGGTAATTAATGCGATACTATGAAACTCTGTAAGGCTGTCGCTTTTTGTTTACTGATATTGATGTGCGGGCGGGTGCATACGCAAACCATGCAGATTGGCCATGTGCAATCGTGCATCGGTACTATTGCTAACATTCCTGTAAATATGTCGGCTATACCCAATATAGGTGCAATTACATTATTTATCGGATACGACACCAGCATGGTTGATTCCGTTTTTCTAAGCAATATCAACCCGCTTGCTTCGGGCACCATGTACAACGATATCCGTGTGCCCGTGAATGGCCCACGGATAGGAAAAATCGGGATTTCATGGATTGATAATGCCGGAGAAGGAGTAAATTTTAATGCAGGACTTTTTGCTGTACTGAATTTTAGAGTGATTTCAGGAGGAAATATTCCGGTAAACTTTATGACCAATTGCGAAATCGCTGATTCGGCAGGTGACCCGATCAATATTAATTATTCCAATGGAAGTCTGGCGGTTCCGGAAAACCCTGTGATCAATATGCAGCCGCTGCCACTAACCTTAAATACAACCCAAAATGGTTTTTTTTCTGTCGGGGCTTCAGATTATGATAGCATTCAATGGCAGATCAATCAGGGAAGCGGATGGGGAAACATCCAGGACAACCAAATATTTCAGGGTGGCAAAGAGGATACTCTTCATGTGCTTCAACCCTCCCTGGCATTAGACGGAGCCTCTTTCAGATGCATGCTAAGCAATACCTGTGTATCCATAGTGTCCGATGCTGTCATGTTACATGTAACGGTATTGTCCGGAAATGATTTTGAAGTAATGAATGCTGGTATATATCCCAACCCTTTTATTGATGGTATTACAATAGAAATTTCAAGCTCAGCCTTTGTTGAAGAAATAAATCTCTTTGCTGCCGATGGCCGGCTTACCAGAAAGATGAATGTTCAAAAACAGGACGAACATTTCAGTATAAAGCATTTACATGGGTTAGAAAAAGGAATATATTATATTCAAATTGTTTGTTCTATCAGAATGAATAAAAGAAACTACACATATAAACTTGTTAAAAACTAAAGCAAAACACCATTGTATTCACTGATAAATCATATAATAATCTCTTGGTTTAATAAGGCGGGCTATTACATCATCCGGCGAACCTGACCGTGTCGGGTTTTTACATTGTTAACAATCCGCGGTTTTCTTGTAACAGCATAAAAAACAATAAATTAAAATAGTATACCATGAAAAAATTATTTACAAAAATTACAGGCATCCTTATATTCTGCATACTGAACGGCGGCCTCGGTATGGCCCAGCAGCTAACGGTTCCTCACACCTCCGGCTGCCTGAACGACACAGCCTTTGTTCCGGTAAATTATAGTACTATAGATTCATTAGGCGCACTTACTGTTTATATTACTTATGATACCTCGGTATTGACCTTTGCCGGATTTGACAATGCAGATGCTTTGCTTCCCGGGCTCATGTGCGGCGTTCCGGCAAGCGGGCCAAATGCCTGGCAGGTTGTAATCTCATGGGTGGGGGATCCACTGGACAGTGCCGGTGTGGACCTGATTTCAGGAAAACTTTGTGACATCCTATTTATTTATAAAGGCGGTAACTCAGATCTTGATTTTCTTCTCACTTCAGAACTGGTAAAACCCGACCTTACGGTAATCAATATCTCTTATACAGACGGCAGCATCAGCCCTACGATTGTTTCACAGCCGGCATCTTCAACCATTTGCGAAGACGGGCATACCGGATTTTATGTGACGGCTGTTGCTGGAAGCACTTTTCAGTGGCAGGTACGCAACGGATCACTATGGGAAGATCTTCAGGATGACGCCACCTATGCCGGGGTGCATACCGATTCGTTGCATATACTCCAGGCCCATTACTCCCTGAATGATAATAGTTACCGTTGCGCCATTACCATTACCTGTACCCAGTTTTCTGACACCGCCCTGCTTACCGTCCATCCCAAACCGGTTATTGTGACGAATAACGACACAACAATTTGTGCCGGAGGTTCCCTGGTACTCGACGCCACCGGAACAAGCGGAAGCCTTCCGCTTCAGTATTTTTGGGATCAGGGGTTGGGGGCAGGAATATCTCATACGGTATTCCCGGCAACTACCACCATGTATCATCTTGCTGTAACGGATACTTTCGGGTGCAGCGCTTTTGACAGCGTCATGGTCTCGGTGATACAGAGCCCTTCGCCTGCCGGCATTATTAGCGGTGATTCTGCAGTATGCCCCGGCCAAAACAATGTTAGTTATTCGGTTCCGGACATCAATAACGCTACGACTTACCTGTGGTCATACAGCGGTACCGGAGTTATTATTTCCGGGTCAACCAATCCGGTCACTATTGATTTTTCAGAGACTGCCACCTCAGGAGTCCTAACGGTGATGGGCGTCAACTCCTGTGGTAACGGAACAATTTCCGGAGATTTTCCGGTCACCGTAAATTCGCGTCCGGTTCCGGCGATCACCGGGCCTGATTCTGTATGCAACGGTTCCACAGGTGTTGTTTACTCAACGGAAGCCGGCCTGACGGGATATTCCTGGAGTATATCTGCAGGCGGTTCCATCACATCGGGAACAGGAACAAACAGTGTACAGGTGTCATGGAATATTGCAGGACCTCAGACCATCAGCGTAAACTATACGGATGTAAACGGGTGTACGGCAGACACTGCTACCACATATGATATTATGGTAAATACCTTGCCGGTTCCGGCGATCACTGGTCCTGATTTTGTATGCAACGGTTCCACAGGTGTTGTTTACTCGACGGAAGCCGGCATGACGGGATATTCCTGGAGTATATCTGCAGGCGGTTCCATCACATCGGGAGCAGGGACAAACAGTGTACAGGTGTCCTGGAACACTGCCGGACCTCAGACCATCAGCGTGAATTATACAGATGGAAACGGTTGTACGGCAGCTACAGCGACCACATATAATGTCATGGTAAATACCTTGCCGGTCCCGGTAATCACAGGAGCAGACTCTGTCTGCAACGGATCAACGGGTGTTGCCTATTCGACGGAAGCCGGCATGACGGGATATTCCTGGATCATATCTGCGGGAGGTTCCATTACATCAGGAGCAGGAACAAACAGTGTACAGGTGTCCTGGAACACTGCCGGACCTCAGACCATCAGCGTGAATTATACAGATGGAAACGGTTGTACGGCAGCTACAGCGACCACATATAATGTCATGGTAAATACCTTGCCGGTCCCGGTAATCACAGGAGCAGACTCTGTCTGCAACGGATCAGCGGGTGTTGCCTATTCGACGGAAGCCGGCATGATGGGATATTCCTGGATCATATCTGCAGGAGGTTCCATTACATCAGGCACAGGAACCAATAGCGTGCTCGTAACCTGGAATAATGCCGGACCTCAGACCATCAGCGTAAACTATACGGATGGAAACGGTTGTACGGCAGCTACAGCGACCACATATAATGTCATGGTAAATACCTTGCCGGTTCCGGCGATCACTGGACCTGATTCTGTATGCAACGGTTCCACAGGTTTTGTTTACTCGACAGAAGCCGGCATGACAGGATATTCCTGGAGCATCTCACCGGGAGGGTCCATCACATCAGGCACAGGAACCAACAGCGTGCTCGT